>CAMDMZ010000129.1 GCA_945902805.1 Propionivibrio dicarboxylicus | reverse complement strand
ATTCGTCAGGCAGCACCACGCATGTTCCGTTCAGGCTTTCGTTGCGGCGATCCACGACCGAGCAGTTGGCGCCCATGGCTTTGCCAGCGCATGCGTTCGCGGCCTCGGCAAGCGGATTTCGACGGCGTTCGCCGCCGTTCGGATTTTCTGCACGCACTGCTTCCTTGTTGGGTAGGTTTTGAGCTTCAGCGGGGACGGGCGGCGCAGCGGCAGGAATCGGGCTGGCGGGCGCTTCTGAAGCCGGCACCGGCTCGGGCTGGGGAATGCCCGGCCTGGATTCCGTTGCGCTTGCAGCGGTCGCTGGCTGGGCCGGGGGCACAGGTGAAGCAGGGCGTCGCGATACGTACAGGGCGATGGCAAGTGAGGCAAACAGTAAAAACAGTGCCAGGAACGGGTGCGCGATCAATGCCTGTCCGAGGCGCCCCAACCAGCCCGGCTCGACCAGCTCTTCAGTTAGCGAGGGAGGTCTGGGCGTCCGGGATGGAGTCGCCCCGCTGCGCCCTTGACTAGATGGAACATCGGCTGTGGCGGCTGCGACTTTTCCGTGCGCCGCTGCGGCGTGATTGCTGCCGGGAGCGGGACGTGTCGAGGCGCGCGGTGCAGCCGTGCCGGTCGCGGCATCGTCAGGGAAAATGGCGGTCCGCGCTATGTCATTTCCCGGGGCGACAACAAAGGCACGGCTGGATGTCCCCGAGGCCAGCATCTGACGCCACTCGCCGATGCTTTGCGGACGCTTTTCTTCATCGACGTTCAAGGCGCGGTCGATCGCGGCAAGAAAACCCGGACTGAACCGGCCTTCGCCCATGAACTCGGCCGGAATCATCTCGTCGTTTTTGACGCGATGAAGAGACGGGGGTGGAACATGTCCCGCCACGATTCTGTAGAGCACCCCGGCCATCGCATAGATATCGCTCCAGGAGCCCTGGTTGCCCTGGCGTGAATACTGCTCGGGAGGTCCGTAGCCATGGCTCAGGATGACGGTCATTGCGTCCGTGGAAGCAGGGCTGCGCGCCGCACCAAAGTCGATCAGGACGGGACCGTCGTCGTGCGAGCGAAGAACGATGTTGGCCGGCTTGATGTCCCGGTGCAGAAAACCCGCTTCATGGACCGACTCCATGCCATCCAGCAGGGGCATGAGCATGGCGAGCGTGGCCTGCTCATCCCATCGCGTCGTGCCCGCGGCCAGCACCTGTTCCAGGCTCATGCCTTCTTCATAGGCCATGACCATGTAGCAGGTGCCGTTGCCTTCGAAGTAGCGAAAGACCTGGACAATGTTCTTGTGACGAAAGCGGGCCAGCGTTTGCGCCTCGCGCACGAAGCGCTCCTTTCCCCACAAATACTCCGCCTGAGCCTGATCCGACTTGAGTGCCACCGAGCCGGAAAAGTGATTTCGCACCGCCGCGTTGGACGGGAAATACTCCTTGATGGCAACCTTCAGATGGAGGTTGTTGTCGGCCGCCAGATAGGTGATGCCGAACGAACCCATGCCCAGCACGGAAATGACGCTGTACTCCTCCAGCAGTTGGCCCACCGGCAAGGCAGGAGACAATGTTGGCGGAGGGGCGGAGGTCAAGGCGAAGGCCTGCTTACTGGTTTGGATGCCTTGGCCGGCATTGCCGCGGTGGCCTCATTCAGGCTTGCGAAAATCGGCATCGATCCAGGCATTTGCACTGGCCTTGTTGAGCTTGAATCCGCTCGCGACACGGACTTGAGCGAGTTCCTCATCTGCCGCATCGCGGGCGGTCAGCAATGCGTGCGGATCGTCTTCGTCCGGCACGATATCGAGGGTGATGCTGATTCGCCCGGACTGAGCGTTGATCGTGATGTTCTGGTGGAGCGTGGCATGAAGCTGTTGCACCTGGCGCTGCCGGAATTCGCTGGCGGTCTTGACGAGGGTGTTGAATGCGGATGTATCAAGCGGTTTCGGATTCTTCTTGTCGCGGCCCATGGTCCAGGGGCCTACCAGGACAGGCTCGGACTCGCCTTCAATAAACATCTCGACAGCCCATCCCTCATCGTTTTCGTTCTTGACGACTCGCGCCGTCCAGCCGTTGTCGCACCAAAGCCGCGGCTCTCGGATCGAGTCGGGAGCCTCTGTCTCAAGGGTTTCGTTGGCATTGTTCGCTGTCATGGCTGCATTTTACGTCCAGGGAAGTGCTGAACAAGTCCGGATTCGTCATTCCTTGGTTCGCGCAGTCTTCAGCGCGTTGCCAATGTCGAATCTCCTCCGGGCGCAGCGCGTCACTACGCAAATATACGTAGCCGGGTAAGCGTCATTGCCAATATCCATCCAGATTGGATAGTGATCGAATCGAGTCTCGCACACGACGGCGGAGCCAGACCGACCATGGAAGCAAAAAATGCAACGACCAAGTGCCTTCCCGTCACGGAAGACATGACGATCTATCACGCCGGCACACAGAAGCAGCAGTTCCTCGCCGCACTGGCGCAGACGGACTCTCTTGAACTCGACCTCCAGGCCGCCACCGAAATGGACACCGCCGGCCTGCAACTGCTGCTGCTGCTCAAACGCGAAGCCGGGCAACAGGGCAAGAGTCTCAGCGTCATCAATCACAGTCCGCGGGTACAGCAGCTGATCGACTTCTGCAACCTGGCGGGCACCTTTGGCGACCCCATGGTGATCAGTGCCCGTTCGGCACAGCCAACTCACGCACTCTGACAGGGAAGTCTTCATGGACGAACTCACCACTACAGAAAAGCCTGCCGGCGAGAACGGCGAAGCCGCCTCGGCCGAGACGCCGGCTGAACGCCTCGAGGCAGCAGACAAGCCCGCTCGCAGCTGGGACGCGGCGAGCAGTTGGCACATCTCCGTGCGTTTCGGCACCGAAGTGCTGAAGCACGGCACGGACCCGCTCAGCCTGCTCAATGCTCTCGCGGCACTGGGCGAAATAAGGATGATGGAAACCCTGGCGGAAAGCATGCCATCGGCGGCCGAGATGGATCCGGAGGCCTGCTATCTGGGCTTCGAAATCCGCCTGCAGACCCATGCCTCAAAAGCCGAGATCGAGAACGTATTCAAGTTCGTGCGTGACGAATGCACACTGCACATCCTCCCCCCGGATAGCAAAGTAGC
>CAMDMZ010000128.1 GCA_945902805.1 Propionivibrio dicarboxylicus | reverse complement strand
TGAAAGAGAAGCATGAGGCGTTTGCTGCCAAGAAGGATTGGGAAAATGCCACCCTGTGGGCCGAGCAGATCTGGCAATACCAGGTCAAGACGGCTGACCTCGGTCTGCGCGCCAAGACTTACCTTGAGCAGAACGGCGCCAAGAAGGTTGCTAAGTAACATCAGTTAGCTGTTTTGGAATAAAAAGGGGGCGGATTACCGCCCCCTTTTTTTATGAGCAAAAAATTTTCTGTGAAAGACCAAGCACCGACGTTCCCCGGAAACTCGCCATCACAGGTGGCAGCGCCATTAACGGTCATGCTGGCGGCGGTGGTGTGGTCGCTCCTGGTGCTCTTTTCGCTGTGGACTCAGCGTGAACAGTTGAATCGCACCGCGCAGGAGCTTGCCAGGATTGATGCGGTCGCCAATCTCAAGAAAGATATGGCGATTCGCAAATGGGCTTCGACCGTTGGCGGTGTCTTTATCGACGAAAGCAAGGCCCCAAATATTGACGCATTGAGCGAGCAGGAGCGCTTGCAGGCGACGCGGATGACCGGCGAGGACATTAAGCTCTTGTCCCTGACCCCTATCCATATCCTGATGGGTATCCAGGAAGTAAGCAACAAGGAGTACGGCAGTAAGGAGCGCCTGACCTCGCTGCAATTACACAACCGCACCAACGCACCGGACGATTGGGAAACCCAGGCGTTGAAGACCCTGGAAGCGGGTTCACAGATGGTTGCCGAAGCGATCCCGAAAAAGAATGGCCATGGACTGATGCGGGTCATGATTCCCATGCGTATGGAAGAAGAATGCCTCGAATGCCACCGTGAGACCTTGGTACCGGTGGGTGGCCTACGTGGGGCAGCGGCCGTTACGGTGGATCTCAATACCTATTGGACGGCGCAGCAGGCCACCTGGCGCACTATCCAATACTGGCATGGCGGGATATGGTTTGCCGGTTTGGCAAGCTTGTCCGCGTACTGGATATTTCTCCGCCGTCGAGCACGCGAACATGCCATTCAGGATGCGCAGCGACGGGAAAATGAGGCCGCCTTCTCGGCGATGGCCGAGGGCGCCATCATTACCGATGCACAGGGCGACATCCTGTGGGTTAATGATGCGTTCTGCCATATCTATGGTTATCGTGCGGACGAAGTGGTGGGGCGCAACCCGCGCCTTCTGAAGTCCGGTCGACACGATGAATCCTTTTATCGATCTTTGTGGGAGGCGTTAGCCAGACAAGGATTATGGCGTGGCGAGGTGTGGAATCGACGTAAGAGTGGTGAGGTGTTTCCTGTCGAATTGTCCATTCAGGCCTTGCGTGACGGTCAAGGCGCAACGCTACGTTTCATATCAATTTTTTCCGATATTACCGAACGCAAACAGAACGAGGAGAGTTTGCGCAAGCACCAACATCGACTGGAAGCCTCCGAGGCACGTCTACGCGAACTGGCCGCATTTTTGCAAACGGTACGTGAGGAAGAACGTACGCGTATCGCGCGCGAACTGCACGATGACCTCGGTCAGGCCTTGACGGCATTGCGACTTGATCTTGGCTGGTTACGCGGTAAATCGGTTCCGCTCGGTAGCGCGGTGGAGGAGCGCGTAAAAGCGGCCTTGGCGGTGGTCGAGCAGAGTATTGTTTCATTGCGGCGAATTTCAGAGGATCTACGCCCGGCGATGCTCGATAGTCTTGGCTTGGCAGCGGCCGTCGAGCATCATGTCGCGGGATTTTCTCAGCGCATTGGCATCGATTTTCAACTCGAGATGAACCGCGAGGAGTTCGATGTGGATGGTGGTCTGGCGACGACGGTATTCCGCATTTTGCAGGAAGCCCTCAATAACATCGCCAAGCATGCCCAGGCAACGACGCTTGGTGTGACGATAGCGGAGACGGATACCGAAATGAAGGTGACGATCATTGATGATGGTTGTGGATTCGTCGATCAGGAAAAGAAGAGCGCATTTGGTTTGCTGGGTATGCAGGAGCGGGTCACTATGCTGGGCGGGCACCTTACTGTCACCAGCGAGCCGGGTATGGGCACGCGAATCGAGTGTCGATTGCCGATAGCGCAAAGGGGTTTGAAATGATTCGGGTACTTATTGCCGATGATCATGCGGTGCTGCGCGCCGGGATCAAGCATCTGCTTTCAGAGCATGGCGATATCGTGGTGGCGGGCGAAGCCGCCAATGGTCACGAAACGCTGGCCAAGATTCGGGATGAACACTGGGACGCCCTGGTCCTGGACATGACCATGCCCGGGCGGAGCGGGATAGAACTAATAAAGCAGATCAAGCAGATGGTACCGAAGTTGCCGGTGCTGATTTTGAGCATGCACAAAGAAGATGTTTACGCCGTCCGGGCGTTGAAGGCGGGTGCAGCGGGCTACCTATGCAAGGACAATGCCGAGGATCAACTGGCCACCGCCTTGCGCAAGGTGGCTGGCGGTGGCTTGTACATTACGTCGGCGGTGGCGGAAAAGCTGGCCGCTGGTCTGATGCGGGGCGGCAACGATGATGCGCCGCTACACACCAGACTCTCGGATCGCGAATATCAGGTTTTCCAGATGATCGCTGCCGGGACTGGTCTGACGGAGATCGGGGATACGCTCAGTCTGAGTGTGAAAACCGTGAGTACGCATAAAGTGCACATCCTCGAAAAACTGGAATGCGCCAATACCGCTGACCTGATTCATTATTCGATTCGGCACCAATTGAGTTCGATCGATGGTGAGTAGGATTTTTCCTATCCATCAAATCAGCGTGTCACCGATATCGTTGGCGCTTCTCATCTCCTAATATCTGAACACTGCGACGAAATGCCACATGCGACGAAAGGTCACATGCGGTGGCAATCAAGTGAGCCCTTCGCCAGCCAGTCAGTGTTCAACTTTTTGGGAGCAATCATGAAAAGCTATTCCCGGCGTGTAATCTTTAGTTTAGTAGCTGCTGGACTGGGGTTAGGAGCCTCGGTATCGTGGTCGGCGGAGTCACTGCAGGACGTGATGAAGCGTCGCAACCTAAGTCAGCAGGACTTGTTGGCCGCCTCGAAGACCTACGTACCCACCGGCAAGCGCGATGAGTTCATGGCCTTCAGTTCAGGTGGTCAGTCGGGCCAGATCCTGGTCTATGGTATCCCCTCGATGCGCATTTTGAAGTACATCGGCGTGTT
>CAMDMZ010000127.1 GCA_945902805.1 Propionivibrio dicarboxylicus | reverse complement strand
CCGCCGCGTTTGGCCACGATCGCATTGCTGATCGAGAGGCCGAGGCCGCTGCCCTGGCCGACAGCCTTGGTGGAGAAAAACGGGTCGAACAGACGGTTGCGGATATCGGCAGGTACACCCGGGCCGTTGTCGGCGACACTGATCAATGCATACGGCGCTTCAAACCAGGTTTCAATCACGATCATTGGCGCAGCCCTCTGGTCCAGGGCATGGATGGCGTTGATCAGCAGATTGGTCAGCACGATATCGAGTTGGCCACAGGCGCCCTCGACCACCAGGCGTTCCGGCGCCAGTTCCAGCTTCACCTCGATCTGATAGCGTTTCAACCGGCAGTTGATGAAAGTCTCGATGAGTTCCCGCACCAACTGGTTTAGATCGCAAATCTCCCCGTTGCATTGATCCTTGCGCGCAAAGCTGAGCAGATCCTGCACCACGCGGGAACAGCGCTGGATCTCCTCGGTGATGATGTGGGCATAGCCGGCAAGCTTCGGCATTTCCGCCGCACCGCGCTCGAGCAATTGCGCATAGCCGAGGATGTTGCCCAGCGGCGTGTTCAACTCATGCGCCACGCCGGCAGCCAACTGCCCCATCGCCACCAACTTCTCCCGCATCGCGACGCTTTCCATCAACTCTCGGTAATCGGTGATGTCCTGCAGAATCAACACGCCGCCGAGATCATTCTCCTCATCGCTGTAGAACTCCAGATTGAGCGAGAAGTAGCGTGTTTTTCCCTTCACATCGAGCGCGATTTCCTGATTGCGGATGGCGTATTTATAGAGAAAGGCGTCGCGCAGGACTTCACGATCGCGCTCGTTCAGGCGCAACAGATCGAATAGATTGGCGCCGATCAACTTTTCGCTGTCGAACAGTGATTCAGCCTGGCGGTTGGCGATGGTGACGCGCAGATCATCGGCCAGACTGAGCAGTGCGCCGGGCAGACTCTGCAGGATGGTATTGCTGCGGTTGCGCTCGTTGATGAAGCGCACCTGACATTCCTCAACCGTGCGAAACATCAGGCGCAAAGTTGAAATCGTGGTGTTGTACTCACTGATCAAGCGGCCGACATAAGTCCAGCCGTAGGGTTCGACGCGGGTCGCATCGAGCAGGCCTTCACGCGCATTGTGGATTCCCTGTTCCAGCCGGCGAAGCGCGGCCAGTTCAGCGAACAGACGAATGAATAGATAGACGAGGTAGCCGGACACCAGTGCACCGGCGATCCACAGCGCGCCACGCTCATGCCAGTAGGCGCTGAGCAGGGCATAGGCGAGGCCGCTCAGTACGATTACCGCGAGCAGGACGATCTTGCCCGGAAACGGAATGAAATAGGGGGCAGTCCGTCTGGACGCCCCCAGGTACGACAATGGATTAATACCGGCACCTCATGCGACTGACTCAACGGCGTCGAAAAGACGCCGCGAGTCCGCTCAGAAGATCAACTGCAAGCCCAACGTGGCCTGATTGTAATCTTGCAAGGCCGGATTGGTCGGATGCTCATTGTCAAACGCGATCTTGGCGAACTCAACGCTGATCTTCAGCTTCTGACCATCCAGATAGTAGTTGGCACCGACGCTGTCCCAGGTCTGATCGTAGTACTCGATATTGCCGGTTTTGGCTTTGTAATCCGAGTCTTCGTGCCGGGCGAAGAACTGCAAGCGGCCAGAACCGACCTTGTTGGGCAGCATGTAACCGGCTTTTACATAGTAGCCTTTGAGGTCGGAATTCACGGTCAGGTCAGGATCAGGCGACTGGTTGAACGCATTGCCAGTGTCATATTCGAACGAGGCTGCGGACAAGGTGTAAACCCCGCTCGCGGTCGGCAACTCCATGAACGCATCAATCGTTGTGCCGCTGTAATCCTTGATATCGGTACGCGAAGGGAAGTTGGCGTAGGCGACACCTTCCTGTTTGTCAACAGCAGCCCCAATAGTCAAAACCTTTTTGGTTCCGAGATAGGTGCCCAGGTAACCGTAATCCGGCTCAGCATCCCACAAGCTGTAATGCACGCGGGCGGTCAGGCGTGGGTTGTCTTTGGCCACGTTATCCCCTTCTCGGCCATCGGCGATCATCACACGATATTGCAGCTTGGCATCCATCAGGTTGCCCCAAATGGCTAAACCGGTATCACGACTGCCGCCAAACGGGGTATAGGCCAGGACTTCGCTGCGATCCATGGTCAATGGATCCAGGCAGGCTTCAAGATTTTCGCGCGAGAAGGTGTTCTTGAAACGGCCAACGATGAAGCGGAGTTCATCCTTGTAATCCAGGGTTACATAAGCATCGCGGTAATAAATGCTCTTGTTGTCTTGGCCAAGTTTGCTGTCAGTGCCGGCTTCAAGCTGGGCATAGAAGCCTACATAGTCGTTGTACTGACCAAACAGGGTGATGCGATTACGCCGCAGGAAAGCGTCGGTCGATGAACCTGAGTCAGTCGGAGAAGTGAAGTCTTTCTGCTGCATCCAGCCTTGAAAGGAATACGACAACGTTACTGAACCTTCGTCACCAAAATCGAAGGTCGGACCGGCTGCCGCGCTTAACGGCAACATGGCTGCGACGAGACTCGCGAGAAAGATATGACGCGACGGTTTCAAGGTTTGCGGCTTGGTCGAGGTTTTTTGCATGTCACTTCGCTCCTGCGGTGGAGGGGTAAGCACCTTGCACTTTGGCCAGGTCGCTCTTATGGCAGCTGGCGCATGCGTCAGCCGTGTTATCTCGTGGCTTGGCCAACATATTCTTGTGGGCCAAGTCTTCCTTCATGATGCGTGCATTGCCTTTATGGCAGCCCACACACGAGTTATTGACCTTGGCGTGCTGGGCATGCCAGGGCGATTTTTTGGGGTCCATATCGGCTATTGCCGCGCGTTTGCCGTTATGGCAGCGGAAGCAACTTGAGGCGCCCATACCGCAGGCATTGGCCAGTGAAATTGGCGACAATTGTGTCAAACCCTCTGCAACGGTAGCCGTAGCTTCCGCGCCCCAGCCGGTAACGCTGTTACTGGCGACGGGTTCGGCGGACTTGTCAGCCAACCCCGTGAGCATGACCACACTCAAACCAAGTATTGAGAGCAAGACGCCGCCTCTCAATAGCCGACCCCAAAAACCACGTTTACCTTGGTTGCAATACATCTAGTTCTCTCCTCTGCTCATCACTGGGGGTGGAATCCCGATCCGAAGTCTCGGGGCGTATGTTTCCGGATTGCTCAAAACGCGCTGCCATAGCCTTGCGAATTTCTGCCTCGCCCATGCTTGAAATGCAGGTACATGCCGGCCCCTTGCCACGAAACTTCAGCCTGGGTTGACC
>CAMDMZ010000126.1 GCA_945902805.1 Propionivibrio dicarboxylicus | reverse complement strand
CCGCCAGCGAGTTTGCCCGTGCCGCCCTGAGTGGTGACCGCGATCGTGCCTTGGCGCTACTACCCAACCTGACCGGTACCTGCGTTAGCTGCCATGCCAGCTTTCGGACTCGCTGAGAGAGCCCTTGGCTGTATCCAACAATGGCAACGTCAATGACGCGACAAGACCGCCACCCAAGCGATTTTCTAATGAAAGTTGCCAGTTGTTAGCGATCGACAGTTGATGCACGATCGCCAACCCCAACCCGGTACCGCCCGTCGTCGGGCTACGTGACTCATCAAGTCGATGGAATGGTAGGAATACCGCCTGAAGTTGATTCTCCGGAATCCCTGGCCCACGATCCAGCACATCGATCCGGACCGTCTCGGCGTCGAGGGTGATCTGGACCTCAACCGGCTTTCCCTCACCATAACGCAGCGCGTTGTCGATCAGATTGCAAAGCACCCGATGCAAGGCCAATGGTCGGACACAAACTCGAACCGATGGTTCTGGCACCAAGACCTCCAGGCGATCCTCGTACTCATCCGTGGCAAGCCTGCTCACCAACTGCCCCAAATGAATCTCCTCTGGTGCCTCGCTCGCCAAGCCTCGAGCCAGACTGAGCACATCACCGATGAGATCATCCATGATCTCGACATCGTGATCGATGCGGGCAATCAACGCCGCTGTCGGCTGCGCCTCCAGCAACGCCAAGGCAAGGCGAATGCGTGCCAGTGGACTCCGCAGATCGTGGGAAATGCCCGCCAGCATTGTCGTCCGCGATGCCAACAGATCATTCACCTGCCGTGCCATCCGGTTAAAGCGCGTAGCCAGGACCGCTAGCTCACGCGGCCCGGTCTCCGGCAGTAACGCGGGGATTTCGCCTAGCCCCACCTTATCCGCCGCCTCCCCCAGGCGGGCTAAGGGCCGAGTAATCCGTCCAGCCAGCCAGATTGCCGCAAGAATCGCCAATACCAGCCCGACACCCAAGGTAATCAGCAACGCCTGGACCGGTTGTGTGCCGACGCGAGAGGTTGGGAAGCCGACCGCCAATGACCCAGGTCCGGATGGCAAAGTCGCCCAGAACCAATCTTCGCCATCAGAGACAGAGTGGGCAACGTGCTGCATGCGACCGATCTTGGCGGCCAATGCCTGCTCAAGAAAGTAGATATAGACCCCGTGCCACTCGTCGTGCACATCTCCTGGCGCCGTGTCACGCAGCCACAAGGAATGGGTTTGTGCCAACTCCAGTTCAAAATCTGTTCGCGTTTCCGGAGGAAGTTCGCTACGCGTCTGAGCCGAAAGCACCATGAGCCCCGCCAGATCATCCGCCGCGCGACGTGCCATTGGCGCCATCAACAACGCGATCACAGCCCCGGCCACCAATAACTCGAAGACGATGAACAATACGGCCAGGAGCCAGGCATTCTGGCGGGCAAGACTGCCGGACGCGGTCGCACCCTTCACACCGCATCACCCCGCGGATTGAAGAGATAGCCCTCACCGCGAATGGTCCGAATGTAGGTTGGAAACGTCGGATCTGACTCAATCTTGCGCCGAACCCGAGTAACCCGAATGTCGATGCTCCGATCGAAGGGATCTCGCTCGTAGCCCTTCAGCGAACTTACCAGATCGTCACGCGAGAGCACCCGATTGGGGCGCTCACAAAACGCACGGAGCAGATCAAACTCGGCACTCGTCAAATGAATCTCGACACCGTCACGCAAGAGTCGATGTGCCGTTAAATCGAGCAGGAACGGCCCAAACCGCCGCTGTGGTAGGGTGGCCGCATCCACTGCGTCATGCGCTAGTGATGTATGTGAACGCCGAAGTAGGGCGCGCAGACGTGCCAGTAACTCCCTCGGACTAAACGGCTTGGCCAAGTAGTCGTCGGCACCGACCTCAAGTCCGACGATGCGGTCGATCTCCTCGCCACGTGCGGAAAGCATAAGAATGGGCAGATCGACATGCGTTGCGCTCGTCCGTAGTTCGCGGGCCAGGGAAAGACCATCTTCACCCGGCAGCATCAGATCGAGCACGATGGCATCGGGCGTCGCCTTGGCAAGTGATTCCCGCATCGCGTTGCCATCACCGACCACGGTGACCCGTAGGCCGTTCATGGTCAGGTATTCGGCAAGCAACTCCCGTAAAGCGGGGTCATCATCAATGACCAGAATATGGAAAGCGTCATCCGTTGTCATGGCCCCAGTCTACGCGTCCTGTCTGACGATCGCCGCCAATGGAAACAAACGGAAACACAGCGATACGTATTGATGCGGTGGTGACATCCGGCGGTTACAAGGGAGCGCAAGAATGCACTTACCGACACATCGCAACCAACCCAACAGGGAAACGCACCATGTCACACCGCATCGCCACCGCCATCGTCGTCCTGTCATTGTCCGCTTCGGTCATGGCGCAGGAAACGACGACGACGGCTTCCCGGCCATTGAATCTGTCCCTGCCACACGATGTTCAGTGGTCATCGACAGTCCGTCAGGGTCCAGCCCTTGACGGAGCAGGTTCTGGTGCCATTGGACTACCGGATATCGGAGCCCGCTCTGCCACTGGAAGGTCAGGAAGGATGCCGTATGGAACGGGTTATGAGGCACGTCAGCGGAATAGCGACTCAGGAGCATCCAGCAATGGTGCCGGGACAGGGCGTGGGCATGGTGGTGGTGGCCGCATGGGGCGGGGTCGGTAGTCAGTTTCTATTGTTTTACCCAAGGAGAAAATCATGAAAGCACTGAATGTCGTTATGTCGTTAGTCACAGTTATCAGTCTTGCCGTAGCCGGTGCCGTGCAGGCCAAAGGGCCTGGTGGTGGGATGGGCAATACGTCGGGGATGAGTTCTGGCGGAACCCGCGGCGGACAAGCGAGCTCCCCCGGTGGGATGCAGGGCGCGGGAAACGCTAGCGGCCAGGGGGTGCAACGTGGAACCCAGACACAAACTCGTGATCCCGGCACGACGGTGACGCCGGCCCCGATTCATGACCGCCAGCAGATCCATACCCCGACGGTCGGTAGTACGGCCCCGACAAGCAGCAACTAAGACCAACTAAGCGATACCACGTGGTATCGAACCCAACCAGCAACGAGAGGAATCATCATGAAAAATCGACTTATCCCCCTAATCGCGATCATTCTTGCGACCAGTGCCGTTACGTCGGCGTCAGCGGCCGGCCCCAACGGACGGCTGGATACCCGACCTTTCGGTCAGAGAACTCAGGTAACTCAACTGAATCCGCTTGTCGCGGAAGACACCGCTAGCCTGCTTTGGATGCGTGAAGAAGAGAAGCTGGCGCGTGATGTCTATCGTCGCCTCT
>CAMDMZ010000125.1 GCA_945902805.1 Propionivibrio dicarboxylicus | reverse complement strand
AATTTCATCATCATGCCGCTCACTTTCCTGTCCGGCGTTTTCTATTCGATCCATTCACTGCCGCAATTCTGGCAGAGCGTGTCGCACTTCAATCCGGTTTTCTACATGATCGATGGCTTCCGCGCCGGTTTCTTCGGTCATTCCGATGTGGATCCCTGGCTCAGCTTGGCGGTGGTGCTGCCGTTTGTGTTTTTGTTGGGCGGCATTACGTTGAGGTTGTTGAAGTCGGGCTATAAACTCCGCCACTAATTTTCCCCAAGGTTTTCAAATGATTACTTCTCAACAATTGCAAGATTGGATTCAAGCTGGACTGGCTTGCGATCATATTCAGGTGCGCGGCGACGACGGCCAGCATTTCGAGGCGCTGGTGGTCAGTCCGGAGTTTCGCGGCAAAATGCTCGTAGCCCGTCAACAGATGGTCTACAAGACTTTGGGCGACAAGATGCGGGCCGAAATCCATGCGTTGTCGATGAAGACCCTGACGCCGGAAGAATGGCAGGCAAGCAATGGATAAACTCGTCGTCACCGGCGGCGGTCGTCTGACCGGCGAGGTCGTGATCTCCGGCGCCAAGAATGCCGCGCTACCGATTCTGTGCGCCTGCCTGCTTAGTGCGGAACCGCTAAAACTGACCAATGTGCCGGAGTTGAACGACATCGGCACGATGCTGAAATTACTCGCTCAGATGGGCGTCAAGGTCGAGCGTGAGGGCGAGAATGTGACGCTGGATGCCAGCGGTCTGAACAACCCGCTGGCGCCGTATGAGTTGGTCAAGACCATGCGGGCATCGATCCTGGTGCTTGGCCCGTTGGTGGCGCGTTGTGGCGAGGCCAGGGTTTCCCTGCCGGGCGGTTGCGCGATTGGCGCGCGCCCGGTCGACCAGCACATCAAAGGGCTGCAATCGATGGGCGCTGAAGTTGGCGTCGAACACGGTTATGTCGTGGCCAAGGTCGGCAGGTTGAAAGGCGCGCGTCTGTTCACCGACATGGTCACCGTCACCGGTACCGAAAACCTGATGATGGCGGCGTGCCTGGCCGACGGCGAAACAGTGATTGAAAACGCTGCGCGCGAGCCAGAAGTGGTTGATCTGGCGCAGTGCCTGATCAGCATGGGCGCCCAGATCAGCGGCGCCGGCACCGATTTGATCCGCATCCGTGGCGTGGAAAAACTGCATGGCGCCAGTCATCGCATCATGCCGGACCGGATCGAGACCGGCACTTTCCTCTGCGCGGCGGCGATCACGGGTGGCGACATCCGCTTGCTCGGCACGTCCACCGGCTACCTCGATGCTGTCGTAGACAAACTGCTGGATGCCGGCTGCGAAATCACCGGTGAGAAGACGGCGAAGCACGAATGCATTCACATCATTGCGCCACCGCGCCTGAAAGCGGTTTCCATCCGCACCGCGCCGTACCCGGCTTTCCCGACCGACATGCAGGCTCAGTTCATGGCGATCAACGCAGTTGCCGACGGCACCGCGATCATTCGTGAAACGATTTTTGAGAACCGCTTCATGCACGCTGTCGAAATGCAGCGCCTCGGCGCCGACATCAAGATCGATGGCAACACGGCGGTGATGAAAGGTGTTGAAAAACTGCAAGGCGCGACGGTGATGGCGACCGACCTGCGCGCATCGGCTTCTTTGGTCGTTGCCGGTTTGGTTGCTGAAGGCGAGACGCATGTCGAGCGGATTTATCACCTCGATCGCGGTTACGCCAATATCGAAGCCAAACTGAATGCACTCGGTGCGAATATCCGGCGGGAGAAGGCTTAACAGGTGGCATATACGCGGCATACACGCCATTGTTGTCTGGCATGCTTCCGGCTGGCCCTGCTTCAATCGTCATTCCGTAAACGGAGAAATCATGGATATCAAGGTACTCGGCACCGGCTGTGCCAACTGCAAGAACACGCTGAAATTGATCGAGGAAGTTGCGCTCGAGAAAGGCGTTGCGGTGCAACTCGAAAAAGTCGAAGACATCCAGTCGATCATGGGATACGGGGTTTTATCCACGCCCGGGGTCGTGATCGATGGCAAGGTGGTACATGCCGGCGGCGTGCCCAGCCGTGACAAGGTCGCTGGCTGGCTGGCCGCTCCTGCCGTGTCTTCAGGGAGTGGCTGTTGCGGCGGCTGCGGTTCCTGAGCGGTTATTCATTCGTTCCACAAGCAGGTCGCCTTCGGGTGGGCGGTGGCTTCAGCGAGTACGGCGGAAAAGCCGGCGGCAGCTTGACGGCGCCTTCCGCCTGATGGCGCACGTTGGCGGAAGGCATACGGTGGTAGGTGCGATAAAGCCGCTTTTCCGCCCTACGCGGGCTGGTTGGCTGGTTTGAAGTAAAGGAGATCGCTCATGAAGTTCATTGTCGCAATTGAACCGGGAACAGACGCAACGGCATTTGGCGTCGTTGTTCCCGATTTGCCCGGCTGCTTTTCAGCGGGCGCTACATTGGACGAGGCCGTCGATAACGCTCGCGAGGCGATTGATCTATGGTGCGAAACCGTGATCGAGGATGGTGGCGATGTGCCTGTGGCCAAGACGCTGGCCGTACATCAGGCCGACGCGGATTCCGCTGGCTGGATTTGGGCGGTGGTTGAAGTGCCGGTGGAGCGCTACTACGGCTCTGCCGAAAAGCTCAACATCACCTTGCCGCGTTTGTTGCTGGCAAAGATTGACGAGTACGCCCTCGCCTATGGCGAAACGCGCTCTGGATTTCTGGCCGAGGCAGCGCGGAATGCGATGCGGTAGGAGACTGCCGGGTGAAATTCGAGCCTGGTACTTCTTAATTTTTAACGTTCCAAATTTTGCAGTCAGGTACAGATCATGCCCGCAATCTCTGCGTTCTTCGGACTGGTGGTCTACATGTATTTCTTTGATGATGAGCAACATCACTTGCCGCATATCCATGTGAAATACCAAGGTCAGGAAGCAAGTTTTTCCATTGCGGATGGAGGCATTCTTCGCGGTGTTCTTCCACCGGCCAAGGTGCGGCTAGTGCAGGCATGGATCGAAATTCGTAGGGAAGAGTTGTTGGCAGACTGGGATTTGGCCAGCAATGGTCAGAAGCCGATGCCCATTGATCCGCTCCGTTGAAAGGAAAGCGGTAATGCAAATCCGTGAAGTTTCTCCCTCCCCTGATTTTTTCCTTAGTCTGACTTTCAGTAACGGTGAGCGGCGTAGATTCGATGTTCGCCCGTATCTCGACAAAGGTGTGTTCCGCGAGCTACGCGATTTCTCACGCTTCAGCCAGGTGCGGGTCGTTGCCGGAACGGTGGAGTGGCCTGGCGAAATCGACCTTTGTCCTGATACCTTGTATGAAAAATCAGAACCTTTAATGAACGAATGCCCAACATGAGCCAAATCACCCTCGCCCTGTCCAAGGGCCGCATCTTCGAAGAAACCCTGCCGCTGCTTGCGGCGGCCGGCATTGTGCCGAGCGAGAGCCCGGAGTCGTCGCGCAAGCTGATCATTGAGACCAATCGGCCGAATGTCCGATTGATCATCGT
>CAMDMZ010000124.1 GCA_945902805.1 Propionivibrio dicarboxylicus | reverse complement strand
TTCTTCGGATCGGTCGCGCGGATCTTGCCCAGGCGTTCTTCCAGGATCGCGAAAGTCTCTTCCCACGAAATCGGCTCGAACTCGCCGGCACCGCGATCCGCCCCCGCCTTGCGCCGCAATGGTTGCGTCAACCGCGCCGGCGAATACTGTTTCATGATGCCGCTGGAACCCTTGGCGCAGAGCACGCCCTGGTTCAACGGATGGTCGATATTGCCCTCGATGAAACGCACCTCGCCGTTTTTCAGATGCACCTTGATGCCGCAACGGCAGGCGCACATGTAACAGGTCGTGGTGCGGACTGCTTCGTGCAGGGCGGCAGGACTGGCGGGGGAAGTGCTGAGGGGAGTCGTCACGCGGAGCGTCCTTGCTGATTTCAATCCAGATGATCGGGATCAAGGAAGTATCAGCGAATTAGAAAGCGCTGATTTTCTCATGCGATTGAAATTGGTCAAAGATGAAGAACGATTGCGCGATAAATCGAAGCAATTCCTAGGGCGGAAAAGCGAAGCGCCTTTTTGCCAAGACTGCGTCGCGCATTCGGCGGAAGGAGCTTCGCTCATCCAATGGGATGGACACCTCCCTTCTGCAACGGCATCTACGTGCCAGACTGGAGAAGGTCACACCACCAGTCAACAAGGAAGGAGCCTGAAATGAACGTTACCCGCTTTGGTCTGGATTTGGCAAAGAACGTGTTTCAAATCCACGGTATCGACCGCGATGAACGCATCGTGGTCAAACGCAAGTGCACCCGCCGTCAGGTCCGCGAATACTTCGAGAAGCTCCCGCCCTGTCGGATCGGCATGGAAGCCTGTGTCAGCGCGCATTACTGGGCACGGGAATTCAGCCGCATGGGGCATGAGGTCAAGTTGATTGCACCGCAGTTCGTCAAACCCTATGTCAAAAGCCAGAAGAACGATGCCAACGACGCCGAGGCGATCTGTGAAGCGGTCGGGCGGCCCAAAATGCGCTTCGTCACGGTCAAGACCGTTGCCCAGCAGGACATGCTGGCCGTGCATCGCATCCGTAGCGAACTGGTCCGCCAGCGCACCGCCAAGGCCAACCAGATCCGGGGCCTCCTGGCGGAGTATGGCGTCATCGTTCCGGTGGCTGCTGATTGGCCTGCAAGCGGACCTGATTGAACTGGATCAGCGCGTGGAGCAACTCGATGGCGAGATTCAGACTGCCGCCAAAGAGAATGAAACTGCACGCCGGCTGCAAAGCATCCCCGGGATCGGCCCAATCACGGCCACCGCGTTGGCCGCCTCGGTGGGTGATGGCCGGCAATTCCAGCATGGGCGTGATCTAGCCCTGGCCAACAATAAGGCAAGCATGGCCTGGTCGTTGATCGTCCAAGGCGGCGCCTATGACAACCAATTCGGCATAGCAGCGGCCTGAGCCGCTTTCATCTGGATCACCCCTTCAACACGCGGTTGCACTTGAGAGATGAACGTGATGGCAAACAGGTCGAACCGGCGGTGGGAGAGTCTGAGTAGGGCGATGGTCTTCGAGGCCGCTATTGCGATCAGCCCCCGCCGCGCGGATGCCCATCATGGCCAGGAGGCAACGTCCTCCACCAACAGGTCGGATATACGCGCGCAGTCGCACCTTCGCGCCAGAGACGTGATTCGCTCTTGTTACCCCGGTGTTGTCGCTTTGATCCGGATGCCTACAACCCCGCCCCCCCGATCGACGTTTGCTTATCAGGAGGAGTCCATATGCGCCCTACTTGCTACTTGCTTGGCAGCGTGCAACCACGTTAGGCCAATTCTGGCGACAGTGGCGCGGTATTGTCGTGTGCAAGCCGCGTCAGCACCTTGTAGCCGTCTCGGCTCAATGTATGCAGCGTCGCATGCAGCCTGGCATCCCATTTGTCGAGGCAGTTGAGTACTACGTATGAAATGTATTTGAATCGACGCAGGTAAAGCGGGAGTTCATCCGCCAATGCGCCTTCGCCGCTGCTCAGGCGATAGTCGATGCCTTCACGTTCAAGTTGTTGCAGGAGTTTCCCGAGCATTAACGTCGCCGGCCTCGGCGCATTAAGCAACAGGATGTCAAGACGATTGCCGTTGCTTCGGCACAGATGGAGTGCATGCGGCAACGCCGGTCGTTCCAGGCAGAGTCCATCCAGCGCCAGCAAGATACCCTGGTTGGCATTGCTCGAATTCGCGGGAACCCGCAGGACACTGGGGCCGCTTCGTTCCATGGTTTTTGGATTACCAGACCAGGCGGATGCCATCGTGGCCATTTTCGACGACTGTGGCGCGTTGATTGAAGGGAGTGTGATTCGGTTTTTCATACTTGTAATCCTCGATATCCAGGTGCGTGCCAACAGGGAATGAGATTGCCCCATGACTCAGCAGCATGGTTCGTGTTTCGACCTGTTTCACGCGGTACAAGCCATAGTTGCTGGTGCCATCCGACAGTGCCACTACGGCCAGCCCGTGCAATTCCGCTGGACATGTCCCGGTCGGCGCTGACCGCCCTTTTTTTGCGTGCATGCTGTTTTTCTTTGTGAATTACCACAAGGCGACCGGATGCTTGATTGCGTAGATAGGCTCGCTGGGCTTTGCCCATCTACGCCCGCTTGCGCGGACTTTTTCCGTTACTCCCTGGGTTCGCCGCGTTCGTTAACAGTGACGGTGGGGCCTGGGTTGGCGGTCATCTGCATGCGATGTTCCCGGCCACGGAAGGTGTAGCTGACATCCCAGTATTCGGGTTTGGCATAGCGGTGGGTGTCGGCACAATGCTGGACATCCTGAGTAAACACTTCCTGCTCGTTGCGGTCGCGATTGATGTTGGCGCCCATCAAGGCACCCGCTACCGCACCACCCGCAGTTGCAAGATCTTTGCCACTACCACCGCCGACCTGGTGGCCGAGGACGCCGCCGATCAAGGCGCCAAAAATTGCGCCGGGTGTGTTGGAGCGAGGTTTGTCCTGCACGACTTGTTCGCGTTCGACCCAGCAGCGCTGCTCGGGCGGTCCGACCACTGCGCGCACCGACGTGACGTTCGCTTCGTAAGTCCGTTCGTTGTAGCGGCGGTGGAAATCGTACGGTGCAGCCGGCCTGGCCAGATAGGGATTCGCATTCGGATGGGTGTTGCCATAGCTGCGGGCGTCGTTGCGCCGGTACTGATCATCGGCCGACGAGGACAGAGAGAGATTGATATTGGCGTTGGCGTTGGCGTTGCCATTGCCGCGCGGGATATGGCTCATCAGCCGCACGGATGAAACGCTGTTGTTCAAACCCATATCGCCCAATGAGGCATACCTGCCCGGGCGCAGGAAGACGCAACGGCCGCCAAACTGGGCGTCTTCGCAAGCCTGCCACCAGTCGCGGTCAACCACGACCGACGAAGCACGGTCATTGAAACCAACGCTTTTGAAATTCTCGATTTGTTGTTCGGTATTGAAGGAGCGACCTTTGAAGTCTTCACGTTCGTAAAAAGTGACTTCCGCAGCCGCTTGATTGGCGAAAGCCACACCGGTCAGCACCAGCGCGTTTCTCAAAATTGCATTCATGAGTTTCTCCTAAGGGATGTAGATAGGTCCGAAGCCGAGGTTGACGGGAATGCGATCCCGACCGTCGAGGCAATCAGGTAGCCA
>CAMDMZ010000123.1 GCA_945902805.1 Propionivibrio dicarboxylicus | reverse complement strand
AAGACGCGGTCACCCGTCGCTTTTGTCACCGGCAGGCTCTCGCCAGTCAGCATCGACTCGTTGGCGGACGATGCGCCGTCGATCACCTCGCCATCGACCGGCATCGCCTCGCCGGCCCGAACGACGAAAACGTCCCCCGGAATCAGCGTTGCCACGGCAACATCGACCAGTTCGCCATCACGCTCGATGCGCGCGGTTTGCGGCTGCAACTTCGCCAGCGCCTCTATCGCCGCCGAGGTCCTGGCCTTGGCCCGCGCTTCGAGAATCTTGCCCAGCAGCACCAGCGTGATGACCGTCGCCGAGGCCTCGAAATAGACGTGATGATGGTGCAGACCCCAGAGCGTGACGACGAAGCTGTAAGCCCAGGCCATGCTGGTACCCAAGGCCACCAGCACGTCCATGTTGCCAGCGCCGCCACGGATGGCGTTGAAGCCGCCGACATAGAAGCGCCAGCCGATCCAGAACTGCACCGGCGTCGCCAGCAACAATTGCCACCAGCGCGGAATCACGTCGTCGTGTGAATTGGCGCCGAACATGAAGGCCATCTGCGCCACCAGCGGCAGGGTCAACGCGGCAGCAATCCAGAAACGCCGCAGCTCGTCGCGATAGGTGGCGAACTTCTTCGCCTTTTCGTCGCCACGCGTATCCGTCGTGGAAACGTCCGCGGTGAAACCGGTCTTGACTATGGTTGCTACCAGGCGCTCAACGTCAACCTGCCCCGGGGCGTAGCGCACATGGGCACGCTCTGCGGCGAAGTTGACCACCGCCTCGACGCCGGGCAGCTTGTTGAGCTGTTTCTCGATGCGCGCCGCACAGGCGGCACAGGTCATGCCGCCCAAGGCCAGTTCGACCGTGTCGGCGTTGCTTGCAGCAGAATCCGGTGGCGCGCTCATCTGAACCGTCGATTTGTACATTAGAAAACGCTAATTATGCGACGGCATGCGCCCTGCGGCAAGCGTCGACAGTGCCAGATACAGGTAGCCGCCATCTCATCGGTACCTTCCCAAGGGGGACCGCTTCGCAGGATTATCAAACGTGGCAGACCACGCCCTGCCAGAGCTTGCCACCCAGCGTCGCGGCATTGGCCAGTCCATAGACGCCGAAGCCCAGCACCAGCAGGCCGGAGGCCAGACGCAGCGCGCGTCCCTGGATCGCATTGCGGAAACGCGCCAGCAACAGGCCAGCCAGCATAAGGTTGGGCAGGGTACCAAGGCCGAAGGCCAGCAAGGTCATGGCGCCGCGCGATGCGCTGCCGGTCAGCAAGGCCATTGCCAGCACGCTATAGACCAGGCCACAGGGCAGCCAACCCCACAGCAGTCCGAGCGGGAAAGCCTGTGCCGGCCCGCGTACCGGCAGAAAACGCCCGGTCGCCGGCTGAATGCGCCGCCACAGCCATTGCCCGGCACGTTCGGTAAACGCCAGAACCCTGGTAATGCCAGTGAGATAAAGGCCCAGCGCAATCATCATCAGGTTGGCGGCAACATACAGCGTCAGTTGCACCGGCAGCGCGTTGTTGAGCAGCAAGCCGATGCTGCCGAGCGCACCCATCACCGCGCCGGCAAGGGCATAGCTGCCGATGCGGCCGAGGTTGTAGGCGAGATGGATGACCCAGGGCGCACCGCCGCTGCCGGACTTGTCCGGCATCTGCAGGCTCAGTGCGGAGACGATACCGCCGCACATGCCGGCGCAATGGACGCCACCCAGCAGACCGATCAGAAATACGGCGAGAAAACCGGAGTCAGGCACCGCTGCGGTTCAAATGACTTTGGAATAGCGAACGCGTTCGCGGTCGGTGCGCAGATAGCGGTCGAAGGCCATCGCGATGCCCCGCACCAGCAGGCGGCCGCGCGGCTCGACGCTGATCCACTGGTCGTCGATGGTGAGCAGGCCGCCCTTTTCCATTTCGCGCAAGTCGTCCAGTTCGGATGCGAAGTAGGATTTGAAGTCGATCAGGTGGGCGATTTCGATCGACTCGATGGAAAGCTCAAAGTGGCACATCAGCGCCTGGATGATGCTGCGCCGCAGGAGATCGTCTGCGTTGAGTTCGATGCCGCGAAAAATCGGCAGCACGCCCTGGTCGAGGCTGTCGTAGTACTCGTCGAGCGTACGCACGTTCTGGCAGTAGCTGGGGCCGACCTTGCCGATGGCGGACACGCCGAAGGCCATCAGATCGGCTTCGGCATGGGTCGAATAGCCCTGAAAATTGCGATGCAGCCGGCCCTGGCGTTGCGCCACGGCCAGTTCGTCATTCGGCTTGGCAAAATGATCCATGCCGATGAATACATAGCCCGCGTCGGTCAGACGACGAATCGCCAACTGCAGGATCTGCAGGCGCGCATCGGGCGAGGGCAGGTCGGCTTCGTTGATGCGCCGCTGCGGCTTGGCCAGGCTCGGCAGATGCGCGTAGTTGTAGATGGAAAGACGATCCGGATCGAGCTTGATGATTTCGTCCAGGGTATGGTTGAAGCCGATCACGTTTTGCTTGGGCAGGCCGTAGATCAGATCCACCGAGATGCCCTTGAAACCGAATTCGCGCGCCGAGTCGATGACCAGCCTGGTTTCCTCGAGGCTTTGCACGCGATTCACCGCCACTTGGACATCCGGGGCAAAGTCCTGCACTCCGACGCTCATGCGGTTGAAGCCGAGGTCGGCGAGCTGCCTGACGTTGTCGCGACCTACCTTGCGCGGATCAACCTCGATCGAGTACTCGCCACCGGGCAAAAGGCGGAAGTGCTTGCGGATGATGTCCATCAGGCGCTGCATTTCGTCGTGCGCAAGGAAGGTCGGCGTACCGCCGCCAAAGTGTAACTGGACCACGTCGCGACTGCCGTCGAGCGCGGCCTCCTGCATCGCGATTTCCTTGCCCAAATACTTGATGTACTTGGCAGAACGGCCGTGGTCCTTGGTGATTATCTTGTTGCAGGCACAGTAGTAGCAGATGGTGTTGCAAAAAGGGATGTGAACGTATAATGATAGTGGGCGACCTATGCCCCCGACTGTCCTCTTGCCGAGCCAGCGCGTGTAATCGTCCGCGCCAAACGCCTCGACAAAGCGATCAGCGGTAGGGTAGGAGGTGTATCTCGGGCCGTTTACATCGAAACGCCGAATGACCTGTGGGTCGAAAATGAGTTCCTGATAGTCCATTGGCTAATGGTAAAGGATTGAAGCAAACGTGGCGCATTTGCGCGAGCGTGTAGGATGCCGAAATCGCAGATAAGTTGCATTGACACAGATCAAAGGGGCCCCTCGCAGGGTAGCGCAAACAACGTGCATGCAAACGTAAAACAGAACGTAATCCCGCTGATCACACCGGGGCTCAAGGTCGCCTGTTCGCAGTGCAACTTGCGCGAACTGTGCTTGCCATTCGGCCTTTCGGACGCAGACATGGGTCGCCTCGACAAGTTGATCGGTGGCGGGCGCAAATTGAAGCGTGGCCAGCATCTGTATCGTGCGGGCGACCCGTTCGAATCCATCTTCGCGGTCAAGGCCGGTTTTTTCAAGACCGACGTGCTGACCGAGGACGGCCGCGATCAGGTCACCGGCTTTCAGATGGCCGGCGAGATCCTCGGCATGGACGGCATCAGCACGGAACACCATACCTGCAACGCGGTTGCCTTGGAAGACAGCGAAGTTTGCCTGATCCCGTTCACCGAACTTGAACTCCTCTCCAGCGAGATCCATTCGCTAC
>CAMDMZ010000122.1 GCA_945902805.1 Propionivibrio dicarboxylicus | reverse complement strand
GTCAAAGCAGCCGCCACCAGCACTTGGGTTGCCGCCGAGATCAGTGAATATCGGGACACCCATCACGTCTATGTCACCCTCGTCGAGACCAACGAGAGTGGCGCGACGATCGCCACGCTGAAGACGACCCTCTGGGCGAGTGGCAAAGCCAAGCTTCTCGACCGCTTCTTCTCTGGTACCGGTGGCGAAACACTGCGCAAAGGGATCAAGATTCTGGTGCTACTCAAGGCCAGTCTGCACCCCCTGTATGGTCTCAGTGCCACCATCGAGAACATCGATCCGACCTTTACCCTGGGTGAAGCCGCACGCAAACTCATCGAATTGCGCCAGCGATTGCAGGATGAGGGCATTTACGACAATCAGCGTGCGTTTGTTCCACCCACCGAGTTCACCCGCGTGGCGGTGCTTTGTCCGCCGGGTGCCGCCGGACTGGGGGACTTCCAAAGCCACGCCGAACCGCTGGAAGCGGCGGGACTGTGCCACTTCCAGTATGTATCGGCCACCTTCCAGGGCGAGCGCACCACCGCCGAGATAGTGGCCGGTCTGCGAACCATTTATCGCGCCCACCGCGATACCCCGTTCGATGCGGTCGTGATTCTGCGTGGTGGCGGCGCTCAAGCGGATCTGGCCTGGTTGAACGAGTATGAGATCGCCCATGCCATCACCAAAATGCCCCTGCCCGTCCTGGTCGCCATCGGACACGAACGGGATCAGACGATTCTCGATGAGATCGCCAATGTGAGCTTCCACACCCCATCCAAGGCCATCGGCTATATCGCCGGCCAAATTGTGGACAACGCCCGCACTGCCTTGATGGCCTTCGAGGCCATCGTGGCCACGACGAGCAAGACGATGGCGTTGGCGGAGCAGACGATAGATCGTGCTTACGACACGATCGAGGTGGCCAGCCGGCATCAGCATCGCATCGCGTTGGATACCGTGGGAAATTGCCGTGATGCCATCACGACGGGTGCCCATTCCGCCATTTCCCAGTCCACCACATCCCTGGATGGACAGTACGCGACGCTCCAGGACTCCGCCCATCGCCAATGGGATACCGCTGTCGCCGGGATGGAAGCCGGCATTGACGCCATCACCCTGAGCACCGACAAAGCCGTTACCGCCGTGGAGCATGGCCTGTCCCGCACCCGCGAAGTGATTTATGGCACGGTGACGACGGCCATCGCTGTGGCAGAAGCGGAGATCAGTGGTCATCACGGGCTGATCCGCGATCGCTCACGCCTGTTGGTGGACACGGTCCAGGAGCGGGTGAAGGCGGAAGCCGAACTGGTGTTGGGCTTTGGGCCGGCGAAGACCCTGCAACGGGGATTCGTCATGACCAAGAGAAAGGGCAAGCCGTTGACCCGCAAAGCGCAGGTCAGCCACGGCGAACGCATCGAATTGCAGTTTGCCGACGGCATTGTCGGCGCCACCACGGATTAACTCATCAGGAGGCCCCATTGATCAGCACGACGACCGACACCTTCAAGACCCACTACGACAACTTGCGCACGATCGCAGAGAAGATGCGTTCGCAACAGGAACCGGATATCGATCAGTTGATTCCGCTGGTGGACTCGGCACTCAACAGTTACAAGGTATGCAAGGACCGTCTGGAGGCGGTCAAGAAACTGCTTGACGAGCGATTTGGGAATGCGGATGAGGATGCCTGATTGCTGGCCATCACGCCGACGTGTCGTCCAGCGCTTCATGAGTAGTGCTCTACTGGCCACCCTTGCCGCCTGCGCCCCGCTGCCTCATGGTCAGGGCGGTGGCATGCTTTGGCAGCCATCTCCGAATTTCGATCTGCGTCGCCCCAATTATGTGATCTTGCATCACACCACCAACACCACAGCAGCGCGGGCTCTGGAAACACTCACCCATCCTGACCGCCGCGTCAGTGCGCATTATCTGATCGACAGAAATGGACAGATCATTCAATTGGTCGATGAAAGGAAGCGTGCCTGGCATGCTGGTGAATCCTGGTGGGGTGGGACTACCGACCTTAACTCCAGTTCCATCGGGATCGAGCTCGATAACACCGGTGAGGAAGCCTTTCCAGACATCCAGATCGATGCACTCCTCGGATTGCTGACGGACTTGCGCACCCGGTATCGCATTCCTTCGGCAAACATTCTTGGGCACTCGGATGTTGCACCATCACGGAAGGTCGACCCGAGCCGCTTCTTTCCTTGGCAACGGCTGGCTCAGAATGGCTTCGGCGTGTGGTGTACCGAAGTCACCGGCGTGCCACCGATAGGATTCGATTCCCTGCTTGGGCTTCAAGCGCTCGGCTATCAGACGACCGTTCCCGGCTCGGCTCGGGCGGCTTTTCGGCGTCACTTCATGGCTCGCGATGATGACGGGGAATTGAATACTAACGAACGGGCGTTACTCTCGTGTTTGATTAACGCGAAGATGGAACAGGCATAGATAGATATTGCCGTAGTCCCGTCTTGGGACTATACTTCACGCATGCGAATCATTGCCGTCAGCCAGTTCCGAGCCTTTTGGGCGGACAACCCAGACGCCGAGCAGCCGTTGAAGTCATGGGTAGATGAAGTAAAGAAAGCGACATGGCGCCAGCCAGCGGACATCAAGGATCAGTACCGCAGCGCCAGCGTCCTCAAGAACCGCCGGGTTGTTTTCAATATCAAGGGCAATGACTATCGTCTGGTGGTCTCTGTGGCATACCGCTATCAGGCCGTGTACGTGAAGTTCATCGGCACCCATGCCGAGTACGATGGAATTGATGCTGAAACTGTTGGGATGGAGCACTGACATGGAAATTCGCCCGATTCACACCGAAGCCGACTACCAGGCCGCATTGCATGACGTGTCGGCGTATTTTGACCATGAACCGGATACTGGCACGCCTGATGGGGATCGTTTCGACGTGTTGCTGACCTTGATTGAAGCCTATGAGGCTAGGAATTTCCCGATCGGCTTGCCCGATCCGGTCGAGGCCATCAAGTTCCGCATGGAGCAAGGTGGGCTGACACCCAAGGATCTGGTGCCGGCTATCGGCCGCTTGAACCGAGTCTATGAAATTCTCGCCCGTAAGCGTCCGCTGACGATCAATATGATCTGGCGCTTGCACGAGAAATTCGGCATTCCCGCCGAAAGCCTGATTCGCCCGAGCAAGCTATCGGCAGTCGTCTGACCTTGCAGGTCACAGACAGTACGGCTCTAGGCACAGCGATTGTGCTTAATCTGATTGCTGCCTTTGGAACAACTGCTGCGGTATTGGAACCTGCCAGAAGGCCAATTCAAACTGTTCGGCCACTGCGGCCGTTGGCCCTGAGGCAAAACTCTGGCAGCAAAGTGACGGTAACCTGCCGTGCAGTAGCAAATCATCCGCTACGACGACCCCTTCCTGACTTGGCGAACTCACACATTCGCCCCCAAGCAACCGTTAGCTTTCCTGATCCCAAACCAGATTCAATAGCTCGATATCAGCTAGATGCTTCTTGACTGGGCAGTCAGGGCAGCCTTTGCTGGTGGGTTTGTTTTCGCAGCCGGTACATTTTTGGACAGTGCTTTTTGTCGCCCCTATAAGTTTTGATAGACCTTGAAGTTGCTTGATATGGGCATGAATGCCTTCAAGCATTGCATCAAGCTGATTACTGATGGCCTGCTGACTGTCGTTGCCTGTTCGATGCTGCTGCCGAATCTCTGCCAGCGTTTTGATGATGGCAAGTGAATAGCCATTGTCGGTCAGTCTCAAAATGGCACGTAGTCGATCAATGTGACGCTGCGAATAGAGTCGGGTGCCACCCTCTGA
>CAMDMZ010000121.1 GCA_945902805.1 Propionivibrio dicarboxylicus | reverse complement strand
GCTTGCGTAGCGCGGCAGTAATTCGATTCAACTCGGCATTCTTCATGATCAGCTCCTGCAGGGTCCGGTGCATTCGCGCCAACCCATGCAGTATCCGCACCCGTGGGCTCACCAGCAGAGCCACCAATATGATTTGCGAACACAGCCTTGTGTTTTCCAGAGATCACTTTGCCAGAGAGCGCGCAGTGATGACCGACGGGACCGTTAGCACGGATCATTCGAATCGCCATGATGGAGAGCATTGCGAGATGCTGGCAGCTGTTATCTCGCGCCCCTATGGCGCCATTTGGATCGCGGCTTAATGGTGCCACTGAAATCGCGGGCTAATGGTGCCACCGGAATTGCGGCCTAAAGGAGCCAGAACAATTGCGGGTTAATGGAGCCACGTAGAAGGCGGGAATAGAAAGATTCGGACTTCCGATTGCGTACCCTGCGGCGATTTTGCTGAGGGCAGACGCAATGGCTAACAGGAGGTTCGAAATGTACGAAGTACGACACATCATCCAGCGCTTGAGATTGGGTGAAACGGATCGAAGCATTGCCAAAGGGCAGCGCGTCGGCAGACGCACGGTGGCGCGCATCCGAGTCATCGCGGCGGCGCAAGACTGGCTGGGGGCGAGTTGCCCGATGCCCGATGACGCCGCGATTGCCATGCACTACAAGGCGTCAGGCAAAGCACAGAACACCGACATCCCCAAGGCAACACCCAACACCTCGACGGTTGAACCCTACCGCGCCGAAGTGCTCGCTTGGCATCAGCAAGGCATCGCGGTCACCACCATGCGCCAAGCCCTGGCACGCACGTATGGCTACAGCGGTAGCCCGTGCATGCGTTGCACCGCTTCCTCAAGCATGCGAATCCCGAGACACCCGTCGCCACGGTCATGCTCGACTTCGCCGTCGGCGAAATGGCCCAAGTCGATTTTGGTGCCGGACCACTCATCACCGACCGGGAAACCGGCGAAGTCAGCAAGACCTGGTTCTTCATCATGACCCTGGCCTGGAGCCGGCATCAGTACGCCGAACTCGTGCGCGACCAATCTGTTGCCACCTGGCTGGCCTGCCACCGCCACGCCTTCGAGTGGTTTGGCGGCGTCCCGCGCAAAGTCCGCATCGACAACCCCAAGTGCGCCATCACCAAAGCCTGCTACTACGAGCCCACCGTACAACGCGCCTACGGCGAACTGGCGCTGGGCTATGGCTTCGTCATTGACCCATGCCCGGTCGCCGATCCGAAGAAGAAGGGACGTGTCGAAGCCGGCGTCAAATACGTCAAAGGCAACTTCATGCCGCTGCGCGAATTTCACAGCCTCAGTCATGCCAACGAACAGCTGCGCGCCTGGGTGCAAGGTGAAGCCGGCAACCGCATTCACGGCAGCACTCGCGAGCGTCCGCTCACCCGCTTCGCCACCGAACGCGCCTTGCTGCAGGCTCTGCCCGACATCGCCCCGACCTGCGCCACCTGGGCCAAAGCGATCTTGCATCCCAACGCGCACGTCCAGCATGACTACTGCCATTACTCGGCACCCTTCCGCCTGATCGGCCAGACGCTCTGGCTGGAAATTACATCCGATGTGGTGCGCATTTATCACGAGCATGACCTGGTGGCGATGCATCCGCGTCTGTCGAGGAAGGGGGACAAATCCACGGTCGTCGATCATGTACCGCCCGATGCCCAAGCCTTCCTGATGCGCGATCCGCAATGGTGCCTGAAGCAGGCCACGGCAGCTGGGCCGGCGACGCAGGCCGTCGTGGAGCGCATGTTCGCGCACCGTGTGCTTGACCACCTGCGGGCGGTGCAAGGACTCCTGCGCCTAGCCGATACCTACGGACGCAGCCGTCTGGAGGCGGCCTGTAGTCGGGCGCTGAACTTCGGCTCGCCGACCTACCGGACGATCAAGCAGATTCTGAAGGAGGGACTCGATCAGCAGCCCGATCTGCTCGACGCCGTGGTGCTGGAGGCACCGTATCTCAGCGGCGGTCGGTTTAGTCGGACGCCGGCGGATCGGCTGCATTGATGAACGGTCCAAGTTCTGCACGCATTTGTCCCTCGCACCTCATTCCGGCACGACTGCCGCATTCACTTTCCAGGAGACTCTTATGAACCCTATGCCACAACTCGAACCCCTACTAAAGCTACTCCGCCTGTCCGGTATTCTCGACTCGTTGGAGGCCCGTAACCGCCAGGCGATCGAATCTCAGCTAGCCTACACGGACTTTTTGTCACTGTTGGTACAAGACGAGGTCGCCCGCCGCGACCAACGTCAATTTGCTCAGCGGCTGCGTAAAGCGCAAGTCGTTGGCGACAAGACCTTGGAGCGCTTTGACACCGCCAACCGACCGTCGGTGAATTCGGCCTTGTTGGCCGAATTGGCGACCTGTCGTTTCGTCACCGAACAGGCACCGGTACTAATCGCTGGGCCCACGGGAACGGGCAAGTCGCATCTGGTGCAGTCTCTGTGTCACTGTGCTCTACGTGCCGGCTATGACGTGTTGTTCATTACGCACGCGAAATTGCTGGCGCAGTTGAATGCAGCCCGCGCCACGAACATCTTTGAGCGTAAGTTGCAGCAATTGGCGCGCATTGACGTGCTGGCGATCGACGATTTTGGTCTGCGCCCTATGCGCTCGCCCCAGGACGAGGATTTCCACGATCTAATCGATGCGCGTTATGAGCGCAAGACAACGCTCTTGACCAGCAATCTGGACTTTGACGAGTGGGGCGCGGCGTTTCCGAACAAGTTGATGGGGGCGGCGACGCTGGATCGGTTGCGCGATAGGGCGTATCGCATCGTGTTGGATGGTGAGACGCGACGCAAGCCGCGACCGTTGCCCGAGCAGCCCTCACCATCGCCCACCAGCATCGCTCGCGCAAAACGGCCAGCAGGGGTTTGACCACTCTCCGGCAGCCAAACCCTGGGGCTCTGCCCCAGGCCCGGCACTCGCCGTGAGGCAGCCGCCGGGGATGAAAAAACCATCCCCGGCAACTGCCAATAGCGTGGGCCACTTCCAAGACGTCAAGCGGCTTTCGCGGCATAAACGGGACAAAACCCAGTCCCATTTATTCCACGTCCACTTGACCTCCTTACAGTGGCGTTTCGGCGATTGCTAAATCCCCGAAAAAAGACTAAAAAACACCCCGTCCGAATCATGAAATTCTCAGCCTTTCGATGGCTCCATTAGGCCGCGATTGAGTGGCTCAACAAGGCGCGATTTCTCACCAGCCATTGAGGCACTGGCGCGTGATTACTACGCCGATCGTGACCTCAGGGCAGCGATGTCCGCACTGCACGCCATTGCTGACCGCATTCGGGACCACTCAGCCTCCACCGATGCCGAGTTGATCGCTTTTTTGCAGGCGTCGCTGTAGCTCCTTCGCTGACCTTTGCGCAATTGGCTACCTGCCCAACAATATTGCCCTGCTTGGTCCCTGGTTCTGCAATTCATCTACATCGCGGTAGCTGGTAGCAATGGGCAAATGTCCACCGGAATCAAACAGCGCCGACTATGGTTTTGCCGTGATCCAAAACGTCACCAACTTACAATCGGGCGACCGGCACGTTTTCGGACGAACAAGCGGTTCTCACCACCGAAGCATCAGGGGTCCGTCGGCACGATGCTGGCCCAATGGGGACCACAGGAAAAATGCAACCATGAGTAATCCAGCGATACCAGACGCCGGGAACAACGATTCCCCGTTTCCGATCGAAAGTCGGATGCGGATCGAAATTCGTCAAATCGGAATCCCACCGCGCCCCTCCATCCTCGCCGAAATCGATCGGGAATTCAGCAA
>CAMDMZ010000120.1 GCA_945902805.1 Propionivibrio dicarboxylicus | reverse complement strand
GCGGAACCAACCGAGATAGGAGTCGAGATACTTTGTGGCAACACCGTTAAAACGACGGATCCAAGTTTTCAAGCGGCTATCGTAGGCATTGACGTTCTGGATATGAAACACGCCAGCAATCACGCGCTGCCCGGCGGAAACATTGATGGAGCGATGGTCAACCCCCAGTTCCTTTGCAACGGCTGCCAGTACCGAACTGCCATCCGCGCACAAGAGGGTATCGATCGGCAACAGGGTTCAGTGCCTTCACCAGGTCGGATTTGCCATCGGCCGCGAGAATCGCGGTCGCCGTCGCACCCGAGCGATCACGCGCCACCAATGAGCTGAAACTGTTCTATCTGGCTTTGCGAAACATCAGCCAGAAATGGACCATGCCAATTCGTGACTGGAAAGCGGCCCTGACTCGCTTTACCATTCAATTCGATGAACGGATGAGTGGCCTTTAACCCATACCCCGTTTACACAAAATTCAGGACACCCTCGGCGCCCAAAGAAAAACCCCCGGCAGCAGAACTGCACGGAGGTTAGTGGTATGTAGAGCATTTTACTCGTTGTCGTCTGCTTCCAGATTCTCCGGAACACGACCTTCAGAGTCACCAGAAACAACTGGACCTTCATACGCCGCAAGTGCATTCCACTCTTCCTGACTAAAGAAGCGCGGAGCGGCCTGCATACGAGCAACAGCATCTCGCACAAACGCAGTGGCTTGCGGAGGGGCTGTTCTTTCCAAGACTGCTGCCATGTTTAGCTCCTTTTCAGGGGTTTCTCGCAGTATATGCGATGAATCTTGTCGGTTGCAAATTTGAAGCCAGCCTGTTCATAGCGTGAACTCAAGCCATCAACCGGCTGAATCAAGCGAATGTACGAACAGCCAAGCGCCTCGCCATACAGGGCCAACCCGTCCAACATGATAGGTAGTACCTGTCCTTTGAGTGGCTGGCTTGGGTCTGAGTTCCCCTCCAGGAAGTAGGCGGATACATGCCGTCTTCCACGAGAGGGTTTCCCAATCATTAGCCCACACAGCTCACCATTCACGCTAACCGCCAGCTCGAACCGTGCCGGGATGTTGCGGAACTTCCACTTTATCTCGAACCAGTCCCACGGATAGCGGCGATTACGCCAATCCATGGCCTGCTCCACCAAGGAATACTCGACGGCCGAAACCTCGACTACGAACCCTGTCAAATGCAAAATGCGCAGATGCAAGAACTCGTAGAAGGCTTGGCGAATATCGTCGTATTCGTCGTGTTTGGATTTGGTCATGGCTGTAGGCTACCAGCTTTTCTCGGCAGCATCTAACGCTACAAAATGGCCAACGCCGACCCGCTCGATGAGTTGAGCATGGTTAGCAATGGCAAGTTCCTTGGCGCGTTGGGCCAGGTCAGCAATGGTACGGTCATCATCAGCTTCGATGGTGTCGTCCATTCCTTCCTCTGTTTCCCAAGAACAACTGGACAAACCCATGCCGTCGAGCATGTGATTAGTCACAACATCAACCACTAGCTTCCCGTCACGAATTTCCGGACGAATCATAGTGATGTAGTGCTCGCTGATTTCCTTGTTCAATTCGAACCGTACGAAGGGCTTGCCGTCCTCCATATAGGATTCTGAATTGAACTGCGGCAGATGAGACACTGATGGTTCGTCGCTAAAGACATCCATTAGCGCCTCCAGCAACTTTTCTGCGTCAGCCTCAGTCTTGCATTCAGCAGCCTTTGCCAAAAGAGATTTGACTTCCATTTGAAGCTCCTTAAAAAATACGCGGAGCCATACCCTTGCGGGTATAGCGTACCCGCAGGGTTTGAATTTTTTGTGTCCTTGCGCTGTATAGCGCTCAGGCGTTCGTTTCAGAAAAAACAGTGACGTTACGTTCCTATTGTCGAAACACGACCATATAAAAAATGGTTGCCACTCGACCGCCCGCCTTGCCTGACGAAATGTGCTGCATTGGGAAGTAATTTGGGGCGAGTGATGGGCGGCAAACACAACACTGTCCGACTTCATGGCAAGTGTTACGCTCGACAGAAAACACAGTGCAATCCCATCTGTCCACTGCTGTCTCAAAGGGTGGATTCAGCGGGCAAACACACTAAGTTCCGAAGAACCAAAAAAAGGCCGTCAAGGACGGCCCGTTCCTGAGTAAATGGACAGCGATCAAGCTAGCGCAACCAACGAGCCCTTCATCTTCTGGAGTGCCTTGGCTTCGATCTGGCGAATCCGCTCGGCGGAGATTCCGTATTCGGCGGCCAGCTCGTGCAATGTCGCCGCTTCTTCGCCATCTTCAACCAACCAGCGACGACGCACAATAGTGCGGCTACGCTCGTCGAGCGCGGCAAGCGCGCCTTGCAAACCTTCGTCCTGCAAGCGGTCGTACTGCTTGCGTTCGAGCATGGCCGAGGGCTCGACGCTGGCATCTGCAGCCAGATAGGCGATCGGCGCAAAACGCTCTTCTTCGTCCTCACTGGTGGGTTCCAGCGCGACATCACCGCCCGTCATGCGGGTTTCCATCTCGACCACTTCCTCGGGCTTGACGTTCAGCTTGAGGGCGACTTCCTTCACCTGCTCGGGGCCGAGGGTGGCAAAACTGGCTTTCATGCTGCGCAGATTGAAGAAGAGTTTGCGCTGCGCCTTGGTCGTCGCAATCTTCACCAGACGCCAGTTTTTGAGAATGTATTCGTGAATCTCGGCCTTGATCCAGTGCATAGCAAACGACACCAACCGCACGCCGCGTTCCGGATCAAAGCGTTTGACCGCCTTCATCAGACCAATATTGCCTTCCTGGATCAGGTCAGCATGAGGCAGACCGTAACCCAGATAGCCGCGAGCGATCGCAATCACCAAACGCAAATGCGAGGTCACAAGTTGCCGCGCCGCGTCCAGATCCTCGTCATCGCGGAAGCGGCGAGCCAACGAACCTTCTTCGCTTTCGGTCAACATCGGCACGCGATTCGCGGCCTGAATGAAAGCCTCAATGCTGCCGCTGGCCGACGGCATGGCAAATTGACTGAGGGTCAAAGCAGTAGTTGAGCTCATAAGACGTTCTCCTTTACGGAAATTTTAGCACTCGAAACCTTGGAGTGCTAATAGTCTAACAAAGTTCCCGAGTAATTTCATCGGGAATTATTTTCTTACAACTTGGCGCCCTTGTCGGTTGTCGGTTTTCACTGAGTTTCGAACTTTTTGCACTCAGTTCTGAACTTGCAACGGCTCAAGACCCTCATCAGGAGAGGACTTCCCAAAAAAACCTGCTTTTGTTGACCGAATGAATCGCTCCGCCGTACATCTGGAAGCAAAATTCAGCCTGCTGCGCCGACGGTATGAAGATTGAGGCTAACTTGATGGTGGAAGACCGGAACTCGGCTGGCGAGACTTCCCGTTAAATATGAGACTGAACACTTAAATATAGGACTGCGAATGGCTGCCAAGTAGAATCTTTTTAAGAGTCGATGTACTTTAATAACAATATGTTACTGTTGTTAGGTATGAGTAATGCATTGACTTCCGGCCGCCTGAAGGGAAAGTGCCCGGATGAAATCACCTTCCCAGAGGCCGGAAATTAGCAATGAGGAATTTCCGCGTATCGGACGAAGCTGTTGGCTGCGATGCCCAACTTGGTCCGCGATGGGCTGGTCAGCAAACAATTTCAGGAAGGATAGTGTTGTGATCCCGTTTTCGTGTGTCGGTTTTTGCCGATGCTGAACTACCGAATGTTGATGAATGGTGTCGTACTACTCACCGTTGCGGCCTGCGCCCCGCTGCCTCATGGTCAGGGTGGCGGCATGCTTTGGCAGCCATCCCCGAATTTCGA
>CAMDMZ010000119.1 GCA_945902805.1 Propionivibrio dicarboxylicus | reverse complement strand
AATACAACGGCGTCGATGTCGGCAAGGTCGAGGTCATCCGGCTTGATCCGCACAACCCGGAACGGGTGATTCTGCTGTTCGCCATCGAGCGCGGCACACCGATCAAGACCGACACCGTGGCGATTCTGAAAACCCAGGGCCTGACCGGGATCACCTATGTCGAACTCAGCGGCGGCGCGCGTAATTCACCGCAGTTGCGAATCGCAGCCGGCAACAAATACCCGGTCATCCGTACCCAGCCCTCGCTTGGCGCGCGTCTGGAAAATGTGCTGACCAGCGTTCTGGCCAAACTGGACAGTACCTCGAACAACGTCAACGCCATTCTCAGCGACGAAAACCAGGCCGCGTTCAAACACGCGCTGGCGGACATTGCCAGCGTTGCGCACACCATCGCGCTGCGCAAAGAGGCGCTCGACGCTGGTCTGACCGACGCCGCACGCACCCTGAAAAACACCGCGCACGCCTCGGCGCAACTCGACCCGGTGATCAAGCGCATCGAAAGCAGCGCCGCCGCCGTCGAGAAGATGGGTAATGAAGTCGCCCTCGCCGGCAAGACGGCCAATTCAATTGGTGCCGACGTAAAACGCTTCTCGGCGGAAACCATGCCCGAACTGGAACGCCTGCTGGGCGAACTCAGCGTGTTATCCACCTCGTTGCGGCGCCTCACCGAGCAAACCGAACGTAATCCATCCAGCTTGTTGTTTGGCCGCAGACCGGTGCCGGAAGGGCCGGGCGAGGGTCCGAAAGGAGCGAAAAAGCCATGAGAATGTCCACCAAAAGGCGAGTTTCAGGTTCTGGCCCGGGAAGCGCGGTAGGGTGCGCCGTGCGCACCGATGCTGGTTTGAAGGTGCGCATGGCGCACCCTACGAACGACTTGGCAACGGACCACCTATGTCGGCTGCTCGCCGCCGGCCTGATCCTGGCGCTGGCCGCTGGTTGCAGCGCACTGCAGCCAAAAGCGACGCCACAGCCCGCCTTCTATTCGCTCGACAGTGGAACGATCACAACCCGGCACGCCCCGGCCATGCCGACAACCGGACCCACGCTGATCGTCAACCCGCCGCATGCCGCATCCGGTTTCGACAGCCAGCGCATCCTGTATGTGCGCACAGATCACCAGCTTGAATATTTCGCGCACAGCGAATGGGTCGATACGCCGGCGCGCATGCTGGCGCCGCTCATCGTTAGCGCAATAGAACGCAGCGGTGCCTATCGTGCGGTGGTGCTGACGCCAAGTGCGGCAGCCGGCGATTTACGGCTGGATAGCGAGATCGTCCGTTTGCAGCATGAGTTTGGTGGGCAACCCCTTGGCCAACCCAGCCGCGTGCGTTTCACGCTGCGCACCTATCTGGTGGACAACTCGACACGCCGGGTGCTGGCTTGGCGCGAGTTCGACGCCACCGAATCTAGCCCCAGCGAAGACCCCTACGGCGGCGTCATTGCCGCCAATCGCGTGGTGCAGAAGGTAATGCAACAACTGGCGGATTTTTGCGCCGAGACTGCGCGACAGCACAAGTAAAGCGGAAAAGCGGAAAAGCGGCTTTCTCACGCCTTCCGCCGAATGCTGTGGAGGATGGCGCGGGAGGCGCCAGCAAGAAGAAGCCAGTTTTTCCGCCCGCACTGGATTCCCGCCTTCGCGGGAATGACTACCAAAATTTATTTTATGTTTCTACTTGTTGGCCGCCAAAACAATCACACCATCCATCAATTTGTTGATGATCAACTTGGGTGGCATGACCACATTGACGCGTCCACCGCTCAGCAGACTGATGATCCGGAAAGGTGGCGGCTCAATCCGTTTGACAATATTCGCCAACACTAGCAAGGGATTACTCTTAAGTTCGGGCGAGCATTGCGCCGGGTCTTCGGCGTGGGTGGCGAATGGACAAAATAGACAAAGTGCGGTGAGAACAGCGGTGACGATACTGAGTAGGGCTTTGGCTGTTATCCCTGTGGCTTCTGTCGCTTTTTCGGCGAGGAAGTGTGCTGCACGGCATGCTGAGCATGTGCGCATGATGCGCTCCTTATTACAACCAAGACCCAGGAGAGAAGCATCATCCGCAAAATGGTAGTTACATGAAAATCAGCACATCACGAAATAGCAAAAGCAATTTCTTTCAAAGATCTTGGGGCATTCATTGAAACGCCTCAAAATGAAACATTCCTTATCTCTTGTGTAACATCCAATCCTTATTCTGGGTTTGGACTTGTTTCGCTACTTGCTCGGATGGTTTTGACTCCAATTAGAGAAATTACCAACCGAGACTTCGCTTTCATCCGTGCGTACATACATTCGAAAAACTGGAGTCCTTGCACGAACACATTGGGATGACATCGACATAATGGCAATTCGCTTATGACGTGTCTGTACGCTGGACTACATGGGCCCTATTAATTTGTAAGTAGTTAGGGGCAAGTAGGACGGAGAAGCGGCTTCATCGCGCCTTCCGCCGAATGCTGGGGGGATGGCGGATGGCGACGGCAAGAAACCACCGGCTCTCGCCCTTCGCGCGCTTTGCGGCACTGAATTTTCAGGCTAGCGAGGCAATGCCCGTGCATCGCGCACCAGTTGCGCACAATCGCTATCGCTGCCCGGACCGGAATCGATCAACGGGATCAGCGCCAGCACTGGATTTAGCATGCCCAGTGCAATTGCACCGAGTGCGCGAGCAGTCATTTGCGCCATGTCGACCTCAACCTCGGGTCGGGCGAAGCTGCCGCGGATGTGAATCGGGCTGCGCAAGGCCAGTGGACTGGTGTTCTTGGTCTTTTGTCTGAGCGTCAGGTCCAGTTTCTCCTGTCCCAGATCAATGCTGCCGGTGCCGAACAGAGTGGTGACTTCGGTGTCGAAGACCAGTGCGTTGGCCTGCATGACGCCCTGTTTCACGGCGAAGTCAGAGACGCCGCAACGCAGCTTGACCAATTTGTCGCCGGTGACTTTCAGTTGAAGCATTTCCCACAGATGGATACCGGCTTTTTCCAACATCAACTGGCTGATCTGGCCCCGGACGACGACCACACCCACCTTGCCATCGGCGTTCGCCAGCATGCTGCGCACCGAGTTGCCCTGTCCCTTCAATTCGAGCACGCCGTTGATCTGGCCGATGCTGTTCTGGTTCAGCTTGATGGTCGGAAACAGCCTGGCGATCTGGATTTTTCTCGCCTTGATCCGGGCATGCGCCTGAATCGGGTCACGCCGTCCATCGAGTGAAATCATCGCCTTGAGCTGGCCGCCGGCCAGGCCGAAATCGAGCGGGTCGAGCGTCAGTAGGGCATCACGCAGGCTGAGATGAGTCTTCAGGTTTTCCAGCGGCAGCGCCTTGGCATGACGAAAGGTGCGGGCGTGCAAGGTGACTTCCGCGTCGACGCTGTCCCAGCGCTCGGCCTTGAACGGTAGGTCGGGCAGCAGGTGTGCGGTTGCCGGCTTGGCTTTCCGCGCGGTTTGCAGGCTGCCCGGTCGCAGCCCGATCAAAGGGCCGAGGTCGGCGAAATCTAACAAATTGGAGACCAGGTCGCCTTGCATGGCCGGGCGCTTGCCGCCGGTGTCGATCTGGAAAGTGCCGGCGATATCGCTGGCGCCAATGCGGCCACTGAATTTTTCGTAGCGCCATTGATTCTTGCTGTGCACGACACGGCCGCGGGTGACGTAGGCCCGCGTTTCCGGAAACGCGATGCCAAGCAACGGATATAGCTTCGCCAGACTATCGCCGCGAAGGGCCACCTGCATGTCCATCGCAGTGAATTTGAGCAAGCTGGTAATGCTGCCCGTGGCCTTCACCACGGTACGACCCACTGTCAGTTCAATGATCAGCGGATAAGGCGTCTTTTCGTCGCGTA
>CAMDMZ010000118.1 GCA_945902805.1 Propionivibrio dicarboxylicus | reverse complement strand
ACACTGGTGTCTGTCATGGGTTGTTCGACGCCGCAGCGGGAGACTGTCCAGTACCTGGAAGACAGCGATGTCACTACCAAGGTAAAGGCGGCCATATACAACGATCCCCTGGTGAAGGACAACGAGATCAATGTCGCCACCTTCATGGGTGTGGTGCAACTGAGCGGCTTTGTGAATTCGCAAGCAGTAGCTGACAGGGCCGTCGATCTTGCACGTCGCGCCAGCGGCGTGAAAGGCGTCACCAACGACATGCGCCTCAGGTAAGCGAAGGCTGATCGCGGACCCTTGCCGCACGCGCAATTCGCACAATTTCGTGAGCGATATCTTCCGGCGACAGGACAAAATCGATGCAGCCTGTGTCGATTGCGCTCTCCGGCATGTCCGGCTGGGTCGCCGTGGCAAGCTTCTGGGCGATGGTAATGCCACCGACTTCCTTTATCCAGCAAAGCGCTGCGGCCCCGTCGCCGTCATAACCAGAAACGATGACGGCAATCAGCTTGCCATCCCAGTTGCGGGTCAGCGAACGCAAGAAAACCGTGATGACATCGGGCCAGCCGCGCGGCTTTGATATCGGTTCTAGATGGAACTCTTGATCATCGATGTGCAAGTCCCGATTGGCCGGAATGATGAATACGTGATTCGGCTCAATCAGCAGGTTCTCGGTGATCAGATCGACTGGCATCGATGTGAAGTTCGGTAAAACCTCATGCAGCTGAGTCGGCATCATCGTGATGTGATTGACGATGACGATTGCGACACCCATATCCGCCGGGAGATTTTTCAATAATCGGATATAGGCGTCGAGGCCGCCTGCCGAGCCACCGACACAGACAATCGGGAAGTTATTCACTTGAACTCCGTTGTTTAGATGGGGCGCATCCAGTACGGCGCGAAGTTGACGCGCTATTCCGTCGTTTTGCCGTCGAAGTGCTCATTGTCGGCCTCCGCGTCGGCACGGGTAGGATGGGCAACACCGTCGCGATGGTTTGGCGGCGCATAAAGTGTATAGAGCTTCAATGAAACACTTCCGGTATTGATGATGTTGTGATTCGTCCCCGCGGGAACGAGTACGGCGAAGCCCGCGCTGATAGGCGAGCGCACGCCATCGAGAACGGCTTCGCCCGTCCCTTCTTCGATGCGAAAAAACTGATCGAGCTGGTGGACCTCGGCTCCGATTTCTTCCGTCGGCTTTAGCGCCATGACGACCAGTTGGCAGTTTTTTGCCGTGTAAAGAACCTGGCGAAACGCGTCATTCTTGATGGCGATAGCCTCGATGTCTTTCACAAAACCTTTCATGGTGTCTTCTCCAGTTAACAAATCAGGTCTTAAGGAAGGCCAGCAAGTCGGTATTGAGCTGGTCCTTGTGGGTGTCCGCCAGGCCGTGCGGCGCGCCCGGGTAAATCTTCAATGTCGAATTTTTGATCAGCTTCGCCGAGCGGAGCGCCGCCGCGCCGATCGGCACGATCTGGTCGTCGTCGCCGTGAATGATCAGCGTCGGTAGGTCGAACTTCAGCAGGTCTTCGGTGAAATCCGTCTCGGAAAACGCCTTGATGCAGTCGAAGGTGTTCTTGTGGCCGGCCTGCATGCCCTGCAACCAGAACGAGTCGATCATGCCTTGTGAAACCTTGGCGCCGGGCCGGTTGGCGCCGAAGAACGGGCCGCTGGCAATGTCCTTGTAGAGCTGCGAGCGGTCGACGATGGAACCCTGACGAATCGCGTCGAACTTTTCTATCGGCAAGCCCCCCGGATTGGCCTCGGTTTGCAGCATCAACGGCGGTACGGCGGCGACCAGCACGGTCTTGGCCAATCGTTTTGTACCGTGGAGGCCGATATAACGGGCCACTTCGCCGCCGCCGGCGGAGAAACCGATCAGAACGGCGTCCTTCAGGGCGAGAGTTTCGATGAGTTCCGCGAGGTCGTCGGCATAGGTGTCCATGTCGTTGCCGTTCCAAGGCTGGCTCGAACGGCCATGGCCGCGCCGGTCGTGGGCAATGCAGCGATAGCCGTTGCTGGCCAGGAACAGCATCTGCGCCTCCCAGCTATCCGAACTGAGGGGCCAGCCGTGGCTGAACACCACCGGCGGTCCTGCGCCCCAGTCCTTGTAATAGATCCGCGTACCGTCTTGCGTCGTGATTGCGCTCATTGTTTGGCTCCTTTGAAGTTACTTTTCGGTCGGCGAGGGTCGTCGGTCATTCATGTCCGCCCACGCTCAAAACGATCGCTCCTGAGCGAGCGCGAAAGCGAAGCACCAATATGCTTCGAACCCTTGCACGATGCACCGGGAGCTGGCGCCAATTCTGTTCGGTAGCGCACGCAGGCGATCGGATGCTTTTCGTGTGCTGTGAATGGCCGCGATGGCATCCGGCTTATCTGCCGTACTTCTTCGCTAACAGCCTGCTGGCCTATTCACATCCGTCGGTCTAAGCCGGAACGCAGGGCTTTCCGCTGCGTGTAAAGGCGCATCAGCGGTGTGACCGAAATGCCGTGCACCACGATGGAGACGGCCACGGCCGTCAGCGTGATGGCAACAATCTCTGCCGCCAGGCCGCGCGGCAGGCCGTGGTTGATCGCATACATCAGGTAGTAGATCGAACCGATGCCGCGGATGCCGAACCAGGCAATGAACCAGCGCTGATCGCGCGACACCGGCGCCCTCAGCAATCCCAGCCAGACCGACACCGGACGCACCAGCACGAACAGCAATGGCACAAACCAGACCGCGCCGACCGGAATGTCGATGTACGCCAGCATCGCGCCGACCACCAGCACCACCGCGATCTCAGTAATCCGCTCCAGTTGTTCGTTGAAGCCACGCACCTCCTGCATCATGAAAGCGCTGGCATATTCCGAGTCGGTGGCGAGCGCTTCCTTTGCCTGCGAACTCTGCAAACCAGTTTCCTGAACTGCCGAGCTGGCGCTTTCCAGTGGCCGTTCCTTCACCCGTTGCAGCGCCAGGCCTGCGGCAAAAACGGCCAGGAAACCATAGGTCAGGCAGAGCACGGCGACGCCGTAGGAGAGCGCGATCAGGCCGAGCGCGAGAAATTCGTCGAGGCCGACCGACTCCTGGTGGCGGCTGCGCAGATAGACCACCAGGCGCCCGATCAGCGTGCCCAGCGTGCCGCCGATCAGCAAACCGCCTGCGATCGCCCAAACCACGTCGAGCGCCAGCCAGCGCCAGCCGAACGTGCCCAGATCGTGCAGACCGAGCAGACCCAGGCCGAGCATGACGAAGGGAAACGCGGCGCCGTCATTGAGGCCGCCTTCCCCTGTGAGACTGAAACGCAGACGGTCACGGTCGCCCGCCTCGACCACCTGAACATCAGAGGCTAGCACCGGGTCGGTCGGCGCCAGTATTGCGCCCAGCAGGATGGCGGCGCCCAGCGAAAAACCCAGGCTCAGCATGGCGATGGCGGCGATCAGCGCCACCGTGATGGTCATCGAAACCAGCGCCAGGCGCAGCGGCAGCAACCAGCGCCTATCGGACAGAGGCAGACCGAGGCGCAGGCCGACGGCGAACAGCGAAATCAGCACCGCCGCTTCCGCCACACCTTCGAGAAAAGACGTGTTGTTCAGCGGATCGGGTGACATCAGCCCCAATCCGGCCGGCCCCAGCGCGTAGCCGGCAACCAGATAAAGCATGGCCGTACTCAACGGTAATCGCCGCAGCGTCGTACCGGCCAATGCCATGGTAATCAGCAGCGCGCCGATGATCAGCGCCCAGATAGCAAAGGACATGAGTTCCGCCTGATTGAACCTTTAAACAACACAAGGTCAGCGCGCAATGCCTTCAAACCGCATCGCCGCTATCCCGCGGTAAAAAGGTACACAGGTTCTGCCTCGGGTTATGTGCGTCAGCAGACTGACCGAATGCATCGATTGCCTCGAAGCTATTACAAAGGAGCCAACGGGCTGCGAAATTTGAGGTAGTGACTAATGCGAGG
>CAMDMZ010000117.1 GCA_945902805.1 Propionivibrio dicarboxylicus | reverse complement strand
GGAAAGCATGGTCTTCGCGAGCTGTCAGGGTGCTTGCGCTCATCATGTACCCCGGTCCTAGTCCAGCAGGCCCATCAGCCAGCAGCTATTCAGGCCGCGTCCCGGAGAGCAGAGCGAAGCGATGCCGGGGTGAATATGCCGGCAGATGGGACAGAACACGTCACGCACGGATTCCATGGCCTTTGCGGAAAAGTCACCCGTGCCCTGGCTCAGCTCAATGATGGAAACAAGTTGTATGGCCTCGCTTCGCTGGGTATCGCCGATTGGAAGCTGCTTGATCCAAAGGCGGCCGACGCGCTTGATCGCATCCAGTTGATTGCAGTTGATTTCAGGATTCTGATACCTTGGGGCGGATACTGTTGTCATGATTGCGTGCTCCCGCGATGACTGTCCTAGTCTGCACAATTGCAGGTCTGACCAGACAACCCTATCGTCACCCTCTGCGCTCGGGTGCTTGTCAAGAATTGTTAAGTCGAAGCGCCGTTCGCTTCACCGCCTGAGCCGGTGCGAGCCAAAGGGATGTCGATACAACCCAGTCAGCCAGCACTGCTTCAGGTCTGGAACAGCTTTCTGGGAGCAGCCGCGGGCAAGATCGGGATGGATGTCAGGCAGACTACGCAATGCATCTGACTGTCCCTCGAAAACGTCTCGGCGGACAAATCGCCAGCCCTCAAGCGCGCATCCGCAAAGTTTGCGATCGGCGCAAGTGGCACGCGGTTGGCGCCGTGCGCCGGTTCGTCGCGAAGCCATGCACGAGCCACCCGAATGACTCCTTCAAGCAGGTATCAGGCTTCTTCGGCTTGCGACAGCTACCGCCCGACCGGAGTGCGTGCGCCTGCGGGTCTCGCTACTTGAGCAGATAGCATTGGTCCAGCGGGCGTCCGCAGCAGATGGCCGACAGCCCAGGATGAATACTGCGGCAGTTGATGCAGAACATCGCGCGTACGGTAGTCAGCGTATCTCTCGTGCGGTCTTCGGCCAGCAGGCGGCCGCCGATGAAAAGCCGCATTTGCACGATTCTGTTTCGACGCGGATCGTCCTGCGCAACCTGGTTCATCCAGCCCAAGCCAACCCGTAACGTCGCCTGCAGCAGGGTGTGGATGGGATCATGGGGCGGAAGGGTTGAAGTGAGCGGTCCGTTCATACTCTCTTTCGTCGTGCGGATTCGGCTGCACAAGTGCGCGTCCGACGGCAACATTGTGACGCGCGGCGTTTAGGCTGAGGGTTAAGAACTGTTAAGAGGCCCCGCCGCAACCGGAGCAGCGAGATGCACCATACGCGGGGAACGAGCGCAGGTGGTTAGGCCTTTGCATTGCGTCCGGCGGCAATCAGGCCTTCGGCGTGCGGCGCAGGGCGCCGAGCTGCAGGTAGTAGCCCACACCCCGAAGACTTATCAGCGGGTTTTCTGTATCGAATAATTCCGCGAGCTTGCTGCGTAGATGAGACACGTGCACGTCCAGTTCGCGACTCATCTGGTCCCATTCCCTGCCATGGATTCGGCGAAATAGTTCGTTGCGCGACACGGGCGCACTTCCTGCCTGGGCGAGTACCAGGAGGATCAGCGACTCCATCTCGGTCAGCTTGAGGCAGCAGCCATTTGCGCCGATGAGGTCCCGCTTGTGAACATCGAAGACCACTTCGCCCAGTTGCAGGCGCCGCGGCGTTACCACCTGCTGCTCGCCGACCCGGGTCAAGGCATTGCGAATCCTGGCAACCAGCACTTCGCGGCTGAACGGCTTGGTGACATAGTCCCCGCCGCCGATATTCAGGCCCTTGACGACCATGTCTTCGGAAGCGTAGCCGGAAAGGAAGACGATCGGAACGTCAGAGGTACGCCGAATCTGGCGGGCAATGGAAAAGCCGTCGTCATCGGGCAGACCGACATCGAGCAGGATGACATCCACAGCACCGTCTTCGACCAGTCGCAGCAACTCGGCGCCGTTATTGGCGAACACGGTGCTGTAGTCCGCCTTCAGGCAGGCCCGTATCAGCTTGCAGCAGTCGGGGTCGTCTTCCAGCGCTACCAGGCGCGGAAGCCTGGCGGCCATCGGCGCCTCCTCCTGTTTCCTGACATAGGCAACATCACGAGAATGAGGCATTGCTAGGCCGCTCCGGCAAAGACGCGATTGGCATGGCTACTGCGCGCCTCGATACGACCAGCGCGACAGCGCGGTCACTGCCTGGCAGGCGCACGGTCTGGCCGCCGGCGGGTGCCGACGCATGTTCGTTAAACGTGGTGGTGTCGATGGTCATGGCGGCCTCAGATTGTGAGGGTTTGCCTGATGGCAGTCACCAGTTGCAGGGGACTGAAGGGCTTGATGAAGTAGGCGTCGGCGCCGCGCTGCATGCCGTCTTCGTAGTCGCGAGCCTGTCCGCGCGCGGTGACCATGATCACCCGCATGTTCATGAGCTCGGGGTCGCTCTTGATCGCGTCGAGCACCTTCAGGCCGTCTAGCTCACCAGGCATCATTATGTCGAGCACGACAAGGTCGGGTTTTTGCCGCCGGGCGATCTCGAGGCCGGTCTTGCCGTCTTCGGCTTCAAGCACTTCAAAATCTTTGCCCAGGGTGATACGAATCAGGCGGCGAATGTCGGAGTGATCATCAACGAGCAGAATCTTGTTCATTGCAGTCTTCCTTGCATGAAGTGCCGGGCCGTATCGTCAAGGGCATGGCTTGGTACGGGCGGAGTCGGGAACGTGGACCGTTCCGGGTGGGGTTTCATTTGGCTGCCTTGGCCTGCGCCTTGCGGCGCGCCTCGATAAGCTCCGTGGCGATGCCTTCCAGGCGGCCGAAGGGGATCGGCTTGGACAGAATGGGGATGCCTTCCGGTACGTTGCCGCGCCGGCTGATTTCATCGGCATCAAGTCCGCTGACCACGACGATGGTCATGCCGGAAAATTCCGGCGCGCTGTGGAGGCCCGTCGCCGACTCGGCAGCGGCGCTTGCACCGAGAAGAACGTCCTTGCTCGGCAGGCTCAGCAGGCATTCGATCGAATCGCGTGTGATCCGCCTGTGACCACCCGCCGTCTTCCAGGCTTCGAGCAAGCCGCTTTCCGACCACAGTTGCGCGGTCCTCAGCGATACGCCAAGCAGTTTCGCGGCTTCCCGAGTGGTGCAGAAGGTCTTTTGAACTTTTTCCTGAGCGGACATGGCTGAAATGTTGGCTGCGAAAAAGGGTTGTGAAGGATGGGGAGGTGTTCTTGTCTGTGAATACACTATAGTATATTTATTCACTTAATATCACTTATATTCACTTTTTAGAGTGAGACTGTGACTTTTTTCCAAAGATGAGCGTCTTGCCGTTCATCTCGATGCATCGAGCGAGAGGCCGTGGCTGGACACGGGGCCGTCAACTAGCCTGGCGATTGCGGCGAGGTAGGCGTCGTGGGGGCTGTCGAACGACATTTTCTCGATCGGCCTTCGGCGATGTGCTACATTTTTACCACTTATCGGATCCATGGTGTTTTTGCCGATTGCCGATTCTGGCTGCCATGCTCAGGTGTCTCCTGCTGTCGGGTCGCGGCAATTCCGGCAGCCCTGGACCCCTTATCCTCATCCGATTGCAAGCAGGATGCTTTTCATCAAGGACCGGAAACTGCCTGCAAAAACACAGGCCCGCAAGACAAAGAACGACTTCTGCACCACGCGGGAAGCGTCGGTGTTGCTCGGCCTGTCGCTGGGCAAGGTTCAGCAGATGGCTGAAAGCGGCGAACTCAAGGCCTGGAAGACGAGCGGGGGACATCGCCGCGTCAGCCTCCGGTCGGTCGAAGAGAATCTGCGCCAGCGCGGGACTGGAATTATCCTTAAAACCTCAGTTGAACCACAGAGGCACAGAGGAAAAACAAGTGCTTGCCGTGTTTCATGCACTCACCCGTGGGGTGATTGGTATCGAATCGGCAAGCCATTGATTCTTTGACTTTCTCTGTGCCTCTGTGTCTCTGTGGTGAGGAA
>CAMDMZ010000116.1 GCA_945902805.1 Propionivibrio dicarboxylicus | reverse complement strand
GCGACTCTCTATGCCGAAAGGTATAGAGTCAGAATTCGGCGACTTGCCATTGACTTCTGAAGCCTTCAACACCATTGAATTCCCTCGCCTTATTCTTCCAGCCATCATGAGCATGGCGGACCAAGATAGAGTCTTCACTTATTCAATTACGGAGAAACATCCATGCGCATTCAGTCCGTTGAACTGATCGCCTTGCCGGGCGCACCTGCTTACCAGGAGCGCGTTTATCGGGCGAAACTGGAAAGTGGGGAAGCCGTAGATCTATTCCAGGCCCATTGGGACGTTCATTTGCCGCCTGAAAACCTGATCGGGATGACCATCAAAGAAGCGTGCCGCCTGCGGGTGCAGAAGATGGTTGCCGTCGCCCAGGGCGCCCATTGAAACGCCTTACTGTCGTCGCCGTTCTTTGCCTGGTGTTCGTACCGGCTGAATTCCAGCCAATTTGAGGAGGGAGTGCCGGTTTAAAACTGGCCAGGGTGTTCAACCTAATCTGCGCAATTTTTGCGCAGGAGCGAGAAGGGTGATCACCATGGAGATGTTCGGTAAAGTTCGCAGGATGTTTTTCCGGGACGGCAAGTCTCGGTCGGAAATAGCGCGACAGACGGGATTGTCGCGAACCACGATAAAGAAATGGGTAAAGGTTCCATTGGGAACGGCACCCAAATACCAACGGGCCAGCAAGCCAGGCAAGTTGAGCGAGTTCAAGGACGAATTGGTCCGGGCACTGAAGGCCGATGCCCACAGGCCACGCCGCAATCGGCGCACGGCGCGCGCGTTATTCCAAAGCATCAAGGCCAAAGGATATGCCGGAGGCTACACGGCGGTCACGGACTTTATCCGTGGGTGGCACGAGAGTAGCGGACATGCGGTCACCCGTGCATTTGTGCCGCTGCAATTCGAACCGGGGGAGGCGCACCAGTTTGACTGGAGCGAAGAGCGCCTGATGATTGGAGGCGTTTGGCGCAAGATCCTGGCGGCCCACCTCAAGCTCTGTTTCAGCAAGGCATTCGTTGTCCAAGCGTACCCGATGCAGAGTCACGAAATGCTCTTCGATGCGCACACGCGATCCTTTGCCGCCTTGGGCGGCATTGCCCGTCGCGGCATCTACGACAACATGAAGACCGCAGTGGACAAGGTCAAGAAGGGCAAGTCGCGGATTGTGAATCAGCGCTTTGCGGCGATGACTGCACACTATCTGTTCGATGCCGACTTCTGTAACGTTGCCTCCGGATGGGAGAAGGGCGTCGTTGAGAAGAATGTTCAGGACAGTCGGCGCCGACTCTGGCAGGACGCTGCCAATGAGCGCTTTGGCTCCTTCACCGAACTCAATTTGTGGCTGCTGGCGCGTTGCCGGGCGTTGTGGCAGGAACTCAAACACCCCGAATACGACCTGACTCTGGCCGAAATGCTTGAGCAGGAACACTCCTTTCTGATGCCGATGATCACGCCGTTCGACGGCTACGTCGAGACGCTGGGTAAGGTATCCAGCACTTGCCTGGTCATTGAAGATCGCAACCGCTATTCGGCGCCCTGCGAACTTGTCGGGCAGATGGTCAGCATCCGGATCTATCCCGAGCGAATCGACCTGGTCGCCCACGATGCTGTGGTCGCCAGTCATGTCCGGTGCTTCGGGCGCAACGAAACGCGCTACGATTGGCAGCATTACCTCCCGTTGATTGAACGCAAGCCTGGGGCGCTACGCAACGGTGCCCCCTTCGCTGACCTGCCGGCTCCCCTCAGACAGTTGCGGGGGCTGCTGCTCAAACATGAAGGCGGCGACCGCGTGATGGCTAAGGTGCTGGCGGCTGTTCCCAAGCACAGCCTGGAATCGGTACTGGTGGCTGTCGAGTTGGTGCTGGAATCCGGCAATCCCAGTGCCGAGCATATCGAGAACGTGCTGCACCGGCTGAAATCGACACCACCGCCAATGCCAGTCGAGACCGAACTCACCTTGCGCGAAGATCCCATCGCCGATACCGGTCGCTATGACAGCCTGCGCATGGAGGTGAGCCATGCGTGATATTGCCGCCGAGTTCAAGAGCTTGCGTCTGCACGGCATGGCCAGTGCTTGGGAGGACTTTGTGGCCCAAGGGGATTCCCTTACCCTCCAGACATCTCGTCGTCTCATCGAGAATTTGCTTCAGTCCGAGCATACAGACCGCCATATGCGTTCGATCGGTTACCAGTTGCATTCCGCCAAGTTCCCAGTGCATCGCGATCTCGCAGGCTTCGACTTCGAGCAGGGCAAGGTGGATCAGCGCCTGATCATGGAACTGGGTGACCTGTCCTTTACGGAGGAGGCTCACAACGTGGTGTTCATTGGCGGCACCGGCACCGGGAAGACGCACTTGGCGACAGCACTCGGCGTATCCGGCATTACCGGGCATAACAAGCGCGTGCGCTTTTACTCGACAGTTGACTTGGTCAATTTGCTGGAGCAGGAGAAAGCCGCTGGCAAAGCGGGCAAGCTTGCCTTTGCCCTGATGCGCATGGACCTCGTTATTCTCGACGAGCTTGGCTACTTGCCCTTCAGTCAGGCAGGCGGTGCGCTGTTGTTCCACCTGCTCTCAAAGCTGTACGAGCACACCAGCGTGATGATCACCACGAATCTGACCTTCGCCGAATGGGCCACTGTCTTTGGCGATGCCAAGATGACGACGGCCTTGCTCGACCGCCTGACCCATCACTGTCACCTCGTGGAAACCGGCAACGAATCGTATCGTTACCGACACAGCACGGCAACAGCAAAGTCGCGGATCAAGGCCAGGGAGCAGACTAAACGGGGCAAAGCTACCGCCGAGGTCGAGCCTTTCTGATCGGCCGCGCGGGGAATTCCGCTTCGGGCTACGCCCTGCGCAGATTTCCCCGCGCAACCAGCAACCGACTCCACAGCAAACCTGCTCATAGGAGGTAAGACAAACAAACTACGCTACACTTATCCACAGCTGCCATCATGACAGGCAGCTATAGCCCCTGGCCAGAATTCAATCGGCACCCCTGATCAGAATTCACCCGGTATGGACACTACTGGCGTTTCAGGAGTGATTCGTGTGCCCAATGAACGGCGTCAATACGACTCACGTGACGTCGGTATGCCGGTTCCCGCGACCGAATGGCTGATGGGCGGATGGGGTGGATGTAGCGCTGGATGTGAAAGTTGGGGCACAGAATCGCGAGCAATTAGCTGCGTCAGCACAAAAACCGGAGCGAATGCAGATACAGATTATTGCAACCCCGCAACAAAGCCAGTTGGCGATCAAGCGTGCTACAACGCAACACCGTGCCCGCCGCCGCCACCACCGCCTCCTGTCGTGCCGGTAGCGCCCGTTGCTCCTGTTGTTCCGTGGACGCCGCCTGCGGTAACCCCTGCTACACCTGTTACACCGGCACCGGTCCCGCCTCCTGTTACCCCCTGGACTCCGCCTGCAGTAACGCCGCCAGCGCCGGTCCCGGTCCCCGCTCCAGTGACTCCATGGACTCCGCCTGCTGTGACGACGCCAGCGCCTGCCCCAGTGGTTCCTTGGACACCGCCTGCGGTTACAGCCCCAGCCCCAGCCCCAGCCCCAGCCCCAACGCCAGCACCAGCACCAGCACCAGCACCAGTGGCGGCCCCAGCACCAGTGGCGGCAGCGGCCTCAGCTTGCCCACCGGGGCAATATTGGTATGACGCGGGGCCTGGGACTGTGATCAAAGGGAAAAGTAGTGGGTGCTACAGCATCGGGCATACCGCAGGGGGGCGATGAATAACACGTTTGCCCCCTCCCGTCGGGAGGGGGCCACTTTAGCGCTTCAATCACCACAATGTCAGCTTGCTTCGCGATGGTGTGGCGAGTTTGTGTAACCAGTGCAGCTCACCCGAAGGGGCCGTTAGCCTTCCTGATCCCAGACCAGATTTAATAGCTCGATATCAGTTAGATGCTTCTTGACTGGGCAGTCAGGGCAGCCTTTGCTAGTGGGTTTGTTTTCGCAGCCCGCACATTGCTGGACAGTGCTTTTTGTCGCCCCGATTAGCTTTGATAGACCTTGAAGTTGCTTGATTTGGACATGAATGCCTTTAAGCATTTCATTAAGCTGATTACTGATGGCTTGCTGACTGTCGTTGCCTGTTCGATGCTGCTGCCGAATCTCTGCCAGCGTTTTGATGATGGCAAGTGAATAGCCATTGTCGGTCAGTCTCAAAATGGCACGTAGTCGATCAATGTGACGCTGCGAATAGAGTCGGGTGCCACCCTCTGA
>CAMDMZ010000115.1 GCA_945902805.1 Propionivibrio dicarboxylicus | reverse complement strand
ACACCGAAACGTGACCAATAAGCTTGCTGGTTCATTCCGGTTTTTTTGCGGGAATCGGGGATGCTATCGGGCTTAAATGCTTTCAAACGGGCCATGGCGGTCTTTCAGTTCATTGGGATTGATGATTTTGCCATGACCAACGCATTATGCGCACCCTGATTTTTCTGCCGATCGTAGAATTCGAAGGCCGAACGATCATTCACGGCGACGTTCCACCTCTTTTCTCTCCGATCCCGGTCTAGCTCGCACCGATATGGTTCACCCTCCTGAGGAGGAGGACTGCATGATCATCGAATCCGTCGAACTGGTGTCTCTGCCCGGAGCACCCGCGTATCAAGAGAAGATTTACCGCGCTCACATGGACACCGGCGAGCACATGGATTTATTTCAGGCCCATTGGGATGTACCTCTCCCTCCGGATACCCTTGTCGGGTTGACTGTTGAGGAGGCGCGGCGTTGTCGGGTGGAAAGAATGCTGGCGGTGGCCGGAGCGCATTGATTTCCTGCACAACACCTCGCGTACGGATCCTGTTACGGATGCCCCATCAAGCAGCACAACCAGGGTAAGGATGCGCCATGGGACCCCGTGCGCTTGAAATCACCCCGGAGGTTTATCAGGTAGGCGGACCCGGCTTCACGTCCTCCGACGATGCGGCGATTTACCTGATTTCCGTCGAGGGTGATGCGGTCCTGATCGACTCCGGTTGCGGCCATGCGACGGACCTGCTGCTGGCCAACATCGAATCGACCGGTACGCCACTGGATGCCATTCACCAGCTGCTGCTCACCCATTGCCATTTCGATCACACCGGCGGAGCCGCAGATCTGCGCCGACGACTCAATTGTTCGGTTGTTGCTCATGCACTCGATGCGCCGGCCATCGAAACCGGCGACCCGATGGTGTCGGCCGCCAGTTGGTACGGCGATCATCTCTCGCCGTGCACCGTCGATCGGAAACTGAACCAATCACAGGAAATCCTAAATGTCGGTGCCAGGGTGATCGACGTTATCCATATTCCGGGCCATTCCCCTGGTTCGGTGGCATACGTCTTTGAATCGCGTGGCCAACGCGTCCTATTCGGCCAGGACGTCCACGGCCCCTTGCATCCCGATCTGCGATCAAACGCCAAGGACTACCAGGCTTCCCTGCATCGGTTGCTCGAGGTTGATGCTGACGTTCTCTGCGAAGGACATTACGGAATCTTCTCGGGCAAGGCTGAAGTATCCGATTTCGTCGAGCGATACATCGCGTGATGGGTAAGTGTCGAGGGTGATCGGGTCATTTCTTCACCAGAAATCCGAATTCGATGAGATCTGCGGCAATGCCGGCGGCCAGTGTTCGGTATCCCGCCGCGTTCGGATGGATGGGATCCGATTTCAGGTTGCCATCGGCGAGCACCTTGGCGAAGATGGACGGCACCAACGGGACTTTCTCATTTTCCGCAAGCTCTGCGTAGATCGGGGAATCCGGCAACATCCCCACTGCGGCGCCAAGCGGAGAGAACTTTGGCGTCGCGACCAGCACCACGGGAATACCACTCCGTTTGATGAGTTTCACGATGGCGCGGATGTTTTCCTTGGTTTCGGATTCCGGTTGGCGACGCAGGAAGTCGTTGCCACCGATCTCCAGGATCACCAGCGCCGGTTTTGTTTCGGCCAGCGACTCCTCAATTCTCGTCTTCACCCCTGCCGACGTGTCTCCGGGAATGCCATGATTCTGGATTGCCCATCCGGTGAGGGATGCCAGTTGTGTCGGGTAATCCTCGCCGGGAGCTGCACCCGTACCAAAGGTGACACTGTCGCCGATCGCCAGCACGATGGATCCCGTTGGCAGAGGGGGATGTTTGGGCGCACGACTGCACGCGCTCAAAAGCAGCGCGACGCTGATCAAGAAAGCCGCAATGAACGTTCGCGATTCAGATCTCACGTTTGCATTTCCCGATCCCGTTTCGTCAATATTCGCTCGGCAACAACACAACATTATCGGTCAGATAAAACCGCCAATCCCCCGATGGCGCATCCGTGAAATGGATGTGCCGGCGAAAGACGGCGCTACCATCTCCGTCGTCCACCACAATATCCGCTTCCCCGTCGTCGACTGCCAATGTGATCACCAGGAAGGGCTCGGTCCGTTGTAGCCGAAACAATTCGGTGGCGGCAATGTCAAGAAACCAGTAGCACCCGGCTCGTTCGGCAAAGAACTGCACACCCTCTGTGTAGAGCAGATTGCGGTTCAGAGGATGCCGGTACCAGGTTTCCGTTCCAGTGAATTGCCCGAGTTCCTGCCGGAGTGTTCTTGATTCGATTTTGCTCATAATTTGCGTTCCAATTTTTTTGAACTGCCCAATGCATCAGGAGCAAGGGATCGCAAGGTGAGACAAAACCAGAGCCCGTGCCCGTTGCTACCGGGATGGGCGTATTTCGAAGCTGGCGAAAATTGAGAGTGTGGTCATCTTCAATTGTCGTTAGCATTCACGGCTTCCACTTCTACCTTTGGGGCCGTGTCCTTAGTCGCCTTACGAGCAACATGCGCATACACCGAACCAGGCTTTACGCCGAATCTTCTGGCGATCTCGGCCTTCGACATGTTCTCGTTCAACATTTTCTGAATCTGATCGCTATCAATTCGAGATGGTCTGCCTGATCCGACCCTCGCGGTTCTATCACCGAAGTCGTACCAGGCGACATATCTAACCCATTGTTGCAAGAGCATGTTCAGACCAACGCATCGATTTGGATTGGCTTGTAGAAATTTGTAGCCGGTGACGTCGCCTACTTGGCTCCGCCATCCTTGTGCAATTTCCGCAAGACTTGGGAACTTCCCCTCAATTTTGTCGATCCTGATTAAGCGCGCAGCAGCATCATCGAACAATCTATTCGGTGAATCAAATTTGTTCAATTCAGCCGGACTTGTGGGGGGATTCGAAAATTCTCCAGTCAGGAAGGCCTTAAGCAGATAGGCGGCACCGCCACCTCCAGCATTTGCAAAATGATATTGCTTCTTAAGAAGCATGCCTGTCGTCTCCCAAACGATGTCGATTGGCTCTCCGTCGTTGGTCGTTGAACAGATCTCCTTTAACCTCTTCTCGAAGACTGGAAAGGCTTTCCTTCCCCTAACGTAGCCGGCCGGATTATTTGCTTTGCCTGACTGAGCGTGGTGAGAGCAATAGTCCATCGGGCGCTCGTTCGACCGCATTTCGACTGTTCGAAAACAGAATTTGCACAGAGGCGGGTGAGACTCTTGTCCAAAGCATTCGAGCAGTCGGGCGGTCGCCCAAAGCTGTTCGAACATTTCAAGATCAGCATTCGAGTTCAGCTCCCCTTTTTTCTTCTTGCAATACAGCCGCGCCATGCGATCAAACTCAACGACTAAGTCGCGAACCGGCCGGCCGGCGCATTCCGGGAAAGCATCCACACATTGTTGACGAAGAGAATCAACTCCAAAAACCATCGATTTGAGTCGAACGAGCAAATTCTTTGCCGTTGATGTGGTCAGAATCGTCCCTAGGATGCTGATCAGGCTGTCTCTGTCAGATTGCTTCATGGCACCTCCATACTATTGCCAATAGTACATGCACAAATGCGCGTACACAAGAGGTATATCTTTGTGTTGCGCCTTTGCAACAGGCAATAAGAGTCTTGGCCAGGATTTCGTCAAAGGCTTGCTATGACATCTACTATTGTTTATAGTAGATGTCATAGCAAAAGCAGCCCTTCTTTCAACGTACCCCCAAGGAAACGATCATGACGACTACCTTAATCATCCCGCAAAAAATGTCTGGCACCGGATCCATCCATGACATTGCAAGCAACATGTACGACCGCGACATCACTTTTTCACTTGGATGTAAGTTCGCCGTTGTGCGCGCCAGCTACTACCAAGGCAAGGGTTACACAACCCACAAGACCGAAACGGCTACCATCGCTGCCAGCCGCCGGAATAGCGACTACAGCCACTGCATCATCGACACCGAAGGCAACGAATACGAAGTCTCCGGTGACCGATTGGTTGCCCGTTGAAACTGCAAGATGACAAATCCAGCGTCAATCTCAGGTAAGGACATCATGTCCACCTACGATTTCGAAAAGCTCTGCCGCACATTCTTGCGCCTCGAATCCAAAGAGAGCTTTCTCAATGCGTTGATTTTTCTGGAGTGCTCGATGCACAGGTTGATCTCGTAACGATCCCGAACGTCGGCGCGAGTTCCCAACGGCATCAGACAGAACCCAATGCGACAGGCACCTGCTCCCAATCCGTCGTATACCCCGGCGACATCCGCTCCCGTTTCATCTTCCAGTCCTTCTGGATTCCCTCGGCTGCCGAGCGGAGTTCGTATTTCGCGGAACGTGACCGCTGATTTCGCGTCATCGTGACCGATGGCGGGATGCTGCATGGATATATGTAAATGGTACCTCAATCGGTCACGCTTTCGTGAAATCGCGGTCACGCAATGGCGAAACAGCGGTCACGATGGCGT
>CAMDMZ010000114.1 GCA_945902805.1 Propionivibrio dicarboxylicus | reverse complement strand
AGCGGTATCCTGATGCCGAGTCGATCCGGGTTGTGCTCGACAACCTGAATACGCACAAGCCCGCTTCCCTCTACGAAGCATTTCCACCCGAGGAAGCGCGCGCCATTGCCAGAAAACTGGAGTTCCACTACACCCCCAAGCATGGCAGCTGGCTGAATATCGCCGAGATCGAGTTGGCTGTCTTGTCCAATTCCTGCCTTTCCAAACGTATCCCCGACGCAGAAACCCTACAACGCGAGGTCGACGCCAATGTCCGCGAGCGCAATGCCAAAGCAATTCCGGTCAAGTGGCGATTCACCACACAGGATGCCCGCCGCAAGCTCGCACGCCTTTATCCTCGCGTTTCATCGTGACTGACTACTAGCTGATATGCGAACACAGGGAAAAAACGTTGAAACTCGATATCAATCTGGATCACTTGTCCACGTGTCTGCGAACGTGGCGGCAAGCTACGGATCTCAAACTGCCGATGAAGGATGAATTCAAGTTGCACATGATGGAGCAACGCCCGGCCATTCTCAAGAATCACGAACGAACCGCTGCTGCGTGGCTGACGGCCCTTCGCAGCGCCGTGCCGGCAGCGGAAGATACCGACGTCTTCCAGGAGTTCATGGCAGCGCTGGAAGACTTTCAGAACTGGACCGCCGCTGAACTCCAGGGACTGGACACCCTGACCCTGCAGTCTGAGATCGAACATGGGATTGAGGATATCATCGCCAATGAGCCGGAACTGGCCGCCCGTTTGAGTGAATTAGCCAAGAAGATCCGCAACAGGGGCAGTGATGCTGACCAGTGAATTCGTTGAATTCATCAAGGCGGGTAGGATAGACCGGGTAACGATCTACCGTCCGAGCGCCGAGTCCGCTTGGTCCGTCTATGCCTACGGGGAGGAACTGCCGGCCGCAACCGTCAATCATCTCGTTCTCAACACGCAAGGCAGCAAGCGGCTATGGTCGGATCTAACCGCCGCGCACCACTTCATCCGTAAATCCGGCTACACACAAAACATCGAGATTGACGGCTGATGCGGACCGACATCGCCTGCCGCCGTCCGGGTCAACGTCTGGGCCGTCATCACCTGGCTTTCTTCCGGGGACATCTCGATGGTCTGCCCCTGGATCAGCTGGGTGATCGCTATCTAGAGACCGGGACCGATCTGCGCGTGGCCACGCGGACCGTGACCTGGGTCGAAGGGGAACTGATTGCCGCTGCCCGCCGTTACCAGCAGGAAACCGGAATCACCGGATCCAGTTTCTCACGTTTGTTGCGGATCCAACCCGTGCCCCTACTACCCGAGGAGCGAATGGCCTTGTCCGAGGTGCCGAGTCTGGAGGAATTTCAGGCCGACGTTGATCCCAGCGGGTTCTACGATGAGGCGGAACTGATTGCCGAGTTCGAGAAACGTTACAGCGAGCAGGCGGATGGTGCCGCACAGGCCGCGTTACGTAAAGCGGGACGCAACGAACGGTTGCGCAAACGCTTACGGCACGCCATCGGCGTCCTGGAAAATTGGATTGCCCGCACACCGAAACCGACGGACCCCCTGGACATCTGGCTCGCCCCGGTGGTCGCCCGACCGTTGCTTACCCTCGGTGTGATCAGTATTGACGACCTAGCGGGCTTGATCAACTGCGGGGGCCATCGCTGGTATCGCCGCATCCAGGGGTTTGGGGCAATCCGTGCCGGCCGCGTGCTCAAGTTCCTGCAACTGAACCAGGTGCTCCCGCTCGAGGAGCGCGTCCTGGTTCCCTACCGCCGGATGGCCCCGGTACTCAAGGCCCGCCGTCACCATCAGACCGGCATCGTACCGCTTGAACACTTAAGCCTCCCGGCCAGATTGGATGGCACCACCGGTAACAACCGCAGTCACGATAGTCAGATCGAGGCCCGTAATGACCTGGAGGCGATTCAGTCCTGGTTGCAGATCAAATGCGACAACGCCCATACCCGGCGCGCCTACACCACCCAGGCCGAGCGTTTCCTTCTGTTTCTGACGATGGAAAAGGGCAAGGCGCTATCCGACGCCACCCCGCCAGACTGTCACGACTACACGATCTTCCTCCAGGCCCTGGCGACCCCAGGCAGCGACTGGCCGTGGACCACAGTACGGCCCGACTGGATTGGTCCCAAGGTTCAACGCTGGAGCCCGGACTGGCGGCCCTTCACTGGGGATCTTGCTGCCTCAAGCCGGAAGTCCGCCATCACCATCCTTAAGGGGCTCATCGCCTGGCTGACCGAGGTGGGCTACTTGCGCCGGAATCCCTGGGTGACGGTGAAGACCCCCAAAGCGGCGGGGAAGATCAAGGTTGATCATGCGCTGAATGAACGCCAGTGGAAGGCGATCAACGCTGTTCTGGAAGTCATGCCTTACGCAGAACCGATGCTGCGTAGTCGTTTCATCCTCTGGTTGGGTTACAGCACTGGATTGCGCCAAGATGAAATGCTCCGCCTCACCGCCGGCAACCTGCGCCGGACTCCGGAGGGGGATTGGGATCTGGTCTTCTTGGGTAAGGGCAGCAAAGAGCGCGAAGTGCCTCTCGCCCCGGCCATCCAGTCCTTCCTGATCGACTACCTGGAGGCGCGAGGTCATGGCGCCAATCCCATGCTTTGGGATCCCGCACTTCCCTTGATCTCCACACTGGGTGTCGAGCATCAACAGGTTCAAAAGAAGATCGACCAGCCCCTCGCGGCCCGCTCGTTGGCGCAACTGATCAAGCACCTATTTGAGGCCGCCGCCGATCGGCTGGATGACCTGATCGATGAGCATCAGCTACGGCAAGCGAGTACTCACTGGCTTCGACATACCGCCGCGACCACCGCGATTTATACGCATGCCGACCGAAAACGGAAGCGGGAGGCGGTGATGGCGGTCGTTGGGTGATTTGCCGACGCGCTACACCAGAATGAAGCATGTCCGTGGCTCAAGACGCTGATAAAGAGAATCGAGTTGCCGTTCTTGTCGATGGCGGTTTTCAGCTGGGTGCTTGGCATAGAGAATCATGGCGCTTCCAAGAACTGGGCCAGCACGTTGTGCATGTATCGCCAACTGGCGGGATGCGTATCCAGCAGCTTGCGGACGTCCTTGTTGATCTGGTGGTTTTCGATGCCCGCAAAGCTTGCGGCGGCTATCGCCGCTTGGTAGGCATCGAGAATCTCGGTGTCCGTGATGTCATAGCCGTGACCGGCAAAGATCCAGCGTAGCGCGGCGAGTCCAGCCGCGACGGCAAATGGCGGCTCTTTTTTTGCAAACTCTTTCGCGGCGCGGATAAGGGTTCGGGGATCCGTTGGACTGCGTGTCACCAGATCGATCGCCACGCTGTAAAGTCCAGCGTCTTTGGCGGCAGCAAACCATTTCCCTTCGGCGCCTGGTTGGCTGGCCACGAGATCACGCAGGATATCGGCAGCAGCCTTGTCCGGATATTTCTTGGCAATGGCCCGAAACGTGTTCAGGTTCGTCGTGCCTTGGTTTGCTTGAAGGGCGTAGCGGCAATACGCCTCGTCACGCAACCCGGACGACAGAAGTATTTCCTCGCCGGCTTGTGAAATTACCTCGTCGGGCTGATTGCGGCCGCGAGACGCTTCCACATAGCTCAGCGCATCCGATTTCTTTCCCATCGCAAGCAGCGCTTTTACACCCCAGCGCCGATCGTGCCACCATTTGAACGGTGCCTGCTCAATGAGGGCAAGTAGTTCCTCATGCCGGTTCGCTGCGTGCAGCGCCGAAAGACACGCAGTGGTGCCTTTACAGTAGCCATGCCCCGTTGCGCTCGGACTCCAGATGCTTTGAACCATCGGCAAAAGCTGATCAGCCCAAGCCGATGCCAGCTCCGGTAACACGCACAGTTCGCCCCAGAAGTCACCAAGGTACTCGATGTAGGGCATTGCGTCCTCTTGGATGGCTTGCCAGAGACGATCCAGCCAACGGCGACGGATGGCGAGAGTGACTTCGGCCTTAGTGATGATCGGTACCAACGTTTCGATGGTGCGATTGACGGCTGACCCAATGGCGCCGGACGAGCTATCCACATGTCCCAGTGATGGCGAGAGTTTTTCCAGAAGCAGGATTGCGCCCTCGGCGGCAAGTACAGGTTCCTTGCGTGCCATTTGACGGATTTCCGTCAGCGCTTCCTTGATGCGCTTAATGGGTAGGTCCGACTTCCAGCCGAAACCGTCGCGTCGAAATCGTGGTGCGAATTCCCATTTGTGTGCGCCTGTGCTCTTCACGCTTTCCATCAGGTGGCCTCGACTTACATGGCGTGCTGTTCAATCACATCGGACTCCGCCGCCCGATGCGGAAGGAATAACGCCATGGTCAGTTCGTGGAGCTTCATCGACAGTAGCGCTAGTTTACCGTGAAAGAAATGCGCTGATGGACAAAATAACCCCCACCCCGTGAGCATGGGGGAATTGAAAGGGATGCAGGTTCAACTCAACAAACAACGGCGGTGCGCTACTTCATTGCCAAGCAAACCAATATGCCTACGTATCGGTGAAGG
>CAMDMZ010000113.1 GCA_945902805.1 Propionivibrio dicarboxylicus | reverse complement strand
CCCACGGGCTAGCGTATGCACACATCTTCCCAATAAACTGATTATGTTGAGGAAACAACGTGCGTCAAGTTCCCTCCCCTTCAAGGGGAGGGTTAGGGTGGGGATGGGGTTCAATTCATGCCTCATTTTCAATAGATTGAATTTGCTCGAATCTTTCTTTCCCCATCCCCCTCCCAACCTCCCCCTTGAAGGGGGAGGAGTTTCCGGCTTCGACTTGTGTGCATACGATAGCCCCACGGGTGAGTGCATGAAACACGGGAAGCACTTGTTTTTCCTCTGTGTCCTCTGTGCCTCTGTGGTTCAACTGAGGTTTTAAGGTTCAATGGATCGCGAAATGAGTCGTGGCGACTATACCGTAAGCGGCTGACTGATTTCTCGGTGTCATTATGTGCAGGCGCTACATTTGATTCAGGCTTGTTGGGGTCGAGTAGAAACTCGGCCGCAAGCTATCCACCTGGAAATGAAGAACGAAAAACCCGCACAGCGCAATGCTGTGCGGGTTTCACGTTCTGGCGGGCCAGAAGGTACGCCAACACAAACTGTCTCTGCCTGTATTGCGAATTGCTTACATGGCTAACTGGTTGTAATCATCGTACATTCAAAATTGACTTCTGAACCCGCACTGTTGAAGGGTTTGTGTTGGCGTACTTGATGGTGCAGAAGGGATACAACAGCTACGTAGCCTCCTTCTTCATGATCCCGTTTGAACGAGTTCGAATCCCTCGATCGGATTCGAACTGGCGCGGCCGGCCAATCGGTCACGGATTCGAACTTGTGTTACCTGACTCGTCCCCCATCCATGCGGGAATATCGCGACTACCGTGCAGGATCCGCCACACGTCAATCTGATTGGCGCTCTCAACGTAAAACACCAAGTAGGGGAATCGTTTGCAGCCCCAGAACCTCAGGCCAGGCAGATTCAACTCGTGCGCATAGCGAGGCGACCCCGTACCCGGCTGGCGCTGAATGTGACGGTATGCCTTTTCCAACTCATCGACGAAAGCCAACGCATACTCGGGAGCGTTCTGCAGGTAATGGTCAATCGCATCCTGGACATCCAGATCCGCCCGTTCACGACGAACGATGGGCTTCATTGATTGACTGCGATTCGCTTCTTAATGGTTGCTCGAAGTGAGGCGAAGTAGTCGGCATCTCCAAAACCCGTGGGTCTTGACTGAGCGCCATCCAGAAGCAGGCCACGCAACTTCAGGCGATCCTGATCCCGGCGAATCAGTTCGCGCACATACTCACTGGATGTGCCGTACCCAGCCGTAGTGACCTGATGATCCACGAACTCCTTGAGCGAGTCGGGGAGGGAGATGTTCATTGTCGTCATAAACGGCACAATACAACTGTTGGCAAAAATTGGCAAGATTCAATGAGGGGATGACGTGATAGGTGGGTGTCTGTTGACTTGTCGCCGACCGTGTAGGTCTGCTGCAGCGGCGAATAGAAGAGTTCTGGCTCTTCCTGCATTGCTTACCCCAGCGTCGCCACCATCTCGATCTTTGGTGCAATCGAGCGGACGAGTTTCTGAATGCCATGACCTGGATTCGTCTGGCGCTGCGTCACCAGAAGGCCAACTTTTTCCAACAGACCTACATCCTTGGTGATTGCCGATCGGTTGCGATGCAGGCTTTGCGTTAGTTCGTTGATTGTCTTCGGCTCGTGCATAACCTCGAGCATTAGGCGACGACGTGCTTCCGACAGAACAGTGAACATCCGCTGCGGATCCTCGAAGGCTAGCGTGATCCTGCCATCGAAGGTCTGGCCGCGATCAGCACGGCGAGCAGCATCTTTCGTGCGCGCGAAGAAGCCGTCGACATCATCGGTGCGAATAACTACTTTGGTCATGACTTTTTGCCTCCTACCGATTTAACGATTTCCAACCATTCATGCTGAAACCGCTCCTGCGTTGCTTCAAAACTGTTGAACTCGACTGCCTCGACCTTACCGAAGCAGCGCCCGATCAAACCGACCAACCTGGACTGTGATCTCAGCAGTCCTGGTATGGACAGGCATCACGGCAAACCCGGCCCCGGCAGTATCAGAGTAAATCGGCTGCCGTGATCCGGCGTGGTCTGCACTTTGACCAGGCCGCCATGCAGCTGCGCAATACGATCCACCAGATAGAGCCCGAGCCCGGCACCTGCTTTGCCCAGCGCACCGCGACCGCGAAAATATTTCTGAAACACCCGTCCAATCTCATCATCGGGGATGCCGCTGCCGGTGTCGTTGATTTCGATGGAAACGCCACCCCCCGGCTGGCCGCGAACCCACAAGCGCAACGGCTCGCCGGGCGGTGAATGGCGCAAGCCGTTGCCGATCAGGTTGCGCAACGCCACTTGCAACAACTTCCAGTCGCATTGCAAGCTTGGCGGCACCGCCGTCGCAATCAGCTCAATCATAGCGGACGGCCACTCGGCCACCACGCCGGCCACCACTTCGCTGATATCGCAGGGGGTCAGGTTCAGGGCCTGGGTGGTGCCCTCGATGCGGTCAAGCGAAAGGTACTCATCCATCAGGTCGCTCATGCGCCGCGCCGATTCCTTGATGTTGGTGCAGCGCTCGAGGCTCCTGCCCTGCGAGGCATCCAGGCTTTGCGCCACATGGTGCACCGAGGTATTGATGATCGCCAGCGGCGTGCGAAACTCGTGCGACACCATGGCCACAAAATCCTGCTGTTGCTGCCACGCCAGTTGCTCCACCGCCAGCGCACGGCGCAAATCGACTTCAAGCGCCTCGCGCCGGCTGACCTCGCCCACCAGCGAAACCGTGCGCTCCTGCACCTGCACCTCCAACGAACTGTTCAGAGCCTTCTGGGCCGCGATTTTTTCGCGTTTCATGTCGTTGTAACGCCCGGTGATGGCCAGGCTCATGATTAACATGCTCAGGATCGAGCCGACCTCATGAGCGTATTCGGTCAGAAACCCCGGATCCATCCAGCCCAGCAGTCGCAGGTAACGCAGCACGCCACCGGCAATCAGAACGCCGAATGCCAGGACAAAAAGCCGTGCCGGCGCGTGTCCGCGCCACCACAACCACGTCGCCAACGTAATCATGATCGGGGCCGCGCCCAGCGAAACCAGCCGCGCCGGCAAAACGCCCACAGAGTAGCCCACTGTCAGGGTCAGGGCAATGAACAGCGCCGACAGCAGCGCCGAACCGATCACCAAAGCGCGCCCCGTGCGCGGCAGCACACGGTCGAACTCCATCTGCCTCACGGCCACCATGGTGGCGAACCAGATCTCGCTGCACAGCAGGCTGCCCAGCAGGGCATCGCTCAGCGTGCCGCTCCAATGCGAATACTGCTGAAAATAACCAGCCCACAGCAGCGCAATCAAGCCGTTGGACGCGACGTACAAGGCATACCAGCCGCTTACCGACTCACGCGTCCAGCGCCAGAAGAACAGGTGAAAAATCAGAATCGTGAAGTAAACCCCAAAGAACAATCCATAGAACAGGGTCTCTGTGCGCACCGCCTCATGAAACGCCTCCGCTTGCCACAGCAGCACCTGGGCCGACATGAAGTTGCGCGACTGCAGGCGCAACCACAGGGTTTGTGGCGCTTCGGTATCGAGGTCCAGGTGAAACACGGCATTACGGTAATCCATCTCCCACCGATCGTGCGGCAGGTGGTCGCCAGCGCGACGCTCGGTGAAACTGCCGTCGGCAGCTTGCGCATACAGGCGCAGATCGTCATGCAGCGGGTTGGTAACCTCCAGCAACCAGTGATCGGGCGCGGACGGGGTGCGCACCACTTCCACACGCAGCCAGTTCGCCGCCGGGGTGAAGCCCAGGTTGAGTTCGCCGGGCAGGGGATTGAAGGCGCCCGATGCGGCGACATCCGAAATGCCGAGTTGGCCGGTATCGTCCTTGAGCCAGGCCATCTTGCCGACTAGGGTAACGCGGGGCGTGGTGGCACTCAGCGGCACCGTTTGTGCCTGCGCGCTTGTCGTCAGCAGCGAAAGAGCAAGGACAAGCGAAAGGAAAAAGCTCAGGCGGCGCCACATAGAAACGCACGATAGCACGCACTTATTGGCCCGGCGCTTAGATTCGCTTAGATTCGCCGGCGCCGCAGGGCGTAGACTCACCCCCGTGACACACATTATCTTGCTCGAAGACGAGCGCCTCCTGCGCGAAGACCTGACAGAGTTTCTCGTCAAGCAGGGCCACGCGGTCCAGGCGGTGGGCAGCATTGCCGAGTTCGAGAGCGGTTTTGTTCCTGGTCGCCACCTCGTCGCCATCCTCGATCTGGGCCTGCCCGACGGCGACGGCATGGACGTCATAGCCCGCTTGCGCCGCGACAACCTGCGCCTGGGCATCATCGTGCTGACCGCGCGCATGGCTATCCGGGACAAAGTGGCGGGTTTGCACAGTGGCGCCGACCACTACCTGACCAAAACGACAGACATGGACATCCTCGCCGCCACTGTCGATGCGCTGGCGCGCCGGCTCGATCTGGGCGGGGTCAGCGGCGACTGGGTGCTCGATGGCAACCAGAAACAACTGGTTGCACCGGGTCTGCCGCCGATTGAACTCAGCGCCCAGGACTACACCGTGCTCAAGGCCATCTTCGACGGCCAGGGGAAAAGCGTCAGCAAGAAAACCATTGTGACGGCTCTGGGTGAAGACTACTTGTCCTACGACCTGCGCCGCCTCGACACCCAGATCAACCGTCTGCGGCGCAAGGTGGTGGA
>CAMDMZ010000112.1 GCA_945902805.1 Propionivibrio dicarboxylicus | reverse complement strand
CAAATCGCTTGTCTGGAACTGATGGCGAAGAAGATCGCCGTATCTCAGTCAACCAGCGGTGACATGCCGGACTCCGGTCTGGATGTATTGAATCAAGGCGGTGACAGCATCGAGGTCGCCCTGGCCAAGCAATTAGTGGCCTAGCCTGTCGTTGTTTGATGTTGCAACGCCCGAGGGGTTTAATCGCCCTTCGGGCGAACTCCCTCTTGGTTCAGGAGATGGAAATGGCAAACAAACTCAAGTGCCCGCATGTAGTGCTAGATTGATCACGATTTACGCCATGTAAAACTGCTGACCGAGGCATGATCATCGACGCCATACATCTGCTTGAGAAAGCCACCGGCAATTCAGTGGACTGTGCTGTCGCGGTCGAGTGAGAAGTCGGTGCTGGCAGAATCAAATGCCCCGTAGCGGTCACGGCGCTCAACCCGCCCCGCCCTCATCGGTGTCATACAGCGCATCGATCAACGGGCACGGTGTGCGCCCCTGCCGTAGATGACAGGCACCGACCAGCGTCGACAAGGCGGCTTCCATACGCGATAGGCTGGCAAGCTTGACGCGTACATCGGTCAGCTTTTGTTCCGCGATGGTGCGTACCTGTGCGCAGTCGGTGTTCCTGTCCAGTTGCAACAGCTCCGCGATTTCCACCAGAGTGAACCCGTTCTTTTGTGCAGCCTTCACGAAGCGCACGCTGCGCACCGCGTCGCGGCCATAGCGACGAATGCCACCGAGTGGTTTGGCCGGCTCTGGTAACAGACCCTTGCGCTGATAGAAGCGGATGGTTTCGACAGTCACTCCGGCCGCCTTGGCCAGCGCGCCGATAGTGACGTCTTCAAGTTTTTTCGACATGCACTTGACTCCGTAGTTAGGTACGGTAATAAGCTTACCCTACCGATCAAGTCGGGCGACAGCCATTGCCATGAGTACTCCAAACAAATCACCGTGCCCACGCTGCGACCGCCTTGGCGGCGACGTGTCACCGCGCACCATCCGCCATCACATCCGGCAGGCATGGCAATGGGAAGCACACGCCAGCCGCTATTTCTATTGCGACAACCCGGCCTGTGCCGTCGTCTACTTCGGCGATGATGGCTCGATGATCCCGCAAACCCAACTGCGCGCGCCCGATGCAAAACAGGCGACAGCCGATGCCCTGGTCTGCCATTGCTTCGGGGTGACGGTCAGCGATGCGCAATGCAACTCGGCCGTGCGGGATTTTGTTCTCGCTCAAACCCGCGACCGGCAATGTGCCTGCGAGGTCCGCAATCCGAGTGGACGCTGCTGCCTGGCCGATTTCCCAGAAAAAGTCGGCGCTGGTGGGACAGCAGAAATGGCCAGCCATGACTGACAAACTCCACGCCCTGATGGCAAAAATCGACCAGGATCATGCCCTGTTCGAGACCCTGATTGACCAACCGGCCGAACAGCTGACCTCGACCGCTTGTGTTCCGTGCGCAGACTCCAGCGCAGACCAAGACCGCCGTTGCAGGACACGCATCCGGGAAACGCTCGCCAAGTACCTGACTGTCAGCCTGCGTCATTTCGACCAGGAATATCAGTTGATGAATGAGATTCTTTTTCCGCGTGACTTTATCGAAGCCCACGCCATCGAGCACGACAAACTATTGCAGTTGGTCAATCAGGCTATCGGCGCCATGCACGATGGCGCCAGCACTACGTTGTTGATCGAGATCATCGGCGAGATTGGCAGGGCATACCGATATCATTGTGACAGCATAGATACGATAATGCAGGATCACCTGCACAGCATTCCAACCCCATCCCAAAGGTGAAATTGACGCAATTCAGCGGGACGGTACGTGAGTCTGCAATTTTTGGAAAGTCGTATGTTCCAGGATGTGTATGGCAACGCAAGAAAGGCCAAAACCAAAATCAGATTTTCAGAATTCATTCCACTCCAATAGTTCAGTCGTCACGGTCCGTGAGCGGCTTTCTCTTCATTTCTGTCCATCAATCAACGCACTGTCCGCCCCTGGACTGTACTTGTAGAAGTGAAGCCGGCTAGGGCAATCGGGGGCAATCTACTTCGGTTCTAGTGCACTCAGGTTACGAATCCAAGCTACATCTCGACCAACTCAACCCGACGGTTTTCCGCGCGGCCGGGATCCGTACGGTTGGTCGCTACCGGTGCAATTGAGGATGCGCCATGGGGCATCAGGCGGGATGCAGCAATCCCGTGTTGCTTTACTAGGGCATCAACCACGGTGGCAGCCCGTGATTTGGATAGGGTCATATTGGTATCAAACGCCCCGACGTTATCGGTATGTCCGACCACATGCAATCGGAGCTTGGCGTTCTGCTTGAGCAATTCCGCTACCTCAGCCAACACGGGAGCCGACTCGGGTTTAAGGCTTGCCTTGCCGAAGTCAAACTGGATGCCGTACAACGCCATATGCCCGGTCTGCTCCAATCCCTTGCTCATGGCTGCTGCGTTTACTTTGGCCATACCTGTGTCCATGGCTTTGCCGCGCACGACAAAGATGTGGTGATGATGGGATTCGGGAACGCGAATCGCGACGGTCAGTAGTTCAGATGTGGCTTTGTCGGTCGCGCGAGCAATCAGATAGTATTCGTCCGAATACGGAAATTCACCAAACAAGGGATCAAACTTTAGTTTGCCGCACGTCTTGGACTTGCTTGAGCAGTTGAAAATCAACTGAAATCCTGCATCCACCAACGCCTGTTCATAGTTGCGGGCAACCTCCAGCGTCGACCGTTTCGCGCCCGACATGCTGTAGTCCACCTTGGTGACATATCCTTCAAGCACATCAGTCTTACCAAGCCCCCCCGCTGCCTTGGGATCGACCGGCCCCACCGGCAATTCAAGCTGGATGAAGCCCAGTTCCTTCTGACTTTCAAATTTCGAGCCTTCGTAAGCCTTAACGAGTATTCCGTCGGCAGTGGGGCGATTGGCCGCTAGCACATTGATAGATCCTACGGCCAGCAATGTGACCAGAGCGTTTAGCATTCGATGCATTGTTTTTTTCATGGCGTGGCTCCTTGTATTTTTGACAGGTGGGTAGCGTGCGACTTTCGAACCGAGCGCAGAAGCTCATCGGCTAGGTTCCTCATAAACTCCAATGTTACGTGGCAAATAGCGTAGTGCATTGGCCAGAGATGCGCTGAAATCGGCGCACGATGACACATCGTAAAGCCCTTGTAACCGAGGCGAATGCTGAGACCAACCCAATATCATTATTATGCGTAGCCAAGATTAATGCATTAACGCGCTACCCCCGTACCGGAACTTCTTGCGTCTCTTGTGTCATACCGCCAATCTTCATGCTTCAGTCCGATACGCCAACCGCAAAGCTGCACATCTGTAGTCGCCCATGCCCTGTTACTATGCCGCCTATGGCAAGGCGACATGCAGAAAGGTATCGGTGGTGACTGCTCCCGCAATGATGAACTTGGCCAACCCCGGCCTCATGAGTGGTAACGGGCGACTGCTGCTTGAAATCGAGATTGTTGAACTCGTCGTGCTTACCCTGGGGGCTGCACTGGTGGGTGCCTTGCTGGTCATCCTCTATCAACGCCTGAGTCAGCGACGCCAAGCGGAGCAACACCGGTTAACTCAGGAACGCACGGAAGTGCATGAGCGTGCCCGAGCACAGATGCCACGCGCCGCCGATACGTCAGTCCCACGCCTACTAACCCATCCTGCGCCCACGTCGACGACGGGATCTGCACCGTCCAAGTCCCTCGATTTTCATCACTGATGTGGAACGTCGTGGCATGGAGTCAATCGAAATCCCCCGTTTCTTAGCGGTGTCACATGCCTTTCTCTTTTGAATTTGACGCGGCAATTGCTGCTCATAAGATCTGGCTTCAGCACTTGGACTTCTCTGTCGCAGGAATTGAAACCAGCAACATTGATCTTGATGCCGCCGGCGATGCCGTGTCGTGTTCACTCGGTCAATGGATCGCTGGCGTCGGACAGAATTTCACCGGGCTGCACAACTTTTCTCACCTGGTCGAAGCCCATCAGTTGTTCCACATCGCCGCTGCCGAGGTGGTGCAACATTGGCGCGACGGTAATCCGGAGGAAGCGGAATCCCTTCTCAAGGGGCGTCTGGCGGACCTGTCGGTTGAACTCGTTCTATTGATCGAAGCGATGAAACGGGAATACCATACAGTGATTAGGGGATAAACTCACCCAGACCAATCGTCAGAATTGGGAATCACTCATTGACCGACCACGATCAAGAACAGGAGCGATGAACCATGACAATCGACACGATCGATGCGGCGATCATTGCACATCGAGCCTGGGTATCCCGGTTCCAGACCTCGCTCAACGGCAGCAATACCGAGGTATTTGATTTCACCAAAGCCCAAGACGATACGGCATGTACGCTGGGTCAGTGGTTATCGACTGAATCGTCAATTGCAACACTCGGAAGAGAGTCTCATACGCGGATAACACGCCTGCACAGCGCCTTCCATGAAATCGCCGGCGACATCGCCGTTCGACTCAATCAGCACCAGCCGCTGGATGACAGTCAGGCGTTGTTGAATGAATTCGATAACCTGTCGAAACAACTTGTTCAACTCCTCATGCTGGCAAAGAAGAAGCTCTAGCCAATCGTCGTCGCCCTTTGGCGATCCGTCCATGTTGAACGAAACCATCCAACGCATCCATCAGGATCATGACGCGCTCAATGATTTATTCAAGACCATCCCTCGGTGTTTGAATGGTACGGCAGCGCCGGGTGTTTGCCAGCCAGACGATTGCGGCGGGGCAACGGATTGCAGTCACGCGGTGCGATCCTGGCTCAATCTGCTGTTTGTGTTTGGCTGTGTTCGCAAATCATGTTGTTAGGTAGTGCCACCGATGGCCAACGCCAGCCATTGCTGGGGTTTCGGTCCGTCCCCGTGTTTGCGATCGAGGGCGCGGAACCACCCCAGGTAACTGGCCAGATAGCGCGTGGCCACGCCGCGAAA
>CAMDMZ010000111.1 GCA_945902805.1 Propionivibrio dicarboxylicus | reverse complement strand
CGAGGATCACGCCATCCTGGCTGCCCGTCATGCGGTGTACCTCCGCGCCCAAGAACAGACTCCGGCCCGCTGGTCGGGCAAGACGCGCAACTGGACACCGATCGGTGCCGTAACGCTCAATCCGGAACGCGACTCCGTCATAAAGACGCCGTTGGAAGGTGATAACTTACCGGTGTTGGCCGCATGATTCACGCGACAACTATCTTGACGCGCGCCGCTGGCCAGATCAACCGATGGTAGCAAACTGTAGGCTTTTCCTTTATCCAACTGATCATGCGAATGACCGTTGACCTCGCGTTGGCCTACCGTTTGCTGAATCATGGTCCAGTACCTGAATCTGAATTGAGTGCCGGAGCGGCTTCCCGTAAAACATGGGCGACTTAATCTCTCAGCGCAAATTTTCCCAACAAGGATTTACCCTGCTGGAGGTCGCGACTGTCCTTTTCCTCATCGCCCTTCTGCTGGGGAGCATGCAATTGGGGAATGACCTGATCAATGCAGGTCACATCAAGGGGCTGGTGAGTGATTTCCAGAACGTCTCCCGAATGATGAACCTTTACCAGGATAAGTTTCATGCTCTTCCCGGAGATGACGCTATTGCGGAAAGTCATCTGGGCGCCATTGCCACCCACGGAAACGGAAATAGTGTCATCGAAGGGAATTGGTATGACGAGGGCGCCACTAGTGAAACTTCGCGTGTTTGGCAGCATTTCCGGCTGGCGGGGCTGATGGGAGGCGGAGCCGATCTAGCGGCGCCGGACTATACCCCGCGCACTTCTCTTGGCACCGTAATGGGACTCCAGGCGGGCGGTAGCGATCCGGAAAAGTCACCAATCAAGGACGCACACGGCTCAGCGCTTACGGGCAGCGTGATCACTTGCGCGCGCAGAATTCCTGGCAAGCTCGTCTTGCGACTCGATATCAAAATGGATGATGGAAACCCGGCGACAGGATCAATGTTGGCGACTCTGGAAACTGGAGTTGGCTATAGGTTGGGGGCGATGCCGAGTACCTTGGGGACCCAAACACTTTCCGACCTGCAACCTGACCAGTTGTACATTGCCTGCGTTGGAGGATGAGTCAATGCGCCCGCCATCGACAAATAGCCTCCGCAAGCCGCAGCTAATACTCGGTGGCGACGGGACGGCGGGCAAAAGCATGTTTGCCATCCGGAAGGAGTCGACCATTTTATTCGGGCAATTCAGAAAGTTACGCTCGTGTTAGACGGTCTATCATGTTTTGCAGCGAGGACAAGACCATGAACGACAAAAAAGCCTGGATGATAGTAGCCGTGCTGTTGGCGGTCGCGTGCGCGGCATACTTCTGGCTGCGACAGCCCCCCCCGCCAGAAACGCCGCTCCAGGTCGCCGCGCTTCCCGCTACCCCTGTGGCGTCAATCGTGCAGCCGTCGCCCCTGCATCCCCTCGATGTGCCACCCCCCGCCCAGCCGCTGCCATCACTCGATGCGAGTGATGCTCTGTTGGCGCAACTGTTGGCCGGACTGCTGGGCGACAAGCCATGGCACACCCTGTTCGTCCCCGAGGCGATCATCCGCCGCATCGTCGCCACCGTCGATAACCTGCCGCGCCAGGATGCGCCGGCGAAAATGTGGCCGGTGCGTCCGGCTGGCGGCTGGCTGGCAACGGCCGAAGAAGGCACGGCCCTGCGCATCGCGCCGGAGAACGCCGGTCGCTATGCGGCATATGCATCCTTTTTGCGCACCGCAGACATGGCCGAACTGGCGTCGCTTTACCGCAACTTCTATCCGCTTTTCCAGCAGGCGTATGACGAACTAGGTTATCCGCAGGGTTATTTCAACGACTGCCTGATTGTCGCCATCGACGACTTGCTGGCGACGCCCGAGCCTGCTGCACCACCGCAGCTGGTGGAAGAAAAAGTGCGCTACCGCTTCGCCGATGCCGATCTCGACAGGCGCTCGGCCGGCCAGAAGATCCTACTGCGCATCGGCGTCGCGCAGGCGCGCCTCGCCAAACAGAGGCTGGCCGAGTTGCGCCACGCACTGACGCGACCACCGTTTACAACCCCCAATGTCATCAACGACGAGAAAAGGAGACCCACGACATAAGGAAGGCGTCGCTCCGCGTTGTACTTTAGGGCGCCATCCTATTCGGCACCGCGCTATCGTGCCAGGCACAGGACAAAGATGCGCGTTTTCTTGTTTCTTCGTATGAATGCTCACAACAATTCACTTAACGCTAAGGTTCTGGAGCATTTGAATCAATTCCCCTGAAACCTCAGAGAACAGGGTGTCCAAGACATCCTGGGCGGCCTGTACCTCTCCTCTGTGTAGCAGTTCGACTATGGTGGCAGAAACGCGATGAAACTCATCATGAACGCGTTTAATTTGACAAAATTCAACCGTTTGGGCCTGAGCCGTACGCTCCGGAGCTGCAAGCCATAACCCGAACAGGCAGCCAGCAGAATCGGCTACTGCCAAATCAGCTAAGCGGTCGGCATCGATACCTTCAATGGCAGTCTGGAACCGTTCACGCCACCCAATGTGGGCAAGCATTGAGTCAACTATAGTGAGCTTACACATGATTAATTTGCGATCCTTATCGTTCCAGCTCGGTCACCCTATGCTGGGGATTTGATATCAACGAGTCAGGATGTAGAAGTGGGAAGTTGCAACAGAATGTTTCATCGTTATCGAAATATGGATGGGAATCCTATGATCAGCGTAGCACCAGTGAAGTGAAAACGTCGGAGAAGGGGGCTAGGCTGATGACTTCAAGATTTTGTAAAGGTTTGGTGATCCTATCCATGATGGTTATAACTGATGTTTCGGCAGGGGAAATGACACGCCAACGTCTTGAGTTAATGAAGTTCGATCAACTAGAAGGCGGCATTCTAAGTACCATGGTTGCAGGCAATACCCTGTATTACCGAAACGACGTATATGGTTCCAAGGAACCCAAGCATTATGTTCCTGGCGGCATCGTTGTGTTCAGGTCAGGGAATGTCGTCGTGCAGCGGAAATGGCAAATTGAGCGCGATATGTTGTGTGAAAAAAATTCAGAATCAAGCCGAGAAGTCTGCAAAAGTGTCTTCCGACGCGGCAATCGGGGAGTCTTGTGTGATGAGGACTCCGATATATGCCCAATTCAATTTGAGTGGAAACTTGGAGATACGGAAGGGCTAGGCGGATAATTGCCTTGCATTGCGTTGCTGAATAGCAAGCCGGCACTTCAAGTCGCCTTCACAATCAGCTTAGTTTGACCGGTACTGGGGAGTGTTTCGTAGAAGCCAGCGACCATCACTTGCCTTCTGCACTTGATACTGAAAACGCACTGATTCATTGCTGTCCTCAGCGAAAAAAATCGCCTGAAAAGAAAGAACTCCTGTCTTCGAGTAAAAGAAGTGATCTAGTGTCTTTACCCCGAGGCAGAGCCTCCGATCATGTCCCTTCATGAACCACGCGCTGTTTGGGTATATCCACTCGAGCTGCGGTGATCCAGCTGGATGAACAGGGTTAAGATTGTCAACATCCGACATGGAGTGGAGATTGAGTTGCCCTAACTCTGTGTTGTCGTTGATACATTGGTGAATGTGCAGCATGCTTTGTATGCTTGGCATTGCCTGATCGACGACTGATTTTAGATGTGGATCTGTCAATCGCTGAATTTCTGGCTGATGTGTCAAAAGCGTCGCGCTCAGCTTGGCATTTCCCAGTCTGCTGCCATCTTCTGTCTTTACGGGAGCCGCAGATGATTCCCCAGTCGGATTTTTATATGCAGCCCCCAATGTTGCCTGACACCCATTGACAGGGCCACCGCACTCGAATGACATGATCGATGAAATATGCCAATGAAGTCGACGCTTTGAAATAATCGTTCACACTCATGCACTTATGACATCATCTTGTGGACTCATGCCGTTTCTGGTCAACTTTCGCCTTTTGGGCGGACGATATGACACGGAAACTCGGGGCGAAGCGCAAGCCATTGATGCACTTTGTTGGGGAGATCGATGATCCCCGCACGCCGAGCAACGGCAAGCTCCATGACTTCGAGGAGATTCTGGTAATCAGTGTCTGCGCCATGATCTCGGGTGCCGAGAGCTTCGAGGACATCGCCTTGTGGGGCACCGTGAAACTGGCGTGGCTGAAGCGCTTTCTGGTGCTGAAGAACGGAATTCCCTCGCACGACACATTTGACCGGGTCTTTCGCCTTCTGGATCCGAATAAGTTCGAGCAGACCTTTCGGCGCTGGACGCGGCATGTCGTGACCGCCCTGGGAGGTCAGATCGCCATCGATGGCAAGACACTGCGGGGTTCTGCGGACGACGGTCCACCGGTGCACATGGTGTCGGCGTTTGCCACGGACGTTGGAATTGTCCTGGGACAGGAAAAGGTTGCCGACAAGAGCAATGAGATTACGGCCATCCCGGTACTGCTCGAAGCGCTGTACCTGAAGGGAATGTTGGTCAGCATTGATGCCATGGGGTGCCAGAAGCAAATCGCTGCAACAATTACCGCCATGGGCGGCGACTACCTGCTGGCGGTCAAAGGTAATCAGGCGAGTTTGCTGTCGCGTCTGGAAGCGGCACTGACCGGACCCATTGATGCGCCGGTGTTCAAGGATCTCATCACCGGCCATGGTCGCGTGGTGGCCCAGTTTGCCCGCACCCTGCCGGCAGACGGAATAATCGATCCTGCCCTTTGGTCGAACTGCGCGAGCATTGGTCGGATCGATACGCTGCGGGTAGTGAATGGCAAGCCTTCCGACCTGGAACAGCGCTACTACATCAGTTCCCGAGCGCTGACTGCCGAAGAGTTGGCACGGGCGGCGAGAGCGCACTGGGCGATAGAAAATCAGTTGCACTGGGTGCTCGATGTCACGTTTGGCGAAGACGCCAGTCAGGTTCGCAAGGACCATGCCGCGCAGAACCTCTCCTTGCTCAAGAAGATCGTGCTGACGATCCTGAGGACGGACACCACGGACAACGCCAAGACCAGTTTGCGCCAGAAACTCAAGCGCGCTGGCTGGGACGACGACCTCAGAATGGGGATGCTGGGAATTCAAATGAAAAGCTCGTCATGATGTTCGAGTGCGATGGCCCTG
>CAMDMZ010000110.1 GCA_945902805.1 Propionivibrio dicarboxylicus | reverse complement strand
CCTTAAGCTTCCCGGTGCCTGGTGGAACGCCAGCAACGCCCAAGCCATGCTCAACCTCCGTTGTCTGCGTGCCAACCACCGCTGGAATGACTACTGGGATCAACGGGCCGCGTGAGCATCTATTGTCCACCACTTTCAATTACACCCGGGCGCGATCTGGTCGCGGGCCGTATGCCGTCATGTCAGCGCAAGCTTGAGGTCCGCGCCGAGAAGCTCCGCCAATTGGCTGCGGAACGACACGATGACGCGAGTTTCATCGCCTGGATGAGTGCGCGTTCTATCGTTGGCGCCGAAGCCTATTACCGCAGCGCCTATACCGAAGGCCCGGTGGTTTCATGGAATGTGCGCGAGCGCTTCATGCTCGAAACGCTACGCATCCTGCTGAATCGCCACCGCAAAGTTGTGGTCTGGGCGCATAACACCCATATCGGTGACTCGCGCCAAACCGACCAGGCGAAGACCGGCGAACTCGCCCTGGGCGAACTCGTCCGCGAGCAGTACGGCGAGCGTGTCAGCTATTTGCTGGGATTCAGTACCTACGCGGGCAGCATCCGCGCTGCCCGCGGTTGGGGTACGGTAGATCGCGCACAACCCTTGCTGCCTGCCTTGACCGGGAGTTGGCCGAGGCTGTTACATGAAACTGGTCTGGATCGGTTCCTTGTTCTGTTTCGGGACAATGCCGCGACGAGTCTGCTGAAGGACGAGGAGCGTTTGGAGCGCGCAATCGGCGTCAATTATTTTCCAGTGCGAGAGCGCGAAGACCACTATTTCACCACCCGGCTTGGACGTCGCTTCGATGCGCTGATCCATCTCGACCAGACAACGGCGGTGCGCGATTTTCCGTCACCGTAAAGTCGACACCCACACCGCACGATTTACAGCGGGTCATTGTTCTGGAAATCGTGGGACATCTCCGCCGGCGACCTTCGTCCGGCGGACAGCCGGGGCGGTGGTTACATCACCTGAGAGAGATACGCACCCAGACGTCCATCCGCAGTAAGGATGTGCTCGGTCAACCAACTCTCCAGGAAGACGATGTGCTCATCGGCGACGGCCTTTTCTTCGCGCAGGAGTTCCTTCTGAAGTTTCTGGGCGCTATTGATCAAATCGCGGTGCTCCGCCTTGTGTTCCGTAATATCCGGATAACGGTACTTCAGCATCAGCCGTTCCTCGTGGCTGAAATGCCAGACTGTGCAATTGATCAGCTCTTCCAAAGACGCCGCCAGATATTCCAGGGATTCGTTCTCCAGGACAGCGTGATTCAGCACGTTGAAAATTTTCACCAGCTTGCGGTGGTCTTCATCAATCTCGTCGATCCCGATGCTGAGTATTCCACTCCAAACGATATCTTTCACGATCTTTCTCCTTAGGACATTGGCTTCTCTATAGGCCATTGTAAAGGCGTTGTGGAGGCGTTTGGGTTTATGACGGGCGCGGGCAGTCGTCCACTAAAGAAGAATGACGCAGCGCACAATTACGGGGCGCGGTGCGTCGAACTTGCACTCATTTCGTGCGTGGTCATGAGTTTGAGAATCCGTAAGCAATCGAAACTGTGAGCTGCGACAATGCGTTAGCTGCGGTGCAACATTCCGGCACGAAGACTGCTTTAATAGAGGCTTATCCATAACGATCCGGAAAGGTGAGCGAATCATGGATGGTCAGCGCACGGCAATACTCAGCATCGACGGCACTGCTTCGATCGAATTTCCGGTGATGTCGCCGACCCATGGCAACGACTGCGTCGATATCCGCAGTCTGGGCGGCAAGACCGGCCTGTTCACCTACGACTCCGGTTTCATGTCGACCGCCAGTTGCAAATCGAGGATTACCTATATCGACGGTGACAAGGGCGAACTGCTGTATCGCGGTTACCCGATCGAGCAATTGGCCGAGCACTGCAGCTTCCTTGAGGTGGCCTACCTGCTGAAGAACGGCGAACTGCCCGATGCCGGACAGAAGTCCGAGTTCGAGCACACAATCCGCTATCACACCATGGTGCATGACCAACTGACGCGCTTTTTCAGCGGCTTCCGCCGCGATGCGCATCCCATGGCGGTAATGGTCGGCGTGGTTGGCGCGCTTTCCGCCTTCTACCATGACGTTACTGATTTTGACGATCCTGCGGGGCGGAACAACTCGTTCAACCGGCTGGTGGCCAAGTTGCCGACCATCGTTGCCATGGCCTACAAGTACAACACCGGCATGCCTTTCAACTATCCGGACAACGCGCTCGATTACACCGCAAACTTCATGCAGATGATGTTTGGCCTGCCGACCGAGAAGTACCATCCCAATCCCGTCTTGGTGCGGGCGCTGGATACGATTTTCACCTTGCACGCAGACCACGAACAAAATGCGTCCACCTCCACGGTGCGCCTGGCCGGTTCCTCCGGGGCGAACCCGTTTGCCTGCATCTCAGCCGGCATCGCCTGCCTGTGGGGACCCGCCCATGGCGGCGCCAACGAGGCCTGCCTGCAAATGCTGGAAGAGATCGGCGACGTCTCGCGCGTTGGCGAGTACATCAAGCGCGCCAAGGACAAGAACGACAGCTTCAAGCTGATGGGTTTTGGTCACCGTGTGTACAAGAATTTCGACCCGCGCGCCAAGCTGATGCGCAAGGTGTGTCACGATGTGCTGAGCGAGCTCGGGCTGGAAGATGACCGCCTGTTCAAGCTGGCCATGGAACTGGAAAAGATCGCGCTCGAGGATCCGTACTTTGTCGACAAGAAGCTCTATCCGAATGTCGATTTCTATTCCGGCATCGTGCAGAAGGCCATCGGCATCCCAACGTCCATGTTCACCTGCATCTTTGCCCTGGCGCGCACGGTGGGCTGGATGGCCCAATGGGAAGAGATGATCACCGATCCGGAATACAAGATCGGCCGCCCGCGCCAGCTATATATTGGCGCCCCACGCCGCAATGTGGTTCCGCTGGGGCAGCGCCCGCTCGCCTGACCCCGCCTGCTCCCTACTGGTTGCTGCCAAGTGGGCAACGAACGCGGTCAGTTCGACACGTCGTTGATGTGCCGCGAATGACCAGCCCTATGCTACATTGCGCCACTTGCTGAAGGCTTGACTGGAGTAGGACATGGAGGCGGCAAAGGAGAAGGATGGCTGGATTCTGATCGTCGATGACGATCAGGTGATGCGGGTAATTTTGCGCACGCTCCTCGCCAAGCACTTTGATGTGCTCACCGCTGCTTCCGGTGCCGAAGCCTTGGCCATCTGTCGCGAGCGCTTGCCCCAACTCGTGCTGATGGATATCGAGATGCCCGAGATGGACGGTGTCGAAGCCTGCCGGCAATTGCGTGAACTCAGTTCCGTGCCGATCATTTTCGTTACCTCCCACGAGTCACTGGAAACCCATCTCAAGGCCTATGACGTCGGCGGAAACGACATCATCATCAAGCCGATCAACAGCGAAATCCTGCTGCACAAGGTACGCATGCAGATTCGCCAGTACCAGGATGCCCATCGTCTCACCGAAGAGAAGAATAGCCTCCAAGAGATGGCCATGGGTTTCCTTTCGTCCATGGGGCACGGTGGGGCGCTGCTCAACTTCATGCGCGCCAGTGTGGCTTGCCGTACCCATGCCGAACTGGCGCAGCGCCTGTTCGAAACGACACGGGACATGGGCATCGAATGCAGTGTGCTGCTGCGGCACAACGATGGCCCGACCATTCTGACGCCACATGGCGACGCCACGCCCATCGAACACTCGATTCTTGAGCAAGCCGCCGAGATGGGCCGCATCTTTCAGTTTCGCAGTCGGTTGGCAGTGAATTATCCGCGCGTGTCGATCATCGTCGCCAACATGCCCGATGAAAACCTGGACCCGGATGCCGCTGGCAAGATCCGTGACAATATCGCCATCCTGGCCGAAACCACCGAGGCGCTGTGCGAAAACGTCGACATGCGGCAAGAGTCGATGCGCCGTGGTGAACAGCTCCAGATCGCTCACGCCAATGCCGTCGAAGCAGTCGAGAACTTGCGTGAGAAATACGCCTTGGTACTCGGCGACACGCGTATTCTGATTCAGGAAATGGTCGACAAAGTCGAGCGCAGCTATGCTTGGCTCGGTGCCAGTGCAGCGCAAGAGCGCGAATTGCAGGACGATCTCGATTTGACTACCAAGCGCATATTGGCCATCTTGATGGACGGTGGTGACTTCGAGAAACAGTTCGAGGCGATGATCGTCGCCATGCGTAGTGGTGGCGAGACCAAGGGCGTCGTCGAATTGTTCTGAAAAGTCGGTGCTGGCGAGGTGGCGCTCTGCGGGAATACAGAGAGAGAGAGGCCATTCTTGCGGCTTCATCCATTAGTCGCTGCCGCTGGTACCCGGTCCCAACACGTCGACATCGGCGTCGCATTTGAGGATGTCCATGATCAGTTCGGAAAATCGTAGTTTGACAATGAGAATTTGGCGGGGAACGATGGAATGAGAACAAATCTGCAGGTTCCGTTTGCCGAGAAGGACGCTGCCAAGCAGTTAGGTGCGCGTTGGGATCCGGCCCGTAAGGTCTGGTATGTCGAGAACAAGCCAGACCTGTCCCCTTTCACCAAGTGGTTGCCGAAGGGAGAGACTGTTTCCCCTAACGCCATGGCGATTGGTGGCTCAGAGCAACCAGCTACCGCCAGAAAACAGCCTGCGACGGGCATCACGATAATTGGCAGCCGCTATGTTGAACTGCCGAGGGTCTGTAACTGCCTACCGTGGGACGAGTGCGCTACCTGTCGAGCACAGAAGTAGATACCTTGGAAGCCAATTGGAGCAAGCAATGAAGAAAACAATTGTGACCGTACTCGTGGCAACAATCAGCGCTGCAGCGAGCGCTGGGTCAGAGCCCGCAGAAACCTATCTTTGCTCGTCGGAACAGGCGACCGGTTTTGCTTTCGACAAGAATTCAAAAACCTGGGGGCCCGTCACTCCTGATGTCACTCAAAAGAGATACACGCTTTCATCATCCAGCGGAGCATGGGAATGGAAGGGCGGCCTCAAATCTGAAGTGCAACACCTGATCGAGTAAGGTGTGCGCATGGAAGAACAAACGAAGTATCGCCAGTTGCAACCGGAAGAGCGGATGACGATTGCTAGCATGAATCAGCAGGGATCCAGCCTGCGGGCCATGGCCCGCA
>CAMDMZ010000109.1 GCA_945902805.1 Propionivibrio dicarboxylicus | reverse complement strand
CGAAGTCACCCAGCAGAACGCCGCCTTGGTGGAAGAAGCCGCCGCCGCCGCCGAGAGCCTGGAAGAACAAGCACGCGGTCTGGTGCAGGCGGTCGGCATGTTCAAGCTCGCCGACGGCGGACAGAGAAGCGCCGGCACCAGCCTTGCTCGCGCCCTGCGCGACGCCACGCCGAAAGCCTTGCCCAGGCAAAAAGTCGGTGCGTCCTCCAATGCAGGCAAAGCCAAGCTGTCGCCACCCAAGTTCGCCGGGGAAGACGAGACTTGGGACGAATTCTGACCATAAAAAGTCGGCGCTGGCGGTACGGCGCTGTGCAGTCAACCACGGAGTAATTTATGCGCACCAACCTGCCTGTTACCCAGAATGAGGTCACGTTGAATGATCAGACCCTGATCGTCTCCAAGACCGATCTGCAGGGTCGCCTGACGTACATCAACAAGGACTTCCTCGACATCTCCGGCTTCACCGAGAAAGAACTGCTGGGCGAGCCGCACAACATCGTGCGCCACCCGGACATGCCGGCCGAGGCCTTTGACGATCTGTGGCGAGACCTCAAGGACGGTCGGCCGTGGGTCGGTTACGTCAAGAATCGCTGCAAGAACGGCGATTACTATTGGGTGTTGGCGAACGCGACCCCGATCTGGGAAAACGGCCAGGTATCCGGTTACATGTCGGTCCGGCGCAAGGCCGACCCGTCGGCCATTGCCGAGGTCGACAAGGTCTATCGCCAGTTCCGCGACGGTCAGGCGGGCGGCAAAAAAATTCGCCATGGCGAGATTGCCACCGGTTCGGGTTTTGCGCTGAAGAACGTCGGGCTGGGCAAGAAGATTGGCGCCGTACTGGCCGTGTTGGTGGTGACCTTGCTGGTGCAGGCCTTCGTCGGGCTTTATCAGGTATCACGCACCAACGACGTTGCTGGCGACATTTACGAGCGCCGTACCGAGCCGACCCGGATCATTGGCCGCATCGGCAAACTGATGGCCGATAACCGCAGCCACGTCCTGCTTAGTCTGCAACACGATCCTGCCGGCCCGTACGCCAAGTTGCATGACCATGCCGTGAGCTTCCACACCGACGCAGTGCAGAAAAACATTGCCGAGATTTCGTCACTGTGGGACGGCTACCAGAAGGCGATTCACAGCGACAGCCATCGCAAGATGGCCGACGAGTATGCGGCCGCCCGCAAGGTCTACGTGCAGGAAGGGTTGATGCAAGCGCTGAAGTCCATCGAGCAGGGTGATTTCACCGGTGCCAATACGATCGCCCTCAAGCAGATCAATCCGGCCTACAACGCGGCGTCGGAAAAGGCTGATGTTCTGTTCAAGTACCTGACCGAGCGCGCCAAGGAGCAGTACGTTGACTCCAAAGCGCAGTACGAGAGTATTCGTTTGCTGACGTTGGGCGGGGTTGCCGTGATCCTGGTCTTGTCGATCGCTTTGGCGGTCTGGTTGCTGCGCTCCATTACCCGGCCACTGGGCGAGGTGATCGACACTCTGCGCAATGTGACTCAGGGTAATTACCGCAACAAGATTGACGTGGCGCGTGACGACGAGCTTGGCGAAGTGCTGAAAGGGCTACAGTCGATGCAGACTCGTTTGGGCTTTGAAGTGGCCGAAGCCAAGCGCCAGTCAGACGAGATGACCCGCATCAAGATCTCTCTCGACAACACCGCGATGCCGATCACCATCTCCAACCCACAGGGTGCTCTGATCTATATGAACGGTGCCGCGCACACACTTTGGGAAGCGATGGCGCCCACTATTCGCAGTACGCACCCCGGTTTTACCGCCGTCAGCGAAATGATGGGCCACAGCCTGGTCGATTATTTCGACGACGAAGCCATGAAGGCGGCCTACCGTGCGCAACTCGATGCGCCCAAGACTTTCGATATTGGCATGGGTGGCAAAATTTTGCGCGTGACAGCGGCTCCGGTAAAGGATGCGCAAGGTGAATACCTCGGTCGCGCCAGTCAGTGGGTTGATCGCACGCTCGAAATGGCGATCGAAAACGAAGTTGGTGATCTGGTCAACGCGGCCGCCCTGGGCGATCTGACGAAGCGTTTGGGCATGGAAGGCAAAACTGGTTTCTTCGCGAGCCTTTCCGACGGCATCAACAAGTTGGTCGAAACCACGAACACCGCCCTGACCGGTACCTCCGAGGTGCTTTCGCGCGTCGCCCAAGGCGATCTGACCAAGACGATCGATGCCGATTACGAGGGCATTTTCGGTCAGTTGAAAGACGACACCAACAGCACCATCGAGCGTCTGCGCGAAGTGATCGGGCGGATCAAGGACGCCACCGAAAGCATCAACACCGCTTCGCAGGAAATCGCCGCCGGCAATACCGATCTTTCCAGCCGAACCGAAGAGCAGGCCAGTAGCCTCGAAGAGACCGCCAGCTCGATGGAGCAACTCAATGCCACCGTCCGCCAAAATGCCGAGAACGCGCGTCAGGCCAATGAGCTAGCACGCGGTAGCAACGATGCCGCCGTGCGCGGCGGGCAAATGGTGAAGCAGGTGGTGACCACCATGGGTGGCATTCAGGACAGCTCGAAGAAGATCGCCGACATCATCGGCGTGATCGACAGCATCGCCTTCCAGACCAATATCCTGGCCTTGAACGCGGCCGTTGAGGCCGCCCGTGCTGGCGAGCAGGGACGCGGTTTTGCCGTGGTGGCGACAGAAGTCCGCAACCTAGCCCAGCGCAGTGCGACGGCGGCCAAAGAAATCAAGCAACTGATTGCCGAAAGCGTCGAAAAGGTCGACAGCGGTGCCAAGCTGGTTGATCAGGCCGGGCAAACAATGGACGAGGTCGTCACCAGCTTCAAGCAAGTTGCCAATCTCGTGACCGAAATCACCAACGCCAGCCGCGAACAGAGCAGTGGTATCGAACAAGTCACGCAAGCGGTTGGCCAGATGGACGAAGTGACGCAGCAGAACGCCGCGCTGGTCGAAGAAGCCGCCGCCGCTGCCGAAAGTCTGGAAGAGCAGGCGCGCGGGTTGGTGCAGGCGGTAGGCATGTTCAAGCTCGTTGAGGGTCAGGCCGGTAGCGTGCAGCATGGTCGCGATCTGCGTCTGACTAGTCCGAAGCCGCTTGCCGGCGGATCAAAAGTCGGCGCTGGCGGTACGGCGGCTCCAGGCCGTAAACCCATGGCAAAGTTGCCGCCCGCCGCGTATGCCGATGACGGCGAGTCGTGGGAAGAGTTTTGACGCCCCCTTACACTCAACTTCACACTAATTCGCTCTAATTTTCACCAGTTCAACCTATCCGCTTTTCGGCACTCTCCATGCGCACCAATCTTCCTGTCACCCAGAACGAAGTCAAGCTGACCGACCAGACCCTGATCGTCTCCCGGACCGATCTACAGGGGCGCATCACCTACATCAACAAGGATTTCCTCGAGATCTCCGGCTTCACGGAAAGGGAACTCGTCGGCGAGCCACATAATCTGGTGCGTCATCCCGACATGCCGGCTGAAGCTTTTGCCGATCTTTGGACAACGTTGAAGGCTGGCCGACCGTGGACCGGATACGTCAAGAATCGCTGCAAGAACGGTGATTATTACTGGGTGCTGGCGAATGCCACGCCGATATGGGAAGCTGGACAGGTGACCGGCTATCTGTCGGTTCGGCGCAAGGCCAGCGCCGAGATGATTCAGGCCCATGAAAACGTCTATCGCCAGTTCCGCGAGAAAAAACAGGGCCGCCTGAAGATCCGCTTCGGTAAAGCGGTCACGGGGAATGGCAGTCTTTTCGGGCGGCTGAATATCGCCGGGCAACTTGGTCTGATTCTCGGCGGGTTGGGCGTCATCGTGGCCATGGTGATGATCTACGCCCTGGTGGCGTTGTCCTCCACCAACGATAACGCCCGTTCGCTCTACGAGGCACGTTTCGAGCCGGTGCGCATTCTTGGTCGCATCGGCAAGCTGATGGCCGATAACCGCATGCAGATCGGCATGAGCGGGCTTGGTGTACATCATGATCCGACCATCGCGCATGCTGACCACAGCGGCTACATGAAGCAGGTACGCGCCAATATCGAGGAAATCAGCGGGCTATGGAAGGACTATGAACGTTCGATCCGTACCGATGATCATCGTAAGCTGGCCGATGACTACAAAGCAACGCGCGGTCGCTACGTCAAGGAAGGCCTGCTGCCCGCCGCCGACGCCATTGACAAGAGTGACAATGCCGTCGGCTGGCAGTTGTTCCAGGAAAAGGTCAACCCGTTGTTCATCGAGGCAATCGGCAAGGCCGACGCGCTGGCCAAACACCACACCGAACAGGCGCGTCTTGAACAGCAGGAGGCCGACGCTCACTTCCGCAATACGCGCCTGGTTTTGATCGCTTCCGCGTTGGCGCTGTTTGTCATCGGTCTCATCGCCAGCTTGCGTGTCATCAGCGGCATTCGCCGCCCGATTCAGCAAGCGATCACCACCTTCCGCAATATCACCCAGGGTGATTACAGCAACGCCATCGACATCACCACCGATAACGAAATGGGCAAGCTCAATCAGGCCCTGCAATCGATGCAGACGCGGATGGGCTTTGAGGTAGCGGAGACCAAACGTACTGCCGACGAGATGACACGCATCAAGATCGCACTCGACAGCGTCAGTACACCAGTGCGGATTGCCGATACCAAAGGCACTGTGATCTATGCCAATCAGACCTTGCTGGAAACCCTGCGTCGCATCGAGCCGACTCTGAAAGCGCAGAACCCGGCCTTCAGTGTCGATAGCTTTGTCGGCAGCAGCATCGGCAACCTGTATGCCGATGCTGCTGCGGCGTTAAAGCGTCTGGCTGGTCTGACTGCCACCGTCGAAACTGTCATGGATATCGGCGGTCAAACCTATCGTGTGGTGACCAGCCCCGTCGTCAACGCCGCCGGCGATCGTCTCGGTTCGGTTGGCGAATGGCAGGACCGCACCGATCAACTGGTCGTGGAAGCTGAGGTCGCCAAGATTGTCGATGGCGCCCGTCACGGCGATCTGGCCGGACGTATCGATCTCGCCGGCAAGGAAGCATTCTTCCTGACGCTGGCCCAGGGCATCAATGGTCTGCTCGACACCACCCAGCAAGCGTTGCTGGGAACCTCGGCGGTACTTGCCCGTGTCGCCCAGGGCGATCTGACGCAGACCATCGACGCCGACTACAGCGGAATCTTCGGCCAGCTCAAGGACGATACCAACAGCACCATCGAACGTCTGCGTGAAGTCGTCGGCCGGATCAAGGAAGCCTCCGAATCGATCAACACTGCCTCGCAAGAAATTGCTGCCGGCAATACTGATTTGTCGAGTCGCACCGAAGAACAAGCCTCGTCGCTGGAAGAAACCGCCAGCTCGATGGAGCAACTCAACGCCACCGTCCGTCAGAACGCCGAGAACGCCCGTCAGGCCAATGAACTCTCGCGCAGCAGCAACGACATCGCCGTCCGTGGCGGCAAGATGGTCAAGGACGTCGTCCACACCATGAGCGGCATCCAGGACAGCTCGAAGAAGATCGCCGACATCATCGGTGTCATCGACAGCATCGCCTTCCAGACCAACATCCTGGCCTTGAATGCCGCCGTCGAAGCCGCCCGAGCCGGTGAACAAGGACGCGGCTTCGCCGTCGTCGCCACCGAAGTGCGTAACCTCGCCCAGAGAAGCGCCACCGCCGCCCGCGA
>CAMDMZ010000108.1 GCA_945902805.1 Propionivibrio dicarboxylicus | reverse complement strand
GCGGCGCAATCCGCCGGCATGCACCCATTCATCGTTTCCTATGGCTTTGAAGATTTTGCCCGCCTGACGCGCAAGTACTCCATACCCGAGGTCGTCATCTCGCCGACCCCGCGCATCTTCGGCGACTGTGTCCGGCATGCGTTGGACTTGCCGACCGGGTGAGTCGCTGTGTCGGCATGACAAATGGGCATCAACGAATGGTCATCTACTGTTCATCGTTTTGTCGTGTTGGGATAACAGGCGTTGCTTATCTTTCACGAGGCCCCCTGCCACCATGAGATAGCGTCCTTGAAAGCGCCCACCGATCGGGATTCCGCGTAATGGTGGCCCGGCAATCGGACGCGTCCAACTGACGCTGCAAGAATCATGCAAACCAAACTCCATGCCAAGGCACTAAATTTTTCGTCGATTGCTTCGCTCAGTCTGACTGAAGACGGGGGGCTGGCATGCCCCAGCGTGGCGCAATTGCTGCGGCCGGTTGAACCGTCTTTGGTCAGTGCATCCTGTTACGACATCCTGCCGCGCTTTCATGATGAAGCAGATCTGCTGTCTTTGCCGGTGGTTGATCCGCAAGGCAAACCGGTGGCAATCATCGACCGGCATCAATACATGGAATTTTTTGCGCGTCCGTTCAGCAAGGAAGTGTTCGGCAAACGCAGCTTGAGACAGATCCAGGACGAGTATCGGGATGCGATGCTGGGCGCCTTCCCGATCGCTACGCCGATTGTGGTCGATATCGCGACTTCGATCGATGACGTCGCCCGCATGATTATCGATACAGACATGCGGCACATGGTCAACGGCATCGTCATTACCCGCGAGGAGCGGTACGCCGGCGTGGTGCATGGGCATGATCTGCTGCATGAAATCACCCAGCGCAAGCAGGCCGAGCTTTATTACCTGGCGCATTACGATGCGCTGACCAAGATCCCCAACCGGATGCTGTTTTCCGACCGGCTCAATCAAGCCTGTCGGGAAGCCTTGCGCAATGGGCGGGAAGTGGCGCTGTTGTTCATCGATGTCGACCGCTTCAAGCAGATCAATGACTCGCTCGGTCATCGCTTCGGCGATGCGCTGTTGAAGGCGATCGCCGGCCGCCTGGTTGGCTGCGCGCGCGAATGCGACACCGTGGTACGACTGGGCGGCGACGAATTCGCCATCCTGATGGAGTTCATCCAGTCTTCTGAAGACGCCGAGGTGCTGGCGCGGCGGCTGCTGGAAACCATTCAACAGCCGTTTCTGATTCTGGATCGCGAGCTGAGTATCAGCATCAGTATCGGCATCGCCATCTACCCGCGCGACGACAATCAGGTTGATATTCTGCTCAGCAAGGCGGACGCCGCGATGTATGAGGTCAAGGTCAGCGGGCGCAACGGATTCCGGCTGTTCTCCGAGTCGACGACTTCTTTCAGTTCGGAGCGCTCCTCGCTGGAAGCAGAGTTGAAGCAGGCGCTTGCCAACGATGAGTTCGTTCTTTTCTATCAACCCCAATTTGATTTTGTGAAGCAGCGCGTGGTTGGGATGGAAGCCTTGATCCGCTGGAACCACCCGCAGCGAGGCATGCTCAGCCCAGGCAGCTTTATCGGCCTCGCCGAAGAGAGCGGTTTGATTGTGCCGATCGGTGATTGGGTGCTGGCCGAGGCCTGCCGCCAGCATCGCGCTTGGCAACAACAAGGCATGCCGTCGTTGCGGTTGGCGGTGAATATCTCCTCGCTGCAATTCCGGCAGCCCGATTTCCTCCAGCGGGTTACCCGTTTGCTCAGCGAAACCGGTGTCGATCCTTCGGTTCTTGAATTCGAACTGACCGAGAGCGTGATCATGCATGACGCCTCGCTGGTGCTGGACATGCTGGGCGAGCTGAAAGCATTGGGTGTGCATCTCTCGCTTGACGACTTCGGCACCGGTTTTTCCAGCCTGGGCTATCTCAACCGCTATCCGATTGAACGCCTGAAAATCGACCAATCCTTCATTCGCAACCTGGATCGGATGCCGATCAACCAGTCGATCGTCCGCTCCATCGTCGCCTTGGCGAAAAGTTTGTCATTGCAGGTCATCGCCGAAGGCGTGGAAACGCAGGCCGAACTCGAGCTGGTGCGGAAATTTGAGTGCGATGAACTGCAAGGCTATCTGCTGGCGCGGCCAATGCCGGCGGCAGACTTTGCGGCGTGGTTGCTGGATGGGAATGCGGGAATGCTTTCGGTTGAGCGTTTGATCAAACCACTCTAGCCCTGTTGGGCACGCTTCGCTTCCGCGCTTCGCCCGACATTGCCCAACCTACGTCACTGCCTGAAGAGGTTGCTGTTGGTTGCTTTTTGACAACCAGATAAGCGCGCAACAAAGGACGAAAAAAAACCGGGTCTGCCGAAGCGGACCCGGTTGAAGAACCAGCTAGGCGGTATCAGTAACCGATCTTGCTGCCGTCGTTCTTGGTGATGACGATGGTCGCCGAACGCGGACGTTGGCCAGCGCCATAGCCCGCATTGCTGGGCCACTTGCTGGTGTATTTGGTCGGATCGGTAACGTCGGCGGTTTTAGTGGATTCGCCAGGGTGCTGGATGTTGATGAACATCGCTTTGCCATCCGGGCTTTCGCATACGCCAGTTATTTCACAGGCTGACGGGCCAACCAGGAAACGCTTCAGCGTATCCGCTGTCGGCAGTTTGCCGCGATAGGTGGTCATGTTGGTGCCGGATACCGTGATCGCGCCACCGTCACCTACTTGTCCGGGCAGCGCCGCCAGCATCATGCAATTGGTGACGTCGGTGTAGGCGCCGTCATCGGTCTGGATCCAGCAGATGCCGGTAGAGGGTGAGAACACCAGGCCGTCCGGGCTGGAGAAATCCTGGTCGGCGGTGAGGTTGGACAGGTTGATGGCCGAGCCAGCGGTGGATTCAGCGCCGAACAGGTAGACGTCCCAGGTAAAGGTGGTGGCGGTGACGTCGCTGTTGGTTTCCTTGATGCGGACGATGTGGCCGTTGACGTTGCCGGTGCTGGTGCTGGTGGTGCCCTTGACGTCGGTATAGACGCGCGGGTTGGCGGCGTCAGCCGTGAGTTTGTGCTTGGTGGTGTCGGCGTCGGTGGTGACGCTGGCAGTCGCTACGCGGTTGGTATTGTTGGTGAGGGTGAAATAGATCTCGCCATTGGCTGGGTTGACCGCGCTCCACTCGGGACGGTCCATCTTGGTGGCACCTACCGCGTCGCCTGCCAGACGCGAGTTGACGCAGACATCGGCTTGATCGGCAAAGGGGTAAGTGGCGTAGCCTGCAATGGCCGGGTTGGTGAAGGCGAGGTCGATCCAGTTACCGGTTCCGTCGGCATTGAATTTGGCTACATACAGTTTGCCGTCGTCCAGATACTTGTCGCCCACGGCCAGACGGTCGCTGGCGGTGGCATCGGCGGCTGACCAGTTTTGGCTGGAGACCCACTTGTAGATGTACTCGGTACGCGCGTCATCACCCTGATAGACCGCCAACGGCTTGCCGACAGTGGGGGTGGAAAAGGCTGCGGCTTCATGTGCGAATCGGCCCATCGCGGTCCGCTTGCGCGCTGTTTTGGTCTTGTCGTAGGGATCGATTTCTACGATGTAACCGACACAGTTCAGTTCGTTGCGGTAGTCGTCGGCCGCGCTAGCGCCGGTCTGGCTGATCTCCCAACGGCGATATTTGCTGTCGCGCGTAGCGTCGGTTTTGTCGCCTTCCCAACCGTGGCGGCTGGCAGCGCCTTGCAGGCGGCCGTAGCGGTTCAGCGAGGTCACGCTCTTGTCGTTACGCACTGCATTGTCAGTAATGGCGCGGGTGTAGTAACCCGCCCAATTTTCTTCGCCAGTAAGCAACGTGCCCCAGGGTGTGCGGCCAGTGCCGCAGTTGTTGAGGGTACCGCGAGTCATCTGGGCCGTCGGCGAATACTGGGTGACCAGCAGAGCGTTGCCGCGTGCCGGGCCATGGATTTCTACCGGCGTGTTCTGGTGAATACGGAAATTGAGGTTTGAGTTCTGCACATAGCCGAACTTGCCGGCAGTCTTTTTGACTTCGAAAACAGCGATACCGTGGATGGCCATTTCCTTGTCCAACTCAGCGGTCGGGCGCGGCAGCGTGTTGGTACCGCCGTTGGCGTGCAGGAAGAATGACGAGTATTCGTTATTGGTCGTCGCTTCGTGGTTCATGCCGATCAGCGCGCGGTCGTTGCTGCTCGAGTCAGGCGCGCCGGTGGCGGACAAGCCGAAGTACTCCATACCGTCGTGATGGTCGCCGAAGCGGTTTTCGTAATCGTCATCGGTGCCGTCGTTCTTGTAGGCGGCAGTGGCGGCGCGCAGCGGGTCGCCCAGGGCGCAGATCACGGAGTAGCTATAGCCTTCGGGAACCGATACGACATCGGCAAGACTTTTCGGTACGGCTTTGAAACCAAGCAGATTGGCTGTCGGCGTTGCGGCAACTGCGTCGTCGCTATCACAACCAGCCAGCGCTGTTAGAGAGACACCGCCAAAAATCGCCATGGCGCCGGAACTGGCACTGCCGAGCATGAAAGTGCGGCGGCTCAGACGAGCGGCGAGAATCGATTCGAAAGTGGGGTTGGCGGACGTGTTATGGCCGATATCGTCAGGATCGATAGAGCGGGCAGGCAGTTTGGTGCGGTCGTTCATTGGGAACCTCATGCGGTAAGAAATGGAATGGCCGCCACCCCCGCTTGGCGGGTGATGGAATGCGCCGCCGCATCCTGATCTTTGATGTTTACAGTGGTGTGACGTTAATTTTTCAGTGATGTGAAATTGACGGGAGATCCGACCCTGCGCAAGAACCGATAGCGCGCGATGACCTCTTCATTCCACGGCTGTCGTTGTCATGCCAGCGTCATATTGGGTCAATACAGTGCGGGCTCATTTCCATACAAAGGTGTATCAATGTCACACCATCCCGTCCGCCTGCTTGCTCTCAGCTTGCTGATGACTTCGTTGCTTGCTGCCTGCGACAACGATGATCCCGCTCCGGTCGTTGAGGCCACTCCGGCGAGCCTGAAGCTGGAAAAAATCGGCGGTTACAGCGCGGGTGCTTTTGGCGTCAGCGCGGCCGAAATTCCGGCCTTCGATGCCGCCAGCAAGCGTTTGTTCGTAGTCAACGCGCAGGCAGGTGTTGTCGATGTGCTGGATTTGAGTGACCCGACCAAGCCTACGAAGATTGGCGTACTGGATGCCACTACCGTGTTGGCTGGGGCAGAGATCAACAGCGTGGCGGTGTTCGATGGTTTGGTGGCGGTGGCGATTCAGGCACCGGTAAAAACCAATCCGGGTCGCATGGCACTTTACCGCGCCAGCAACCTTAGCCTGGTCAGTTCGGTGACGATTGGCGCTCAGCCGGACATGATCACCTTCACGCCGGACGGTAAAACCGTGCTGGTCGCGAATGAGGGCGAGCCGAGTGACGACTATCAGGTCGATCCGGAAGGCAGTATCAGCGTTATCGATGTCAGCAATCCCGCCGAGCCGGTCGTGAGAACTGCTGGTTTTGGCGCATACACCGGCCAGGAAGCTGCGTTGCGTAGCCAGGGTATCCGCCTGTATGGCCCCGGCGCCTCTGCTTCGCAGGACTTCGAGCCGGAGTACATCGCCGTTTCCGCCGACGGAAAAACCGCCTGGGTGACCTTGCAGGAAAACAATGCGCTGGCCAAGGTGGATATCGCTACCGCTACGGTGAAGGCTATTTTGCCGCTGGGCTACAAAGACTTCGGCGCCGTTGGCAACGAACTTGACACCTCTGATAGCGACAAGATCATCAAGATTCAGAACTGGGCTGGCGTTCGCGGCATGTATCTGCCGGACAGCATGGCGACCTATAG
>CAMDMZ010000107.1 GCA_945902805.1 Propionivibrio dicarboxylicus | reverse complement strand
ACGGCGATCTTCTTCGCCATCAGTTCCAGACAAGCGATTTGCGCACTACCGGCATAGCCAAAGAAATACACATCCACCTCCTGCTTTTGCCCAATCCGCCAACTACGGCGGGAGGCTTGTTGCAAGGTGTCGGGTAAGGAGGACGCATTGCTGCAACCCCCTCCCCTAAGAACCGTACGTGAGAGTTTCCCCTCATACGGCTCAAGCCTCTCAAAGCCCCATTGCTGGAGCCGGCTTCACAACTTCCATACCAAGGCTATGAACTTGACGATGGCAATTTGGATGCAATAAGACAAGGTTGCCTAGCCGGTGCGATCCACCATCGGTACGACGGACGATGTGATGGATGTTCCACCCTGTGTCCTTCGTGATTCTCTCCTCACAGATCGGGCATTTCCCGTCCTGATCCAACCAAAGCCGGATCAACCGCTTTCGACCCTTGAGGTCGCCTACCATCTCGAAGCCTGTTCGCTCCTCGAAATAGGTTTCCCATTCGGGATCGTACGGGTTCGCTTCACCGCGGATCTTTATGTGTCGCTTGATCCTGGTATCAGACGCCCGTCGCAGTTCTGCAAGGCGAGGATTTCCCAACGGTGAGCCCTCACCCGTTTCGACGCCAAACACCCAAGAACGGTTACGGGATACTCGAAAGTACCGCTCACGTATCCATTGGCCATTCTTGTTCGGGTGCCGCCGTTTTGCCCATCGCCACAACGCCCGCCATACATCACGGTCTAGTAAAGCAAAGGTTCTTTTCGCCACCACATGCCGGTGGAAATTACTCCATCCCTGAATGACAGGATTGAGCAACTTGATCAACGTGGCTTGCTTGGCTGTCTTGTTACCCTTGATGACATCCCGAATCTTTTCGACGCAATTCTGATAGCTCTTCTCTGAAGGTTTAATCAGCAATTTGCCACCATACTTGCGCAGGTTCTGACCCAAGAAGTCGAAACCATCGGCGATGTGCGTAATCCTGGTCTTCTCGGCGGACAACACCAAACCGCGTTCCGCCAAGAAGCTCACCACCAATGGCAATACTTCGTGCTCCAGCAGTTCTTTCGAGTTGCCAGTAATCACAAAGTCGTCCGCATACCGAATCAGGTGCACCTTGGGATGGATCATCTTCCCGTTTCTCATCGTGCGACGGAATTTCTCGGACAGAAGTCGTTCGAGGCCATCCAGTGCGCAATTGGCGAGAGTCGGTGAAATGATTCCACCTTGTGGCGTTCCTGCATCAGTGCTGAACAGGGTCCCTTGTTCCATGTAACCGCATTTCAGCCACTTCCTTAGCACCGCCGTGTCAGTTACGACGTTGGCAATGAGCCAGTCCTGGCTGATGTTGTCGAAACACCCCTTGATATCGCCTTCCAGAATCCAGCCTGCCGCATCCCGTCGTCCAAGTGCAATGAAGCACTGTTCGATGGCGTCGGCAACCGACCTTTCCGGGCGAAACCCAAATGAGTTCTTGTCAGCCCTCGTTTCGGCGACTGGGATCAAGCCAAGCAGATGCAACGCTTGCATGGCTCTATCCTTCATCGTCGGTATACCAAGAGGGCGAAGTTTCCCATTTGCCTTTGGAATGTATATTCGCCTCAACGGCAGCGGTCGATAGCCCCGCCTTGTCAAGGAGTGTATGGCCTTGTACTTCACGTCCGAAGTGTGCCAAGTGACCTTGTCCACACCGGCCGTTCTTTTGCCTTGATTTTCAGTCACACGTTTCACGGCTACTGCTTTGCCGGAAAACGAATGGGTCAGCAGCCATTGCAAGGCTTTCACCTTGCCCCAGCGGCCATCCTGTGTTGCCTTTACGATACGCGCCTGGAGCCTCCTGACTTCCCGATGACATGCGGCCCAGTGGATACTGTGCCATGTCGTCGGTTCGCCGGAGAGCGCACCAGCGCAAAGTTCTTGCGTCGTCATCTGCTTTCCCTCCTGTGTAGGTTAATCAAGCAATTTCGTAAAGAAAGACCTCATGGAAGTCAGCCCGCTTTCACGTGGGATGATGTCGCCTTGCGGCTCAACCCCTATCCGATCCATTACAGATCAGCATTCGCTTTTTCCACGTTCCTGTACCCGCACCACCATCGGCGTTCCTTACGGTTCGCTTGCCCAATGGGCAGTGATACGGGCTTACCCTGTTTCACTTGAATGACAAGAATGGGTTAGACCCTGCCTATCCACCGGTGGCTGTTATGTCCGCGTAATCCCAGTCGTACAGAGGATTAGCCAGCCACGTGCCTTTTGGCCCGAGCTTGTCAGCATCTTTAGCTCGCACATACATGACGATGTTTATCAGCAGTTCACTTCCGTTGGTCATGCCATCCAGCCTAGCCCCCATCCACATTGATGCTTGCAGATAACGCTTCTTCCTCACGGAAGTCGCATCGCCTTTCGGCGGGTTACATTGTCCCGATCGCTTCACACACCGCCGTTACCAGCAATGCATGGATCGGTAGGCTACTGGTGGCGGAACACCAGGTTTCCTATTCTCCTTTCGGTGAATTGAAACAATCACTCAAGCGACCTCAGGTCGCACGTAAACGTTGTAGCCCGACTGCATATAAGCGATGGTGGGAAACTCCAGCATATCGAGTCCTGTTTTCACCAACTCGGGGTTGGTGATCAGCACATCCACGCCTTTGTCCACCTGGTCGAACAACCAATCTTCACGCTTGACAGCGTCCACGCTGGCGCGCAGCACCGCAACCTTGAGCCCTTGCTGTGATAGTAGGGATTTCAGGCGTGCGGTGGTGTCACGGGTGCCCGTGTACACCGTGTACACCAATACTCGACGACCACGGGATTTTTCGCGTTTGCATAATGCGATCAACTCCGCTTCCTTCGGCGATATATCGGTATCCGCAAACACACGCGGCACAAACGCCAATTGATAGCGTTTGTGCGGATGAACGACCGTCTCATCCCGGAAACAGCAATCCGGCCAGGCCAGCAACACATTCAGGACGACCCCCATCAGGCTTTTGTCGCCCTTTCGAAGTGCATCCTTGAGTTCGCTGGTAAGTGCGCGTGACAAGGTCGAGTATGCTTGCCCCTGGGCTTCCTCCATCGGAATATTGATGAAGTGTTCCCGGTACGGCGGCAGCACGTTCCCGCCAATGTCCTTCAGCTTGAGAAACGCCGTCATCGGTAATACGAACCGCATGATGCCCTTGGGCCCGAAACCCGGTCCTTTCTGGGTTCGGTGCGAGATATTGTTGCCTCGCGCCGTCCGGTGGGACGTGGTTTCGCAGTCTTTGTAAATGTCTTTGATAACACCATGCTCACGCATGAACGCCATCGCGGCACCGCCGAGGGATCGCCTGGCGTTGTAACAAAAACCGTCCGACATCATCATCTTCGGGTGCAGACGCCACAACAAATGAAACAGGTCATCCGCATACCCTCCCATTAGGGTGCCCGTCAGGAGCAAGGTTTTCTGACATTTGCGCGCCAGTACTCCCATCGCTTGACCCTGAGCTGACCCTTCGTTTTTATACTCATGACCTTCGTCGATCACCAACAAGCCAAAATAGCCTTGAGGCAAGTAACGCTTGATGAACTCCGTCGCCTGGTAGCCGCCCTGACCGAATGAGAATTCCATTTTGGCCATGGCACGCTCCATCCGTGTCGCCTGTTTATCGCTGAAGAACAGTTCGCCATCCGCATCCATCAAGTTGATGAACTCGAAAACGTTGTCTGCCAGCATGCCCGACAACAAGTCGTGCCCAAAGGTGTTCACTAAACGATCGGCTGTTTTTTCACCTATCGTCGGAATCTGACGAACGGAGTCCATCAACAGATCGCGCGGTGACTTGGTCATCCCCTGAGTTCCGGCAATCAACGTCCATAGCTGATCGCCACACGACGCGCAGGCGCTACGATGCTCATTGAGATAACTTACCGCCTCGACGTCCGGCATTGGAGCGCCATTCTCGTTGTTGATGAGTGATCCACAGTGCGGACAGGCCGCGTAACGAACTCGCTGGTGGCCTAGTTCGTCATACAGAACCTTGGTTCTGACGTTGAACGACGGTTTCCAGTTGAAGCCCATCCGCATCCGCACCCGACCCATGATGAAAAATTCCGGCACCTCTGGCTTGGCCAGCATGGTGCGGAGTTTCAGCAACTGCTTGAGCGTATCCGGCCCATTCAGAATCCAGACACGCGCATTGGGCACGGTTTCCTTGATTTCACGCCGCCACTTGTACACCAAATGTGGTGGGGCGATGATCAAGGTGCGCTCGTACCCTTCAACATGCAGGACGGTGGCGGCAGCAATCGCCATCATCGTCTTGCCGGTACCCATTTCGCCGTTGATGATGCTGGCCGGCTGATCGTGGTCGATCAACACGCTGGCAACGGCATGCACAACGTCGCGTTGCGCCCCGAAAGGCTTGCGCGTGAGATGATCCATCACCGCATCACGCCGAAGGTTTGGCGTGCCTTGGTAGATGGGCGGATTCTGCTGCTGAACAGCGCTCAGCAAGCTGTCGCCAAAATCAGCGACAAACTGAGACAGTGCCAGTACCTGACCGGACTGCGGGTCAGCGTTTTCAATTGGAAGCGGCAAGTCAACCACGTTCGTGGATCGACCGGCGTGGTTCAAGGATTGCCGAACGTCTGCAATCGTTTTGGGTTGCCAGTACAGATCCAGCTCGACTCCATGCTCGACCAGCTCCTCGATCGAGATATACCCCAATTCGGGGTAGCCTTGATTGATTGAGGCCAGTCCAAACGCCTGCGCCGTCCCGCCGTCCTTGTCCTTTTCCGTGATCCACCAATCTGATCCGCTGGAAAAGTAGTGCAGATGAACGATGGCCAGATCGCCCATGCCGTCTTGCTGGTAGGTCACCGGCATGGTGGTGATGAGGTTCGCCAATTCACAGAGTTTGGAATGAAAGAATTCGCCTTCCTCGCCGCGCATGCCTTGACATAAGGATTGCAGTTCGGCGTGAGGCATGAAGGCTTGCAACACGTTCAACGCAGCGGATGCCGCGCCGGCTATAGTGTTGACTACGTGGGCTTGGTGGCCCGTGATGGATGTAACAGACATGGTGATGCTCCTTGGTATGAGAATGAAACCCCAGGGCGCACCACGGCCCGGATGGGCAATGACGCCCCTCTGGGGTGGGTGTAAATAAAGTGGTTCAGCCGTGTTCAAGGCGAGTGCTTTGCTGCAAAAGGTCGATCAGGCAGCAAGCCTTTCGGCCGCCGGATTGATCGTCAGGGTAAGAACATGCGACTTCACCATAGCCGACAGCTGGTCCAGAAACGTGTCCTGGAGCTGGATGCGGTAGGCCACGATGTCACCCAATGGGGGGTACGTCGCTTTTTCATCAAAGGCCGTGATGCTGTCCTCGCGGATCGCATCGAGCAGCGGAACCTGCCAGTGATCAAGTAGCGGCACGGGCGATAACGCCTTGCAAATGTCCCAAATGCGAGTATCGACACACGTGCCCGTGAGGACGGTGCGGCGATCCAGCAGCCAGGCAATCCGATTGGCGTGATCAAGCTCCTGCAATTGCTTGTCGAACACCCAGGTATGCACCAGTTGTCCAAACAGGCTGGATGACAGGCGCCCCGTGTGTTTCCCAAGACGATCGGCATCCCCGACATCGACCGCATGACGGCAGTTGTCGGAACCGCGCAAATTAAACGTCGCCAGACCACCGCTGCTGGGTGGCAGGGTGAATGCAGCGAACATCTGCTGCATCGACGTGTCACGACCGAAGCAGGACATGAAAAGCAATTTCCCGGTGTCGTCACGCAAACAGGCGTCTGCATAAACCTCGGAAAGCAGCTCGAAACGGAATAACGAAGCCATGTAATTCTCCTTATCGAATAGTGACAATGTGACCAAAGGTCGGGCCGGGCGTGAAATCAATACCGCGAATGATTGGCACGAAAATGTCGGTGGCGATGCGTGTTTCCAGTACATCGCCGGCCGCGTTCTGACTCAATTCCGTTGCCATGCTCTTTTCCTTGAAGGTGTTGCCTTTGATGAGCAGTTGCCGCCCATCGTGAGACTCCACCAAGCCGCTGATCTGACCGGCAGCGAGTGCGAGTGCCAAATGCCACTTGGACAAATCGCGCAGCGGCCGCCGGTGAGGCCGGGCCACGGATGAGAACGTCGTCGTGAACTGTGGCCACAAGGTAGACTTGTGCAGCCCGCTCAACTCGACCTCAAGTTGAGCGGCATCGACGCTGAT
>CAMDMZ010000106.1 GCA_945902805.1 Propionivibrio dicarboxylicus | reverse complement strand
CTGATCTTCTATGGCGAACGCGACCAGATCATCCCCAGGAATGCCTTCTGCCGCTGGTTGGCGGGGGTTCCGGAAACCTCCGGCCCCCGCCTGGCGGTGTATGCCGACGGCTGGCACATGCTCACCCGGGACCTGCAGCGTGAAACGGTTCTGGCGCACATCGCCGCCTGGTTGGCAGACCCTGCCGCGGCGCTACCCCCGAGGGTCGAGGTACCGAAGCTGCGGCCGGGGTTCTGTGCCGGGTTGAACTAATGCGGGCGGTGCGGCGCGGCTGCCATCAGTTGCGCCCGCCGCGCATATGACCGTGCGCGTCTTGAGTTCAGGGATTTGGTGATTACCCGCATGGAAAAACCCGAATTGCTGGATGCCGAAGAAATCCGGCCACGTGAACAAGCCGAGCAGGATCATCAATGGACACGCATCGTGAATCTGGAACTGGTTCCCCATCCGGCCCAGCCCCGCCCTGAAATCGTGGCGCGAGATTTCGGAATCAAGGACGGCGTCCTCAGTCTGCGTTTACGCGCGGCGATTGCTGGTTATGTATTGCAACAATGGAACGTGGATTGCAGCCCGGATCACAGCCTTGACCAGACTTCGTATCGATTGTGGTTACGAGATTCATTGGTGCTCTGCGTGGTCGCTTATACCGCTGACATCGATTTTGACATCCAGTTTGTCGGTGGCATCAAGACGGCCCTCTTTGGTGGCGAAGGTCTATTCTTCGCCGTCTTGCGGGGTCCTGGCACTATCTGGCTGCAATCCCTGCCGTTTAATCGGCTGGCCTCGCGCATCTTTGCCGCTGCGCCGGTCTCGAAAGGAGGCAGTGGGAGTGGTGGCGAACAAGGGGGAATACTGGGCAGCATCTTCAACGGCAAGAACTAATCTGCCCCCAGATATTATGGACTTTACGAGAATACTCAAAGAGTTACAGGAATCCTCGGCTTTCGATATCTATCGACTTAGCGCCGCCATCAACCGTGTTTTGGACCAACCCGGCTGGATACAGGCCGTGCAGTCACGTCTACGGGTTGGCCAGAATATCGAGTATTTCGATACCCAAACCAATCGGACCCGCAAGGGTCAAGTCCTTGAGATGCGCCGCAAACAAGCCGTCGTCCTCGATATCGACAGGCAACAGCGCTGGCTGATTTCCTACGCGGCGATCAATCTGGACGGTGCTGACGTCGAAATCCGCGAACAACCCCAGCAAGGCCTTGGACGCAATAGCGTTGCAGTCGGTGATGTTGTCGGTTTCGTTGACAAGCACCATCAGCAGCGCAGTGGCGAGGTGGTGCGTCTTAACGACAAAACAGTCACCCTGCTGGTCGGCCAGCAGCAATGGCGCGTGTCTTATGGCCTGCTCCACCGAGTTGTAGATGGTCGTGCAGAAAATGCCTCGGAACATGAGTTAAGTTACATAGCGGGCGAAGCCGCCATCATCGACAACGAGGAATAATGGCAGCGATTACGCCAGAGTTTGAGCGCATTGCCGGCCTCGTCGAGCGGGTGACTTTTCATAATGAGCAAAATGGGTTTTGCGTTTTACGCCTCAAGGTCAAGGGCGAACGAGAACTGGTCACCCTGATCGGACATACGCCTGCCGTCACGCCAGGGGAATACGCCAGCGCTTCCGGCGTCTGGATGACTGACCGCGAGCACGGCCGTCAATTCAAAGCGCAATTCGTCAGCATTTCTCCGCCGACGACCCTGACCGGCATCGAGCGCTATCTTGGGTCCGGGATGGTCAAGGGCATTGGCCCCGTTTATGCAGGCAAACTCGTCAAGGCCTTTGGCGCTGCTGTATTTGACGTCATCGAGCAATCTCCCGGTCGCCTGCGCGAAATCACCGGCATCGGCGAGCTACGCGCTCGGAAAATCACCTCGGGCTGGGCAGACCAGAAGGTGATCCGCAGCATCATGGTGTTCCTGCATGCTCATGGCGTCTCCACCTCCAAAGCGGTTCGAATCTTCAAAACCTACGGTCCCGAAGCAATCGACATCGTCAAAGAGAATCCCTACCGACTGGCTGCCGACATTCGCGGCATCGGCTTCCTGTCCGCCGACACCATTGCCCAGAAGATCGGCATCGCCATGGATTCCCCCCTGCGTGCCCGTGCAGGTATTTCCTATGCGCTGACGGAAGCCTCGTCACAAGGTCACTGCGGATTGCCCTATGCGGAACTTGTGCCGCTCGCCATCAAGCTTCTCGAGATTCCGGCCGAGATCATCGAGAGCGCTATCGCCGAAGAGATCGAACAAAAGATCCTGTATCCCGACACCGTGGATAAGCAACCCTGTGTGTTCATGGCCCCACTGTACTTTGCTGAACACTCCATCGCCGCACAGATCCGCCGGCTTCAAGCGACGGTCACCACGCTACCGAGCTTCGATGCCGACAAGGCGATTCCGTGGGTGGAGACCCGGCTGTCCATAGCGTTGGCCCAAAGCCAGAAGGATGCCATTCGTCTGTCGCTCTCCTCAAAACTGCTGGTAATCACAGGGGGTCCCGGGGTTGGAAAGACCACGCTGGTCAAATCGATCCTGACCATCATGACGGCCAAGGGGGTGAAACCTTTGCTCTGTGCTCCGACCGGGCGAGCCGCCAAGCGTCTCTCGGAATCGACCGGGCTGGAAGCCAAGACGATCCATCGGCTGCTGGAGGTCAATCCGCTCAACGGCCAGTTCAAGCGTAACGAGGACAACCCACTCGAATGCGATCTACTGATCGCCGATGAGTGTTCGATGATCGACGTGCCGCTGGCGAACCAGTTGCTCAAAGCGGTGGCAACGCGAACGGCGGTGATCTTTGTTGGCGATGTGGACCAGTTGCCCTCAGTCGGTCCGGGACAGTTTCTTGCAGATTTGATCGGCTCTGGCGCGGTACCTGTCATTCGCTTGATCGAGGTCTTTCGCCAGGCAGCCACCTCTCGCATCATCCGGGCTGCGCATCAGATCAACCAGGGCAGTTTCCCGGCCTTACCGGAAAAGGGTGAGATTTCCGACTTCTACCTCATCTCTGCAGAAGAACCCGAAGCCATCTCGCAAACCGTGGTGGATCTCGTAAAAACCCGCCTACCTAAGAAATTCGGTGTCGATCCCTTGCGGGACATTCAGGTGCTTTGCCCAATGAATCGTGGTCTGACGGGCGCGCGAGGCATCAATCAAGTGTTGCAGGATGCCCTCAACCCACCGGGTGAGGGAAGCGTCGACAAGTTTGGCTACCGGTTCTCAGTCGGCGACAAGGTGATGCAGATTGAAAACAACTACGACCGCGATGTGTATAACGGTGATATCGGGTTCGTGACGGCTATCAGCCGTGAAGCGGAAGAGTTACTGGTGGAGTTTGACGGCCGCGAGGTCTCGTACCCTTTTGGCGAACTCGATGAACTGGTGCTCTGCTACGCGACAACGATCCACAAGTCCCAGGGATCGGAGTATCCGGTGGTGGTCATTCCGATCTCAATGCAGCACTTCATGATGCTGAAGCGAAACCTGATTTATACCGGCATCACACGAGGCAAACGTCTTGTTGTGCTTGTCGGCCAGAAGAGAGCGCTTGCGATGGCGGTGAAAGGCAAGCAGGTCGATGTCAGGTGGTCCAAGTTGCGGGAGAGATTGACCTGATCGAGATCGCCGGCGGAGAGGGGGCGATGGCTTCGCTACCATTGCAAGGCGATACGCACCGGCAGCGCCGACCATGCGGAAGTCGTGAAAACCATGACCAGCGCCGCCAGCATCCCGGTGAGCTGCAATGACATCAAGCGTGGTTTAGGTGACACGAACCGAACTCCTTGCTGGGCTGATTGGTGCAACAAAATGCGTGCCAGACAAGCATCATCTGCAGAACTGCCTGCTTACAATGCCAATCACGCTATCCCCCACTGACAACACCAGGACGCTGGCGGAATGAAAAACCGACCAACAGCTTATTGAGGATTTTCAATGTTTGTTAATTACAAATGGCCTTCAAGCTTCCAGCAACTGCATGCCTTGCGTGGTTCGCTACTATGCGTCGCGCTTCTGGCCTTGTCTGCCACCGGAACGCATGCGCGTGACCAGGGTGATCCGGGCTATTACCCGGTGCAGGAATTGTTGGTGACCGGAAAAACCGTCGTCGGCGAAGATATTCGTTATCCCTCCACGGGCGCACCCAGGATCACGGTCGCCGTAGTGACCGTCGCACCCGGCGCACCTGCCGCTTTCCATCGGCACCCAGTGCCACTGGTTGCCTACATTCTGGCCGGTGAACTCACCGTCAATTACGGTGCCAAGGGCATAAAAACTTTCCGGCAGGGTGAAGCGCTGGTCGAGGCCATGGACATTTCGCATCGCGGCATGAATCTGGGCAGTGAAGTTGTCAAACTCCTCGCGGTGTATATCGGCGCTGAAGGATCGGCCAACGTTGAACTGGAAAAATAATCCAGATTCTGGTGCCTTTGTCCGCTGGCATGCTGCTGATGCTGGTAGCTCGGCAATGCGGCATTTGATAAATCGCCAAGCTCTGGCTCCAGGTGGCTTCGCAGTAGGTGTAGTTGGAGGCGCCCAGGACGGCGACGAAGATGGCTGCCTGGCGGATTTCACCGGCCATCGCATCGACGATCGGCACGGTCGGGCCGGCGTAGTCGATGAACAGCTTCTCGCACGGAGCACAGAGCATGGGTCTTACGCAGGCTTACCGCGAGCCGGCCGAACCACTCTGGCCGCTGCCGGTAGCGGCCAGGTAACGCCGGCCAATTGGCACGACGGAGGATTTCGCCCACCGTTGTCGGCGAGGCGCTGACCGCCCGGGCGATCATGCGATGGCTGAGATTGCCCTCGTGGTGCAGCCGAAGAACTTCAAGAATCCTGCGCATGGATTACCTGCTATTCGCCATCTTGGCCTCGGCAAAATCGCCCAGGGTGCCACGGTTATCCCGCGTGCTACGCAGCTACTGCTGAATGTCCAGTTTGCTCTGGAATCGGTGTCCAGTTTGCCGTGGAATCACTGTCCAGATAGGCGTGGAATACGCAGAAATCTGCTTCTCCAACGAGGAGCAACACGATGACCAGTTCCATACGTACCTGCCTCTGGTTCCATGACGGTCGCGGTCGTGAGGCCGCACAGTTTTACTGCACTCTGATTCCGGGAAGTTGGATCGAGGCGACATTCGATATCGCCGGAGATGGTGCTTCCTGGCTAATCAACTTCACGCTGGGCGGGGAGGCGGATGGGCAGGCAACGACGATCCTCGCGTCAACGTGAGGAAAGTATCAAGTTATTGATTCTCTTGGATGGCCGTGTAATATGAAAATATGAATAATATACGGCCAATTGACTATCTCCCCCTCCCGGACAACGCAGCCAGGCAGGTTATCGACTCGACAACGGTGTTTGACGAGTTCGTTCGGGTTCAAGCCCTGGCACGGTCGTATGCTGGTGGTATGTACTGGAAGCAGCAGGGGGACTACCAGTACTTGGTCAAGACGCAACCAGACAACCGACAACAGCGCATTGGGGCTCGATCGCCCGAGACCGAGCAGATCTACGCGAACTTCACTTCCCGCAAAACTGAAGTCGAGTACAGGTTGAAATCACTCCGGCAGGCGCTTACTGAGGCCGAGCGCATGAATAAGGCCCTGAAGGCGGGCCGAGTGCCAGCAATTGTCGTGTCTGTGCTCCAAGCCATAGAGAATGCCGGCCTTGGACAACACTTTCTGGTGGTTGGAACCCATGCGCTGTATGCCTATGAAACCGCAGCAGGCGTGCGCATCATGCCCGCGGCTCTCGCTACCCAGGACATCGACCTGCTCTGGGACGCGCGTAAGCGTGTGCAATTTCTAACTGACTTGGGGAAGTTGGATTCGTCAATGCTTGGAGTGCTTCAACGCGTCGACTCCACATTTCAACGCAAGGAAGGGCAGAACGAAACAGCAATCAACGCCAAGGGTTTCGAGGTGGATTTCTTGAGACGCCAACCTGAGGGCGACGACCCGCATCCATTCCGGTTCTCGGACGACGAAGCCGACTTATGGCCGGTGCAAGCAATCCGGGCATCCGTGTTAACCAACGCACCACGCTTTGACCATGTGGTCATCTCGGCTACTGGGCGCATGGCGCTATTGCGAACAATCGCTCCAGAGGTGTTCGTCGAGTTCAAACGCTGGATGGCAGACAAGGCGCCGCATCGGCCAGAGCCAAAGCGTCTGCGAGACAGGCGTCAAGCGGATATCGTACAAATCCTGCTCGACCAAGGACTTCTGGTTTCCTGGGTTGGTGCCCCAAAGATTTAGCTTATG
>CAMDMZ010000105.1 GCA_945902805.1 Propionivibrio dicarboxylicus | reverse complement strand
CTACCTGGCTCTGCGAAACATCAGCCAGAAATGGACGATGCCAATTCGTGACTGGAAAGCCGCCCTGACTCGCTTTACCATTCAGTTCGATGAACGGATGAGTGGCCTTTAACCCATACCCCGTTTACACAAAATTCAGGACACCCTCCGGATGTCCAGCGACTAGGGGCACTCAGCGTGTTTCAGGCATTACGAAATTATGGCCAGTACTTTGCTCACCCTGGTTGGGATCCAATTCCGTAGCTCAGCCACCTCAAGTCGTCTCCAGTGCTCACTGCCAATCGACATCAATGCTACAGGGACTTAAAAAGATACGTCCCTACGGCGTCGTGACTTCATTTCCAAGGAATCAGATGCAGCCGGTTTCAACCAGTTTATTCAGCATCCTTAACCCGCCCCCGAATCCCTGGCTAAGGAATCTATCAACTCAGCTTGACCAGCTTCCTGACGGGATTCGAGTCATCCGCATACACCTTCGAGACGAGGACTACCCATTGGCGGAGACCGCATCACCAAAGGGCAATGTTGAGCTCGCCAAAATTATTACCTAACGAAAGTCATCAATGCGCATTGTCCTACTTGTCTTGATTCTGGCCGCCACCCCGGTCTTTGCCGATACGCCACGGGATTTCTTAAATCGTTATGAGAAGGAAGCCGGCGCTGCGGGGAATCCGACACGGGGTGGTCAGTTCTTCGTCAAACGTCACGGTGGTGAATGGAGTTGCAGTTCGTGCCATACCGAAAACCCGACGGTCGCCGGACGTCATGCGAAGACCGACAAGCCGATCAAGCCCCTGGCACCTGTTGCCAACGCCGAGCGCTTCACCGATACCGCCAAGGTCGATAAATGGTTTCGCCGCAATTGCAATGACGTACTCAGTCGTGAATGTAGCGCCAGCGAAAAAGCTGACCTTCTTGCCTTTCTGATTGGACAGAAATGACCTCGACCACGAAACATCTATTGGTCTTACTCAGTGTGGTTGCATGGTCCCTACCCGCGCAGGCCGACCGCTATCCAGTGCCGAAGAATCCCGTGTTTGACGAGGAATGTGCCTCCTGCCACCTCGCGTTTCCACCTCAGATGCTGGATGCCAATTCCTGGCGCGCGATGATGAATGATCTCACCAAGCACTTTGGCACAGATGCCAGCTTGGACGAAAAGCGCCGTGTCGCCATCGCCGACTTTCTGAACGCGAATGCCGGTGGCCGCAAGACCGGTGTAACAATCGATGCCACCGGCAAGCCACTCCTGCGCATCACGCAAACCGAACGCTTCATTCGCAAACACCGTGAAGTGTCTCCTGCCGTTTACCAGCGTGCGTCAATCAAGAGTCCGGCGAATTGCACCGCCTGTCACGCAAATGCGGCTGCAGGCGACTATGAAGAACGCGGTATTCGAATCCCGAAATAAGGACTACGCTGATCATGAGCTCCGAAAAAGTCTTCGTCTGGGATTTACCTACCCGCCTCTTTCACTGGTCACTGGCAACAAGCTTTGTCGTCGCCTTTGTCACTCAGGAATCGGAACACTGGCGAAACGTTCATGTCATCGCGGGTTACGTCATGGCCGGTCTGATAGCCTTCCGTCTGTTTTGGGGCTTCATCGGTAGCCAACATGCGCGGTTCGCCGATTTCTGGCCGACCTTGGAAAATCTCAAGACGTACCTCGGCTCGCTACTGACGAGGCACCCGAAGCATTACGTGGGTCACAATCCAGCGGGGGCGCTGGCGATCTTTGCTCTACTTGGCCTCGGCGTCGCCGCCACTGGTAGCGGTTGGTTAACCTATCAGGACATCGGTGGTCATTTTATGGAGGAACTGCACGAAGTCACGGCCAACGGCATGTTGATGGTGGTTGGTATCCATCTGATCGGCGTCGTTGTCGCCAGCAAATTGCACGGTGAAAACCTGGTACGAGCCATGATTACGGGTTGGAAATCGAAAACGTGATTTGCCGTGCCTACGATTCAAAAGGCAAGAAACTCGCGGAAGCGATGACGGCGGAAGGTGTCGCCGTTGAATCAAGGCTAACCAAACACGGAACACCGAACTATGTGAAGCGCGCGAGTGCACCTCCATTAATGCTGCGTTAAGGTTGGGGGTATCAAACTGGTGCCTGACGATTGGAGGTTCACCATGCATCAGTACCCTTACGTTATCGCAGCATTGGTTCTTTTCGCTACCAGCGCAATGGCCCAGCCTGTCCCGGCCGAATCCTGCGAGAAGATCAGAACGCAAATCCGGGGACAGATTGGTATCCTGGCCAAGGCAGATACCGATTTGCTACAAAAATTGTCCGCGCGATCCGACTGCCGGTTTACCGCCCAAGAGGTTTACCGCGCCGCCTATGGCGACAAGCCCATGCCCAAGAATGAGCCTCGCCCGCGTCATTCGGGTCACGATCACGATGACGACTGAACCATGACCTCGCTCTCGCTTCTACTCTGGATCATTCTCGGCATCGCCCTGCAACTAGCGCTCTGGCTAAGCATTGAGTTCTGGCGTCACTGGACGGAATTCCAGATGCTGCGCACCGGGGTGACGACACCTGAGGTAATGGTTGCGCCAACTGAAGCCGCCCCACCCTCCAAGTCCCCCGCCTGGGCCGGGTACCGATCCTTTCGGGTCGACCGTAAAGTCAGTGAGGACAACAATCAGTCGGTTTGCTCCTTCTATCTGGTCCCCGAAGATCGACAACCGCTACCCCAATTCTTGCCCGGTCAATTTTTGACCTTTCGCCTTGATCAGGTTGGGACAGCCGGCAGCAGCACAGAACTCATTCGCTGCTATTCCCTATCCGACGCACCTCACCCCGACTACTACCGCGTCTCGATCAAGCGAGTGCCGGCACCCGCCGGGAGTACGTTGCCGGCAGGTCGCTCTTCTAATCACTTCCATGATCACATCACGGCCGGTGACATGCTTCAGGTCAGAGCGCCGTCCGGGCACTTTCATATCGACCGCAGTGATGCTCCTGTGGTCCTCATCGGCGGCGGTATCGGCATTACGCCCATGCTCAGCATGCTCAACTGGGTCCTTGCCGAACAACCGGGGCGAGAAGTCTGGTTGTTCTACGGAGTACGCAATAGTCGTGAAGTGGTGATGGGCCAGCACCTCGGCACCTTGGCCAACGCGCATCCGAATTTCCATTTGCGGATGTGTTTCAGTGATCCGTTGCCGGACGATCAGGTTGGCCGAGATTATCAGCACCGGGGTCGTGTGGATGTCGCCCTATTGCGCCTGGAACTGGCACTGAAGCCTTACCACTATTACATCTGCGGCCCCACGCCGATGATGGAAAGTCTGGTTGCCGCGCTCGACGATTGGGGTGTGCCTGAGGCGCGCATCCATTTTGAAGCGTTCGGCCCCGCCTCAATCAAGCGGCGACAGGCAGATCTCCCAACGGCAGCGGACCAGTCCGGGACGACCGATATCGTCGTGACCTTTGCCAAGTCTGGCAAGCAGATCGCGTGGCAACCCGCCGCCGGCAGTCTGCTTGAATTTGCGGAAACTAATGGCATCAGCGTTAACTCCGGCTGCCGTGCCGGCGGCTGTGGCAGTTGTCAGACCACGATCCAAGCCGGAGAAGTGAGCTACCATCAGGCACCGGATTTTGATCCCGAACCGGGATCTTGCCTGCTCTGCGTGTGCTCCCCCAAGACCAGCCTAAGCCTCGAGGTCTAAACCATGACAACAGTGTCAAACAATTCACTTTGGCGCAATCATGTCGTGCCATTCACGTTCTTGCTGGGTCTACTGGCGGCAGCCACCCTGGCCGGTGACTATGTGCTGCATCGGCTCAACCTCGTCTGGGTGGGACGCTATTTGGGTATCCCGGGCACCCTGCTGATCATCGGTTCGCTGGTGTATTCCTTGCGCAAGCGCAAATACATCACATCGGGCAATCCCAAGACCTTACTGACCCTGCATGAGATCGGTACCTGGCTGGGTTCCCTCATGGTGTTGATTCATGCCGGAATCCACTTCAACGCCATTCTGCCGTGGCTAGCGACAGTGGCCATGGGCATCAACGTGATTAGCGGCATGGTCGGCAAACTGCTCCTGGCGCGATCCCGAACCCATGTCCAAGGCCAGCGCGATCATTTCCAGTTGCGCGGCCTGTCGAAGCCGGAAGTCGAGCAGGCGGTGTTCTGGGATGCGGTGACGCTGGATGCCATGACGAAATGGCGTAAGGTCCATATTCCGATCTTTATCGTGTTTGCCGTCCTGGCACTAGGCCACATCATCAGCATCTTCCTATTCTGGGGCTGGATATGAACCGGACAGTCAAATTTATCCTGGGCGCCAATCTGGTGGTGTTTGCTATCTTGGCGTTTGTCTATCCGCACTTGATGATCAGTCCGGGGAAACTGATTCCGGGACACGCCAAGCTGGAGACCGATTGCTTCGCCTGCCACGCCCCATTCACTGGCGTGGACTCGCCACGTTGCAGTACGTGTCATAAGTCGGAAGATATCGGTCGCCTGACCACCAAGGGCACGCCGATTGCAAAGCCGCTCACAACGACACCCTTCCATCAGAAATTGGTCAAGCAGGATTGCGTGGCCTGCCACAGCGATCATGCGGGTGTGAAACGCTTCCGGTTACAAGGGCACTTTAACCACGCCCTCTTGCAGGCGGATGCCCGCAAGCAGTGTGAAACCTGTCACACATCACCAAAGGACACCCTGCATCAGCAGATTTCGGGGAATTGTAGCCAGTGCCATACACAGGAAAAGTGGGTTCCCGCGACGTTTGAACACGATAAGTACTTCCTGCTGGACAAAGATCACAACGACAAATGTGTGACCTGCCACCTGCGCAACGACTACAGTCGCTATACCTGCTATGGTTGCCATGAGCACTCTCCAGAGAAGATTCGGCGCGAACATATCGAGGAAGGCATCCGCGATTACACCAATTGCGTCGAATGTCACCGCACGGCGGATGAACACGATATTCGTGGCCCGTTTGGAAAGGGCAATGGACGCGGTGAGGGCAAGCGTGGTCGCAAGGAACACGATGACGATTAATACCGCGCCATCAGCCAGATGCAGAAGTCGATGACAGTCACTGAATCGACCCAGGGAGCGGGCCGCCCGTCACTGCAACGCTACGCCTGGTTGTCGATCGGTGCCGCCATCGCCACGATCTTGCTCAAAGGCGCGGCATGGTGGCTGACCGGATCGGTCGGGCTGCTGTCCGATGCCATCGAGTCATTTGTCAATCTTGCCGGGGCCCTGATGGCCTTATGGATGCTGACCCTGGCGGCGATGCCGGCCGACGAAGGTCATGCGCATGGCCACGGTAAGGCTGAGTATTTTTCGAGTGCTTTTGAGGGCTTTCTGATTCTGCTTGCGGCACTCAGCATCGCTTACACGGCCATCGAGCGCTTGCTGCATCCACAGTCGATCGAGGCGGTGGGTGTGGGTCTGGCGGTATCGGTGGTGGCGTCGATTGTCAATTTCCTCGTCGCCCGTACCCTACTGGATGTCGGGAAGCGCCACAATTCGATCACGCTGGAAGCCGATGCGCATCACTTGATGACCGATGTGTGGACCTCCGCTGGAGTGATTGTGGGCGTCGGGTTGGTGGCCGTGACGGGCTGGATCTGGCTGGATGCGGCAGTGGCGTTGCTTGTCGCGGCGAACATCGTCTGGACTGGCTGGCAGTTGATGAGTCGCTCTGCGTCAGGCTTGATGGATGTGTCCCTGCCGGCATCCACCTTGGCCGATATTGATAGCCTGCTCGAGGGCTATCGACGACAGGGATTAGCGTTTCATGCCTTGCGTACCCGCCAGGCCGGAAGCCGAGCGTTTATTACCTTGCACGTGCTGGTCCCGGGGCATTGGACGGTCAGGCAAGGCCACGAATGGGCTGAACGGATCGAGACCGATCTGCAGCAATTGGTGGGGCATGCCCATGTCACCACGCACCTTGAGCCTCTCGACGATCCGATCTCGATGGCGGACCAAGGGCTGGATCGGACACCGCACTCATCATGATGTGCCGCCTCATCCATAAGGAGCAGCGAATTCTGTTTCGCGTGCTGTAGTTCATGGTTTTGCGGTGCTGACGCGACGGTTGTGGTGCTTGCTTCGCTGAGATTCGACAGTAGCGCTGCCCTGATATGCGGCGCCTGGCAATCGGTCCGCGTGAAGACGGCGGGAGTCAATCGAAAAACGAATGTAAGCGTCCAGCCGTACCACGACGGTTCAGTGCGACGGAGAGTCGGCCGTCGTCGAGCTTGGAGGAGTGACGGCACGCAGAGGCAACAGCGAATCGATGTGGCTATTGGGACAGGTTGGCAGTTTCTCGAGGGTATCGCGCAGCCAT
>CAMDMZ010000104.1 GCA_945902805.1 Propionivibrio dicarboxylicus | reverse complement strand
CTGCTGGAAGCGCAGGCCTCCATTGACGCGCTAACCGGCATTGCCAACCGGCGCCGCTTCGATGAGTCCTTGCGCACCGAGTGGCGGCGCGCCGCGCGCAACATCATGCCGTTGTCGTTATTGATATTCGATGTCGATCACTTCAAGAACTACAACGACCAATATGGTCACGGCGCGGGCGATGATTGTCTGCGCCACATTGGCGAGGCGTTGCAACGCGCCGAACTGCGGCCCGGTGACTTCGTGGCGCGTTACGGCGGCGAGGAATTCGCGGTGATTCTTCCCAGTTGCCATTCGGCAGGCGCGCGCGCCATTGCCGAGCGCATTCGCGGCGTCATCGAAGGACTGCAGATTCGGCACGAACATTCCAGTTGCGCGTCGGTGGTTACGGTCAGCATCGGCTGTGCAACCCAGAAGCCGGCGCAGGGCGGCGATGTCAGCGGCCTGTTCCTGGCCACCGACATGGCCCTCTACCGCGCCAAACAGGAAGGCCGTAACCGGGTATGTACGGCGGCGCTGTAGGCTGCGTCCGGTCAATTTCGAGGTGACAATGAATCGATTCCGTTGGTTGCACGGCTTTGCCGCGCTCTTCTTCATGCTGCTGTTAACCGCATGCGCGCGTCAGGATTCGACCCCGTTGCGGGTGGGCGTAGTGCATGCGCTGACAGGCACCATGGCGACCAATGAAGCGCCGCTAGTCGAAGCGGTTCGCATGGCTGTGGATGAATTGAACGCCAGCGGCGGCGTGCTGGGGCGCAAAGTCCAAGTTGTGGTGGCGGATAGCGCTTCAATCCCGTTGCAGGCGGCGAAGGAGGCCGATCGTCTGATCAAGCAGGAAAAAATCGATGTCCTGTTTGCCTGCTGGACCTCGTCGTGTCGCAAAGCGGTGAAGCCGGTGGTGGAGTCGAGTCATCATCTGATGTTTTATCCGGTGCAGTATGAAGGACTGGAACAGTCGCCAAACATCATCTACACCGGTGCTACCGCCAATCAGCAAATCATTCCAGGTACCCACTGGGCGTTGAAGAACCTGGGCAAACGCGTGTTTCTAGCGGGTTCCGATTATGTGTTTCCGCGCATCGCCAACCGCATCATTCGCGATGTTGTGCTGGTGGAGAACGGCGAGGTAGTGGGTGAAGCCTACAGACCACTCGGCAACACTGATTTCAGTGCACTGATTGAATCAATTCGGGTCACGCGGCCGGATGTCATCCTCAATACCGTCAATGGCGATAGCAACGTTGCGTTTTTTCGCGCCCTGCAACAGGCGGGGCTGAATCATTTACCGGTGTTGTCCTTTAGTGTTGATGCCAACAACCTGCCTGCGCTGGCCGGATTCAGACACGACCGGCATTACACCGCCTGGGGCTACTTTCAGGAATTGCCAGGTGAGGCCAATCAGCGCTTTGTGCGTGACTGGCGAAGACGCCTGAAAACACCGATGCCAACCAGCGACGCCATCGAAGCCACTTACAACGGCGTCAAGCTCTGGGCGCAAGCGGTGAATGCGGCAGGCAATGCCAACCTGGACGTAGTGAACCTTTCGGTGGCCAGCCAGAGTATTGCCGCGCCTTCGGGCGTCATGGCGGTGGATGCGCGAACGCGACATGTCTGGAAGACGGTGCGGATCGGCAAAGTTGCACAGGATGAAGTCGGGGGGGGCTTTGAACTGATATTCGATTTTGGCCAAACCATGCGACCGGAACCCTTTCCGCTCTACCGCACGCGTGAGGCCTGGGATGTGATTGCACAGACCGAAGAAATCCGGCAGCCGGAGGTACTGCCATGAACCCGAGTCCACGCAAGCACGGTATCGAATTGGAAAGCAGCCATGCCAGGTCAATGCGTATCTCTTTGCGCATTTGGTTACTGGTGGGGTTTATCAGCCTCATGGTGTTGCCGTTGGTGGGAGTCAGTCAGTATTTCCTGAGCGCTTATGAGGAATCGCTGCGCAGCAACATGATCGAGCACATGGAGGATATGGCTGCCAAGAAAGAGAGTCAGATCAATGACTTTATGAACGAGCGTTTTCGTGATCTGCAACGCGAAACGAGAGACCCTGACCTGATCAATTTGATCAGTGAATTAGCTGCTGTCGCGGCGGATCACTCATTGGACAGCGAGCGCTTTGCGCGTGAAGCCGGCGCGCGTCGCGATATTTTCATAGGTCATGCCGAGGAGGATTACTACTACGACACACTGTTGCTGGACGCCAGTGGCAATGTGCTGATGAGCGTTCGCGGGGAGTCGGATGAAGGCACAAATATTAATAGCGGCCCTTGGCGAAACAGCAATCTGGCAGTGGGTTTTCGGCTGGCTCGGGATCTGCTCTACACCCATCTGACGCCGTTTGAGCGTTATGCCCCGTCTGGCGGCGGCGCAGCTTCGTTTCTCATGGCGCCGGTTGTCGTCGATGGCAAATTGGTCGGCGTCATTGCGCTACAGATCAATCTTCAGCAATTGCAATCTGTTGTGGCCGATCGCAATGGGCTAGGCATTACCGGCGAAACCGTGCTGGCCTCGCGCGTTGGCGAGCAGGTTTTGTATACCGGCCCATTGCGGCATATCACCGATGCGGCATTCCGGCATCAAGCAGTGCTCACCCAAGCAGCCTTGCCGATGCAGCAGGCGATCATCGGGCAGAACGGTAAAGGCGTGACGCGCGACTACGTCCAGACCGAAGTGGTGGCCGCCTGGCGGCACTTATCCACGTTGCACTGGGGCATGGTGGTGAAGATGGATGTCAGCGAAGCCATGGCGCCCGTGGCACAGTTGCAACGCGATACCTACACCGGGCTGGCCATTGTGCTAGTGCTCACCACGTTGCTGGCCTGGACGTTCAGTGAGCGCTTGATTCGCGCCATGCGTCGTTTGCTGGAGGCTACCCAACGGCTGGCAAAGGGCGAGATTGGCGTCCAGGTCGAGAGCATCGAAGGACCGCGCGAAATCCAGCAACTTGGTTTCGCGTTCAATGAAATGAGCGCCCGCCTGGAATCGCTGACCGATGGCCTGGAGCGGCAAGTCGATGTCCGCACGCAGGAACTTCGTGAAGCGGAAGAGCACACCCGAAAGATCATTGAAACCGCGCCCAATGCCTTGCTCATGACCAATACCGATGGTCAGATCATGCTGGCCAATGCCGAAGCGGAGAGCCTGTTCGGCTACGCACCGGGCGAGCTCCTGGGCTTGCCGGTAGAAGTGCTGCTGCCGGCGGCGCAGCACACATCGCATCGCGCTTTCCGCGCCGCCTACTTGCAAAATCTCGGCCCGAGAAACATGGGCGCTGGCCGGGACGTTCACGGGGTCAGCAAGCTAGGCAACGAAATCCAGATCGAAGTCGGCCTCAAATCGGTTCGGCTTGGCGGCGATGTGTTTGTGCTGGCGGCAGTGTTCGATGTGTCGGAACGCAAACGCTATGAGGCCGAGTTGCAGGATGCGCGCACGCAAGCCGAAGCGGCGAACCGTGCCAAGAGCGACTTCCTGGCCAATATGAGCCATGAAATCCGCACGCCCATGAATGCTGTCATTGGCCTTTCGCAACTCCTCCTGGATACCCGACTGGACCGCAAGCAGGAGGATTACGTCAGCAAGGTGCTGGGCTCATCGCGCGCTTTGCTTGGCATCCTCAACGACATCCTCGACTACTCCAAGATCGAGGCTGGGCATCTTGAACTGGAACAGGTGGAATTCAACTTCGATGAATTGCTCGACAACCTAACCAACCTGTTTTCGCTCGGCGCCGAGGCGAAGGGCATCGAGCTGATTTTTGACATCGACCCCGACATGCCTTGCCTGCTGCGCGGCGATCCGTTGCGTTTGTCGCAAGTGCTCAACAACCTGGTCGGCAACGCACTCAAATTCACTGAGCGGGGCGAAATCGCCATCGTGGTGCGCCACATCCTGGGCGCCAATAACGACATCGAGTTGCAGTTCAGCATCCGTGACAGCGGCATCGGCATGACCGAAGAACAACTTGGCCGCCTGTTCAAATCGTTCACCCAGGCGGATACCTCCACCACGCGTAAGTACGGCGGCACCGGCTTGGGCCTGGCGATCAGCAAGCGCCTGGTTGACATGATGGGCGGCAGCTTCAAAGTGAGCAGCACGCCCGGCCAAGGCACCGACTTCAGTTTCAACCTGCATTTGCAGTGGCGCGGCGGTGAACTGCACCCGAACCGCCCGCGCGCCAGCCTGCGCAGCATGCGTGTGTTGGTGGTGGATGACAGCGCAACTTCACTCGAAATCATGCGCGGCATTCTGACTTCATGGTCGTTCCAGCCAACGTTGGCGAACAGCGGTCAGGCTGCTCTTCAATGCATGAGGCAGGCGGAAGCGAAGCGGCAGCCGTTCGACCTGTATCTGATCGACTGGAAGATGCCCGGCATGGACGGCCTGGAACTGATCGAGCGGATTCAGACGATGACCGAGCAGCAAGCGGCGGCGCGCGCCCCAATGGTGGTGATGGTGACCGCCTATGGCCGCGAATACGTGGCGGACATCGGCGAAAACCTCAAGCTGGATGCGATTTTGAGCAAGCCGATCACAGCATCAAATCTGTATGACACCCTCATCGGCATTCAGGGCAACGTGCTCATCGAGGATGCCGGGCAGTCTGCATTGCAAAACCAGGATCTGTTCGAACTCTCCCGTTCGATCCATGGCGCGCGGATTCTACTGGTGGAAGACAACCCGACCAACCAGCTGGTGGCAACTGGTTTCCTCACCAAAATGGGGCTCAAGTTCGATATTGCCAATCACGGCCGCGAGGCGGTGGACAAGGTTGCTGCCAACAACTATCACGCGGTGTTGATGGATTTACAGATGCCGGTAATGGATGGCTTCGAAGCCACCCGGTTGATTCGCGGCATGGACAAGGGGAGCAATCTGCCGATTCTGGCGATGACTGCCGCCGCCATGACACAGGACCGTCAAGCCACCGAAAAAGCCGGCATGAACGCGCACGTCGCCAAGCCGATCGACCCCCGCATACTTCTCGCCGCACTGTTGAAATGGGTGCCGCCGCAAACCCAGAAAAAACCGTCCGGCAGCGTGCTGCAGCACGCCGCCATGACCTCCAGTGAGGCATTCGAGATTCCCGGCCTGGATGTCGCCAGCGCGGTTTTCAACCTGGATAACGACTGGGAACTGCTGCGCCACATCATGCAAAGTTTCTACAACGACTTTGCCACCGCCCCGCAGCGCCTGGAAGCCAGCCTTGCCGCAGAAGAATGGCAAGACGCAGAGCGCCTGGTGCATACCATCAAGGGCTTGGCGCAAAGTGTCGGCGCAGCCGAATTGGCCACACTGGGGCGGCAATTCGAAAATCAACTGCACGACGGCCAGCACAGCTTGCACGCTGAGTTCCAGCAGGCGCTTCGCAGCACGATTGACGCCCTGGCGACCCTGCAAGCCCTATCGCCATCAACGGCCGAAAATGCCACCCCGGAACACCTGCGCGACCTGTTGCAGCGCCTGGCCGCGAACCTCACCGCTTTCACCCTGGTGCAGCACGATTTCAAGGAGCAGCTCCAACGCGCCATGGTTGGCCATGTCGAATCAGCCATGGCCGAAGAACTCATGCGCCACATCAGCCAACTCGACTACGAGTCGGCGCAGGTGACGCTCGACCAGATCGCGCAGCGGCTAGGGTTGGCTCTGGATGTTTGAATCGCGGTCGATTGAAGCCGCGCAGGGCACAAAATTACATCAAATTTGTTCAAATTTTCGAATCCGCCAGTTGGCCGTGTCACAGGAAAGTCCGCTTGGCGCGCGCGCGGGTTCTTCGTTGGGAAGCTGCGTGGATACAGGTGAGCGGCTGCGTTGTATGGCTTGCAATGAGTGATTCGGAATCCTTTTTATGTATTGTCGAAGGGCAAAAAATAATCCCACGTTTCCACCTTTAATCCGCGTGTCCCGAACTCGATGGGACATCACCGTGAAGGCGGGGTGGATTGCTACCACATGGATCTTGCTTGGGATGCTGGTTGCGGCTTCATTGGCATTTGCCGGGGAATCGTCGGTTGCAACCGAACCCGATCCGGCAGCGGCCTGGCGTGAGGTTGTTCAACAGCGGGCGCTTCCGCTTGCCAGTGCTGACGACCTATCCGTTCTGGTAGCGCTGGCCGGTAGGCATGATCTGGTGCTTCTTGGCGAAGCGACCCATGGCAGTCACGAGTTCTACACTTGGCGTGACCGAATCAGTCGGAAACTGATTGCGGAGCAGGGGTTCGATTTCGTTGCAGTTGAGGGCGACAGCGCGGCGCTGGCGCGTCTGGATGATTTCATACAGGGGCGTGACGAGCTTGCGAGTAACGCGGCCGATGTACTGCGAACGTTCACACGCTGGCCGACATGGATGTGGCGCAACCGCGAATTCGCCG
>CAMDMZ010000103.1 GCA_945902805.1 Propionivibrio dicarboxylicus | reverse complement strand
GCGTCCTCGATATGTATGAAGGCGCTGTCGTCAACGAACCGGCTGCGTGCTTGTTCCACCTCAACTCGTACGCCATGAGCCTCCAGCCGGCGAACCGCCTTGGCAACGATGTAGGCTTGCACGCGATGAAACTGCTTCGGCTTCCTGTGCACATTTCGAAGCCGATGCAGGAATTTCGTTGCCGAAAGGATGGCATTCGCTGCCGGATCCGTTGTCGGTGCCGGGAAATCATCATCTCGGACGGACTCAAACGGATCCCGCCAGTGCGCCCAAACGTGAACGGGAGAAATGACGTGATGGAGACCGAAATTGCCACGCGCTTCCAGGTTTGAATTCACGAGCCCGGCAATCTTTTCCGCCACCCGGCTGATCTCCTGGCAACGTTCATTGAATGTGGTGCGCATGATCTCGCACTGGTAGCGATCGGATTCATCGTGGACATACTTCTCCAGCAGCCGAAGCTCGTCGATGAGCGCGTCAATCTCTTTCGCTGCCGCATCTATTTCCGGAAGCAGTGCTGGCATAACGCCATCGGCAAGATCGATGATCTTCCGCTCATCGAACGTCCCCCACCCGTCGCCGCGATTACTACCGTCTTCGTGATACGAATATCCGCGCGCGTTGGATGCAAGCCGGACACCGTGCAGCCCGACATCGATGGAGTCGTGAACGTGCCCGCAGCACCAGACATCGATCTGTTCCCGATACCGCTTCAGGAACGCTTCCATGGGGCTACCGTACGCGGCCAGGCGATACACGCCCAGGTCCTCGCGATCGGGCCTGTGTGTGTTCTTCTTCCAGTAGTCAGGGTTCAATGCGATATCGGGATTCCGGACAATCTGCTTCGCCACCAGCACATCCCACGATGGCCAATGGTGACTCACGACCACCGTGCGATCCCAGGCGCCGGTTCGCTTCAGCTGCCGCTCAAGCCACGCCACCGTTTTGGTATGGATGTCGAGCGCGATCGGCGCCTCGAAGCGAGGCGTATCCACTTTTGGTCCACGGAATCCACGCGCCTCGCGCCACGCCTGATACGTCTTTGCGTTTTTTTTGCTGGCATCGATCCAGCTCCCGGCGCCGATCATCACGGTATCGTTCATCATCTTGCTGGCGATTTCCATAAGTGCCGGGTTCATTGCGACACGTCCCGCACTCAAACGAGTAACGCGTTGGTTTCTTGCTCCGCTAATAAAGGCGGTAAAAAGTCCGTAGTCCGCAGTTTTCACTGCTGCCCAAGTAGGGTGACATTTCACGCCTAGATCGCATGCGAGCCGTTGCAGGGGTAAGCCGTCGAAAATTTCAGCGCGGGGAAAATGTCATGTAGTCGTCACCTAAATGTCACCCTCGGCGGTTTTCTTACCAACTCGTGACAGTTATGGCGAAATCGGACGTATGAAAAACATTTGCCGGTATACAGCAGGCGGCCTGACGCTGCCGCCCGCCGGTGGTGGGATTGCCAACCTGCAAGGCAATTACTTCAACTGGTTTGCCAGGGAGGGTATTGAGGCAGGGCTTCGGATCCTCCAGATATTTATGATTCTGAGAAATTATGATGCTCCAGAGCAGACGCCCACCAGCGCCGCTCCCGGCCATTATGCACAGTCCCCAGTTATGAACAGTTGCAAGGGTAAGTAGGCTGGTAGCCAGGATCGGCGCTGATCGAGCGGACCCAAGCATTGGGCCGCACTGGACATAATTTCGTACTTTGGGAGCAATGGTGGTTCCACTACTGGAGACCACCATGACAAAGATCCCCGCGTTGCACCCCACGACCCGAGCTTGGCTGCTCGATGGTCCGTTGGCGTCCCACATTCCGGCATACGTCTCACGGCTCAAGCGTGGGCGGTATGCGGCCACGACTGCCAGTCGATGTTTGAGCGCTGTTGCGCACTTCGCGCACTGGATGTCGATGAGTCACATACCGGTGCACGTGCTCGACGACGACTGCATCGACTTCTTCCTTCGCTATCACCTGGCGTGCTGCGATTGCCCATCCCCGGCGATGCGCACGGCTCGCGATGTGCATGCCGCCCTCGTGGCATTGCTGGCGATCTTGCGCGAGAGGCACGTGATCGCGGAGCCGGCTTCACCGGCGGGTCCGATCGCAGATGAGTTGTGTCGCTACGACACCCATATGCGTGAAGCCCGCGGCCTGGCCAACGGCACGCGCCGCGGGAGGCTGCGCATCATTGAGCGGCTACTGCTGTCAAAGTTCGGTGGTCGGTCCGTAATCATTGGCGAATTGCGATCAGAGAACATCAGGAACTTCATTGCTGAGCAGCTGAAGTCGCTGAGCACCACCAGCAACGCCGTCGCGATCGCTTCGGCATTGCGTGCCTACTTGCGTTACCGCGCGAGTTGCGGTGATGCAGTGCAACCGCTGCTTGCCGTCATATCGTCGCCTGCGCACTGGAGTCTGGCGTCGCTGCCACGTTCGCTAAAGCCCGAAGAGGTCGAGCGACTGCTAAGTTCCTTCACGGCGGCACTGCCATCGCCGCATCGGGGTTATGCCGTCGTACGGCTTGCTCTCGACCTCGGCCTGCGCAGCATCGAGATCAACCAGTTGCAACTCGACGACATCGACTGGCGGCTGGGTACGGTGACGCTCAAGCACACCAAGTCGCGCCGGCAGGATGTGCTGCCGCTGCCGACGGTAACGGGCCAAGCACTGGAAGCCTACATCCGCCACGAGCGCCCACAAACCAGCAACCGCGCGCTGTTCGTGCGGCACCTCGCCCCCTTCGATCAACCGATAGGTGTGGATGCCATCCGGCGGGTGGTACGTGATGCTTACCGACGCGTGGGCATCCCTCACGGTAGAACCCACGCATTGCGCCATACCTTGGCCTGCCAGCTTGTCGGGCATGGCAGCTCAATCAAGGAGGTGGCCGACGTCTTGCGTCACCGCTCCCTGAACACCTCGCTCATCTACGCCAAGCTCGACCAAAGTGCGTTGTTTGGCGTCGCGCTGCCGTGGCCTGGGAGCTTGGCATGAGCGCCCGGGTTACCTTGTCGGCCAGAGTCGAGCAGTACCTGGCCGAACGACGACGTCTGGGTTTCGAACTCGACACCATGGGCCACGCACTGGGCCGCTTCGCCCGGTACGTCATCGCAACGGGTCATCGCGGACCATTGACGCTTGAACTCATGGCCGCTTGGGCGCGCCTGGCCAAGGATGGCCAAGGGACACGTGCGACATCAGCACGCCAGCTGGGCCTGTTGCGACCGTTCGCGCGCTGGCTGCAGCAGTTCGAGCCGGCCACCGAAGTGCCCACCGAAGCCATCTTTGGCGCAATCCCGGGCCGGGTGGCACCGCATATCTACCGCGACGATGAGATTGTTCAGTTGCTGGATGCGGCCAGCCATGTCGGGCCGCCTGGCAGCTTGCGAGGTGTGGTGATGCAGACGCTGTTTGGTCTGATGGCCTGCACCGGTTTGCGAATTTCGGAGGCGCTTACGCTATGCGACGCGGACGTAGATCTGAAGTCCGGCGTGCTAACGATCCGCCAGAGCAAGTTCGGCAAATCTCGTCTGGTACCCATCCACCCCAGTGCGCTGCAAGCACTGAAGCTCTACCGAATTCAGCGTGCCAGCCATGTGCCCACAACGCCCGAGACACCGTTCTTCATCGCCACTCGCGGGCGCCTGCTGGGACAGGCTGTCAGTGATCGGCAGGCCCATCGCATCTTCGAACAGCTGCGCACACAGCTTGGTTGGGTTAACCGCGGTGGTCACGGCGCTCCTCGCATCCACGACCTGCGTCACAGTTTCGCGGTACGCCGCTTGCTGCTATGGCACGAGCATGGCGAGGACATCAGTCAGAAGATGTTGGCACTGTCGACCTATCTTGGGCACGCCAAGGTTTCCAACACCTACTGGTACCTCAGCGGCGTGCCGGAATTGATGGGATTGGCCGGCCAGCGCTTTGAGGCATTCGCCGATTTGTGGGAGGAAGGCGATGAGTAAGCTGACCACCCCCGGAGAGGCGCCGAGCTTTGCAGCATTGGTACAGAGCTTCTTCGCCGAGCATCTGACACAACAACGGGCCATGAGTCCGCGTACGGTAGCAACCTACCGTGATGCGTTCGTGCTGTTCCTGAATTTCGCCGAGCGGCAGTTACACAAACAGCCGACTGAGATCCAGCTTGCGCAGATCACGCCGGCGATGATTCTCGCCTTCCTCGACTATTTGGAGCATGACCGTGGAAATACGATACGTAGCCGCAATGCGCGACTGGCGGCGTTGCGAGCCTTCCTGAAGTTCGCAGCTCACCGTGATGTCAGCGCACTGCGCGTCGTCGAGCAAGCCTTGGGCGTGCCGATGAAGCGCTTTGAACGGCCAATGCTTGGGTTCCTGTCGCTCGACGAGATGCTGGCGATCATCGGCAAGATTGGTGAGGACTGGACAAGCCAGCGGGACCACCTGCTGCTGACGATGCTCTACAACACCGGCGCCCGGGTGTCGGAGATCATCGGCGTACGCTTGGCTGATGTCGTGCTCAACGGCACGGCCTTCGTAACTCTGCATGGCAAGGGGCGCAAGCAACGAACGGTGCCGCTGTGGCGTTCGACAGTCAAAGCGATACGCTCATGGTTGCGGCTGAATCCAGAATTGACCTCAGCTTCGTCGTTGCTGCCAAACCGTGCGGGCCAGCCGATGACTCGCAGCAACGTGACGCAACGGCTCGATCTCGCGGTGAAGGCCGCAAGCAGTACGCATCCGAGATTGGTTGATCGCCACGTTTCACCCCACATGATCCGTCACACCACGGCGATGCATTTGCTCCAGTCGGGTGTGGACATCAGCGTGATTGCTCTATGGCTCGGACATGAGAGCCCGACCACAACACATCAGTACGTCGAAGCGGACCTCGCAATGAAGGAGCGGGCGTTGGCCAGGTTGCAAGAGCCTGGCGTCGACATCCGGCGCTACCGGGCACCGGATTCGCTGTTGGAGTTTCTCAAAACCCTGTAATTATGCAAAGTGACGGGAGCCGCTAACCCTGTATCTGCGGCCCCGCACGCGCCTGCAATCGACAAGCTGTTCATAACTGGGGACTGTGCATAATGGCCGTTATGAAAAGCTTTTCATAACGGCCAAAACCCGCCGCTCGGACTTTTTCTCCATAGCCGACGTTAAACCCGAGCGCGAACCCGTAAGCGGCCACTGAATCGGCGCTGTCCAAGTTTCTCGGCCGACTGGCTCCAACGCAGCGGGAACGGACGGTGAGATTTCGTGACAGGAGATTAAGGTCTGGGTGATGCTACCCGCAGAAGATGGCTTTCTGAGCGGCAGCTCCTCTTTATATTGCAGCCACTATTGGGTCTTCAGGCGGCGCTGGGGGTGAGGTGCGGAAGCTTTTCTGGCGGACTCCGATGCTTTCCCGCGCGGAATCGGCAAGAGGCCCCTCGTGCTACACCCGTCGCATGGCCGAAACAGTGGCGCATCTGGTCGATACGTCGGTCTGCTGCTGCCGGTGTTAGCGGTATCCTTACTCACTCGGCCAAAACACTTGCCATTTCGACCTTGAAGGCACCTGATTGCCTGTCAGCAATGAGTAGGCCGAAGTACCCCACGTCAACGAACCGAACGATCGGCGCGGCTGTGGCGCGTCCCCGAAAACTGTATGTGAAATCCGCCGGAATGAACCGCAGCGTCTGCCATTCTCGCGGCGCAACGAAGTCAGCCTGGTACTGGCCTGTGCCGGGGCGGTCGTCAAGTTTCAGCGTCACTTTGTAGCGTTGTCCGTCGCCGCGAACCTTCAGCAGCAGCGCCGCGGACTCCGCCGGAAAAATGATCGGGCCACGCAAGGAAGCGAAGCCGCCGTTTTTCTCGAGCGATACCACCCCTTCGAACACCAGGGCATCGTTCGTTGCGTGGCTCCTCGACGTGGAAACGCCACCCATGACGTCATCGTTGATGACCCGAAACGTCTGGATGACTTCCGAACGCGAGAAGTCGAGCAGTAGCGGATCGGCATGTGCGAATGGCATGAGCGTCAGGCTCGCTACGATTGCGAGAGCAGAGATTACTAAAGGATACCGGATCCGGCGGTCTACCCTCTCACTCGCGCGCAGCCCTCCCGATGGCAGCGGAGCATTCCCCGCGATGGTCGTGTTGGCTTTTATGGCGCGGGACCGGCTTGCCCCGGCATTCAGGGGCTCCGCGTTGTCGTATCGGCGGCCCCTGCCATAGGCGCGCTTTCGACCAGGCGGCCTTCGGGCGCGGACCACGCGAGCTTGTCTACGCAACGCTCCATTGCCGTCTTGGCCTGGGCCAAGCGCCGATACGAGTCGAGGATGCTGACCATTCCCAACTGGTAGTCGCACTGAAAGCTCGCGACGCGCTCTGCCTCACCCGAACGCACGAGCGCCACGTCGATGCCTGC
>CAMDMZ010000102.1 GCA_945902805.1 Propionivibrio dicarboxylicus | reverse complement strand
TGGATATGGGCTTCAATCTCTACACCCTGCGTCCGGATGATCAGGGCGTATTCCGCGCTAGCGTGACGTTGCCGATCTGTGTCACCGGACGACGCGATTGGAAGATGATTCTGGATTTCGCAAATTTGAGTATCAAAGTCCCATTTGTCACCAACCTGTAATATATGACGCAATTGACGCCCCTATAATTTGCCAATCTCCTGGTTGTAGATATTTCATATCGTTAAATAACGGCCAGGCAAAAACAATTGCGTCAGCACCACCCCGGTCAGCGGCGGTAGAAGGAGACATAGATATGCCCAATGAACATATTTACAAGCAATTTGATGCGGACATGGAGTCCGTGCGCGCGCGCGTGCTGGAAATGGGGGGCCTGGTAGAGGAACAGGTGAATAAGGCGATCGAAGCGCTGATCTCCGGAAATACCAAAATTGCCGAAGAAGTTATCGCCAACGATCACAAGGTCAACACCAGGGAAGTCGGGGCTGATGAGGCCTGTACGCAGATCATCGCGTTACGCCAGCCGGCCGCTGGTGACTTGCGCATGATCCTGACCATCATCAAAACCATTACCGATCTTGAACGGATCGGCGACGAGGCAGCAAAGATCGCCCGCTTCGCAGTCAAGGCCTACGACAGCGATCGCATCCTGACGCCGCGTTACAACGAAATCAAATACATGGCTGGTCTGACTACCAAGATGTTGCGCGAGTCGCTCGATGCGTTCGCCCGCCTGGATGTCTCCGGTGCCGGTGCGGTGGCCCGCCAGGACATGGAAGTCGACGAGGAATTCCACCTGATCACGCGGCATCTGATCACCTTCATGATGGAAGACCCGCGCACCATCTCGACCTTTATTGATCTGCTGTTTGTCGTGAAAGCCATCGAGCGCATCGGCGACCATGCCAAGAACATGTCCGAATATGTTGTGTTCATGGTCAAGGGCAAAGACGTGCGCCACACCACAATCGAAGAGCTGGAACGTGAACTGATCTAAATCCTGCTTACGGTCGGATGAATCAAAAAATCCGACAGGATCGCTCCTGTCGGATTTTTTTCGGATTGCGTGTCGTTTGGTGTTGTTCAGTGCGAGCTGGATGAGAGGGCTTCCGCCTGCACCGCCAGCTTCTGTTGCTTGCCGTCCGCGTCTTTAACGATCAGTGTCATTGGCACTTTCTGACCCGGCTTGATCTGGCTTTTAAGGCCAATGAACATGACATGCAGATCACCCGGCTCGAGGCTGACCGTTTTTCCCTTTGGCAATTTGATTTCCTGCATCTGGCGCATTTCCATGACGCCGTCTTGCATGCGCATGAAATGGAGCTCGAATTCCCTGGATACCGGACTGCTGCCGCCGATCAGGGTCATGTCGGTATCCGCGGTCAGGTCCATGAAACCACCCGCGACCTTCTGACCAGGCGCAGTGGCCCGAACCCAGGCGTTTTCGATCTTGATGTTGTCAGCCAGTGCCGAGGTGGCTAGCAGGCATCCGGTTAGCAGCATTACGAGAGATCGTTGCATGTTGAGTCCTTTTCGTCGTTCGCCCCGCCGGATCGACGGGGCGGCGGCATTCTGCCTCAGAACTTGACGTTCAAACCCGCGTAGATCGAGCGGCCCATGCCGGGAACGGCGGTGCCCCACTGCGGGTAATTGGGCAGCGCCGGGTTGGTCATGGTGGTGCCTTGTCCGGTGTAAGCTCCACCGGTGGGCAGATAATAGAACTTGTCAAACAAGTTCTCGATGCCGAAATCGACGCGCACCTGCTTCCAGGCATAACTGCCGCGCAGATTGACGAGTCCGTAGCCCGGCGTCTTGATTTCGTTGCGCATGGCTGAAATGTCGTCTTTCGCATCCACCATCACCAGTTCGGCGCTGTTGTCCCAGCCGCCTTTGTGGTGTGTAAGCGCGATTTTGGCGTTCAGCGGCATGATGTTGTAAAGGCCGTCACCGGTGTCACGGTTGGTGCCTTTTGTGTAATTCAGTAGACCTTTCAGCGCGAAGGCGCCCCAATCGGTTTTTGCCAGCGGCATCTGGCCTGAGAGGTCGATGCCATACAAGCGAGCGGACTGATTGACGTATTTGAGAACACTGAATTTGTCTGTCACCAGAGGCGTGGCCGGCAGGTTGGTCGCGGCATTCCACTGCACGGCGTCAATGTAATCGTCGACCTCGGTGTAATGCGGTGTCACTTTGAAAGTCCAGGCACCATCGGCGGCATGCCAATCGAAGGTGGCGGAGATTTTGTTGGCTTTCTCCGGCTCCAGGTCGATGTCGCCGAGATAGCCGTTTCCGTCGCCAACAAAGTTGTTCATCAGCGCGGCCATCTGCCAAGTGGACCATGTGTAGCGTTCATAGACATTGGGTGAGCGCTCTTTGTGGGCAAAACCGAACTCGATGTCGAGATTTGCGTCGGCGGTGTAGCGCGCCAGAGCGGTCAGGTCGAGGTTGTTGTCGGTTTTCTTGCGATCCTGCGCGTTGAAAGCGGCCGCATCACGCGCCTGGAAACTCATCATATTGGCCGGGTTGTAACCCACGACATCACCGGCATTCATCTTGACTTGTTCGACGCGTGCGCCAAGAAGTGTCATCCAGTTGGATCGCTTGCGCGCGTCCCATTCGCCAAACAGTGCGGTGCGATCACGTTCGCCGTCCTTGATGTTCCAGAAGGTGCCCGGCCACATGCCAGCGCCTGACGGCGGCCACCAGTCGTCAAGCCGGTATTGCTGAATTTCGCCGCCGACGCGCAAGCGGTCTTGTGCGGTGATGGTGACATCCGCCTTGACGCTGAATCCCGTCGTTTTGCCGTCGGTGTACATCGGCATGCCGGCGGCACAAGTGGTGCTGACTGGGCTGCATGGAGAACCATCGACTGCGGTGGGGCCGCCGGAGCCGATGGGCGGAACACCATTGCCGTACCAGAATCGTTTGTCGGCGCCAAAGTCCATGAAGTGATCGACTTTTTCGTGATAGGCGCGGGCATCAAGTGAGCCCCAATCCAACTTGCCCAGGTAGCGCAAGTTCAGACTGTTCTGCTCATTGTTCAGCATGTCCATGCGTTGATTCGGGTAGAGCTGAAACGGCATGTCCTGGAAACCCAGTTTGGCTTCAAACATATGCGCATCGTTTTTGAACGCGAGTCCAATTGAGTGGTTGCGGGTTTCATAGGCGGTGGAGCCGACTTCATCACGCGGCAGCGTGTGCCCGACGCGGCCGGTGAAGTCGTAGCTCTTGAAGTCGTCACCGGCGGTGTAATTGTCGGCTTGGCTGGTGGCGCCGCTGTAGCTGATATTGAATTGCTGGTTGGCATAACTGGCCGAGACATTGGCCCCGCGCGCGTTGTTGTTGCTGCGGTAGAACACCCCGGCTTCACCTTTGGTGATTGCGGCTTGGCCGGGTGCGGCAAATTCGGGGGCGCGAGATTCGACGATGATGGCGCCGCCGATGGCATCGCCGCCGCTGCTGACCGGGGTGATTCCGGCATAGACTTTGAGCGTCTCGACGCTGCTCGGGTCGATGTAGGACAGCACCGGATTCATGTGGTTGGGGCAGGAGGCAATCAAATCCATGCCGTCCAGCTTGATTCGCAGTCGGTCATCGGCCAGGCCGTGAATCACCGGCAGGCTGGAAACCCCGCCCGCGCCGTACAAACTGACGCCGGGAATGTCACGCAGCAAACTCGCCGTGTCGCTGGTGGAAGAGCGCATCGGTGCCAATTCGGTTTCGCCAAGTTTGACCACGCTTGAATGTTGCAGCGTACTTCTTGGCGCGGTCACGACGATTTCGTCCAACATCGGTACGTCTGCCGCAAAGCCATAAAAGGGACTGGCAGCCAATACCGCAACAATGGGGTTCAAGCGAAACTTCATTTTCAGACTCCGAGTTCAAAAAAATGGCCCGCTGCGGGCATGAACCGAAGCGGGCCGCAAGATACGTCAGTACGTCAAAAGCCGTAAACGTATGGAAGCGAGGTCATCTTAGCGAGGTGCGCCCAGCGGCGGAATGCGACATGTTGTCGCAGGTAGATGAAGACGGACGGCTTGCGTGTTTTAGGTCGTTAAAATCGCGGCCATGCTTTTATTCCAGAGATTGTTTCGGGTGGATGGCGAGGTACTGCCGCATCTGGCGCAGCAGCGCCTGATCAAGGTGCGTGCCGCGCTGATCATCGGCGAGTGGCTGGGTATCACCTTGCTTGCCTTGGTGCTGCATGCGCGCCTGCCGTTGTTGTCGCTTGCCTTGATTCTCGGTCTGCATGTCGTGCTCAACGGCGTCGCCTGGCTGCGCCTGTGCGCGGGTGGGGCTGCGTTGACCGAGGTCGCCTTGCAACTGGCGGTGGATGCTGCCTGCATTGGGGCACTGGTGTTTCTCACCGGTGGTTATGCCAATCCGTTCATTTCACTGCTGCTGGTGCCGTTGATTCTGGCGGCGGTGACTTTGCCGCCATTGCATGCCTGGAGCATGGCGATCTGGGTTGGCGGTTTGTACACGTTGCTGATGCGTTTTTATCACCCGTTGCAGATCGAGGTTTCACCTGAGGCTGCGGTCGATATGCATTTGTCCGGCATGTGGTTGAACTTCCTGCTTACCGCGGCTTTGGTGGCTGCTTTTGCCGGCCGCCAGGCAGCCACGTTGCGGCGGCGTGACGCTGAGTTGGCACAGGCGCGTGAGCAGCGGCTGCGCGATGAGCAATTATTTGCGCTTGGCCTGCAAGCCGCCACTGCGGCACATGACCTAGCGACACCGATGATGTCGGTACGCATCACGCTGGATGAACTGCGGCGTGACTATGCCGGCGATGAAGAACTTGCGCAGCCGCTTGCCCTGCTTGCTGGGCAGGTTGCCCGCATGCAGACGGTGCTTGATCGATTGGGCGATTCAGCGCGGGCGCGCGGAGAACAGGCCGGACCGCCGCTACCGGCACGGACCTGGTTGGCCAGGACGCTGGAACGCTGGGGCTTGATGTGGCCACAAGCGAGGGTGACGCTGGAGATCGACACTCAACTTACTGACAGTCAGCCATTGCTGGCTGATGACCCGGCACTGGAGGCGATTCTGGTGGTATTGCTGAACAATGCGGCGCAAGCCTCGCCGGAGGCGGTGTTGGTGCGCGCAGGCCTGATGCCACACGCCCTTGCACTGGAGGTGGTTGATCGCGGTCGTGGCCTGGAATCGGGCAAGGCAGAGGGCTGGGGTGTCGGGTTGGATCTTGCTCGCGCCACGCTAGAGCGCATTGGAGGTGGTCTTGCAATCAGCGCGACGGAGGCGGGCGGTGTCAGCGCACGGATCAATTTGCCGCTTTATTCAGCGCAGGTGGCTTGATGTACAGACATATTCTGCTCATCGATGATGACGCGGTATTCATGCAGACGCTGAGCTTGGCGATGTCGCGACGCGGTTACACGGTTGCCGCGGCCGCTAACAGCGAGGCGGCGCTGGCGCTGGCAGCGACGCAGACGTTTGACGCGGTGGTGCTGGATTTACGGCTTGGCACCGAGTCCGGCCTGCATCTGATTGAGCCCCTGCGTGCGCGGCATCCGCTGGCGCGGATTCTGCTGCTGACCGGCTATGCCAGTATTGCCACCGCCGTGGCGGCGATCAAGCTGGGCGCGGTGCAATATCTGCCCAAGCCGGCCAGCGTTGATGAAATCCTTGCCGCCCTGGGTGAGGTCGATATCGCTGCCGCAAGCGATGTTCAGCTGGCTGGTGAGCCGTTATCGGTCGATCGGCTGGAGTGGGAGCACATCCAGAAGGTGCTGGCACAGCATGAGGGCAATCTTTCAGCCACTGCACGCGCACTGAAAATGCACCGCCGCACACTACAACGCAAACTGGCGAAACACCCGGTTAAGGCGTAGACCCTGGCGCCAGCGTTTCGATCAGGATGTTGCGGTTGGTGTAGATGCAGATGTCGGCGGCAATGCCGATTGATTCGCGGACGATGGCTTCCGGGTCCAGGTCGCTATGTTCTAGCAGTGCGCGCGCTGCCGATTGCGCGTAGGCACCGCCGCTGCCGATGGCGGCAATACCCTGCTCGGGTTCCAGTACATCGCCAGCGCCGGTAATGATCAGCGTGCTAGTGCGATCAGCCACCGCCAGCATGGCTTCCAGACGACGCAGGATGCGATCGGTGCGCCAGTCTTTGGCCAACTCCACCGCGCTTCTGACCAGATGGCCCTGGTGTTTTTCCAGCTTCGATTCAAATCGTTCAAATAACGTGAAAGCATCCGCCGTGCCACCAGCGAAGCCGGCCAGAATGCGTTCCTGGTATAGGCGGCGAATTTTTCGAGCCGACGCTTTGATGACGATGTTACCCAATGTGACCTGGCCGTCCCCGCCCATCGCGACAGACTCGCCGCGTCGAACCGAAAGAATGGTGGTGCCGTGAAATTGTTCCATGCGAGTCTTGCTTGAAAAGGGTGAAACGGAGCGTTAGACGCGAGTGCGTCCAAGTACAACCGAAAATTGGCTGGCGCCAACGATGTGCAGCAAGGTGTTGACCAACTCGTTGCCTTCCTTGAACAGGAT
>CAMDMZ010000101.1 GCA_945902805.1 Propionivibrio dicarboxylicus | reverse complement strand
CATTGGGACGTTCATTTGCCGCCTGAAAACCTGATCGGGATGACCATCAAAGAAGCGTGCCGCCTGCGGGTGCAGAAGATGGTTGCCGTCGCCCAGGGCGCCCATTGAAACGCCTTACTGTCGTCGCCGTTCTTTGCCTGGCGGTTTTTCCGCTTTGTGCCGAAACGCTGACCGGGCGCGTGGTGGCCATCGTTGATGGCGATACCCTGACGGTCTTGGACGGGTCGAACACGCAGTACAAGATTCGCCTCGCTGGCATCGATGCCCCGGAAAAGCATCAGCCATTTGGCTCAAAATCACAATCTCACTTGGCCGCGTTGGCTTTTGGGCAGAACGTGACGGCGAACTGTGGCAAAACCGATCGTTATCGACGGCAAGTCTGCAAAATCTTGGTCAATGGCCAAGACATCAATTTAGAACAGGTGAAAGCCGGTATGGCGTGGTGGTATCACGCCTACGCAAAGGAGCAGACGGCCGTCGATCGCGGCTTGTATGAGCAAGCCCAGTTCTTCGCCCAGGCTAGACGACTTGGGCTTTGGAGTGATACAAATCCGGTACCGCCATGGGATTGGCGCAGATCCAAATGAAGCCGAGCACTACCAAGTCGGACGTTATCACTCCCAGGGTTAGAAACTTATTGATCTCTGTTCTTGATGACGTCAGGGTGCCAGCCGATAACAAAATCTACGTTGTTCTCAGCGCCCCACGCTAGGTGATCGAGTGAAATTTCTCGACTCTAATGGCATGGACGATCCAATCTTTCCGCGCACGTCTTTATGTCAGCAAGGATTTACCCTGCTGGAGGTCGCGACTGTCCTTTTCCTTATCGCCCTTCTGCTGGGTAGCATGCAATTGGGGAATGACCTGATCAATGCAGGTTACATCAAGGGACTGGTGAGCGATTTCCAGAACGTCTCCCGAATGATCAACCTGTACCAGGATAAGTTTCATGTTCTTCCCGGAGATGACGCTATTGCGGAAAGTCATCTGGGCGCCATTGCCACCCACGGAAACGGAAATAGTGTCATCGAAGGGAATTGGTATGACGAGGCCGCCACTAGCGAAACCTCACGTGTTTGGCAGCATTTCCGGCTGGCGGGACTGATGGGAGGCGGAACCGATCTAGCGGCGCCGGACTATACCCCGCGCACTTCTCTTGGCACCGTAATGGGACTCCAAGCGGGCAATAGCGATCCGGAAAAGTCACCAATCAAGGACGCACACGGCTCAGCGCTTACGGGCAGCGTGATCACTTGTGCGCGGAGAATTCCCGGCAAGCTCGTCTTGCGACTCGATATCAAGATGGACGATGGAAACCCGGCGACCGGATCAATGCTTGCAACTCTGGATACCGGATTCGCCTATAGGCCGGGGGCGATGCCGAGTACCTTGGGGACTCAAACACTTTCGGACCTGCAACCAGATCAGTTGTACATTGCCTGCGTCGGAGGATGAGCCACCCAGTAATCCTGATTTCGTCACGTTATCCTCTGAATGGGAGATCCGACGTCACCTTTGGAGCGTTGTGAACTTCGGCAATGCAGCGGGAACTGCCGTACGCAGGCAAGAATTCGTTCCGCAGATCAATGGCGGGTTTTCGGCAACCAACTCGAACTTTGCTTTGGCTCGACCCGGCCATCAGCTGCCGCAGGAGGCTTCCGACAACCGGCCACCTGAGTGACCGCAGCACTTCGGAAGTAGACAGCTCTGGGAAACGAACCCTCAGGAACGATTGAAATCACAGGCGCTGAGCAGCTTCTCGCGCAGGGTCCTGTCGATTCATGAGCTGGGCCAGCATAGTCCAACCTTGTGGTGTCCTCTGGAGCAGAACAGGGCGAAGGCCGAACAGCTCTGGGATTACATTGTGCCGAAAACTCAAGAGTTCCATGCGCTCAGCTCGAATCTTCACGACCGCATAGTCGTCGCCGCTTGGACCGCTGGGAAAAAGCAGCCGCCACGCGCTTTTCCAATAACGGCGCTTGATCTCCGGTTCGACGCCAAAAGTTGCGGTGCCATAAATGATGAGGCTTACCTTCTCCGAAGAGTTTCCGAAGTCCAAAGTAGCATTAGAACAGGCGGAGATCTCCCTGATTGGGGTTCAGTAAATGATGCCCAAGACCATCTCTCCCTACGATGGCTGATCGGAAACGAAGTTTATTTGGCGCCATCGGCGAGATCTGGTTGGCCTTGCGTGCCCGTGCATCTACCAGCGGCTCCACGTTCCCTAGTGTCAGGCAAAACTATCCTTCATCAAAGTAGCAAACCACGTCTGCATATCCCGATAGTGTTCGTTGTTCGTACTACTTGATGCACCCAGCTTGCTCAGTTTCATAGTGGCTGTGACGGCATCGTACTGATATACCGCAGACAGAAATGTCGCCGTCGATGCGGTAATCGGGGAATAGCAGGCGGAATTGGTCACCGGTGTCGGATCGAGAGCCTTCCCACCAAGCAAACGCACGATGGCATCCGCGCAGACCTTGGCTTGCTGATTGGCGACATGTCCAGCCTTAGGTTGGGTGGTATGACTTGCATCGCCGATGATATGGATGCCGGCCACTATTGTTGACTCGTAGCTGAGCACATTCACGGCGGCAAAGCGGCCATCTGGACTGTTCAACAACCCAGCGTCAGCAAGTAGTTGCGGCGCCTTTTGCGGCGGAATCGGATTAAGCACGGCGGCCGACAACTGGATGTTGGCCCCGTTAGAAGTGTAGGTAACAGATCGATTGCTGCTACCGACCTGCGTCAGAACACAGTTTGGGCGGTAGTCGACGATGCCGGAATGCGTCTGATTGAAGGCCAACAGGAAGTTGTCCCTTTCCACCACGATGTCGGCATTTGCGTCAAGTACGATCACCTTGCTGCCTGGCTTATTGGCCTTGAGCCAGTCGGCAATGATACAAACGCGCTCGTAGGGTCCTGGCGGGCAACGATAGGGGGCCTTGGGGATGGTGACAATGACGTTGCCACCGGCGGGCATCGCCACTAATTGGTCGCGCAGCAACTGAGTCTGCGGGCCGGCTTTCCAAGCATGAGGAATGGCCGTGTCGTATTCGGCCAGACTGGTCATGCCCGGTAGCAAATCAAATTCCAGTCCGGGTGCCAACACCAGTCGATCATAGCTTACGTTACGGCCGTCGGCCAATGCCACGGTTTTCATACCGGCATTAATCCCCGTTACCGTGCCATTGACGAGGGTCACACCGTATTGGCTGGTTAATGTGCTGTATGTATAGTCCAGGCCAGCGAGTACGCGCTGCCCGTTGAGCACCAGGTTGCTCATGATGTTCGAGGTATAGGCGGTGGATTTTTCGACTAGCGTGACTTTGACGCCGGTCCCGCCCCACAGGCGAAGGTATTTGGCTAGCGTTGCGCCGGCCATGCCACCACCGACGATCACGACGTGACCACTGACATCCGTACTTGCCGGCACGGTAAATAACGCCGACAAGGCATCGGAAACCGAATTGCCATCCGCCCAGATGCGTGGCGACGCGGCCAGGAAGCCTGCTCCACTGGCGGCCATTAGGCCAATAAATTTACGGCGATCCATGGTCTATTCTTTCTTAGAGATTGGCTAGATAGCTGGCAATGGCTTGCAACTGGGCATCGGTGTAGCCTTGTGTATGAGCGGCCATGATGTCGTTGGTGTTGGTGGACGCAGCGTACTTGCGCAACTCACCGAGCAAGTCGCCCTTACCCATGATCTTGTCGAAACCGCCACTGCCGTAGGTTCCGTGACACTGGTAACAGTTGCTGGCGAGTAAGCGTCCGCTAGTGACCCCCGAAACCACGCCAGTGGCGTCGACGGTGGTGCTGTTACTGTTCGAACTGTCTGAGATGCTGTTGGTGTCGCCTATCGCGGACTCGCTGCTGCTGTCAGAACTGCTACCACCGGTACAACCTGCCAATGCGGCGCAAGCCATAACGACTAGGGGCCACGGTGTTCGATGTTGGAATCGCATATATGCTCCATTGCAAGGTGTTGTGCTATTCGCAATTCGACATAGAAGCCCTGAGGGACTTCGGAAGCTGTCGAAGAGCGGCGCATTATGCGTAGCCCAAGATTAACGCAGCGTTAACGCCCGATGCCCATTTTTCTCGGGTGATGACACTCACGTGCTGTGGAAGAAAGTCAGGACTCGCCTCCTGAAATGGAATTGGAGCCTTGTGTACGCGATAGTGTCCGCAGATATGACGTTTCTTCAATTTCACCGATATATTCAGCTCGTCTGGGGACACTTGGGCGAGCAAGTGCATCGAGGGCATTGTCGTGTCGGTGCAGGGCAGGGCCGCATCAGAATGCGAAAAGCTGTCGCCATCGTGGAGGGAATCGTGCTTGTAATGTGGTGCGCGCAACCGCAAGAGGTTACCTTTAGTACCGCCGACCGTGAGTACCGCCGACCGTGCTTCGCGTGGTATTCGCCGGTTATGCTCCGCAAATCGTAGCTCCCTCCGGCCAAAGCCGACGATTGACTGAGACAATTGGCGTCGGCGATACTACCCAGAGACGCAGGGAGCATAGCGCTAGGTATCGCTGGCTAACGACCCACAGCATGGGCGAGTCGCGCGCCGAACGCCGCGCGCGCGGCGATGTCTTGCGGTGAGAGGTAGGGGGTCGGCCAGGTCAGGCTAAGCCCTTCGGCATCCCAAAGAAACGCCACGCGCTGGTCACGTTCGTCCAGCAGCAACTCGCGAGCCCGCGGATCGAGGCGCGCAAGCAGCTCGGGCCGATCAGAAAATGCGACGAAGGCGCTGCCGAAGGCATCGGCCTCCAATATCACGCGGTGCTGCGGCGTCAGCGGCAAGCTCGCGCTTCGTTCTGTACCGAACGTGATCCGGGCAAATAATTGAAAGGCAGTCTGCGCGGCTTTTTCGGTCAAGGCACTCATGAATCCACCGCCGCCGCTATCGGCAGCGGGTTGCGGAGCCGTCACGCCAGCTGGCAGATTCATGAGGATGAGTGCGCCCGAGCCGGTTCCGGCGTTGGTGCCCGTCCAGCGGGTGTAGTTCTGAGTGTTGTTTTGAGTCAGCCCATAGCTGCCGGTTTCCTGATCCGTCAGGAATAGGGTCTCGGCGTTCCAGACGATTCCGTCGGTGGTTCCCTCAAAGTGGTGCATGCCCCGTAGCGGTCTGCTGCCATCGACACCGGCCGGTGCGGTGTAGCCCATACCCTGTGCCTTGGCGGTGGCGGTGTTGCGCTCCACCTGAGCCTTGTAGCGGCGTCGATTGCTGACATATGCCCAATAGCCGATTCCAGCCATCACCAGTGCCAGCGGCCAAAACTGGGCCAGCAGGGCGTCGATCATTTACTTCTTTCTGGGGGTTTCGGTAACCCCCTCCCACTTCATCAGCGGCGCATTGCCGCAGGCTGCAGAAAGATACCGCCCGGCATAGTGGGCCTGTACGGACACCTTCATGCCTTCCATGGATGCCTCGATGCGCGTATTCCCCTTGAATTCATTGGGGCTCACGATACTCAGGTCGCCCGATCCTTTGGCGACATCGGTACCCTGTTTGCAGGTGATGCTGTAGCTTGCTTTGTCTTTGCTCGATCCAGCCAGCGACGAGGCGCATTTCCAGCCGTCCTCCTGAAGGGCATTGGGTGGGGCCATGTCGCGCGCGGCCAGTTCCGGTGTGATGCACAGTTTGTCAGACCGCTTTTGCGGGCCGCCCATCGGCGCCATGGTGATGGTCGAATCGACTTGCCACAAGCCGGGTGTGCGTGGTGTGAGGCTTTGGGCAAGGGCGGGCAGGGCAGGTAGGGAGAGAAGACTAATGCCGGCCACCACGAAACAGCATCGGAACTGCATAAGTGAATCCTTGTTTAGGAGAGGAAATTCAACGCGACATGCGTGAGTATCTTCATCTTGGCCGTCGCAGTCAATTCACCGATTTCGTACATGAGAAGTCGAACTGATGCTTGACGACGACGGGAGACCAGTTGGTCGATCTACTCGGTTTGTTATCGCTCAGTGTCACGCCCCATCCCTTGCGGGTGTTACCTGTCGTGGAAATGAATGAAGCGCTTGATCCAACCCGTATAAGACTATAAGAATTGAAGATCTGCTCGATGTTTCGACAGCAATCAGCCCAACCCATGCTTGAATGGCTCACCACAATGACATCTTCAAGGAAATCTGACATGAAACAACTGGTATTGATTTTGGCACTATTTGCGCTTCCGGCGATGGCGCAGGACACCCGATCGTTCGAGTAACTCACACCGCAGGCACAGGAAACACTACGTCAGGAAATGCTCGACAGCTTATTGGCACTCCACGAGATTCTGACCTTGATGGCGACAAACCAGGTCCGCGAAGCCGGTCAGGTAGCGGAAGCCCGATTGGGCAAGGGGGCAATGGGAAAGAACGCCCGATTGCCGTTTGAGGCCCCCCCGGTCCGCAGATGCCCCCTGCAATGCATGAGATTGGTCGCAATGGTCACTTTGCCGCCAGCGAGTTTGCCCGTGCCGCCCTGAGTGGTGACCGCGATCGTGCCTTGGCGCTACTACCCAACCTGACCGGTACCTGCGTTAGCTGCCATGCCAGCTTTCGGACTCGCTGAGAGAGCCCTTGGCTGTATCCAACAATGGCAACG
>CAMDMZ010000100.1 GCA_945902805.1 Propionivibrio dicarboxylicus | reverse complement strand
CGGGAGTTGTTCAGAGAAACTGGTGTCGACGTCATCGTGATCGACGAGATCGCGTGATCCGATTTCACTGGTCTACCTTGTCGTGTTGGAGATCTCGTGTTTAAGCTGATCGGATTCATCGCTGGGTACTACGCCTTTGGGCTTTTCGGGGCCTTGTTGGGCCTGCTGATTGGGTTCGTGATCGACCGCATGAGGGCCTATGGCTCAGGCGGGATCAACCCGCTGCAAAACCCGCTACGGCAGACCGTCTTTCTCGAAACGATGTTCATTTCGATGGGCAAGCTGGCCAAAGCTGATGGGCAAATCTCGGCCGAGGAAATTGCCCACACCGAGGCGTTCATGAAAAAGTTGGGCATGACCGAAGAGCATCGCTTGCGCGCGATTGACTTGTTCAAGCAAGGGGCCGTCCCCGCATTTGATATCGGCCCAACCTACGACCGGTTCATGGCGATTTGTGGGCAGACGAGTCAGCTCAAACACGTGCTACTGGTCTACTTGGTGGTGATGGCGCTCACGGATGGACACTTCCATCCTCAGGAGGAAGCCTTGCTGACCACGATTGCCAGTCGGTTGGGTTACGATGAGGCGGCGTTCAGGCATCTGATGGAGATGGTGCTGAATCAATCGCACTTTGGCGGCGGGAAACCCCATACTGCCGCCGCATTGGATGATGCCTACAAAGCCTTGGGCGTTACGAAAGAAAGTACCGACCAGGAAATCAAGCGCGCCTACCGCAAATTGATGAGCCAATATCACCCAGACAAACTCATTGGACAAGGACTTCCAAAGGATATGATTGATGTCGCGACCGAGAAGGCCAAAGAAATCCAGCTTGCCCACGACTTGATTCAGAAGACCAGGAATATTTGAGAGGGAGCGTCGCCCTCCCCTTCACGGCTTCTGTCAGCAGGCGGCAATCAGTCTGTTGCCGCCCCAGGACTCGGTGCCGAGCACCTTTCTGCTTGAGCGGCGGCTACCAGCTGGTCAACAGTCACTCAGATTCCACGGGTCAGCGTCGGCAGCGTGCCCGTTGCTATCATTGGCCCATCAGACGCGAACGTCTCTTGTGCAGCGTCAACGGACGGTGGGCTAGACTGGGCGTCAGGCAAGTCCCGGCCAAAGCAGGCATAGCAACACCCAAATTCAGAAAGACTTCACCGACTGTTATCTGATCTGGAAGCTGCCAAAGCGCTCGATCACGTCGCGTTGTTTCAGTGCATATTCGTAGGCAGCATCGAAAACATCTTGTTGTGCCTCACGGCGCAACCCATCAAACAAGGCTACCGAGCGTTCCTGATTGATCATCAACTCGCTATGTAAAAACGGCATGAAGGCGAACCAGCGCTGGATCGGTGGCAAGTTCTTGTCGCGACCAGACGCAACCATATATGTCGCCAAGGACAAGGCTCGCGCATCACCAGAAAGGGCCTTTGCTGTGTTGCGGAAAAGTTTGCGAGGAAACTGATCAAGCAACAGAATATGAGCCAACGTCACCTCAGCGCTCTCATCCCATTTAGTGAAATCCCCTGCCAGCGCTGCTTCAACCTGCTGGTTAGAAAGCTTACGAATCTCCGCCTCGAACGCATCGCTACTGCTGAACCACTCCCGACGGTAACGGTTGTGCTGTAAATGATTCTTTGGCAAAAACCAGAAATCGAGAATGGCCTGAGCGGCTGACGGTATGTTATTAATAGCAGCCATTGGGTAGTCGGGCCAAGACATCCACACCGGTGTCAGCGTTTAATGAAATCGATCATTACCTCCTCGGGTTCGCGAGCTTGGTAGGCAATCTCCACACTCTCCCCATAGCGAACCTGCATTTGCTGTAGCAGTGGAAGCGGATCATGATCATTGACGAATCGCATGACCTCGCCAGAATTAAGGGTATCTAGCGCGCCAAAGATGGCTGCATGGCGGAACCGCTTTGCAATGCCACGCGCGTCGAAGCCGTAGATCCCTTCCGGGTTGGTGTGGTTGTGTACATGGATGGTGGTCATGCTGTTCTCCAAGGAAAATTGATTGTGCGATCATAGTTGACAGGCGTTGTCGGGAAATTGATTCGCATCATGTTTCCTGCACGCCAAGATGGTTAGTTTCTTGACAGAATCCGGCCATGCGACGCGCTCCTGTCATGCCACCGTTTCCTGCTGTAAATGCCTCAATCCATCCAGGGCAAGCGGCATGACGGGATTGTCCGAATCCTTGGCATAAACCATGTAAGCAGGATGTTGGTATCGAGGCGCGTCGGGCACTTCATGTAGTCGACCTGCGGTGACCAGTGGTTTGGCCATGCGGATGGGCAGGTAGCAGGAGCCGCCGTTGGACAGCATTAACTGCACCCCGAGCCAGCCAATATTGACCACCTGAGGGGGCGGTTCTATATCCGGGTAGCTCTGCGCATGCTGGATGTCGAAAGCAGAACCCCATTCAACATAGATGTAGTCGTCATTGGGGCCCATGTCATCGGCGCGACTGCTGACCAGAATCAATGTTTCATCGAAAAGATGCTCAACGACGAGGCCGGGACTGTGACTTGGTGAATACATCACGCCAATATCGAGGGTACCTTCTATCAAGCGCCTCATGAGATCTTCTTCAAAGCCAATCTCGCTGCGGATGGCGACCGCTTCCGCTTGAGAGCGCAGCCACCGTATCCACACTGGCAGCAAGTCATCCCAAAGCGCAATGCGGCCACCGACCCGAAGAGTTGCTCGATAGCGGCTTGGCAACCCCACATGCTGGCGCGCTTGCTCCGCTGTCAGCACCAGACGTTTCGCATATACGGCAAAGCGCCGCCCGCCCACCGTGAGGGATGCACCGGCACGATTGCGGACAAAAAGTCGAATCCCCAACTCTTCCTCAAGTCGTTGAATCCGAGCGCTTACTGTGGATTGCGTGACATGTAGATGCTCGGCAGCCGCCAGAAAACTGCCGTGAGCCGCAATGGCCAGAAATGTCCGTGCCTGATCAATATCCATCGTCACTTCTCACTTTATATCGGTATATACGATATGTACCATAGATTAATATCGTTTGACTTGCATTTATCTCGTCGAGTAGCCTTTAGTCGTCATCAGCTACTATCAGGAGATATACATGAAAACTGCAATCGATACCCTGCGGGATAGTGAAGGCTATCTAGTCGATCCGGAGGCATGGGATGACCAAGTGGCCCGTAAACTTGCGTCTGAGGAAAATCTGGAACTGGCCGATACCTACTGGCCGATTCTGCACTTCATGCGCGACTATTGGCGCGAGCACCAGGTTGCTCCGGATGTGCGTCACGTGGTCGGATATCTTTCCAATGAACAAGGGATCGACAAGAAGTCGGCGAAGGCGCAGTTGTTCGGGCTGTTTCCCTACGGCTATGTCAAACAGGCCTGCAAGATCGCCGGAATGATGCGGCCACGTGCCTGGAGCACGGGCTAATATTCCCATTTCGGAGGTCGTCCAAATGAACATTTCCGGTGAGAGAGATGTAGGAGAGATCATCCTTTCCGATGGCGATGTCGTCGATGCGATGGCGCATATATCGGGCTATCTGGATATCAGCTCCGAAGATTTCCGGCTGCTGTCTCACTTGGCTCACCACAATGCCATTGACCGTCTAGTCGGTTCGATTCGTGCCGAGTCTCTGATGCGGACGGGGCTTCCTGTTCTGTCAGACAACATGGTGCTGGATCAAGCGGCCCAGATCATTGTTGCAAGCGGATTGAAGGGTCTGCCCGTAGCTGGTCAGCACGGCAAAATAATCGGGATGCTCACGGAAACCGACTTCCTGCGGCGCCTTAAAGTGAACTCCTTTTTGGAGTTGATGTTACGGTTGATTAGCGACAATGGTGAATTGGAACATCGTTACCATGAAACGCGCGTCGCGGAGGCCATGACTGCCCCAGCTGTTTGCGTCGAAGCTAGCGCGGGCTTTCGAGAAGTGCTGGAAGCATTTCGTCACCATGGCGGGCGAAGCATGCCTGTCGTGGATCAAAATGGAGCGCTGCTCGGATTGCTGCTAAGAAAGGATTTCCTGTTGGCGCTCAAGTTGGATGTACCGTTATGAGGTTTGAGATTCATCAGGTCTACCGAGTGAGGCTATGTAGCGGAGAGTGTTGCCAGTGGGAATATTTGGGAATCGATGAGTCTGCCATCATCTGGTGGAAAGACCGGGCATCGGGCCGGGTGTTCAATGAAGGTAGCCTGATGTATGCATGGGACATTATTGGTGTGGCAAGCTATCCAAGTTTAGATTACCAGGTGATTGCCATATTCGTGGCAAAGCCGACTCAACTCGTTGAGTAACCACCCGCCTTTATAAGGGCTTGTCAAACTCAAGGTCAGCAGTGCGAATAGTAAGCAGACGTCGCATTTCTATATGTCATAGGGCTGCTCAGGGTCGGGTGCCGCTGGTGATCCGTGAAACCTGACAGGCAGCAACCAGTCTGAAGCGGAAGTAGCATCTGAGAGTTCCACCGGCAGGTGATGGCCGAGTCCCGAAGTTTGGTCCGACGTGGCCAATGGCCGTTGACCGCAGTATTGCCGACCCACAACCTGAAAACTCTAATCCACATTCAGAGTGGCGGCTTCCGAATTTCGGCCGGCTCAGCGAAGGTCCGTTTCCATTTTCCTCGACTGACGGCAGTGGGGCGGCGGCTGTCATCCAGGGTTTTACTGCAGAGCAGTACTCCATTACGTGCGTGCTGCGCCGCACAACGCTGCGGGCATATCAATCACAGAATCCGGATAGCCGAAACAAATCAGTCCGCCAAACAATTGTAGTGTGCCTCGCCGCTCGTCAAAGATCTGACAACACCGAGTCGACGGGCAACCGTGACTTGGGCAGTTTGCCATTGAAATCATCGGCACTTCGATAGCCCAGCGCCGCAATCACGACACTTGTCAGTCCCTTGTCCCGCAAGCCAAGTTCCTCGTTGAGAACCCGTGGATCGAAGCCTTCGATGGGCGTGGCATCAATCTCCAATGCGGCGGCTCCGAGCAGCAAGGTTCCGAGGGCCAGATACACCTGCTTCTCCATCCAGTGTTGCGTATCCTTCTGGTCAAAGCGGTGCAAATTGACGTAGAAGTGGCGGCTCTTGTTCTGTCCGGCTTTGGCTTCCGCCGTCGGATAGCGCCCGTCATGATCCTCCTGGTCAAGTAAGCGAGCGAGATATGCATGATCAAAAGTCGTCCGCGCACACAAGACCACGACGTGGGAAGCGTTCAGAATCTTGGGGGTATTGGCAGAGAACATCCCCTGTGCGGTTGCCTTGGCAATGCCCTGCTTGCTGGTGTCGCTCGCTGCAATGAAGAAATGCCACGGTTGTGAATTGACGGACGAGGGAGAGTGGCGCAATAGGGTCTTGAGCTGCGCAATTTGGTCGTCAGGGATTGTGCGGCTGGGATCGTAAGCTTTGCAGGTGTGACGGGCGAGAGCGAAACGGGCGATATCCATGGGGGCTCCAAGACAGGTCAATGAACCGAAATGATAGCGACTCTCGTCGTTCCGGAACGATGGGGCTGCTGACGGCCGTTTCAACTGGAGCCTTCCCAAGGTCAGGCCGCCCTTAAAATGAACGCATTCCCCGTCCTGATACTCCAATGGATCCAGTTCAACCGCCGCCGAGTGATCAAGACGACCACAGTGCCCTGCTCTTTGCCTTGGTGGCGGAACGTCTTTCGCTTTACTACGAACATAACTCCTGGCTGACTCTGGCCCAGGGCACGACACTGGCGGCCAACTGGTTGTCACGCTCTACCACCCGGCTCTCCGTGTCCCGGCGCAAACATCTCTCGGCACTGAGTGATCAACTGGCTCGACAGATTGCAGATTCTGTCTCCCGCGAGGCTGGGCTGCATATCAGTTACGAAATGAGCGAAGCCCTCGACGAACGTTACGTCTCTGAAATCGGCGAATCCATCCGCGAGGAATGTCGCCGACTCCTGGCCGATGCACCACTTCCGGAATAATGTCCCTTACTGATGCCATCCCTGCCCCGCTCATCGACCGTCCCCACACCTTCCGCACCACCTGCTCCACTGGTGCTTTATCACGCCGAGTGTAGCGATGGATTTGGCGCGGCCTACGCTGCCTGGCTGAGTCTGGGTGATGCCGCCGACTATCGACCGGTTTCGTATGGTGACGCCATTCCAACAAAGATCCTTCAAGGACGAACGGTCTACATCCTGGATTTCAGCTTTCCACCTCCCGTGCTAGGCGAAATGGCCACGGTTGCCCGGAACATCATCCTGCTCGATCATCACCTGTCCGCGGCGGCCCAGTGGGACGAGACCCCGCCGATCGCAAATGTCGACGTCCGGTTCGACATGGACCGCTCCGGGGCTCAGATGGCGTGGGACTACTTTCATCCGGGATTGCCCCGCCCTGCGTTGATCGATCACATTGGTGACCGCGATCTATGGCGATTCTGGCTGGCTGATACAAAAGCCTATTGTGCTGGACTCAGCCTGATACCAACCAGTTTTGAATCCTGGCAGACCGCCTCCGGTCATCCGAAAGAGCTCATCGCCAAAGGACAGATCGTGCTGGATGTGCTGCAACGGCAGATCGACAGCGCCTTGCGCAAAGAATTGCGTCCCGTCACCTTGTGTGGCATTCAGGGGCTGGCCACCAACGCGATTTCCAATACCTCGGAAATCGGGCAGGCCATTGCCCAACGCTCCGGCACCTTCAGCCTGACTTTTTTCATCAAAGGCGATCACGTGATCTGCAGCCTGCGTAGCATCGCCCCGTTCGACGTGAGCGTGCTGGCCACCCACTACGGGGGTGGCGGCCACGCCCAGGCCAGTGGCTTTCGGTTGCCGCTTGACCGCTTCTTCAACGAGATATGGAACACGTGACCGGACACGTCTCCCTGTCGGAATTCCTGCACCCGTTGGTATCGGCCGTCAAAGCAGCCGCCACCAGCACTTGGGTTGCCGCCGAGATCAGTGAATATCGGGACACCCATCACGTCTATGTCACCCTCGTCGAGACCAACGAGAGTGGCGCGACGATCGCCACGCTGAAGACGACCCTCTGGGCGAGTGGCAAAGC
>CAMDMZ010000099.1 GCA_945902805.1 Propionivibrio dicarboxylicus | reverse complement strand
CAGAACGTCAATGCCTACGATAGCCGCTTGAAAACTTGGATCCGTCGTTTTAACGGTGTTGCCACAAAGTATCTCGACTCCTATCTCGGTTGGTTCCGCGCCCTCGACCGGTCCAGTTCTTCGGGCTGGAACTCGTCTGATTTCTTGGTCTTGGCTGCCAGTGGATAACATGTCATCAATTAACGCGAACAGCGCCATTAACTAATGGTTTATTGGTTTAGCCGAAACAAGCTTATTCCAGCGGATTGGACTATATCCAAAAACATGCATCTGAACGAGTCCTGAATGGGTATCCGGGCGTCTGTGCAGCGATAGCCGAAGTGTATGAAACATGACGTGGCAATGCCGTTGGCCGTTGCGAGGATGTGGTCGTCGGCCCGATTGAACATGATGGCCCAGACAACATCGGATTGCTGCCGTTCGACCATACTCAGTGCGAACTCGGCATCCTTGAGCCAGAGTGGCTGCTTTCCCAGGGAAAGCATCTCAACCGAACGATCCACTGTGCTTGGTCTAGACACGTGACGTCCCCAATCCATTGCCAAATTGGCGATCCGCCAGCAAGCAAACAAATATTGACCCGGTCGAGGCGGAGATGGATACTGACCGCTTCACCCTTGGATTCCCATGCTGGCACGACACACCCTCACCATAAGGCGTCTACTCGTTGTCCTCTGCGGGGTGTGGCAGCTCGTTTACGGACAAGCACTTGCCGCTGATTACCGGGCTCTGGTCATCGGTATTGATACCTATATACAGGCCAGGCCCCTTGAGCGAGCCGTCGCGGATGCACGGGCAGTAGCCACTAGCCTGCGAAAGATGGGTTATGCCGTTGAGGAAGTCGCGAACGCGGATCGAGCCAGCCTACTTGCGGCGGTCAAACGCCATTCTGATCAATTGTCCACGGACTCCCAATCGCTCGTGTTTTTTGCCGGACACGGCATCCAGGTGAATGGCGTGAATTACCTGCTGCCGCGCGATGTCGTCACCAAGCCGTCCAGCCAGGCAATTCCGACTGCGGTTTCAATGACCGAATTGCTGCAACTCGTTTCAGCGCAAAACCCCCGCCACAGTGTGGTGATTCTCGATGCCTGTCGCGACTTCACTCCCTTGTCGGACGGTAGCAAGGGAATCGCATCGATTTTGGCTCCCAAGGGCTTTTACATCGTGTACTCGGCCGGTTCGGGAGAAACGGCTCTTGACGTGCTGGATGACGATGACAAAGACGTCAATGGATTGTTCACGCGCAAACTGCTGCGCCATTTGACACAAACAAACTGGACACTGGATACCGTCATCAAGCAGACGCGGCGCGAAGTCAGGGACTCTGCCAAAACCATTGACCACAGCCAGGTGCCTGCCATTTATGACCAATCGGTAGACGAGATTTATCTGGTGCCTGGTCGCCGTCCGGTCGCGGCAGAATCGGCGAAGAGCATCGCGGCCCCCATCCTGGAAAGTACGGCCAGCCTGAGCATCGGCGTGGGCAACTATGCGGAGCCGGGAATTCGTCTGGAAAATGCAACGCGCGATGCCCGGATGGTCGCCGCCGCCTTGGCGGAGATGGGAGTTCAAAGTACGCCGACCCTGATTGACCCGACGCTGGGTCAAATGCGTGACGCCATTGCCAAATTGGCCACCTCGCCAGCTCGCAAGATCATTGTGTATTACGCTGGAATGGGAACTGGTTATAAGGGTGATGGTTACCTGCTGGGGACGGAATGGCGGCATGGAACCGAACGGATCGAGGTCCGGGCTCTCTCGTTACAGTGGATGGTTGATCAACTACGTATGCCAGGGCGCCGCATTGTGCTGCTGGTTGATGCCGACCATAGCGCTCGTCTGCCGGGGGCCTCTGGCCAGGGCTTGCTCACACGGTTGGGAAAGTTCCCAGAACTTGAGGAGGGGCAAAGTGGGGATCTCGCCATTTTGTACGCCAGTGGCCCCAATGATCATGCGGCTGATGCCGCAGATAATCTCCCGCGCAGCCCGTTCGAGATTGCCTTGGTCAATGCGCTGGCCCATCGAGGTCTAACGATCGAGGCGCTGGCAAAGCGGGTTAGCACCGAAGTGAGGGATATGACCCAAGGCAATCAGATCCCGGTCTTGTATGCGACGCCGCGCATCAGGAAACTCGATCTCACGGCGACACCGGTCACGTCCTCCACAAAATGAGTGCCGAGTTCTTCCGGATGGCCCACGCCGATCGTCTTCTGACAGCGATCTTGGCAGTGAGTGCAACGCTGCTGGCATTCTCCCCCGCGATTGCCCAGATTCCAACAGAGGAGTGCCGAAGCGAAGAGCTGCTTGCTGACGATCCTGGTTGCGAGGCATGTATCGCCCAAGGAGGCCGCTGGATTCGAGCGGGTTTGCGCCAGCGATTGTTTTGTTTGATGCCCATGGCGGACGCCGGTAAGTCCTGCTCGGATGGTGCTCAATGCGATAGTCGATGGTGTCAGTATCAGGGGCCGAATAAGAATCCAACAGAACCCGTCGTCGGCACTTGCGCTGCGGACAACAACCCCTATGGTTGCGGAAAGAGCGTCGTTCAGGGTAAGTACAAGCGCCGTACCTGCGCCGATTAGACGATATCGACCGATTGTTGACCAGGCATTCAGGCAGGATTGGGGAAGGTAACCTACAACTACGCGGATTACCCGTGTTCTGAGCTAATTCCCGACACTCAGACTACCCTGAGTCCGTATTAGGACTCTCATCCGCTTTCCTCGACGCGCTGTCCGAGCGAGGCACTACCGCGAGCAGCAGACGCAGGGCAATCACGCTGCCGAATGACACCAACAGGACCATGATCGAAGACCATTCCGGGAAAAGGAAGAACGTCGAGGCCGCGACGATCAGGAAAACAAGGATGAAGAACATTAGTTCTGTCCTATGGTGGGGTCTCGCTTCTCGCAGCCGTGGTTGCTGATCTGGGACCGATGGCTGACTGATTCTTCGTGGGCTTGACGAGGCTTTTCTTGGCCGGGAGTGTGAATTCGTGCGCGTGTTGATCCCTGGATCTTATGAATTCAATCAGATGGTGTTACTTCGTTTTGCGGGTTGCCTTGTTCCATCTTTGTGTTAATCAAACACGCGAGTAACGCCCGTTCGTTTGTATCCAACTCCCCGTCATCATCGCGAGCCATGAAGTGACGCCGAAAAGCCGCCCGAGCCGAGCCGGGAACGGTCGTCTGATAGCCGAGCGCTTGTAGCCCAAGCAGGGAATCGAACCCTATCGGTGGCGTACCGGTGACTTCGGTACACCACACGCCGAACCCATGCTGCGCCAGTCGCTGCCACGGAAAGAAGCGGCTCGGGTCGACCTTTCGTGATGGCGCAACATCCGCGTGTCCCAGAATGTTGGCCGAAGGAATGCGATAGCGTGTGCGCAAGTCCGTCAGCAAGTTCAGGAGTGCATCGATCTGGATGTCTGGAAAGGCTTCCTCACCAGTGTTGTCGAGCTCGATCCCGATGGAACTGGAGTTAAGGTCGGTAGTCCCACCCCACCATGACTCGCCGGCATGCCAGGCACGCTTGGTCTCGTCGACCAACTGAATGATCTCTCCATTTCTGTCGATCAGATAATGCGCACTGACGCGGCGGTCAGGATGGGTGAGTGTTTCCAGAGCACGCGCTGCCGTGGTGTTGGTGGTGTGATGCAAGATCACATAATTGGGGCGACGCAGATCGAAATTCGGGGATGGCTGCCAAAGCATGCCACCGCCCTGACCATGAGGCAGCGGGGCACAGGCGGCAAGGGTGACCAGTAGGGTACTACTCATGAAGCGCTGGACGACACGTCGGCGTGATGGCCAGCAATCAGGCATCCTCATCCGCATTCCCAAATCGCTCGTCAAGCAGTTTCTTGACCGCCTCCAGACGGTCCTTGCATACCTTGTAACTGTGGAGTGCCGAGTCCACCAGCGGAATCAACTGATCGATATCCGGTTCCTGTTGCGAACGCATCTTCTCTGCGATCGTGCGCAAGTTGTCGTAGTGGGTCTTGAAGGTGTCGGTCGTCGTGCTGGTCAATGGTGCCTCCTGATGAGTTAATAGACTTTTGTATTAGCGACCTGCTGCTGCCACGCCTGCTCTCCGGCCAGATCGAGGTAGAGGCGGCCTGATCCATGAGCACCTACGCCTGCGTCGCCCCCAATTCAGCGCAGGAATCAATGATTTCATTTATTGCACCAGTTTCAGCATTCGTTGAAAAATATAGATTTCAGTGAAATAAACGTCTATGATTTCAGTCATACGATAGATTTCAACGGTTGCTGAAACCATGGTGAACACTGTAATCCAACGCGAAGAAGAAGCCAAAGCCAGGCTTCGCGAGGTGTTGGCGCGGGTGCCTTTCATGGCCATCGGCGTTCCCGAAGTGCCTCCGCTCTTCGGTCTGCTGGGGCCACGAAATCCCTGCTGTCTCCTGCCCATACAGGCCGGCAACGACACTTGGCGCCTGGCCTGCGAGGTCAAAGGATTGGCCCAACCCCGCCAGGTGCGCTCGGTAGTGCTGGAGATAAAGGAATACCTGAACGCCCTCGGCGACCCCAAGGTCTATCCGGTCTTGCTGGCGCCCTACATTTCATCAGAGTCGGCCGAAATCTGCCGGCAGGCCGGGGTGGGCTTTGTCGATTTCGCCGGCAATTGCCGCCTGGTTTTCGGCCATGTGTTCATCGAACGTTCCAGTGGCATCAACCCCAAGGCAGAAAAGCGCGGACTGCGTTCGCTCTTTTCACCGAAGGCTGCCCGCGTTCTGAGGTGTTTGTTGCGTGAACCGGGAGTTATCTGGCGCGTGAAAGATATTGAGCGCGTTGCCGGAGTAAGCCTCGGGCAGGTCAGTAATGTGCGCAAGGCTCTGCTGAATCAGGAGTGGGCAGAGGCACGGTCGGACGGTTTGATCCTACGACGTGCGGACGCCTTGCTTGATGCCTGGCGCGATGCGTACGAGAAACGCAGCAACCAACGCAAGAGTTACTACACCCTCTTGCACGGTGATGCCCTTGCGCAACAAATCAAGTCTGCACTGTACGTCGCTGGTCGGGGGGAGCACGCGCTGTTGGCGTCCTTTTCGGCCGCGCAGTGGTTGGCGCCTTTGGCCCGCTATCCCTCGCAAGTGTTTTACGCCGACGAGGTCGGAGAATCGATACTTCACGAGTGGCTGAAACTGGAGCCGCTCAGCAAGGGGGAAAACGTCATCATAGAGCGCCCTGTCGACGAAGGCATATTGATTGACCGTATCGAAGCAGCACCTGGCGTGTGGACGACCGGTCTGGCTCAAACCTACCTCGATCTGCATGCCGCCGGAGAGCGTGGCGCTGAAGCCGCCGAACATCTGCGCCAAACATGCATCAAACCACTGTGGTCGGTCAAGACATGAGCGAACCGGATATTGCCACCGACTATGACGACCGGGGCGCCCGCGCCGCACATGCGGTGCTGGTGGAACTGGGCCAGGTGCTGGGCGCGCATCGCGATGCGATCGTCGTCATCGGTGGTTCGGTGCCATCGCTGCTCATGACGGGCCTCGGCCACATCGGCACACTGGACATTGACCTCAATCTGAATCCAGACAAACTTGCCGACCACGGATACGCCGATCTGGTCGAAAAACTCCTCGCGGCTGGCTATGAACGTGGCCTGGAGGGGATGAAACCGTTTCAGATCCGTCGTACGGTCGAACTTCGTGATGGTGGCTTGCCCGTCGCGGTGATCGTTGACCTGTTGATGCCGAAGGGGGCAAAAACCAAAAAGCACCGGCCGCCGCTGATCCAGGGGCTGCGCGTGCAGGAAGCGGATGGCGGGGATGTTGCCCTGCGACACAATCTCAAGCTGTTGATCGAGGGCACCATGCCCGATGGGCGTCGAAACAGTGTTGAAATGCTGGTGGCCTCGATTCCCGCCTTGCTGGTGATGAAGGGCTACGCCCTTGTGCAACGCGACAAGAAGAAGGACGCCTACGACATCTATTTCTCGGTGCGCAATTGTCCGGGTGGGTTCGACAGCCTGATCAGCGAATGTCTATCCTTACTGGATGATCCCGTGGCGCGGGAAGGGTTCTCCAACATCGCAGCCAAGTTTGATCGTGCCGACGGCTTTGGCCCGACGACGGTACGCATGTTCCTGAGTGGCGCAGGCTTGCCGGAGGGCATGACGCCGGACCAAGTGCAGCAGGACGCGTTCGGCCAGGTGCGGGCTTTATTGCAAGGCCTTGGGTTATCGCCATGAATTCCCACGCCTACACCGAAGACTAGCTCGTCGAGCAGCCCGCCATCGGGTTGTTATCTGCGCTGGGTTGGCAGACGGTGTCGGCAATGGAAGAAACCTTCGGTGCGGGGCACGCTGGGCAGTGAGACGAAGGGCGAGGTAGTGCTGGTGGAACGCCTGCACGCAGCCCTTTGCCGGTTCAACTGAGGAGCTTCCGAGCATTTTTCCGGTTTCATGGATTGAGATAGTCCAGCGAGTTGATCCGGGGTGTCAGGCGTCGGTCAGGCGAGGCAACCGGCGTCGCTCGAGGCTGGATTGTCGCAAGGTAGTGCTTTCCGGCGACCGAAACAGTATCCGATGGCTATTGGGCCGGGACACCCTCAACATGGGGCATGGGGTATCCCGGTCGGGAACGATCAGGTTGAAGGTCCAGCGTCGGCGGGCGCAGTGATGGCTGGTGACGTGGCGTCGGCTTTGGGTGCAGGCTTGGCCCTGGGCGTCACTTTCTTAGCGGCCACAGCCTTCTTGACTGTGGGCTTCGCTGTCGGTTTGGCAGCGTCCTTTGCGACGGGTTTTGCTGTTGGCTTTACTGGCGCTGTCTTCGTGGCACCAACAACCTTCTTCGCGGCGGGGGTCTTCTTGCTTGCCGCTGGTGGGGCTGACTCAGCGGCTTTCTTTGCTGGGGACTTCTTTTTCGTCGCGGTGGGCGTGGCAGCTACTGCCTTCTTGGCCGGAGCGGCCTTCTTCGCTGTGACTTTTGGCGCCTTACCAATCAGGAAGTCATCCCGGGTGCCCTTCTTGGTGGCTTCAACAATCCATCCCGGTGCTTTGCCTTTGCCACTCCAGGTCTTGCCGCTGACGGGATCCCGATACTTGGGCGGCAGCGACAGCGTCATCGCCGACATCTTCTTGCCCATGTTGGTAATGCCGAGTCCGAGATCTTGGACAGTCAATCCGTATTCACTCATCAGATTACGGATCTTTGCAACGACTGCGGCGGACTCTTTCTTCAGGAGTTCGCGGGCTTGGTCTTCCAGCTTGGCAATCTTGGCTTTGACATCGTGATACGTGGTCATCGTGCTTCCTCAGGGTGATGGATCAAATGGAAAGCATACAACCAATTGCATCGTTGGAATTCACTCCTTACCCAACATGTGCAAGCGGATGTACTTGAAAGTGGTGAACGTTGTGAGTTGGAGGAGTCTTCAATCGATCATTCAACGCCACGCCGCAGGAGTGCCA
>CAMDMZ010000098.1 GCA_945902805.1 Propionivibrio dicarboxylicus | reverse complement strand
CGGGGGGATCAATGCGCGTCTGGCGGAATTCCGCATGCGCGATCAGCAGCGGGTGATGGAGTTCCGCCGCGAGGTGGAGACGCAGCTCTCTGAGGCGCAGAAGGAACTCGCGACGCAGGCGGAGCGACTGACGAGTCTGCGTGATTCGTTCCAGCGCCTGGCGATCCGGGCGCCGGTGGCGGGAACGGTAGTGGATGTGGCAGTGAGTACGGTGGGCGGGGTGGTGAAGCCGGGGGACAGGATCATGGATATCGTGCCGGCGGGGGATGATCTGGTGGTGGAGGCACAGTTGCCACCGCAATACATCGACCGGGTGCATGCCAGCTTGCCGGCAGATGTGCATTTCGATGCCTATGTGAGTTTGGCGAACCGGCCGGTGCTGGCGGGGGTGGTACAGGTGGTGTCGGCGGATGTGATGACGGAGCCGCGTTCGGGGGCTCAGTTTTATACGCTGCGGGTGACAATCCCGGCGGCGGAGACGAGCAAAATCCGCAGCTTCAAGCTGTATCCGGGGATGCAGTGTACGGTGATGGTGAAGACGGGGGAGCGCTCGCTGTTGAGCTATCTGATGCGGCCGATCCTTAGACGGTTTACGGTGGCTCTGACAGAGGGGTGAGGGGGCTAGTGGAGCATCTGGGTTGTGAGTTGAAGCTAAGTCCATCGACTTTGGTCCGCTACATCCCAGATACCTGCCATTGGAAAACGCCAACCACAGGCATCCCAATTGAATGCAAGGCCGGGAAAACAGAAATCCGCGAATGTCTCTTCCCAGTCTAATGCGGCCCGACACCCTGTGGTCGCGGGAATTTTTGCCTGAATTCCTGCTTTGCAGCGGGAACCGTCATTGACAGGGCAGAAGTAATGCGGATTTGAGAGACCGTTTGCAGATGTGATCTGCCACTCGCTTGTCTCTAACGAGAATCCCCGACTAGGTTGAAAGCGGCCCAATAGTATGGTGACGAAAAGCGCGAATCCGCAAGAACGGCCAACTCCGCTTCACGAAGCGCCTGACGACGGCTTACGCCCTTGATAAGCTCACCATAGAACCGCTTCATAAGAATCTCAGTCGCATCATCCGAGACAGGCCACAGCGACACCAGTAACGCAGGCGCACCAGCACTAAGGAACGACCGCGTGAATCCCCAAACTTCGTCACCTCGCGAAACTTTGCCAAGACCCGATTCACAAGCGCTGAGCGCAATCAAATCGGTTCCTTCCAGCTTCAGCCCATAGATGTCTCTTGCTTCGACTGTACCTGGATGATGTGGCTCCTTCGCAAGATGCAGTTTGGAATAGAGAGGATCGACAGCATCCACAGTTCCGTGTGCGGCCACATGAACAAACCGTGCTTGGGGAGCACCTTTCAAGAGCCGATCGCGTGTTGCCTCAGCAAGGAAATATGATTCTGAACTCGGAAATAGCTTGATCAACGCCTCAACTTCTTTCTGCGCACCAGGTAAAGCAAGGGACGGTTTCCCAAGTTCAGGATTACCGAATGCGAGAAACTTTCCGCTCTTTGCTACTTGACGCTGGAATACGTTCAGCAATGCGGCTGACGATGGGGCATATGAAACCGCAGAGGCTTGTAGGAGGTATTTGTCACCGGTCCATAGCGCTTGGAATGGCAAGTAATGCAACGATTCGTGAGGAATGATTGATAAGGCCTCGCCAGGTGTCAAGGCCAGGGGCTTGATCAACAGGTTATATAGCGAGGTTCCTTGGGCTTTGGTTGTATCTTTTTCCTCAACGACGGCGTCGCGAAATTCTTGGACCATCTGCGCGAGATCCTTACGCCCCACGCTGATGGTGACGACCTTGCTGCCGGTCTTGCGTGAAATCCATACATAAGTGCGATCATCAAGGACGCGATAGCTGAGAATTGCCTCAGTTGGTTTGAGGTAACCAGTCAAGTCAGACAGCTTGATCGATTTACCCGATGCCTCGGAAAAAATCGCACTTCCTGCTGCAAGTTCGACACGATTCCGGAGCATGTCCAGAAGCGCACGCGCGCGCCCACGCTCGTTGATTTCCCAAGAAGCCTCGATCTGCCCTGACTCAACCAATAGTCGAGTCGCTTGGCTGAACACATCTTGCATTTCTCCGAACAGAGCGGACTTTAGTTCTTCGCTATGGAATCGCCCACGTACCCTTTCGGATTCATTGATCGCCGCCATATATGTAGTTAGGGCGCTCTCCTTTTCACCCATCAGCAGCTTGGCTCGTCCAAGCCCTTCCAGAATCCAGAATTTGTCGTAGGCTGAATCCTCATCGGCACCTTGGGTTTTCAGCGCATCTTCATACAGCTTGGCAGCTTCTGCGGCTTTTCCCTCTGCTAGCGCAACCATTCCTCGAATACGAAGCAAGCTCCCCTTGGCGGCAGCTTGATATTTGGCACCAATAACGCCAACGTAGCCATCTGCATCCGCCAAGGCCTTTCCCGCCTTGTCAAATCGGTTTGCACTTGCCAGAGCTTGGGCTAGGCCAAGACGTGAGTAAAACCGCAGGTCGCCGAGTGTGGCATCAATTGACTTATCGTAGTAGTTGATTGCCTCGTCGAAATTTTTCTTCCGTAGCGCGACGTCGCCGAGAAGCTTATCAGCTGTACTCAGCACGTCGTCCCTATACGCCGAATGCACAGTGTGTTTCTTCGCAGCGTTCGCATACAAATGTGCATTGTCCAAATCACCAGCAGCAAGGTAGGCGGTCGCCAGAATCAATTTGGCGTAAGCAGTCTGGGTGTCGTTGCGTTCATTTGTGCTTACGAATAGTGCAACAGCAGCGGAACGAATTGCCTGGCGAAATTCGCCTTGATCGATAAGTTTGTAGGCGCCGTACTTGTATCTTGTGAAGGAGCCTTTGTTCGGGTCAGAGTTGAAAGTTGCCTGCCCCTCAGCAGTAAGCGTAGCGACAGCCTCAGCGTCACGTATCCTCGCTCGAACGGCAGCGATGCCTTTGCTCTCGTTTGTGACTGCTGCTTCGGTGGCTAACGCAGAAGGCGGCACATCAGAATTGCGTTGAACTTCTTGTGCATGACCGAAAGGCAAGAACGCCAACGACAGAGCTACAGCTACGACATTCTTCAACACGACATTCTCCAATCAGAAGATAGATCAAGGTTTAAATCGAGCCGCTTAGTGGTTGGCTGTAATGTTTGAAGACTATCCATTTCGTATAGGTTTGTCTATTGCTCGCTACGCCAACTTGAAACAAACTTCAAAATGCTTGACGAGTTTATGACTATCGCTCCGATAGCTAAATGACAGCAAACCGAGAGGACCGGTCATTGGGTATGCCGTTGTCAGCAGGTCGGATTCAGTCTATTGCCGACCGATATCCCCCACCGATGGCAATGACACGTTGATCGGAACCAGTCTGGCAGACACAATCGATGCACTTGGCGGCAACGACGTCTTCACGGGTGCAGGCGGAAACGACACCCTCGATGGCGGTGCGGGAATGGATACGGCCATATTCAGCGTTAATCGGGATAATTATCAGATTACATTCATGGATCGCCAAGACATGCTCGGCGCGTGCCTCGTCGGCCATTCCAGACGCAACAGATAAATCTCGCCGTCGTGCGTGGCGCCTTCGACATTTGCCCAGGCATCCGACTTGCGAATGAAGTCGCGCAAGGCTTTCCAACAATCTGAACGGCGCATCTCATGTCAAGGCTTCGATACCTCCCGCCATGCGTGCTAGTGTTGAATGATGCGAGCTTCTGAGATACACGACATGCCACAAATGTTTAACGAAATTCCGTCGCCGGCCTCAAATCGTCGAAATCATTTAACGCGGGACAGAAATGTCCATTTGTATGCAGAGGTACTTACAGTTGAGGCACCACGACCATGTAATCAGTGTGGAAATGTTTCAGCAGGAGGAACATGCCTTGCTGCATTCAGGGAAGACATCGGTGTCGTACCCGGTGTCTACCTCCACGATTCATCTTGGCCAAGACGCTGCTTGTACTATCAGCCTCCAAGAATTATTTCTGACTATCCAACACCACTAGATTACGATCGAAGAACTGGCTTTGAGTTATGGCCTGAAATTGCCGCAATTGTCGGACTCGAACTTGATGGGCAATCAGCACTCGGCAAGGCCGTGGCCCTGCTAATCGGCCAACTCAAGGATGGTCCCACCAATAATGCCGCCGATATCCTTGCCACTGCCGAAGGCGCCAACATAAGTGAGCGCACCTTGCAGCGTGCAGCTGAGCAGCTGGGTGTGACGAAGACGAAAGCAGGCTTCTCTGGTGGCTGGATTTGGGCGATGCCGAACCCGAGGAAAGCGTGATCAAGCACACCACGGCTGCCCAAAAATGCATGCTGACAGCTGGCATCATGGGCAGGTACGTGCGCCAGGCAATCAGCGAAGGCGACAAGGCAGGGATTACGATTTGGACGGATTTCATAGATTCCGTCCTACTAACTTTCTGAGAAGAGTTCGCATGACGAAATCGAAAGTGCATTGGTTCCCGGCGCTGAACATTCGAGAGATGTCTGTTCATCCACGCGAAAGGGCTGTTCATTGGTATGGCTGCCGGATAGAGATCGAACGCACGCCTGGGCAATTGGGCGGCTGGCGTAGCTGGTTTGTCTGTCCCGAGTGTCGGAAACACTTTGCCATCCTGCGTGCCTCTGGCGATCGCGTGGCATGTCGTCAATGTCTTGGATTGGCGTACCAGTGCCAGAGCGAGACGGCGAACGACAGACTGCTGAGGCGCGCGGACAAGCTCAGGAAGCGACTAGGTTGGCAACCTGGAGTAATCAATCCTTCTGGCGGACGGCCGAAGTACATGCGCTGGGACACCTTTGTTCGGCTGCGCCTGGAGTGTCTGACCATTTCGAATCAGGTGCTCACGAACTACAGCACCTGGGTGAAAAGCCATAGCGGCTTGAGACGGTGCGAATAGCTGCTATCGTTGACGATGTCGGCCCGCTTTGCCTGAGACTGTCAGGCGGCGGCGTTGATTGGAATGACGTTGTTTCCTTCCGATTTCTTCACGGTGTTGCAGTAGGCGGCCCAGGCATCCATCAATTTGCGGCGCTTCGTGAATAGGGTTCCCCTGGCATAGGCGGCTTCGGCCTTATCCTTGAGTTGGTGTGATAGTCCATGCTCGACCACTTCGCGCGGGAATGCCGTGGTCTCGCCGGCCCAATCGCGGAAGGTCGAACGGAAGCCGTGCACAGTCAGGTCGTGCCGTTTCATTCGCTTCAAGACGGCCAGCATCGCCATATTGGAAAGCGCCTTTCCCTTGGGTGACGGGAATACCGGCCCCGCCTCGTCGGCTCTTAGTGGCAGCATTTCCCGAACGAGGTCCATCGCTCGATTTGACAGCGGTACTCGGTGTTCCTTCTCGGCCTTCATCCGTTCGGCAGGGATCGTCCAAGTAGCCTCATCAAGGTCGAATTCCTGCCAAGTTGCCCCAATCGTCTCATTGGTGCGCGTGGCCGTCAGGATGGCGAACTCCAGAGCGCGTGAGGCGATGCCGGCTTGCTGGCGCAGAGCCGGGATGAATTCGCTGATCTGCGCGAAGGGTAGAGCAGGATGATTCTTGATCTTGGCAAGCTTGGATCTGGCCGGTAGCACCTGGTCGAGATTGTTTGTCCATTGGGCCGGATTTTCGCCAGCCCGGTACTTGCGGACGGTCGCCCATGCCAGCACTGACTCAATGCGGCCACGCAAACGGCTGGCAGTCTCTGACTTTGTTGTCCAAAGCTGGTCGTTCTCAAGCACCTTTAGCACCAGTCCAGTGTCGATCGATCCGACCGGCAGCAGACTGTAGTGGTCAAGAAATTTCGGACACCGTGATAGGTTGTTTGGCTGCCGAATTGAGTTCGTAGGCATTGGGCGGCAGATAGCCCAATGTCGAATGCAGGCGGGTGCTGTTGTAAAAGACGACGATGTAATCGGTGATGTCGCGCATGGCCTCGGCGTGGTTGGCGTAGTTGGTTTGCCAGACGCGCTCCATCTTGAGATTCAGGAAGAAACGCTCCATCACGGCGTTATCCCAGCAGTTGCCTTTCCGGCTCATGCTGGCGAGCAAGTGGTGGTGCACCAGCAAATCCCGGTGCAGTTCGCTGGCGTACTGACTGCCCCGATCGGTATGCACGATCAGTCCTGCCGCCGGTTGCCGTTGAGCAATCGCCATCTGCAAGGCCGCACAAACCAGTTCGGCAGGCATGGAGGGCGCCATGGCCCAGCCGACAATCTTGCGTGAGAACAGATCCATCACCGCCGCCAAATACAGCCAACCACTCCGTGTGCGGATGTACGTGATATCCGCCACCCATGCCTGGTTTGCTGCCTCGGGTGAGAACTGCCGATCCAGGACGTTGTTGGCAATCGGCAGGGTGTGCTTGCTGTCCGTGGTGTGAATGAATTTACGCTTCCATACTGGACGCAGGCCATTGATGCGCATCAGTGTCCGCACGCGATAGCGGGTGGTCACAATTCCCCGGTTAGCTAGAGCAACACGCAAGCGCCGACTGCCGTAGCTGCGACCGGACTCGGTAAAGGCGGCTTTCAGGTAAGGCGTGACGGGGCAAACCGGTTTGGGTTGCCTTGCCCGTCGTCGCGAGGCGTAATACCCCGCCCGACTGACGTCCAGTAATCGACACAGCGACGCGATGCCTACGGCCTTCTGTTGCAACTGATCAATGCACTGGTAGCTCATCTCAGTTCGCGGGCAAAGAAGGCCGACGCTTTTTTTAACAGGTCGTTGTCCATGCGGAGCTGCCGGTTCTCGCCTTCCAACTGGCGTATGCGCTGTTGCTCAGCGGTCACCGGCTTACCTATCCCGTTCTGCCCCAATTGGTCGGCATCGAACTGCGCTACCCAGCGACGAACAGCCGTTTCGCCCAGGTTCATGTCCCGGCAAACCTGACTGACGCCAATTCCTTGGTTTCGGATCATCTGAACGACTTGAAGCTTGAAGCTGGCGTCGAATGTCCTTCTCGTTTGATTCATCTATTTCCCCTCTTCAGGTGATTGTTCCACCTATCGAGGTGTCCGCAGAAATTAGACCACTACAATATCTTCTCATTCATCACAGTCCCCCTATTCGTCCCCCTATTTGCATAGGATTATCATGGACTAAAGCGGACCTGTCAATAAGGGCCATCTCGCTAAGTCCCTTGCCGCAAGGCGTTCAAGGGGACTATTGCGGACCCGTCTGGAAATGAGTTTGTCGGACGCCCTCTCCGCCAAGACCATAGTAAACAAGCGCCTTTCGGGGCGCTTTTTATTTATACCCATCAAAGAACCCATCATTTTCATGAGTGCTTGGTTCGCCCGTTGGTTTGACTATTCAGATAAGCTTGGATACCTGAAGGCGATTCCTGTTACCGTCCCACCAACACCGACTTGAGCATGGTGAGCGCCGCTGCATGGATGGAAGCACCCCCACCCCTTTTGCTGATGCTTGACCCCTCGGGGGGGGTAGTGCGACAATTGATGGTGCAGCTTTAGCTAGACGCCTTCCCTCGCCAAATACAATTTTCGGACTCCAGTGCCTGAAGAAGTGGTGGTCATTCTCGCCGACGCTATGACAGCATTGCAGCGGGAGCGGCCATACCTGCTGCTGGAGACGGTTTGAGCATGAACGGCAGGTTTACGGCGACCAACTTGGGCTACACTTTGGCTCGACCCGGCCATTATGGAAAGCTTTCCATAATGCAGAGGGTTTTTAGCCTGGCGGACGCGGCGTACCGAGTTCGGTGAGTGGCGCGGCGCCACCACCGCGACCGGTAGGGTAAAAATCCTGTTGGACTGAACCGCCGCGCAGGCGGTGACGC
>CAMDMZ010000097.1 GCA_945902805.1 Propionivibrio dicarboxylicus | reverse complement strand
CTGGACCGTCCCCCGACCCCCAATTCGATGCTCCTGAAAACCTTGCAACTGCCGGCTCCTTGGGATGGACAGTGATATTTTCTGCGCCAGAACCGTTGGCTGCGCATCACAACACGACGGCCTTTGCTTGCGGCGTCGTCACGTTGGATCACTGGCTTAAGCACCGCGCGATTAGAAATCAGACCACGGGCGCTTCCCGTACCTTTGTCGTCTGCGACGGGAATGGGGTAGTCGCGTATTACGCGCTGGCCTCCAGTGCGGTAGCGGCGGAGTCGGCCACCGGTCGCTTGCGGCGCAACATCCCTGACCCCATTCCGGTGGTCGTCCTGGGCCGGCTTGCGGTCGATCATTCACTGCACGATGGGGGGATCGGCCGCGCTCTTGTGCGTGACGCTTGGTGGCGGGTCATTGCGGCTTGCGACGCCATCGGCATCCGGGGCATGATTGTTCACGCCCTGTCGGAGTCCGCCCGTGTCTTTTATGAGCGGGTCGGATTCGAGCCATCGCCCCTCGATCCCATGACGTTAATGGTCACGATTACTGATCTCCGCGCGGGCTTGGAATATCAGTATGGTTATCTTGATTTGGAAGGTGCTCACGTCTCGCGTAGCGGATCCCGTGTAGATGTAAATGGCGGCGCTATCGCGAAGTGCCGATAACGCGCATGTCAGCGCCAGTGTTACTTTCGAGTTTGACGCAGTTGGCAATCGATTCGAATCCGCCTTGCGGCCGGAGAATCCGAAGCAAGTTCTGTCGGGATGGCGGTTGTTCGCCGGTCGCTGAAAGGATGAATCCGAAGGTTCCTTTCCATCCACGCTAACGCGGGAGGGACGACGGTTAGGCTGAGCAAATCAAGGACTAGGTAGGTCAGAGCACTCAACGTAACCGTGCTGCAACCGAGTGTTCGCTATCTCCTCAACAGTAGTCTTGTTGGCGAGATACGTATGAACGCCCCCGAGTCCAGATGTAGCAGATCCGTGATACGTGACGATCACGAGATCGCCGAGCAAGTCCGGGGCGGGGCGACAAATGGCGTAGTGACGACCATCGGGACGGCGAAAGATGCGCATAGAGCGAACAATAATCGACGCTAGGCTCACCAGATGCGCCTCGGGTCTGGATTTTGCAACGACACTACCGGCGTAGATGAATGTCGAGATAACACCATCGGTGGCAGTTTTTCGTGAGCACATGCAGTCTTTTGCCGTTGGCACTCGCCAGCATCACCACTTACATTATCGTGGTTCAGGTTTCGACATGCTGACGTTATCAGTTCACCGACCCTGCTGAAAGCTCCTGTCATCACTGTATCGACGTGCTGTTCAAAAGCCCTCCCGTACAAACGCCTCAATACGCTCCACTGACTAGAGCCAGTTCAAGCCGGGGCACTTCAAGTGTCATCAACCGTCGATGACAGCTCTTGCTCCGCTACAATTGCCGCCATTCTCGGGTCGGCGAGCGTATGTGCGATCGGCGCTAGTGGAGGGCTGCATCGTGTCGATCTGACAATCATTGAAATATTCGCTCAATCAATGAGCGTATTTCGATCTCTCTCTCCGGTGTCAGTGCGGCTGCGCGAATTTTAACGGTCAAACTCGCCGCATCTCGGGTGATTGATCCGGCCTGCTCTTTCCCAATGAAAAGCTTCTTGATGTCGCGGTCTGATTTTGCATGATCGCCGCGAGTGATTGCAGTGGCAATGGATGGGGCAATTTTCCCTTGGTCAAGTGTCCCCGATTTCACCTTTGACCATATTGCCTGGAGGCATTCCTCCCCCTTGCTCCCATGTTCTTTAAGGGTTCTAACAATTGCCGACACCGCTGCCCGGCCCAACAAAGCGGGGTTCTTGTCAAGGTCGGCGGTGACAAAGGCTGGAAGATTGGCAAAATCAAGATAGCGATACAAGTCCGTTCGAACAACTCCGATGGTTTCGGCCAACTTCTTCACTGATTTGAACTGCGATTGAACTTGCATGATGGCCTTACTAATTTCATAGTCTGTCAGATCCGTCCGGTCGATGTTCTCGGCTAACGACATGAGTGCCATATCTTCATCGCTTGCAGCAACGATGACGGCCTTTATGTCTAGTATGTTTAGCAACTGGTGTGCTCGGAGTCGTCGTTCACCGGCAATCAGTTCAAAAGTGTCTACTTTTGAGACACTTTCCATGCTCTGCCCATCCATTGAAAAAGTGTCTACTTTTGAGACACTTTTTCTCCTGATCGTAATCGGTTGGATCAAACCGACTGAATCGATGGATTCCGCTAGCTTCTGAATCTCAACCGAATCAAACACTCTTCGTGGCTGCCATGGATTCGGGCTAATACTGGCTACTGATACATTCAACGATGCTCCACTTGCCTCTAGCTCTTGAATTCGTAACTGCGCCGCCTGCCAGGCCGCCATCGTGCCTACCGCGGTCTTCGGAATAATCTGATGCGGCACCTCCGACGCCGGAATATCCTTCACCGCACGTACGCCCGCTGTCTTGGCCAGCATTTTCTCAATTCGGGTGCTCATCTCTCACTCCCTGTCCACTTCGTGACAAAACGATCGTCAATTACCTGACAGAACATATCAAAGGGTTCACGCAACCTAGATAGTGTCTTGGCGCTTCCTTCCCACTTTTCGATGTCGTACACAGTCGAAAACTCAAGGGCCTCTGCGCTTGCAATCGAACTCGACGGTATCTCAACCGGAAGAACCCAATCAGCGTACGCGCGTTGCGCCCACGCTCGAACGACTGGCGCAGATGATGAGGTCGAATAATCCACCTTGGAAAGAAGTACCGAGATGAAATCGAACCGCTTATTGGGATCCATGCCGGAAAAGCTTCTCGCCAGATCGGAAAATAAATTCCAGAACTGAACAGAAGAAATGAAATCAAGGCTCTCGGGAACGAGGGGCATAACCATCGCGTTCGCCGCCATCAGCGCATTGATGGTCAAGTAGGACAGGCTAGGCGCCGTATCGATAATGATGTAATCGTATTCCTGTCGTAGCGGGCGAAGACCACTTCCAATAATGTCCCAAAAGCGAAACTGCGGATCCCGAGTCACATAACTCGGGATAATGAACTCAGCCGAAAACAAGGCCGGCGCAGCCGGTATGACATCAATCCCGTCCCAATACGTTTGCTTTACCGCGTACTGCAAGCCCTTCTCTTCTTGATAGACCAAGGGCATCACCGTATCCGCTTCGTCCACTTCACTCTCCGCATACAACCCGCACAGTTCAGTGAGTGACGCCTGAGGATCGAGGTCTACGACAAGCACCTTGCGGCCACGAAGGGACAATCCTTGTGCCATGCTCATCGCTGTGGTCGTCTTGGTGCTGCCTCCTTTAAAATTGGCCACAATCACAATATCGCCATCGGTACCCACCGGTCTTGGCGTGATCTTTCCTTCCGACTTTATCCATTGCCTGGCTTCGGATAAAGTGAAACTCCGGCTACGACCATTTCCATGCAGCGCTCCGGTAGGTAAGCCCGAATCATCCTTGGTTGCGAGGTAATTCAATCGACTGCGGTCAATTCCACAAAGATTCGCCACTTGACTCGAGCTGAACATCGGCGCGTGCTTTCTTGGCTTCGGTGCTAGCATCTGCTCGCGCAATTCGTCCATCATCGCTGAAAGACGGTCTGAGAATTTTCCGATTTCAGCTAGACTAATACTCGCGTTGATTGTCGGTAAAAGAGGGGTTTGTTTTACAGTGACCATTTCGACGCCTTTTCGCTTATTTTTACGAAAGCGAAGAATAGGCGCTATTGCGCTAAACAGTCAATGGATTACGTCAGGCAATAACCTTCCAAATCTCATTATGCCGAGTTGATTTTGCGGCAAAAGACGCTGCAACATGAGAACTAGTCCGCCCACTGAAAAGATCTCACTCACAAACCCGTGCGGTTCCGGGAATTGCCACACCGTAAAACTCTCGATTTGCAGATGTGTATTTCCCGTAAGTCCTCACCTATCGATATCCACCCCAAAAGGTGATCGCTCGTCGTGCCTTCAGTTCCTACCCATCTCAAACCCCTTGTGTGCTACCTAAGTGCATGTATTCACATTACCTCTCCGGATTTCCTCCCAAGAACCGCGAGAATCTTAGATTTCCGCTACCTATTCTTAGGTGAGCCCAAAAGGAAATGCTGATCCGAAACACTGTTTTTTGTAGGCCCAGAAGCGAACAGGGGGGGGCCTTAAACAAGGAACAAAAAAAAGCACACGATCGAGTTGAATGTTTTGTAAACAGGTTCAAAGCTTGTTTACGAACGTTGGCGATCCTTGCCAACAGGGGCTTCCGGTGATTTTGAGTGAGTCCTACAGGAAATAATTGCAGTGTCAGGTGAGCCCTTAAGGAAATTGAGGTGATGAATAAAGGAAAGTAGGTGCGATTAACAGGAAAGAAGCACGTTCAGGTGAGCGCTACGGGAATCTCCCGATGCCAACACTAGCGTCGCAATAAATCCATGCGCTCTACGTCTCAGGTGAGCTCAAAAGGAAACCTGGAACAAAAATCCTATTTCCTCAGGTGAATGAGAGTTTCGTGGAAGCTTCACCTTAGTGATAAGCTGCGCCATGGCTTCCTCACCCAAAAAAACCGAAATCATCCCCAACCCGGGGAGTCGCGATACACGCGCCGTCAGAAAATGCAACGACGAGATCGGCTATCGCATCAAATCTGGACACATGTCGTTATTGTCGCGAAAGATGCTGAACGTCCTTGTCTGGTACGCGCAGGAGATGAAGGATCAGGAAGATGAACATGGCAGGTGGAGTCTTCCGGTCGCTCAGTTAATCAAAGATGCACGATTTAACAGTCGAGATTACGACCTTCTCCGCCAGGCTCTTGATGAGCTACAGGATGTGCGAGTGGTTCGGCCAGCTCGTGGCGGAGGAATCACGAGTGAGGTCATGATTCCCAGCTACACCATTGATAATGTCGCGCACGAGGGTAACGAGGCGCTGCCACGCGGACAGAAGCGGCGCGGCGGCGAGCTTAGGCTCTGGTTTATGCTTCCCCCGGAACTAAAAAGTCAGCTTCTGGATCCCAACCAATACACGCGCGTGCCTATTACGATTATGGCGACGATGCGAACGGTATCGGGTCTCGCGCTCTACGAAATTTGCCGACGGTATTCAACGAATCCGGGAGGCATTACCAAACGCGATAGTTGGCAAAATTGGTGGAGGGTGTTGGTCGGTGCTACCCAAGATGCCGATCCCCCCGAGTACAAATATGTAAAACGAGATGTGCTGAAGCGGGGGGTGGACGAGGTTAACAAGCTCACCGATATTGATGTGGAACTTGTTGAGTTTAAATCCGGGAAGTTTGTACGCGACATCCAATTCAACGTTCGATTGAAAGAGCAGCGATCACTTGACATGGGGCCGCCCCCTCTTGAAACGGCTCTATTGGCACGTCTCACCGCACTCGGTCTCACCATATCGGATGCGGAACGCATGACCGTAAGGCATCCGGAGGGCGACATTGTCGCTACGCTTGATTTGCTAGATAGGCGTCTCAAAAATGCTAATCAGTCACCCATTGAGTCTCCAGCCGCCTATTTTCGGAAAGCGCTCAGGGATGGGTATGCCGCAAGCTCGAGGAACCCAGTAGTTCTAAGCGCTCCAGTACTGTCCAATAAAGAAACTCCTTCGATCCCCGACACGACGGAGCAGCAAGTCGGCGCATTGGCCGACTACGACGGACTTACGGATGAAGAGAAGGATATCCGCTGGCAAAATTTTCTTGACGAAACTCCAGGCGCTGCCAAGGCGTATGCAGGCCGTAAGAGGGCAGGGCTTCTGGCGCGAAAGGCTTTTGGTGTTTGGCTGTGCAAAAACGTTGGGCGCAAGTGAGGATGACAATGAGCAAGCAATACACTTTGCCATCCTGGTAGGTATTTCGTGAATCTTGCCGTTTGATCATCTCTTGCGGAAAGAGTTTGATGATCAGCACGCTCATCCAAGGAGAAGCCGGGCCAATGGCCCGGCTTCTGTTAATTCAACAAGCTTACAGCTTCCGCTTTCTATATCGTTCTCCGACCTCATCGATCAGTTGCCGCATCTCGCGTTCAGCTTACCTTTTGAGATGACCCTCTATCCGGCCCTGTCCTTGGCGTCCGGTTGGGGTCTTCAATTCCGTGAAGCTCCGACACAGTCCTTCGATTCATAGTGTCGGGCCGTGACGACAGTTGATGAATTGGTCTCCCGGTTGGATAGTGTGTCCCTCCAGATTGTTAATTTCGATCAAGAGGAGCACATCATGAACCATGAGCAATGGCTCCAGAAACGAGAAGAGCATTACGGCGCTCAACCTTCAGCCCAGTCACACTCGCGATCGGAATCGGCCCCGGCGCTGAGGGAAGTCATCGCCCGCAGCATGTTGTCGGCCGTGCCGAATGATGTGGTCGCATTGCAGTTTCTCGGCCTGTCCCTCTACCTGAGGGGTCATACTGAAGATGCCTATAAGTTGTTCAGACGCTTCGCCTCGGGAGTGTCAATAGCGTCCCCAGTGAAAGATCATCAAACGAGTTGTGAACTTGCCGCTACGGCGAGCTACCGGGCAGCTACCCGCCCGGATTCCGGACTCGCTCCGGGTTGGCACAGGATTGCACTGATGCTTGCCCGATTCGGATTCCAAAATGATGCGGACAATGCCCACAGGGCGGCACTCGCGGCTGAAGGGCGGACGCCTTAGACCTTACGCCGGCAGAAATTGTTTGAAGTGGAGGCGCTAACAATTCACCCTCCCCACAGTGTCGATTTGGCATAGGCGTCGTACCAGATCGCATTCGTTCGTATGCGTGTAAAGCCTACTCTTGTACCAACGCATTTGCATCGGCGATGCTAAGGAACCTCCATGGCAGCGGCAGCAATCCGGGCACCGCCGCTATGTAGCGGCGATAGACATCACCGTGGCAGGCTATGAGTTTGCGCTCCTCCAGCCACGAACCAACGACAAAATAGGCGGTCATCAGTAGTGCTGAGACCAACACTGCCCCGTTCATGTCGCGCGTCCAAATCAGCACCAGAGAAAAGCTGTACCAGGGGTGACGAACGTATCGGTGGAAGCAAGAAATCGAAAAGTTCTCTACAGTGCCGCCGTTACCCTCACCTAATTGGCGTAGGCCAAGGAAGTGCTTCATGTCATAAGTGCGGGTAGAGGCTAGGAGTCCGATAATGGCTGCACTCGACAGCCCGCCCGCCAGCCAAGACCACGCCCCATGCCACTGCCAAAGCCAGTTGGCTTCATGATTTCCATACACGAGCCAGAGTACCGGCACCAGAGTCAGTGTCGCTACCAGATTGAAAAATAGCCGATAGCCAGGCATTAGCCTCGGCCAGAAGATACCAATCGCTGCCTTGCCAGTCGAACTGGCGAGCAGCGAGTGGACTGCAAAATAGGCAAGCCACGCCAGCGTGATTTCAGTTAAGCGCATGACGGCGACCCATCGTGAGGAACGTTGAGGGACAGCATAGACTCATCCGTTGCAAGGCAATCTTGCGGCAAAACAATGTTCCATGGAAAAATCATGCCCCTCTCAAGTGTCAGGTGCTTGTCGTCAGTCCCGCCGTCAGCGGGACGTGATCATTCGGATTCCCAGCGCAATGAACACGGTCCCCGTGAGCCGATCGAGCCATTTCCCTACGCTTGGTTTGCGGTTCAACCAAGTACCGACACTTCCGGAAAACAATCCGAGCAGACTGAACAAGACCGCCGCTTGTGCCGTGAATATCACGCCCAGAAGCCCCAGTTGCCACTCCACGTTCCCGTTCGATGCCGTGACGAACTGCGGCAGGAACGACAAGAAGAACAGAATCACTTTTGGGTTAATCGCGTTGG
>CAMDMZ010000096.1 GCA_945902805.1 Propionivibrio dicarboxylicus | reverse complement strand
GCTCGATGACAGCCCAAAGCAACATTCGCTCTGCCTCTTTGCGGTAGGCGCGCTGTGTATTCTGATTGCCGGACTTGGTTGCAAGCCAAGCATGAATGGCCTGATGATCGTTGCCGGCGTTGATGCGTGGTGATCCTGGCCAACGATTGGACCCAGTTCCACCATCGATACCGTCTGGCACGGCAAAGGCCTCGATCGGCACAATCGCAGTTTGCGAATTACGCTGCCTAAGGAGCGTCGGTAGAGCCAGGGATCTGAGGGGTGACAAGGTATGGTCAGGTAGTTCCCCTAGAACCGATTCGTAGCCTCGAAGCCACTGAACGATACGTGATGCCCCTTTCTCCCCCAGCTTGGGAACAGTAATCCACCATCGATAGCCTTTTCGCCGAATTCGATCGAGTAGCGCGCCGACGGTCGGTATATCCGCGAGCACGAGACGGTTGGCCACTATCTGGTCAAACCATGCGGATACGAGATCCACTGGTACTGGATCCGTGGCAAGCAGATTTTCAACCCAATTCAGCGCTTCGATCTGACGACCGATCAGTTTTTGTCGCTGTCGAGATTTTTTGTCAGCGGCCTGTGGGTACGATTCCAGGAAGAGGCGTATCAATTCCTCCTCCGTGTAAAAGCCGCTGGGATCCCGATCTGACTGGAAGTCTTCAAGTGTCGGAATTTCCGATTTTGCCGATTCCGTTCCGTTTGCAAGTGAAAGTCGAAGCAGACGAGCTTCACCATGCTTCCCATTTCGCAGGGCTGCTTGTCGAATCGTGTCGCCAATCCAGGTGAGCGTCGTCTTGGCAAGTCGCAGATCGAGACCCGTCTCGAGGTAGCGATCAGCGAGCGTCTTGAGTGGGACACCCTGCAACCACCCTCGATACAAAGCGAGGTGATGTCTGCCAAGCTTGCGTTCTGGACTGGCCATGACTTACAACCCACCCCCTAAACGCTTCGCCATAGCCTGAACCTTATCCAGTGAGAACTCGGGTTCTGGTGGGGATAGTTGTGCTCGGTGCGACGAGCTTTCTTGATCTGACGTGGGCATGCCCCCTGACATGGCAGCGACACCAATGGTTGCCAAGGCGCGGACTCGCTCTGCACGGAGTCGAGACGGCACACTGATCAGAGTGGCATAAAGTTCCGGACTCCCTTCGGTGACGCTCAGCAGAATCCGGATCGACTTCACAATGACGCTCCCATGAACCAGAAGCCTCGCGCGTTCGAAAAGACAGGGTCTTTTGTGGTCGCAACGGATAGCTGTGGAAATGCTGCCGCTACCGCGTTCTGAAAGAACGTCGCCCCCCCGCCCACAAGAAGTACCCGGTCGACGGATTCACTTTCCTTACGCAGTGATTTCTGAATTGACTCGACGACAACTGGTGCGACCTTTCTGGATGCCTGCTCGATGTACGGTGAAAGCTCGACTCGTTGGCCAAGGACCAGAACGTCAGATTTGCCGTTGCGAATGGCGTTCTCCAATTTCTCCGTGCTGACGTTTGAGCCATGATCCTTGGCAATCAGGCGGGACGCTTCCTCCAGCACGACCGATGACGCTTCCAAGCTGGTGCCCGAGGATTGACGATGCAGATCCGATTCGGCGATTACCACCCAATCGACCGAAAAGAATCCTGGGTCAATCACGAGAACGCGTGCATCTTCAACGTCGGCGTCGCCTCCGGCAATGAAATCAAGAAAACCTCCAACGGGTTGGGGGATCACTTTGACAGCCTTCACCGTGACAGATCGTTTAGGGGTTACTTGATGATTGCCGACCATCTTTTCCGTGATGACTTTTCGTCGTCCCTCATCAAGGTATTGCGTCACGGGTAAGCCTGTCACCAGAATGTCTATGTGTTCCATTTCAGACAGCAACAGGCCCGCGTGAAAGAGTGCTTGGTAGGACGCACTCGATGCGTAGTCTGCGTGCAGGGATCGGCTCCACAGTTCAGCCCTGTCAGGGGCTACCCCGGCGATAAATGGCTCCCCATTGACCTGGACGTGGAGAAAGTCATCCTGAGCTTTTCCATCAAATCGCGAACTGAAGCGATCCGTGGGGGCTGCACCGGCTGGCCTCAGTAAGGTTGTTGGACTCGCCCCTTTATTTCCATAGGCGAGCTTTAGATTGGAATACCCGATATCAATGCCAAGAATGTTCAATTCGATCTCCTGTGAATCGCTAGAGCACAAAGTCTCAATCGCCACAAATGTGCGGCAGCCTTGTCCACTCCCAGTCGACTTTCAGAGAACAAATGCTCAGTAATCTTGCTTCTGAATCCTGCCTGTCGACCGCTAGTGCACCGGTAGGAACCATAGCAATTGGATTTCTCAAAACGAGAGCGAAAAGCGCACAAACTGTGCGCTTTTGACCGTCGATATCCGCTTTGACTTTGATAGTGTGGCGAGCTGCTTACTTTTTCCAGCTAGGACCCACATGCCAAGAAACGCACGCCAGACGTATTCCTCGTGCCTGATAGCCACTTTTGAAAGCCTGAAACTACCCAGCGCTATCGCCCCCCGGAACGCTCTTATAAATAAGCTTTTCCACGAGGCGGCTACAAGCAGACATAGGCAGATTGATGTCGGAAACGACTGGTCAGGTATTGATCGAAAGGAGTCGATTTCAGGAGTAGCAATCCGGGGGTGGATTGCTCCTATGAATACGCGAACGTCCTACTCTGATCGACGCAGGAAGAGATCTTCTGGAGCAATCAGCTATCCGATTGCACAAGGTAAAGGGAGCTAATACACATGGCTGAAGCCACTGTTCAGATACGCCACCACGACGATGCGATTCAACTACTTGAGATGCGCATCAAGCAACTGCAAGACAGAGGTGAAGCAGTCGCTGATGGTTACTGGAAGCTTGTGAAAGAAATGGAACCGAAACTACCTGGATGGGAAAGTAAAAGTCGGCTCCAAGTTCGGTGCATTCTTTCGGGAAACTCCATTCGAGCCGACTGGTGCGAGGTCAGATGGTATGGATCGTCATCTAAAGGCGGTCGGCGATCTGTCAGACGACAGATCACCAAGCCGAAAGATGCCTATGGCTATACCTTGTCGAAATTGCTCACCCTGTCACCTGATTGGGCAAAGGATAAGGTGGAAGAAACCGAGACTCAGTTGGCCGACATCCGACGAGAGGCAAGCCATCTGGTGAAGGCCATCATCTACATCAAGCATGCAAAAACTGCCTCATCATGAAGCGCTATGCTTTGGCCACGACGAGATCTGAAATCCTGGTGGTGTAGTTGGGGGACTTGTTTCCGGTTCGCATTTTCCAGCGCTGTTCGGCACCTTCCCCCAAGAGCCGGATGGCACCTTTCCCAAAATTTCGGTTGATTCGATCCATCACGTTCATAAGTGCGTCTGACCGGCCTAATTGCACGGGGTCATCAAAGAGCGTCATTTCTCGCCGTTCTTTCGGAATCAGATTCATCAACATGATCCCGGATTTAGCGTAGGCAAACCCTGGTCGGAAAATCCTTTTTAAGCCGGTCAGCGCAGCCCCTACGAGAGCCCTTGAATCGCTGGTGGGGGAGGGGAGCGGAACCGTTACTCCCTGGCTGTATTGGGGCTCTTTCTCCTTGAACGGGCTGGTGCGGATATAAACCTGTACAGCGCCAGCTAGGGATGCCTGGTTGCGAAGTTTGACGGCGGCACGGGCTGTATAGGTTGCGACGGATTGCTCGAGTTCGGCAAGGTCGAAGACCGGAACACCAAACGAGCGTGAAGACATAATCTGTTGCTTTGGCGGAGCGACATCTTCCAGCTCAATGCAGGATTCACCGTTTAGTTCGGCCACGGTACGTTCCATTACGACGGAAAACCTTTGGCGAATCTTGCCCCGGGGTGCCTTCTTAAGATTTAGCACCGACTTGAGTCCCATGTCCTGCAGTCGAGGTGTGATGCGTGGGCCAACCCCCCATACTTCGCCTACCTCGATCTGGTCGAGGAGTTGGTCAAGGGTAGCGTTATCGAATTTTGTGAAGTCGCACACACCAACATATTCGGGCCGCTTCTTGGCGACATGATTGGCCAGTTTGGCAAGCGTCTTGGTAGGGGCTATTCCGACGCAGACTGGCAGACCGACATGGCGCTGGATGGTTTCTCGAAACTCTTGGCCATAGCCGGTGAGCCCCCGATGCTCAAGCCCCGTTAGATCCAGAAAACATTCGTCAATCGAATACACCTCCTGGCTTGGTGAAAAACTTGCGAGCAGGCTCATTACCCGGTTGCTCATGTCCGCGTATAGCGCGTAATTACTAGAGAGGGCAATGATGTCGTGCTTCTTGGTCAAGCCCTTTAGTTGGAACCAGGGTACCCCCATGCGCACGCCCAGTGCCTTGACCTCATTGCTTCGGGCGACGACACAACCGTCGTTTACACGCAAGTTGTCCACTAATGGACACGGTGAGGGAGTCGCAAAATCAACAAGTTGCAGATTTCTGCCTTGTCCATCATTTTGAGGAATGCGATGGACATTCTGGGTCAGCCCTGTCCATTTTTTGGCTATCTGGATTTAGTGAATGATATCTATACCACATGCTGCGGCGCAGGGTATTCGGGAAGCACGAACCAAAACCATGGGCGTGTCGCATTTCTGGCTTTTTATGCTTCCCGAAACGAGCTTACCCAGAATCAGTCGAAACGAACATCAATCTCCTTTCCATCAGGCTTTGTGCAAACTCCGGCTGGACCTTGGCCCGACCGCCAAGCTAGCAGGCAGCGAATTGTTTCCCCACTTTCGGTACGGAGTACCGGCGAAGCCGAATTCTTTATGTGATCGCTGTCCATGCCGCTGGTAATTCGGTCGTAATGTTTGCCGGGGCCAAACAATTTACGTAATTTTGCGAGGTCTTGAGAATGCTGAATCACAAATCCCCGCCCCTCATATCGCGCTCCTTCGAGTTCCAGAACCATGACAGGCGCTTGTATGCCTTCGTGGCTAAAGGAGCCAGTGACGGATAGCGAGTCGTTCTCCGATACCATTTGATGAGTATGCCCAGCACAACCGGAAAGCGTCACGCCCAGAAAACATGTGGCGAGTATTTTTGTAATCGCAGTCATGCGACCTCCTTTCTACTTCAACACGAAGCGAACCGTTGCCGGGGCTTTGCCCGGGACGGATATCAAGGCCACGATCTTGCTGTTGGCCAGTTTGAAATTGCCTATGGCCTCCAGTGGCTGACCAGCCGGTTTCAACTCGACTTCCTGCTTGTCGGCGCCAACGAGAATGGTCAGTTTGGCGTTGGATTTCGAGACATCCACCGGCGTGCCATGATCGCGTAAATACAACTGAATCAAATCCGGCTTGGCCACCAGTTCGTAATCCATATCCTTGACCTCGCTGACCACGCCACCGTGGAGCGGCTTGTGGGCGTGGCCGTGCTCGTGGCCACCGGCGGCGAAGGCAAGACCGGACATCGAGAAGGCAAAAGCGGCGAGAAGATGAATCGGTTTCATGAGAGTTCCTTTCGTTGAGTAGTCATCAAAGCGCACCGGCATCGCGGTCGTCCATCAGGCGTTCCACATCCTTGCGGCCAAAGAGCCAGAACATGGCGGGTGTCAGGAAGGTGTCGAGCAGCGTTGAACTGATCAGCCCCGAGAAAATGACCACCGCCACCGGATGCAGGATTTCCGTGCCCGGCCGCTCGGCCTCGAACAACAATGGCGCCAGCGCGAAGGCCGTTACCAGTGCCGTCATCAAGACAGGCGCGAGACGTTCCAGCGAGCCGCGCAGGATCATTTTGTGGTCGAAGTTTTCGCCTTCCATGCGCATCAGGTTGATGTAGTGGCTGACCTTGAGAATGCCGTTACGCACCGAAATGCCCGCCAGCGTGATGAAGCCGACCAGCGCGGCGACCGACAGCGGCTGCCCGGAAATCCACAAGCCGAGCACTGCGCCAACCAGCGCCAGCGGAATGTTGGCCATAATCAGCGCCGACAGCACGACCGATTTGTAGCGACTGAACAGCACCACAAACATCAGCACCAACGAGACGATGGAGAGCAGGCCAACCAGCCGCGAAGCCTCCTCCTGCGCCTGGAACTGACCGCCCAGGGTGATGAAGTAGCCTTCAGGCAGTTTGCTTTCGCCGACGACTTTGCGGATGTCCTCGACGATCTCGGACAGCGCCCGCCCTTGCGCGTTGGCTGAAAGCACGATGCGCCGCTTGCCGTCATCGCGGCTGACCTGATTCGGCCCGTCGCCATCCTCGATGGTGGCGATTTTTGACAGGGGAATCGGGCCACCCGGCGTCTCCAGCAGGATCTGACCCAGGCCTTCCAACGAGCGGGAGGATTCGGGCAAGCGCACGACCAGCGCAAAGCGCCGGCCGCCTTCGACGACCTGCGTTACTTTTTCACCTTCGACCAGACTTTGCAGCGTCGCCAGAATCTGCGGCGTCGGCACGCCGTATTGCGCCGCCGTCGCATAGTTGACGCTGACCTTGATCTGCGGCGCCAGCACCTGCTTCTCGATTTCCAGATCGGCGATGCCGGGAATACCGGCCAGCCTGCCGCGCAGCGCGTCGGCCTGACCGCGTAGCGTGTCGAGGTCGTCACCAAAAATCTTGATGGCGATCTGCGAACGCACACCGGACAGCATGTGGTCGATACGGTGCGAGATGGGCTGGCCGATGGCAATCGCCGCCGGCAGGTTTATCAGGCGGGCGCGAATGTCGGCCGAAATTTCGCCCATTGAGCGCGTCATTTCGGACGCCGGCTTCAACCCGACATCCAGTTCGCTGACGTGAACACCTTCCGCATGCTCATCCAGTTCCGCCCGGCCGCTGCGTCGTCCAACGTGCACAACCTCAGGCACCGCCTTGACCAGTACCTCGGCCTGTTGCGCCAGAGCCGACGACTCGGCCAGTGTGACGCCGGGGTTGAGGCGCATGCCAATCAGCAGCGTTCCCTCATTGAAGGGCGGCAGGAAGGTCTTGGGGAAGAAGGGCACCGCGACTGCTGCCACCAAAATAGCGACGGCACCAGCCGCCAATGCGGCTTTGGGATGGTTGAGCACCGTCTGCAAACTGCGGCCATAGCTCGCCTTCAGCCAGGCCAGCAGTTTCGTGTCGCCATGATCGAGCGACTTCATGCGGGGCAGCAGGTAGAAGGAAAGCACCGGCGTCACCGTCACCGACACCACCAGCGAAGCCAGTGTCGAAACGATGAAAGCAATGCCGAGCGGTACGAACAACCGGCCTTCCATGCCAGGCAGCGCGAAGAGCGGCAGGAAAACTAGCACGATGATGATCGTTGCGTAGAGGATGGCCGAACGCACTTCCATCGTCGCATGGGCCACCAGTTCAATCGGATGCATCCGGTGATCGTGGTGCTTGGCCCGGTCTTCCTTCAGGCGCCGCAACACGTTCTCGACGCCGACCACGGCGTCATCGACCAGGCCACCGATGGCGATGGCCAGCCCGCCCAGCGTCATGGTGTTGATCGACAAGCCGTAATAGTCGAAGACCAGCGCCGTCATGAAAATCGACACTGGGATCGCGGTTAGGGCGATCACCGTCGGGCGCAAGGTGCCCAAGAAGAAAAACAGGATGACGGCGACGAAGACTGATGCCCCGATCAGCTTGCCTTGCAGCGTGCTGATTGAAGACTCGATAAAACTCGCCTGGCGGAAGGTCACCTTCGGCGCCTCCATACCCGCCGGCAGCGATTTCTTCAGATCCTCGACAGCGGCCTCAATGCTCCGGGTCAGATGGATGGTGTCCGCCGTCGGTTGCTTCTGGATGCCGAGAATGACCGCCGGTTTGCCCTCGAAACCGGCATCGCCCCGCTTGATGGCCGGTGCGAAGGTCACGTCGGCGATTTGGCGCAATAAAACGGGTTGACCGTGGCGTGCGGCCAGGGCGAGATTCTTCAGGTCATCCAGACGCGAGGTGCGGCCGAGATGGCGAATCAGGTATTCGCGCCCGTTGAGTTCGAGGAAGCCGCCGGAGGTGTTGGCCGAGTAGCCCTTGAGCGCCCCGGTCAACTGTTCGTGCGAAATGCCCAGTTCCGCCATGCGAGTCGTGTTCGGCTGCACCTGGAACTGGCGGACCTCGCCGCCGATGGGGATCACCTGAGCCACACCGGCGATGGCCATCAGACGCGGACGCAGCACCCAGTCGGCGTATTCGCGCACCTGCATCGGCGAAATCTTCGCCGTGTCGATGGGAATGGCGATCTG
>CAMDMZ010000095.1 GCA_945902805.1 Propionivibrio dicarboxylicus | reverse complement strand
GGCGTCCTGGGCGAGGACCCAGGCGGTGGCGGTGGTGGCCGGGGTGGCGGTAGTGCTGCTGTCGGGGACGACGAGGGCGGTGACGCCAGGGGTGACGCCACTGGCGGTGGTCCATCGGCCTTGGAGGGTGCTGGGGTCGAAGCTGGTGGCCTGAACTGCCGTTGGGCCTGAGGCAAAACTCGGTCAGCAAAGCGCCGGTTAACGGCCCTTCAGTCGCTGATGGAGGTCAATGGCCGCTCCCCAGCCTGGCGAACTCACATACATGGTCGCCCCTGTTTGCCTAGCTCTCAATTCATGACTGTTAGAAGGTAAAGATTGCTGCCATACATTCGAACTCTCAATGAGGCTAATGCCTCGGTCCCTGATGGAATTTGCTGGACGATACCTAATCACATTCTCGCGCTCGAAGCGCCGTGTGAGTAGCAGGTTGAATCGCCCACGGTCTTACCAGTCTCGCCATCATGTCGTGAGTGCCAGTGCAATCGTTGGAGGGTCTCCTTTCGAAGTCTGTTGCATTACGCTAATCGCTACGGGCGACGGTGCCGATGGCCGGCGGTCCCTCTATAACCAGAGGCCAGCGGCACCGTAGGAAGCCCAGATTTAAGCCGAAGATCCACGCATTCATGCCGCAGCTCTAGCGTAGTTCGCCTGATAGTCACGGTCATGTGCTAGTAATGCCCAGATCGTACGAGCATTCTTGTTGGCCAGCGCCACAGCCGCTACATTCTTGTTACGTCTGGCCAAGATATTCTTGATCCATGGGTCGGCACTCGGTTTGTGCTCGACCGCCTGAAGCACCGATCGAGCGCCGTGAATGAGCAATGTGCGTATGCGCCCGGCGAACACAGGGTGACCCTGGGGTGGGCCGAGCCGGAGTGGATCTCAGAGATGAGCTGAGTTCTGCCAGCGATGCGGCAGCAATTCGTCGATGCGACTAGCCGGGTGGGTCGGCAAGCGGGTCAAGACATCCTTGAGGTAGGCGTACGGATCGTGACCGTTGAGCTTGGCTGACTGGATCAAGCTCATGATGGCGGCGGCGCGTTTCCCTGCACGCAAACTCCCGGCGAAGAGCCAATTCGATCTACCCAAGGCAATCGGCCGAATGCGGTTCTCATTCCAATTGTTATCGATCGGAATGTCGCCATCGTCGAGAAAGCGCGTCAGCGCCGCCCAGCGGTTCAAACTGTAGTCGAGGGCCTTGGCGATCGCAGAACCCTTGTGAACCAGTTTGCGCTGCGCCACCATCCAGGCATGGAGTGCATCGGCAATCGGCCGGCTCTCGGATTGTCGTAACGCTCGTCGCTCATCAGCGGTCAGTTCCGCCGCCCGTCTTTCGATCTGGTACAGGTGACTGTAGAACGGCAGCGCCGCTTCGGCGATCTGGCTGCGATGATTGGCGTGCAGGTCGAAGAACTTTCGTCGCGAATGCGCCAGGCATCCGGCGTCGGTGATTCCCTGGGTCAGGAGCTGCTTGTACCCCGAGTAGTCGTCGCAGACGAGGATGCCCTTCCAGTTACCGAGAAAGTCCTTGGCATGCTGGCCGGCGCGGCTCTCCGCGAAGTCATAGACCACGCCCTGGATGGCGTCATAGACAGTCGTGCAGTAGCTCCACACAAACGCCCGTCTGGTTTTGCCCGCCCCGGGATCCAGCATCGCCACCGGCGTCTCGTCGGCATGGAGGACCTTGCGGGCGAGGAGGATGCCTTTCTGCGCTTCGACCAGCGGATCGAGCGCAACACCGGTTTGTCCCACCCACTGTCCCAGGGTCGAGGGCGGAATCGCCAGACCGCTGCGTTCAAAGATGCCCGATTGCCGGTACAGCGGCTGATGATCGGCGTACTTCGCGACCATCACCTGCGCCAACAGGCCGGCCGTGGGCAGGCCCTTGTCGATGACCTGAGCGGGCACGGGTGCTTGAATCAGGGTCTCGCACCGGCCGCAGACCCACTTGCCGCGAATGTGGCGCTCGACGCTGATCACGCCGGGGGTGTAGTCGAGCTTCTCGGCGACATCTTCGCCAATGCGTTTCAGTGCGCAGCCACACTGGCACAGGGTCGATTCCGGTTCGTGGCGGATTTCCGTCCGCGGCAAATGCGCCGGAATCGGCCCCCGCTTGGGCTGGCGCTTCTCGGTCTCTTTGACCGGGGGTGCGAGTTGCGCCAACTCCTGCTCGATCGCGGCCATGTCGGCGTTAGCCGTTTCCTCGAACAGCTTGACCTGCTCGACCGTGAGACTCTCGGTCTTGGCCCCAAAGCGCCAGCGCTTGTGTAGGGCCAGTTCATGGGTGAGCTTGTCGATCTTGCCCTGGCGCCAGTTCAGTTCATTCGCCTGCTGGGCGATCAGGCTGTCCTTGCTCGCCACCTGCACGATCAGTTCCTGCACCAGCTGCCGCAGTTGTTCGGCATTCAGTTCGGGAAGTGTGGCGACATCGACCATGTCCGGAATGATGTCAGCGTCCGGCGATGCGTAAAGCCGGATCAGCGCAGACCGACCGTTGATTATCGCGCTTGACTACAGAATGCGGATCACGCCGTCCTCGCCCAGGCGCTGCCAGGGCAACCCCAGCACCAATCCATCAAACTGCGCACGGGTCAGCGACACAGTCGTTCCCTCCTTCGGCCAGGCAAACCGACCCCGGTCGAGCCGCCGGCTGGCCATCCAGATACCGACGCCGTCGTGGATCAGCAGCTTCATGCGCGTTGCCCGCTGATTGGCAAAGAGATAGGCATGATGCGGTCGGGCTTCGCCGAACACCTGCAAAATCCTCGCCAACAAAGCGTCAGTGCCGGCGCGCATGTCGATGGGCACGATCGACATCCAGACAGCGTCGGTCCGGATCATCGCAACCACTGTCTCAGCCAGGCCGCACACTCACCAGCCACCGCCATGGGCCACTCGACCCTGACGACCGCATCGCCGCGGCGCGCTTCGATCCGAATGTCCGGCGCCGCCGGTTCTGCCGTCGCGATCGCCACTGGTACAAATTCAGGTCTGCGTAGGGCAGACTGATTCCGTTGCGCCGTCCCACGCAAGCTCGGCGCCGCAACCCCTCGCGCTGCCATCCACTTGCGTACCAGGTTCGCATTGACCCCATTCGCTAATGCCACCCCAGCCACCGAAATGCCAGGCTCACTACAGCCGCGAACCAGTTCGTCCTTGAATTCCTCGCTATGTACCCGCTTCTTGTGGATCGGCTTCTCGATTTCCATAGTGTCCACCATCGTCATTGCTGGACACTATCTTGCTCAACTCCTTCCCAGTATCACAGACGGGATTGCCGGGTGCATACCAATGTGCGCAGGTATGTGTCACCCCGCTTGCTGATCCCCAACAGTGTCGCTTTCCCGCCCGTGGAATGCTGTCTAGGCACGATCCCCAGCCATGCCGACATCTGTCGACCGTTCTTGAAATTCTTGGCATCGCCCACCGTCGCCACCATGGCGCTTGCCGTCATCGGCCCGACGCCCGGAATGTCCGCCAGTTTACGGCTGTTGTCATTTCCGCGATGCCAGCCCTTGATCTCAAGTTCAAGTTCGCCCGCCTGACGTTCAAGCTCTTTGAGGTGATCGACCAAGCGCTCAATCAGCAAACGGAAACTCCCCGGCAACTCATCCGCGTTCTCCTCCAAAACTTCCGGCACTTGCTTGGCAATGTGCGTTATTCCTTTCGGAATGGCAATGCCGTATTCCGCCAGCAATCCACGAATCTGGTTGGCTTGTGCCGTCTTTGCTTTGACGAAACCCTGCCTGGCTCGATGCAAACTCAAAATCGCCTGCTGCTCAATATTCTTGATCGGCACCGCCGGAATACTTGGTCGCACCACCGCTTCGCAGATCGCTTCGGCATCCGCCGCGTCGTTCTTGTTCCGCTTAACGAACGCCTTCACGTATTGCGGTGCCATCAGCTTCACGGTGTGCCCCAGCTTTTGCAGTTGCCTCGCCCAGTAGTGGGCGCTACCGCAAGCCTCCATGCCAATCAGGCACGGAACCAGGTTCGCAAAAAAAGGGGAACACTTGGGTACGTTTGAGCTGCTTTTTTAGCACTGCCTTCCCCTTGCTATCCGCTCCATGCACCTGTAGAACGTTCTTTGCCACATCAATCCCAATTGTCGTAAGCTTCATCTCGGTCGTCCCTTTCGTTCAAGTGGTTGTCATGACCCTCCACTTTGGCACCTTGATGCCGTTTCAGAAAGGGGCGACCATTCCATTACATTCGACCCATTGCCGTCATCAGAGAAAAATGGAAGCAGCCATTGGCGTCAAACACTTGGACATCGGAAGCTGCCATTTGATCTCCAATTTCGACATTTCAACTTAACGGACAAGTGTGTAGTGGGAGAAGGCCGTCATAACGAATGACAAAAACAATATGATCATTGCATCCAGTCTAGACGAAAACGGATTTCTGGATTTTTGAATGGTTGCTTCTCAAGTAATTTCCGTCGTTCCTTCACCACGCATTGCTCAAGCGCGTTGGCCACCGCTGCGGAACATGTGCGCAACGATCCACAGTGGGGTTCATCAGCCCATCACGCACCAGAGATCGATTTCGATCAGCGCATCGCCTGGTGACGAATGATTCTTGCCTGCTACGAGAAACTCTTGCGCATCCGGGGCAGTGCTATGACAACATTGCCGGATTGACCATTCGACACGCGAATTTCCCGGCCCTGCGCGGGTGATTGCAGCAAAACTTTGTGGGCTCTACGGACAGCCGAGTCAAAATACCTGACTTGACCTATCCGTACGGGCGGGGAATACTCCGACAAGGTTGAAATGCCTATCCTGTGGTCGCTATCCGGTAAGCCGTCGGGCAAACAGCGGGCTGGACCTGATCGACAGCACGGAGCTGTTAAAGGACGAGGAGGGACGGATATATGATCCGAGAAAACATCACACTGACGCATTTCATCATCGAGGATCAACGCAGCACAAAGGGTGCCAGCGGCGATTTATCGGTCCCTCTGATCGACATCGTCACCTCCTACAAGACCATCACGCATCAGGTTTCTCGCCGCGGGTTCGGCGCCGATGCGATTGACCTGCGGACATACCTTGAACGCACCGTCAGTGACTCGATGATCAAGGCGACGACTAGGACCGGGCGCCTGACCTGCATGCGTTCCAAATCGGTCGATGGCATCACGCCGATTCTCGCCAAGTATCCACATGGCAAATACCTGCTGGCATTCGATCAGCTCAACGGCTCCGGTAACCTCGACATCAACTTCATGTCGGGTACCATTTTCCCGATTCTGTGCGCGCCCGTCGGCCGCAGGAAAGCGACAGCCAAGGATTTCCTCCAGGCCGGGAGCGGGATGGTCGCGCGGGGCTTCGTGCGCTATTGCGCGTCGACACGGTTGGAGCTGACCACCGGCCAGACCGTCGGCTCGGACAGCGATCAAGACTGGCAGATCATTGATGGCTTGGAGAACGGGATCCTGCTTAGTGGTTGCAACAGCAACAACACCCAGATCGGGACCATGGGTAACGATGTGCTCACAAGCAGGGCGGGCAATTGCCAACTCACTGGGGGCCGGAGTCAGGGCCTGTTACGCTTTGACACCCTGCCCAATGCCACAACCAACCTCGACAACCTCACCGACTTCAACGTCGCCGATGACACGCTCCAATTGGAGAACGCCAACTTCACGGCCCTGACGGCAACCGGCCCCACTGGTGACCGGGATGTTCCGTGCGGGGAAGGCCATCACCACCGGAGCGCTGTACTACGATGTCGATGGCAGTGGCATTGGCGTTTCCTCGGTGTAGTTCGCCGTGCTGACCGGAAACCCCAGTCTTACGGCAGAGGACTTTGTGGTGAGTTGAGGGGGGGCGTTCCGTAGATCGGTTGCTCCGCCGTGGCCAACTACCTCTTCGTCCACCAGAACTTCCCCGGTCAGTTTTCCCATGTCGCCCGCGCGCTTGCCGAACGCGGCGACACGGTGGTGGTGATCGGGGAAGCGGCGCGCCTGGCACGGCGCCCCTTGTCCCATCCACGCATCGAACGCCGGGGCTACCCGAGACCGCACGGTGCCGGCAAGCAAACGCATCCCTATCTGCGGGACCTTGAAGCACACACCCGGCGTGGCCAGGCTGTGTTCCGGGTCGCCCGGCAACTGTATGCCGAAGGGTTTCGCCCTGATGTCGTGATCGCACATCCTGGCTGGGGCGAAGCACTCTTCCTCCACGACGCCTTTCCCAGTGCGCGCCACCTGCGTTACTTGGAATTCTTCTATCACGCCGACCGTGCCGACGTCGGCTTCGACCCTGAATTTCCCGCCACGCTGGACGACCGTTGCCGGGTGCGGGTCAAGAACGCTACCCAGTTGCTAAGCTTTGAAGGGAGTGATGGGGGCATTTCCCCCACCCGTTGGCAAAAGAGCCACTATCCGGCGGACTGGCAGGCGCGCATCAGCCAATGCCACGACGGCATTGACACCGATACGGTTCGTCCCGACCCCGGGGCTCGTGTCACGCTGAAAGTCGGTACTGATGGGGCGGTGCTCGAACTCACCGCAGCTGACGAAGTCGTCACTTATGTCGCGCGCAACCTCGAACCTTACCGCGGATTTCACACCCTGATGCGGGCCCTGCCGCTGTTGCTGGAAGAACGACCCAACGCGCACATCCTGATTGTCGGTGGCGACGAGGTCAGTTACGGTCGAGCACCTTCCTCTGAATCCGGGCCAACCACTTATCGCGAACACTACCTGCGCGCCTGGGGAAAGGATGTCGATCGCCGTCGTGTGCACTTTCTCGGCCGTGTGCCCTATCGCGACTACCTCGCCGTGTTGCAGATCTCGTCGCTGCACCTGTATCTGACCTATCCGTTCGTCCTTTCCTGGTCTCTGCTCGAAGCCATGAGCGCCGGCTGCGCCGTCCTGGCCTCGGCCACCGCCCCGGTCGAGGAAGTCATTTGCCCCGGTGAGAATGGCTGGCTCGCTGATTTCTTTGATGCCCCGGCGCTGGCCACCCAAGCCGCCGCCTTGCTCGCCGAACGCACCGAGCTGGCCCCGGTTCGCGCCGCTGCTCGGGAGACGATCCGCACCCGCTATGATCTGGCCCGCATTTGCCTGCCTCAGATGCTCGCCCTGATCACCGCAGGGAACGCTCGCTAAACCCTCTTACCACCAACGCCCCTGGGCGTACCCGCCTACCCGATGTTACAACTCCGTCCCATTGCCGGCCCCGAGCGGCCGCGTATAGATGGAGCGCCTCGCGTTGGTCGGACTACAACTGGGCCTTCTTGCCATCGTGATCAGCCTCCTGGTTTTTGCCGGGCTCAAACTGGCTCAAGCTAGGCTTGGCGGCCGAAGTGTATGTGTTGTTGGAACCGCTGCGTGATCGATGATCTGCTCACCCCCATCACCGTTACTTGAATCTTCGGAAAATCGGCGCTTTCGGGGCGGCGCTTGAGACCGGTGGGGAACGAGGTGGCGGGTGATGCGCGGTGACACAGGGCTGTTGCCCCCGCCACGTCTCACGTTTAGAATGCCCTATGAATACAATTCACACAAAATCAGTCGGATATATATCTTTAGATATATACCGTGTCGTGCGAACGGCCCCATATTCCGCACCACGACAGGACTCTCCGCAATGACCCCGTCACTGCTTTTCGCTGACCGCATCCGCAATATTGCCGTGACCGGATCGCTGATACGTATCGAAGTCGGCGTTGCCAGTTTGCCAACGCCGACAGATGCCAAGGCTGAACTGGTCGCTTGTCACACGCTGGCGCTGCCGCTGGACGCTCTGGTGGCCTCGATGGGGATGCTTGAGGCCATGCTGAAGCAGCTGGTAGCTGATGTGGTGCTGAAGGTGCAGGCACCGGCAACCGTCCCTGTGCCCGGCGCCGAGAAAGCCGATACGCCGCGGCGACGGCCAGCGACGAAGTGATCAGCCAAAGATTTCCAAACTCTGACGCATCAAACCAATTGCAAGAGGATTGACCATGACATCCAGCATTGTCTTTATTGATTCTAAGGTAGCGGACTACCACACATTGGTGGCGGGTCTGCCGGACGTTGCGGAGTGGTACGTGCTGGATGCAGCGCAGGATGGTGTGCGGCAGATGGCGGAGATTCTGACGGGGAGGATGGGGCTGGCGGCGATCCATGTGATCTCGCACGGCAGTCCGGGGACGCTTTATCTTGGCAACACGGTACTGAACAGCGACAACCTAAACCAGTATGCGAGCCAACTCGCGGCCATCGGGCAGTCGCTGACCGAGACGGGTGACATCCTGCTTTATGGCTGCAATGTTGGCGCTGGCGGGTCGGCGTTTATTGAGCAACTGGCTGCACTGGCGGGTACGGATGTGGCTGCCAGCGATGACCTGACGGATAGCTCACTGCTTATCGGCGACCTGGACCTTGAAGTTGCCTCGGGACCTGTCGAGAACGACCCATTGCCGCTCGCCTCGGCAGGGTTCAGCGGCATCCTCGGGGAATTCGTCGGAACGAGTGGAAATGACACGATTGAGGGGACTGTCGATGGCGACACCCTGTCCGGGAATGGCGGGAACGACCAGATCAATGGATACGGCGCGGATGACGTACTTGACGGCGGAGCAGGAGCCGATGTCATCTTGGGTGGTCCAGGCAACGATGTCATAACCGGCGGCACCGAGAACGACAACCTGCAGG
>CAMDMZ010000094.1 GCA_945902805.1 Propionivibrio dicarboxylicus | reverse complement strand
AAGGCACGGAAGACGTGCCTGGTCGCCAAGTGAGTCAGAAGTCAGGGCTGAACAAGTCGATTCTGGATCAAGGGTGGGGGCAGTTTGCCACCTTGTTGGCCTATAAGATGACTTGGCGTGGTGGTCAGATCGTTTGGGTTCCGCCGCACTACACCAGCCAAAAGTGCTCGCACTGCGGTTATACGCACCCGGACAACCGGGATCGAAAAAGTTTCAAGTGTCTTATTTGCGGGTTCGCGTCGGATGCCGACCTAAACGCCGCTCTAAATATCTTGGCTGCGGGTCACGCAGTTCTGTCTGGGAAATGTGCCAGTCATGCGGACGTGGAGGATACGGTGATAGACCGGCCTGCGAAGCGTCAATCTACTCAAACTGAAGAAGGCGCGGTTTTATGCGCCGCCTAAGCCGTTCGCTTCAGGAATTGGGAATCATCGGACTTCAGTCCGGTGAGAATGTCAAGGGGCGCATAGAGCACGCCATACGGAAAACGGCGAACCAATACCCGACGAATGTCGCCTTCAATGCGAGGCCAGGCAGTCGGCATGGTGGCGGCCCGCTGGATGGCAGCGTGAATCTCGGTTGCGAAATCAGCACCCAGGCCACGGGGAGCGATCTTCGTACCAGTCGATGGCGGCGAAAAACTCGGTCTCCGCTTCCGGGTGAAAGCGAAAACTCACCGCGCGAGGCGCTGAACTACCTGTGAAAAAACCGCTTCGCCGGGAATCGTGGCGACGCGCCCACTATCGATGTCGTCGAGCCGACTTTGCGCTAGCGCGAGCCATGCATCGGTCACCGTGGTATCGGTTGGATTGAGCGTCTGCAAGAGGGAATCAACCAGTTTGGCGCGCTCTTCCAGTGGCAGTGAGGTAGCTTCGGTCATTAGGTCGGCAGTGTTCATGGTTTTTATCCTCATTGCAGGCAACAGGCTTGCGCTTCAGTCTGGACCACGCAGGCCCCATTCAATGTCTTCACGAACTAACTGTTCGAAAAGTTAATCGCCATGTGACTCGAGGTACCATCGCAGGGCTTCAATCATCGGCCGCAGTATAGGCGGTGGGTGCCAGGATCATGTGCGGGAAAAGGCGGCGTTGTCGGGACGGCACCGTCTACGGTTTGACCGCCACTTGCATACGCAACCAGCTTTCGGGGGTGGTGTTGAGCAGTTTGCCAACGCGAGCCGCCATTTCCGGCGTCATGGCCCGCTTTTCATGGAGCAGGTCAGATACCGACAGACGCGATACGCCCAACCTCTGTGCGAATTCAGTTTGTGTCATTGCGTGCGTATTTCGCGTCATCGTGACCGGTGATTTCGCCAAAGCGTGACCGACGTTTCACGGAAGCGTGACCGCGATTTCGCGGCTATCGTGACCGATGGTGGGTGTGCTGTATGGATAGTTGAAGGTAGCCTCGCCGCATTTTTTTTGAAAGCGAGCGGGCATGCCCCAGGACAAACTATCCATGCGCAAGATACGAGAGGTACTCCGATACCTGTTGATTCGATTCGCCATCCCGAGCATTTTCCGCTCGTTAGCCAGGAAATCACATAGCGTCCAGAGCAGCAAAGGCGCTTGCCGTAAGTTCGATATCGGCGGCAGCAATCGTTGCACGCCGAGCGACAGCTTTCCAATCCCCCACCACAGTGACCACATCGTCAATGAGTTCCTTAGCTCGTTTGGGCGTCAGGCGATAGAAGGCGGCGGTTGCCAATACAGTCTCCAGTGAGGGGCGGTTATCGCCATCGTCAATATTCAGTACATGAGTTGCCTTGTCGATGCTCGGGTTGACATCGAACGCCGGTGACAAGCGCCAGCCACGTTTGGCCAGGATGAATCCATGATTTCGAAGGTGGTCGTCTCGGTTACCGATCGCGACGTTGAATGCTACCCGGCGAAATAGCTGCTCCAGATCCGCCCGAATGTGATCGGGGTCGCCGCGCCTGGCGAGAAACTCCGCCAGTTCGAGATAACTGGTTCCCTCGCTGACATTCTTTCCCAACATGGTCATGGCGGAAGCGTAAAAGCGTCGCCTACCCGGCGCTTCCCCTATTGCAGTGGTGCGATCAAAGCGTTGCACGCAGAAGGTGTGGTGCCCGGTCCGCCCGAGGCGTTCGTTCTTCGCGGGCGGCATATCGATGCCTGCCTGCTTTGCCAGCTGCCATGCGACGCCTTCCCAAGCGCCAATATCGCGGTCATCATCGGCGGAAGGAAACTTGGCAATCCACAAGGCTCCGGTCGTGTCGCCATAGTTAGCTTTGGGTCGTGCTCCGCCCAATGACGCGCCGGGAGCCACGAGCACAGCAAGCCAGCGTCGGAGGTGATCCAGGTTGTCGATATGCTTGCGCGTCAATTCTTTCGCGATGACCGCCAGTTCAGCCAGGCTCGTTACCGGTGGGACTGCCAGTACGTCGTTGGCAAGGAAGGTTTCGCTGTCCGCAAAGCGAAAGCGCAATGCGCCCTGCCGCGTAATGTCCTGCACACCCAGCAGGAAATCCCATGAATAGAGGGTTCGGCCAACTCGCTCCTCATCTTTGGCCTGCAGCGCTTCCCTGCGCCGCATCAGCGTTTGTCCCCAACGATCCGGGGATGAATCAAGAAAGACACCAAAGTTTCCTTCCTCGGGTTTGGGGAAGAATGGTCCAGCATCAAGCGTAAGTTGCGGATCGATCGCGAAGGCGATGTCCAGTTGCGTTAGCCAGGTTTTGTCGTAATGGAAGCGGACTTGGCCACGGTCATGGGCCAGCGTGCCTAATCGCTGCATTGGACACAGGTCGCAATCCAGCCAGACGTCCAGTGACGCGCTCACGCCCTTGACTTTCGCGGGGCGGGCAACGCCAAGTCTTGAAGGCGGCGTCCCAAGACATCATCGCCCGCCACGATCGAAAGATCGTTTTCCAGTCCGTAGATGGCGAGGATACGCAAATAGGTTCCGAGAGTGACCGAGGGATCGCCCCGTTCGGCTTTGGCCAGCGTCGGCCGGGAGATGTTGGCACGCTCGGCGACAACGATCGCCGTCAAGCGGCGACGTAGACGGGCAAGGCGCAATCGCTCGCCAAAGTCGGCAAGCCGCTTCGCTTCAGATGCGTAGGCAAGGGGTGCTTTGCTGGGCATGGTAAAACCATTATCGACAGCCGATACCTGTGTGTCAATAATGGTTTGCACTCACGATCGATGATTGCCAGCAATCAGACATGCCGGCGAGCACCACCGCTCACTTCTGAAGTTCACACTATCGACAATCTATTCGCCGGTTTGATCGCATACGGCGTCAAGCCTCACAACCGCCGGCCGCCTTGACTGGCCGCAAACGCCTTGACAGACGGTTGCCCTATTCCGAACTGACGTTACCCTTTTTACACCGAAAAGCCCCGTCCAAGCGATCTGGCTCGCGTAGCGAACCTTTAGGCGAAGCCGACGACGTCAGGTGGTCGTTGGTAGTGATTTCAGTCGCACAACAACATCAGCGGAAAGCTCACGCGAATTAATCAGATCGGCAAGCGGCACACGGAGGGATGCCAATGCATCGACCAGAAACTCCTGGCGTTCGGTAATCACCGGAAGGATCTTCGTCCGGATGAAATCACGCTCGACAGGTTGCAATCGCTCATCACCGATGACCTTGGAAATCGCATCAGGCAAAGCGTTATTCATGCGCGATAGGACGCCACGTACCAAACGCGGTGCGATTCTTGCCTCATAAGCCAGCGCATCCCAATGAATGCCTTCGACCCATCCGGGTTTGTTCTCGCCGGCAATACTCATCGACATGGTGGCGCGCGGCAAATAGGCTTCGACACACAGCATGTCATAGAAGGGGGCCACCGCGGCTTTCTGCCCACGCAGCAGGAAGGCGATGTTCTTCGCATGCGCGTCGAGGTTGCCGATCAGGTAATTGAAAGCCACCCACTGAATGACGGCATTGACGGCAACGGCAGGCCGGTCGATGAAGGGCCCCAGCAGCACCTCAAACAGGTGATGGAGACCCAGCCCGCCTTCGCTTTCGTATTTCCGTGACGGCGATACCCCGAGCACTTGACACAGATCGATCTGGTGCAGCCGCTTGATGGGAGAAGCACCCTCCCCTTTTTTGGGGTTCGGTCGATGGCGATCGAAGCGCTCGATGATGTAAAGGGGTTCGGGCAGGTGCCGTAGGGACACCTGCGGTACGGGCACCTTGAGTTCGTCCGCCAGACGCATGCAGAAGAATTCGTTGGCCGGACAAAAGGGGAAATCCGCACTGGCATTCTCGGGCTTCACGATGTGCGTGGATGCCGCCGCGCCCTCTGGCAGGAACATCACGCCATCGGGATCGATTCGCAAGCCAAGCTTCTCTTGGGCACCGGCCAGTGACATGCGGATGTCGTCCCAAGACGCCATCAAGGGCAAATTGCGCTTGCGCGATTCCTCGATCTTCGCCTGCAGGTCTTCCTGTGAGAGTGGCACCAGCACTTCGCCGGGAACCTCGCCGTCGGGATTGACTGGTACGAGAGACAAAGCGCCGGCCGTGTCCTGGCCGTGCCGCACGAGGAACGCCCAACTGTCACGGGGATCGATCCGATCACGAACGGCAATGAGTTCCCGCAACCGGCCCTCGGGCAACAGGTTCTCGAAGAACCACTCCACGGGCCGATGCTCGCCTGCATCCTGGTAGTCACGAACCGTTAATGGGAATCCGGGGGCGAGAGGATGGTGCGTCCATTCGGGAGAATAGGCAAACGACCACCGGCCTTCGGTGACATCGAGGGTACCGATCCATACGCCATCCGACAGCACGCGCAATTGGCTCATGCCACGCCCTCGCTATCGGGCGCCATCGGCAATCGCAAGCGAACATCGATGCCGAAACGCTGGCAAACGCTTAACACCTTCCCGATCTGTGCCGTCGCTTTACCCTGCTCAAGCCCATTGAGAAACGGTAGACTGACGTTGCACAGGGCTGCGGCATCCCGTTGCGTCAGCCCCGATTCTTTCCGAACCCGGCGGAGGGTATCTCCCAGTTCCCGGATCGAGGAAATACTGACTTCACGGGTCATGACGCCCTCCAAAAGATAAACGACCGTTGAATTTTGCCTTGCCTGAAGGATCAGTGCAAGAGAAAATAAACGATCGTTTATTATTTAATCTGCCCGTCGCAGCCATTCTGCAACGCGGGATGCTACCTCGCGCTCTTGCCCTCCTTGGCAACCTTGTCCCTGAAAACGACACCGGGGGTGAACTTCGGCACGGTCGTCGCTTGAATTTTTATCGGGGCGCCGGTCTTCGGGTTCTTGCCAACACGATTTCCGTCGGATACTCGGAAACTGGCAGGCGGATACTGGAGGATAGATCGTGCAAAGCGATCAATGGCACCCAATTTGGGGTCGTTCTTGGGGAGGATGGTATACCGCCCTGGTACATAGTCGGCCCTGCAAAATTCATTTCACGCGACTGACAGATAATTGTGGCGGCTCACCATTGGTCTGATTGGGTATCGGATGAGACTTGCGCGCAGAATTATTGCCAGCAGCACCAGAAATACGGGGCGCAATAAAAGGGCCTTCAGCCCCAGACGTACCATCGCCCGCAACAACCAGCGCAGGTTATAGCCAGCGGCACAGAGTACCGCGTGCAACGCATCGCCCAATTGCCCTTGCAGCCAGCAGCGATTCATTCGGTTGTCCGACTTCAGATGTCCAATCGCGGGTTCTACCGCCTGGCGGCGTTTGAGCCAGCCGCGCGGTTGGCGAGTGAGTGATTTGTACTTGCTGCGGTGGATGATCTCGACGCCTGGGTTCTCCTTGTCCACGCCACGGTAGCCCAGATCGACAATCACCTGCTTGGGTGACGTATCACCACGTTGAGGTCACCGATCCGCCGTTCTGATCTGAATTCGGTGCGTCTATACCTCAGGGGCCTGTCTGGCCCCTGTTTCGTTTAAGCCGACGCCAATTTCCACCGCCATTTACTGACACCATATTTGTGCCGGCTTACTTCGCCGGCAACAGTCGTAATTGGCGGATCTTTGCTATCGAGCCCACAGTAGCTACAATACCCATAATAACCACGTACCCGGAGGGTATGACCTTGAAAACCATGACCGCGCGCGATGCCAAGAACCATTTTGGCGAATTCCTCGACTCCGCCAGGCGCGAGCCCGTCGTCGTCACGAGGAACGACCGCCCCGTCGCGATCATGATCTCGATCGAGGACGCGGCCGACACACTCATCCCCGAGATGCTCATGGAGACGGAGCCGGGATACGAGGAGTGGCTCGCGTCCAAGGTCGGATCAACCCTGGCCCGCGTCGACGCCGACGCGACCTCGCTGTTCTCGCACGCTGATGCCGTCGCCTCACTGAGGGCGCGTGTCGAGGCGAAATTGGCGCGTAAGGCCCAGTAACGGATGCGGATCCTCTGGACCGACGAGGCGCTGGACGACATCGCCGAAATTGTTGCTTACTACTACGCGGAAGCGAACCCGCGCACGGCCGAATTGGTCTAGCGCCGCATCGCCGAGCAGGTTGAGGGGCTCCCCCCGTTCCCCGAACGCATCCGAAGAAGCGACCGGATTCCAGGGGCACGCGAACTCGTCGTGAACCGGTTGCCGTACATCGTTTTCGTGAAACTGACGCCCGACGCGATCATCGTGTTGAACGTGGTCCATACCGCGAGGAAATTCCCCGCGTAGGCGGACCGGGGTTGCCGCGGCCTCAGCGCGTTTTCCCGGAGCCACCCTTACAGGTTGCGGTCCTCCGCTTTGAGCGCGTCCCTGTCAATAACGTCGACGTCGGCTACGTCGTCGAGACGGAGCAGGCAGCAGCGTCCGGCGGGGTTTTTCCAAAATTCGGAGGTTTGAGGTTGTCCAGCACGACACAGATGACTAAAGTGTCCCCCAGAGTCAAGACAGAATTGATCCGAGTTTAAGCGGTGCACTTGTGTTCGCCGAACCGGCGATGACCTTGGCCGCGGTCGATCGTTTGGTGCACCACTCGACGATCTTCGAGATGAATGTGGAAAGTTTCCGCCGCCGCTCTGCTCAGACGGGGCGTGCCCCGCCTGAGCAGAGCAAAAAACCAACGTCAAAGGCAAAAGGCTAAACCCAACATGCCTCGCTTCCACCGGCCAGGATAATTGACGCACGCCGGTCAAAGTAATTGACACCGGGCAGGAGGATGATATTCCGCCCCAGTACGTTAGAGCAGTTTTTGGCTGTCGTGGATTATTTACCGGACCGGGGGTGTCTAGCTAACGCTAGCCCTCCGGTTTCTTCATGTCTTGCCAGAACATCCGATTGATATTGACAACGTATATACAGACGCTAGAATTAACCATGGACGTTTACATTGAAAAGCTCGGTATGCAATTTTCTTGGCACGACAAGAAGCTTTGCGTTAACGAGCGTAATCATGATGGCATTTCGCTGGAAGATGCAGTCGAGGCATTTCTTGACCCGGATGCAATTTATGTGTCTGCTGGCGAGGGACATTTGGATGGACGCCAGGCCATCATTGGCAAGACGGAAAAGTATGTAACGCTCTTTGTTGTCCAAGTCGAGCGTACCGACATCGACATTCTGTTCATTTCGGCGCGTATTGCCACATCCGAGGAAAGGAACCGTTATGAAGCCCGCCTATATTGAAGCTCGCAAGAATCCAGATCGCCCTATGACGACAATCTCAATGAGGCTTCCCGAAGATATCATCGGGGATCTGAAGAGGATCGCACCTATGCTTGGCATGAGTGGTTATCAGCCGCTCATCCGGTTTTTCATTAGCAAAGGGCTGCGTGCGAGCTTGGTTGAGTTGCACGGCTCGCAATGGGAACGCTTGGCTGATGTGCTTAGGCAGCGCGGGATGGATGATGAGCAAGTCGCAGACATTATCGCCGAGGCTCGGAATGGCAAGCCCGATCTTGACAGTACGTCTGAACACAGGAAGGCCGCCTAGCCACAACAGACTTTTCCACGCCGGAGGTGCCTACAAGGCCCTCTGGTCTTTCATTCTTGCAAGTCAGCAACTGTCTGTGGTGCGGACAGTAGTGCATCCGTAGTCGCAACGTTCGAGATCACCGACCCCGTTCATCCAAAGCGCGGAGAGCGCTTTGTCCTGACGACGCGGCGGCAGAACTGGGGCGAGGATCGGGTGATGTACTACGATGCCAAGGGTCGCCTGCGCTCGGTGTTGGCGTCGTGGACGGACGTGCCCGAGCAGGATCTGTTTGCCCAGGCGTCAGATGGACGTTCCTGGTTTCGTACCGACGACCTCCTTCGATTGTGCGCGCCAATCGACGGGCGGCGGGGGGATGGGAATGTCAGCTAAATTACGCCGCGTGTGTAAGTGTAAGGTTTTATGGGCATCCGGAATAAGTTGTGGGTTTAGGTGTTTTGACTGACCCCTATCACTTTTACTCTCCGGAAAAAGTTGTGGGTTTTGTCTGCGCCGCCCATTACTGCCGCGTGTAATGCATTTCCATCCATGAAGCTAATGGCATGCAGTTCTTACTGCATCGTGCAGCGACAACTCATACTGTACAAGCGACATTTGTCGCAATGACAGCCCGTACGCTATACAGCTAGAGGGCACAACTGGCCAAAGGCCATCTAAATCTCAAAACCCTGCGGGTACGCCAATACCCGTCAAGGGTATGGCTCCGCGTATTTTTCATCACAAGGAGCTTCAAATGAGTGAAAACACCAATCTGACTGAAACCATCAAGGTTCGCCTGGCCCTGGATGTGACGTACGACCTTAACGGGGAGAACGCTACTGAAATGGTTGGTCGCCTGCGGAGGATGTGTGTGAATGGCGGAGTAAAAGGGAGCCACGTAGCGGAGTGAGGAGCCAGTCCTGAAGCCTAATCTCTGAATCTGGAAAGGATCGGAGAAAGGCAGAAAGGATGTACCGAGAAATGGACCTCTACGCCAAGGTCAGGCGCGCCGTGATGGT
>CAMDMZ010000093.1 GCA_945902805.1 Propionivibrio dicarboxylicus | reverse complement strand
GATTCGGTCAGGAATAAGTCGGGATGCTTCCCTTCCGTGACGGGCCGACTAACAGCAGCAATGGCCGCTACTTGGCCGGTAGCTCGCACCGTAGGACAGCACCCGACACCACTCGACGAGTCAGATCTTCGATGGCGGTTTTTCCCCCCCGTCGGTGAGATAATGCCATTCGCAAAATAAATAACAATAGTCAGGCCAATTTTGTCCGCTCAAACCGTCACCCTCAATCAGATCGAATCCCACCTGTGGGAATCCGCCAACATCCTGCGCGGCCCGGTAGATGCGGCTGACTTCAAGACTTACATCTTCCCGCTGCTGTTCTTCAAACGCATCTGCGATGTCTGGGACGAAGAATACGAAGAGATCGTTGCCGACACGGGCGATGCCGAACTGGCCCTGTTCCCTGAATCCCACCGTTTCCAGATTCCCGATGGTTGCCATTGGAATGACGTGCGCGCTGTCGCCACCAATGTTGGCAATGCGCTGCAGCGCGCCATGCGCGAGATCGAAAAGGCCAACCCTGAAACGCTCTATGGTGTTTTCGGCGATGCCCAATGGACCAACAAGGATCGCCTGTCCGATGCCCTGCTCAAAGACCTGATCGAGCACTTCTCCCGGCTGTCCTTTGGCAATCAGAACGTCAAGTCAGACCTGATCGGCGATGCTTACGAATACCTGATCAAGAAGTTCGCCGACGCCACCAACAAGAAGGCCGGCGAGTTCTATACCCCACGCAGCGTGGTGCGCTTGATGATCGAGATGCTCGATCCACGTGAAGGCGAGACCATCTACGACCCGGCCTGCGGCACCGGCGGTATGTTGCTCGCCGCTGTACAGCATGTGAAGGAACAACACGGTGACGTGAAGCGCCTGTGGGGCAAGCTCTTCGGCCAGGAGAAAAATCTCACCACCTCGTCCATCGCGCGCATGAACCTGTTTCTGCACGGCATCGAGGATTTCCAGATCGTGCGCGGTGACACCCTGCGCAACCCGGCCTTCTTCGACGGCGACCGCCTCGCCAATTTCGACTGCGTCATCGCCAATCCGCCGTTCTCGCTGGAAAAATGGGGCGAGGAGCAGTGGATCAATGACCCCTTCGGCCGCAACTTCGCTGGCCTGCCGCCCTCCAGCTCGGGCGATTTCGCCTGGGTGCAGCACATGGTCAAGTCGATGGCTGAGGTCAAAGGCCGTATGGCCGTGGTGCTGCCGCAAGGCGCGCTGTTCCGTAAAGGGGCTGAAGGCGGCATTCGCCAGAAATTGCTGGAGATGGATTTGGTCGAGGCCGTCATCGGTCTGGCACCGAATCTGTTCTACGGTACCGGCCTCGCCGCCTGCATTCTGGTACTACGAAAAAAGAAACCCGCCCAACGGCGCAAGAAGGTAATGATCGCCGATGCATCGCGTTTGTTCCGGCGCGGCCGGGCACAGAATTACCTGGAGCCGGAGCACGCCCTCGAAATCCAGCGCTGGTTCGACAAGTTCGTAGATGTGCAGGATGCAGTGCGCGTTGTCAGTCTTGACGAAATCAAGGCTGAGGACTGGACGCTCAATATTTCCCGCTACGTCTTGCCGCCCTTGCAGGAAGATATCCCGCCCCTGCCGGAAGCCATTGCCGCCTTCAAGGATGCACTGACCCGTTGCCGGGAAGCCGAGGATCGGCTTGCGCAGGTCATAACTGAAGGTGGATGGGTGTAGCCATGTTCTTCGTATCTGACAGCCAGGCAGAGCGCCACCGCCGCATTCGCGCGCTTTTGACAGAGGAAAGCGCCACGATTGCCGTAATTCTTGCCGCAATCGACTTTGAATGGTCCATCCGCCGCGCGATCTTGGCTTTAGGGTCAAGCCCAACTAAACACATTCGCGAAGTTGTCTTCGCAAGATTCCATGGTGGCTACGACAACTATGCAGACGCATGGAAACAGGAAGTGGCTGTCTGGTTGAAGCAATCACTACCTCAAGCGATTCCTCATTGGTCTAGGCTGGCAAACAAGCAAGATGGCGCAGTTCGTTTGCGAGGGCAGATCGTTCATGGGGCCCAAGTTTCGGTATCGGTAGACTTTGCGACGCCAAGAGTTGAAGACTGGCTATCTGCATCGACTCTGTTGGAGTCCCTTGCTAACAAACACAAGACATCTCTCTACAAGCGCATTGTCAGAAGAACCCCAAGGAAGGCTACCTAAGTGAGCCGAATAACCCAACAAGAACTGGAAAGCTATCTTTGGGGCGCCGCCGTGCTGCTGCGCGGCCTGATCGACGCCGGTGACTACAAGCAGTTCATTTTCCCGCTGTTGTTCTTTAAGCGTGTCTCCGATGTGTGGGAAGAGGAATACCAAGCCGCACTGGCCGATTCCGATGGCGACCTGTCCTATGCCGAATTCGCCGAGAACCACCGCTTCCAAATACCCGAAGGCGCACGTTGGTCCGAAGTACGCCAGACTCCCAAAAATGTCGGCATGGCGATCCAGACTGCGCTACGCCAACTGGAAGCCGCCAACCCTGATCTGCTGGCGGGCATCTTCGGAGATGCGCCGTGGACCAACCGCGAGCGCCTGCCCGACGAAACCCTCAAGAACCTGATCGAGCATTTCTCGACCCAGACGCTCTCTGTCGCCAACGTGCCCGAGGATGAACTCGGAAACGCTTACGAGTTTTTGATCAAGAAGTTCGCCGACGACTCCGGCCATACCGCCGCCGAGTTCTACACCAACCGCACGGTCGTGCACCTGATGACGCAACTGCTCGCGCCCCAGGCCGGCGAGTCGATCTACGACCCCACCTGCGGCACCGGCGGCATGCTCATTTCGGCGCTGGCCGAGGTCAAGCGCAGCGGCGGCGAATACCGCACGCTCAAGCTCTACGGGCAGGAACGCAACCTGATCACCTCCGGCATCGCCCGGATGAACCTCTTCCTGCATGGCGTCGAGGACTTCCAGATTATCCGGGGCGATACCTTGGCTGCCCCGCAGCACATCGAGGGCGACCGGCTACGCAAGTTCGACGTGATCCTGGCCAATCCGCCGTACTCCATCAAGCAGTGGGATCGCGAGGCGTGGTCCCAGGATAAATGGGGCCGCAACTTCCTCGGCACCCCGCCGCAAGGCCGGGCCGACTACGCCTTTCAGCAGCATATCCTGGCCAGCCTCAGCGACAAGGGCCGCTGCGCTATTCTCTGGCCGCACGGCGTGCTGTTCCGCAACGAAGAGCAGTCCATGCGCGCCAAGATGGTCGAACTAGATTGGGTTGAAGCGGTGATCGGCCTCGGGCCAAACCTGTTCTACAACTCGCCAATGGAATCCTGCGTTGTCGTCTGCAACCGGCGCAAACCAGCAGCGCGCAAGGGCAAGGTCCTGTTTATCGACGCCTTGAGCGAGGTGACGCGGGAACGGGCGCAGAGTCTCCTTAAAGCGGAACACCAGCAGCGCATTCTGACCGCTTACAAGACATTTGCGGATGTGCCCGGTTTCGCCAAGATTGCTACATTGGCCGAAATCGATGCCAACGCGGGCAACCTGTCGATCCCAATTTACGTGAAGCGCGTTGCCGTCGCGCCAATAACCGACAGCAATGGCGATGCAGTATCGCTGCGCTCCTCTTGGGAACAATGGCAAACCGATGGCAGGGCGTTTTGGCTACAGATGGATTGTTTGGTGGAAAGATTAGCCGATCTAGCCACAACCGATTCATCCGAAGCATCAATGATCGATTGATATATTATTCTTTACCTATTAGGTAAAGACATATAGACTATGAAAGGTCGACTTGAAACTAAATTTCAAGGATAAAAAGATCCGAGAGCTGTGCGAAAAGCGTGCTGTCGCTGACAAGAAGCTTGGGGCCGTATGCGCACGCAAGTTAAGAACGCGGCTGGATGACTTGGATGCAGCAAGCCGGGTAACTGATTTAACGGCTGGCAATCCTCATCCGCTCAAAGGGGATCGTGTGGGACAGTTCGCTCTCGATTTGGCAGGTGGTTGGCGGATCGTGTTTGCACCAGACCAAGATCCCCTGCCTGTGCGCGATGATCAGTCCATTGACTGGTCTCAAGTCACAATTATTTGTATTGAATTTATTGGAGACTACCATGACTGATTTGGCAGCCCCATTTACACCCGACTGGGTTTCCCCTCCAGGTGATACGCTTCTGGACATCCTGGAAGAGCGTGATTGGACTCAGGATGAGTTAGCGCAACGACTGGGTTACACCCCAAAACATGTAAACCAGCTTATCAAAGGCAAGGTGCCACTGACAGAAGATGCAGCCATTCGTTTGGAACGTGTCGTGGGCAGTACGGTTGGTTTTTGGCTCGCACGTGAGGCAAAGTATCGCGAACGGTGCGCTCGCCTTGCTGCGGCGGAAAAGTTCGCTGGTTGGACCGATTGGTTGAACACCCTGCCAATCAAGGAAATGATGAGTGCCGGTGCAATAGAAAAGCGCCGGATAGACGCCAAATCCAAGCCAGCACTAGTGGAGTCCTGCCTACGGTTTTTCGGTATCGCGTCTCCAGATGAATGGCAGGGTCGGTACGGACAAATGCAGGCCGCATTCCGTCGCAGCCGCGAGGAGCAAAGTGACGTAGGCGCAATTTCGGCTTGGCTTCGAATGGGCGAACAGGTTGCCGAAAAGCTGGACGGGGTCAAATTCAATCGCAGCAAGTTTGTGTCGGATTTGGTTGAAATTCGTAAGCTCACTACGCTGCCGCCAGAGCAATTTGAGCCACGTCTTCGGGCTTTATTCAGCTCGGCTGGTGTTGCCTTCGTGCTGGTTCCTGCGATTCCCAAGACTCATGTCAGTGGTGTGGCGCGTTGGCTTAACCCGCATCGCCCACTCATCCAACTCTCGCTGTACGGAAAAACCAACGACAAATTTTGGTTTACCCTATTCCATGAAGTTGCTCATGTATTACTTCATGGCAAAGAAAAGGAATCTGTCTATCTGGACGATCCCGCCAAAGCAGGCGTTGAGTCTGTTCAAGAACGCGAAGCCAATGACTGGGCCGGAAACCTTTTAATACCAGCTCGCTTTGCAAATCAATTAACGGGATTAAGAACCAAAGCCGCTGTTTGTGATTTCGCACACGCAATCGATATCCATCCCGGTATTGTTGTTGGCCGACTTCAACATGAAGGTTTGATCGATCCTTCATGGATGAATGATTTGCGAGTGAGCTTCAAATTTACTGCGGCTAAATAGCATGCCTAAGGCAGATTGGCGTCGGGTTAAGTTTGGCGATGTTGTGCGGCTCTCAAAAGACCGCAGCCAAGATCCGCTGACCGATGGCATTGAACGCTATGTTGGCTTGGAACACCTGGCCCCGGGCGATCTGAGGATTCGCCGTTGGGGCAATGTCGCCGACGGCGTGACCTTCACCACCCTGTTCAAGCCCGGGCAAGTGCTGTTCGGCAAGCGCCGCGCCTACCAGCGCAAGGTGGCGGTGGCCGATTTCGCTGGTGTCTGCTCGGGCGACATCTACGTGCTGGAAAGCCAGGATGCGAATGTGCTGCTGCCTGAGCTACTGCCTTTCATTTGCCAAACCGATGCATTCTTCGACCATGCGGTCGGCACCTCGGCGGGCAGCTTGAGCCCGCGCACCAACTGGACGAGCTTGGCGGATTTCGAGTTTTCATTACCGTCGCCAGACGAGCAACAAAACATTGTTCTACTAGCCCACGCCCATCAAGGCTGCTCGGAGAGCTATCAGCAACTTATCAGCTCGATTGCGTCGCTGCTACTAGCCCGTACTCACGAGATTTTTTCCTCAGGAGTGACATCTCAATCTAAACGGATTGGAGATATCGCGGATGTGCAATACGGGCTGACGGTAAATGCCAAGCGGAGAGAAGCCAAGAACATGATGCCCTACCTTCGGGTCGCGAATACTCAACGTTTCAAGTTCGATCTTGCCGAGATCAAGGCTATTGGTATTGGACTAAAGGATTCAGATTGTCTGTTGAAACAGGGGGACATTCTGGTCGTTGAAGGTCATGCTGACATCAATGAGCTTGGCCGGGCGGCTATGTGGGAAGAACAGATACCGCTGTGCTACCACCAGAATCACTTGATTCGCATCCGTTGCCGCGAAACCGCTGTCCCCGGTTACGTTCTCGAATACATTAACTCGCCGGCAGGAAGGGCGTATTTCCGAAAACAAGGGAAAAGTACCAGTGGCTTGAACACCTTGAATTCCAAGGTCGTCCGGGAAATGCAGATTCCGATTCCGACACTCGATGAGCAAGCATCTATTGCCCGTGAGCTTAGAGAAGGGCGCCTTGCATTAGATGCGGCGACAAGCCGATATCAACAAACCATAGTCATGGGGAAGATGGCGGTTGGGCAAGCTCTAGGGGCGTAGCGATGGCAAATTTCAATGAATCCAACACAGTCGAAGCCTACCTTTACGACCTGCTCTCCGGCCCGGCGAAGTCCATTCCAGCCAATGTCGTTCAGGAGCCCCAGGCCACCTACGGTCGCAGCCACAAGGGCCTTGGCTGGCGCCGTCTCGCCAGCGCCGACTTTCCGCGCCAACCGCAGGAAGTGCTGATTGAGTCCTGGGTACGCGAGGCGCTGATCCGCCTCAACCCGGAAATCGCCGCCCAACCCGACCGCGCCGACGAGGTGCTGTATCGGCTGCGCGCCATCGTTCTGTCGGTGCGCTCCGATGGCCTGATTCGCGCCAACGAGGAAATGATGGCGTGGATCAAGGGGGAGCGCTCGATGCCCTTCGGTCAGAACAACGAGCATGTGCCAGTGCGGTTGATCGACTTCGACAATCTGGAGCAGAACCAGTACGTCGTCACCCAGCAATTCACCTTCCGTGCCGGCAGCGCCGAACGTCGCGCCGACCTGATGCTGGTGGTCAATGGCCTGCCGCTGGTGCTGATCGAGGCCAAGACGCCAACGCGGGCCGCAGTAAGCTGGGTCGATGGCGCCTTGCAGGTGCATGACGACTATGAGAAGTACGTTCCGGAACTGTTCGTCTGCAACGTATTCTCGGTGGCCACCGAGGGCAAGGAATATCACTATGGCTCGCTCGGCCTTCCGGTCAAAGATTGGGGGCCGTGGAATCTGGATGCGGATGGAGGTGACTCACAGCGGCATCCCTTGCATGGTCTGAAGCTCGCCGCCGAAAGTATGTTGCGGCCGCATGTGGTGCTGGACATCCTCTCCAGTTTCACCCTGTTCGCCACAGACAAGAAGCAGCGTCGCATCAAGATCATCTGTCGCTACCAGCAATACGAGGCCGCGAACAAGATCGTCGAGCGCGTGCTGACCGGCTATCCCAAGAAGGGTTTGATCTGGCATTTCCAGGGCTCCGGAAAATCGCTGCTGATGGTGTTCGCTGCGCAGAAGCTACGGCTGCACCCTGGCCTGAAAAATCCGACAGTGCTGATCGTGGTGGATCGCATTGACCTCGATACTCAGATCACCGGCACTTTCACCGGGGCCGACATCCCGAATTTGGAGAAGGCCGAGACACGCGACAAGCTGCAACAACTGCTGGCGCAGGACGTGCGCAAGATCATCATCACCACGATCTTCAAGTTCGGTGAGGCCGATGGAGCTTTGAACGAGCGCAGCAACATCATTGCCCTAGTGGATGAAGCGCATCGTACTCAGGAAGGCGACCTCGGCCGCAAGATGCGCGATGCCCTCCCGAATGCATTTCTCTTCGGCCTGACCGGTACACCGATCAATCGCTTCGACAAGAACACCTTCTACGCCTTCGGTGCCGATGAGGACACCAAGGGCTATATGAGCCGCTACGGTTTTGAGGAGTCGATTCGCGATGGGGCGACACTGAAGCTGCACTTCGAGCCGCGTCTGGTGGAACTGCATATAGACAAGGCCGCTATCGACGCCGCATTCAAGGAAATGACTGGCGGCCTCTCGGAACTCGACAAGGACAACCTCGGCAAGACCGCCGCCAAGATGGCGGTGCTGGTCAAGACGCCGGAGCGCATCCGGCACGTGTGCGAGGACATCGTCCAGCATTTCCAGAACAAGGTGGAGCCGAACGGATTCAAAGGCCAGATCGTCACCTTCGACCGTGAATCCTGTCTGCTCTACAAGACCGAACTGGACAAGCTGTTACCGCCCGAGACTAGCGATGTCGTGATGACGGTCAATGCCAACGAGCCGCAGTACAAACCCTTCGCTCGCGGCCGCGACGAGGAAGAACGGTTGCTCGACCGTTTTCGCGATGCCAATGATCCGCTGAAGTTGCTGATTGTCACCTCCAAGCTGCTCACTGGCTTTGATGCGCCGATTCTGCAGGCCATGTATCTCGACAAACCGCTTCGCGACCACACGCTGTTGCAGGCGATCTGCCGAGTGAACCGCACCTACTCGGAACAGAAAACCCACGGGTTGATCGTCGATTACCTGGGCATCTTTGACGACGTGGCCAAGGCGCTGGAGTTCGACGAGAAGGGCATTACGGCCGTGGTGTCGAATATCCAGGAACTGAAGGATCGGTTGCCAGAGGCAATGCAGAAATGCCTCGCTTTCTTTGCCGGCGTAGACCGCACGGTGGAGGGCTACGAAGGTCTGATCGCCGCCCAGCAATGCCTGCCCAACAATACGGTGCGCGACAATTTCGCTGGTGAGTACAGCCTGCTCGGCAAACTATGGGAGGCGATTTCGCCCGATCCGATCCTCGGCCAGTACGAGAAGGAGTACAAGTGGCTTTCGCAGGTGTATCAGTCAGTGCAGCCCTCTAGCGGTCACGGCAAGTTGATCTGGCATTCCCTTGGCGCCAAGACCATCGAACTGATCCACCAGAACGTGCATGTCGACGCGGTGCGCGATGATCTTGATACGCTGGTGCTGGATGCCGATCTGCTGGAGGCAGTGCTCTCCAATCCCGATCCGAAGAAGGCCAAGGAAATCGAGATCAAGGTGGCGCGGCGATTGCGTAAGCATCTCGGCAATCCGCAATTCAAAGCGCTATCGGAACGGCTGGATGCACTGCGGGATCGGTTTGAGTCTGGGGTACTGAACAGCGTTGAGTTCCTCAAGCAACTTCTGCAACTGGCCAAAGAAGTTCTTCAGGCCGAGAAGGATGTGCCGCCAGAGGAAGACGAGGATCGCGGCAAGGCGGCGCTGACCGAATTGTTCGCCGAGGTGAAAACCGCCGAAACGCCGATCATGGTCGAGCGTGTGGTGACGGATATC
>CAMDMZ010000092.1 GCA_945902805.1 Propionivibrio dicarboxylicus | reverse complement strand
CAATTCACGCGTTCTTCCGATTCGTCGCGATCAGTGAACCTGCACTCGGCCTTCAGTGCCAGCGCATTCTTGCGATCCCAACCAAACGCTGCGAGCATGGTCCGGTCGAGTTTCTCACGGAGGACGAGGTCGCGGCCCTCGTGGCGGCCCCTGATCCGGGAACATGGATTGGGAGCAGGGATCGCACGCTGCTTCTTGTCGCAACTCAGACCGGACTTCGCAATCACGAGCTCACCTCACTCAAGCGCCAGGACGTTGCGCTCGGCACCGGTGCGCATGTTCGCTGCATTGGCAAAGGAAGAAAGATGCGATGCACGCCTCTTCGCCCAGACGTCGTGGCGATCCTGAAACAATGGCTGTCACGACAGCCCGACGAACCCAGTGCCCCCGTATTCCCAAGTTCGCGCGGCGGGCATCTTAGCGCCGACGCACTTCAACTGCTCGTGGCGCGTCACACCTTAGCTGCGTGTACAACCTGCCCCTCGCTCAAGGCGAAAAACGTTACGCCGCACACACTGAGGCATGCGGCCGCCATGGATTTGCTGCGACGTGGAGTGGACCTCACCGTGATCGCACTCTGGCTCGGTCACGAGTCGTCCGAAACAACCCAAATCTACTTGCATGCCGACATGCAACTGAAGGAGCGCGCACTTGCACATGCCAATGAAAGCGGCCTCGTGCCAACCCGATATAAGCCGCCGGACCCATTGCTCGAGTTTCTTGAACGCCTTTGATTATGCCGACAGTTTGGATGACCAGAAGCACGGATCCGCCCGAAAGGAGGGCAGCATGCCACCATGAATCGGCATAATCCGGGAGTCGGCATTACCTCGCTGAACGGGCCATCCGAATGCCCAAGCTCAAACAGAAAGTCTCCGGGTGCTTTCGTTCATCACAAGGCGCCGATGACTTTTGCACCATCCGCTCTTACTTGACCACCTTGCGTAAACAGTCCATCCCTCTCTTCGATTCCCTCGTCAAAACGTTTCTCGGCCAAACTCCTCAGCCTCAGCTTTGAGTTTCGGCTGAACAGTTACTTCGTACCTTGAGTAGCTGAGATGCATCCCCAAAGACGGTAATATATTGCTTATCGTAGCTCCAGCGAGAAATAAGATGACCCAGACACCAAGTTTACCAGGCGAAACCATTAAAAATTTTATATTAAGGCTAACGACTGAAGCATGGGAGCAGAATCAAGAGGGGGTTTTGCTTTCTCGGATCGGCTCTGAAATTGCAAAAAAACCAGAAATCGCCAAGGTTGAAATTCGTGATCGAAAACTTTCTGTCTTTATTCAAGAGGAACTTGCTGGCGAAGTCAAAATACTAGCTTCCCAAGAAAATCCAATTGTCACAATTGCCATTCCGGATAGTGCGATTATTGATGTTTCTAATTTCGCTCAGTATTTCCCAAAAGCAGACCAAAGCAGAAAAACCGTTCGAGCCTCTGGGGTAAATAAAGCAATCCTACTTGCTTTTTCTCGACCGCTAGCGTCGGACAAAAAGCGAGTAATTTCGCTATCCCCAATTGTTCGATTCCTAGATATTGGTGTTAACGATGAAGTGCCTGAGGCTGCAAAGGTGCTTGATGCCAATTGGATTGCGCTTCCCGATGGCGAAGAGAGTGGTGACGAACATAGCCGAAGAATTCTCAATAATATTGCTGCATGGAGAGAATCTGTTGAGCTTGAGCCTAAAGCGATTGCGGCAAAAAGTAAGGTTGATGATGCTCACACAAAATCAGTTCTTGATCTTCTGATTTCAAGTCTGTCTGAATCAGAGCAAAAACGTATCCAAATCCCGCTCGATATTATTTCAAAGCTTAAACGCAGACTTGTGTAATGAAATTTGCTTTTGCTTTTGCTGGTATTCCGGTTGAAGTATTTGATATTGTTGCCAAGGAGGCAAGGTTTATCACCGGAGGGAACAATACCTCTCATCACTTCGTAAAACACGGGCCGAGTGGAACTCCATATCGCGAATTTGAGCTAAAACAGCTAGTCAATGTATTTAAACCATACATTGAGCAAGAAACTCACGAAAAAAGCAAAGATACGGGAGAGGTTGCTTTCGCTGTTTTTTATATACGCGATCAAAAAAGCGACGGGATTATCCGTAATAATTTATTCCCTTTTTTGATAACGATCCCTGTTGCTTGGGAGCTTGACTGCACCAGCGAACTAACATTGCGGCAATCAAAGAATGAGCTTGTTCGCCAACTCAATACGCTCTGTACCGATGCACGAAAATGCATATTGGCTCTTTACAGGGAGTTAGTTGAGCAAAAACAGCGAACTCCATGGTTGTTGCCCATTCGGAACTTTAGATCACGCCATCTTGTTCATGGCCTGTATGAAATACAAGACCAGTTAATCATGAATGAGCAAAAATCTGAGGCCCTATCGAAATTAACCGAGGCCTTTAGACACCATCACCCACCTCAAAAACGTCAGAATGGGTACGGGAGTGATCGTCGTTACTTTGTCGATGACTCGGGTGTAATGTTTAAACCACCAGGGAAGGATTTGCATGGATTTCATAAGCCGAGTGACGGGCACAATGAAATTTGCGCAATCAGTTCTCAACGTAGACTTGGAGTGCCATACCATTGTGCGCTGCACTACGATTGTTCAAAGGGCGACGGAGCAACTGAGTTAAATCTTTATAGTTGTCATCGCGCAGAACTTGCGCCGATCTTCAGTGAAAAGCACATAAATATTGCAACCAATGACTATACTCGACCAGAGAAGTAAAAACGGCCGGTATAAATACCGGCCGCGTCACAAAACGGAACAGTGTTGCTTAAGCCACGAAGTAGACCAAAAGGGTCTTCTTGCTCATGCCTAATGATGAAACTTCCACGGGGGGAGCCTTGCAAAGCCGACCCTTACCGTCTAGTCCTTTCATCAAGCCAGTTTGACGCAACGCAAACTGACTACTCGCTAGGTGCATCCCCTGTTTCTACAAAGAAAACAAGGTAAGCGCACATGGGGCGCTGGTGCACCAACAGTTGGTGCCAAGCTTCAATATAGCATCACCTAACACCTTTGTCACGCACGTTTGTCAAAACCATCCCTTGAGGCAAGGTGGCTATCTATTTGACAACAGGCACTCCATCTACTGAATAAACGTGCCCCTTGACCGCACCGCCAGCATCCTTGCCAACAAGAGTCGGGCGCACCCATACCCGCTTGATCTGTGACAGCTTTGGTCCGCATGGCTGCATGCGCCAATGACCCCTGCGCCAATGTGTTCTAACAGCATGACCTTCTTTCCCTGCGTCATCTTGGGTTGCTGAGCCATCAGAGGCCATCCCACATAGACGCACAACCGTAAAACCATCCGCCATTAGTGCATTACGAACATTCCGAATGGCCTTGGGCTTCGCGCTTTTCACCGCTTTCTCGTACGATTCTCGCGCAACGTGCGGAGCTTCATCGGGAACAATCAGGTTGGTGTCAGCACCGTAGTCGAAATAGTTTGCCCAGCCGCGCAGGCTACGGTTCACATTCGTCACCAAATCCCCCAGCGGAATGGCCGTCAGTTCTCGCCCCGTTAATTCTGTCAGCCTCGCCTTGATCTTCTTCAGCGATTTGTCGGCTGGCCGAACATTCGGATACGGCTTTCCAGTTTTTGCCCCTCGACTCATCTGGAGCGTAAAACCGAGGAAATTGAAGCTCGCTTCTGTGGCATCGACGATGTGGGTCTTGGCTTCATTGAGCGTCTCGAACCCCATTCCTTGAGAATTGGGAGTTTTATCTGCAAGGTGGATGGCAGGCACTGCGAGGCAAATACACCAAGTCGCATGCCTTGCAATTGGTAAAACGTTTAATATCTGAAGGCCTTCTTGATGCAAAGAAGGAAATCCTCGAAAGATTCTCTGTGGTGGAAGCGGAGTCGCCTGAGTTTTGGGAACTCATGCCGCTGATACAAAGGACTGATGCATTGGGTGTGCAAGCCATCAACGTTTCCAAGCACAGCACATTGCAACTTCTACACCCCAGCCTCTAACCAGATGAAAATAGGACCAAAAATGACATATTCAATCAGCGCCTTCGTTGCAAAAGAAGAAAGCCCCTTCGAGGTTCATGAACCGTGCTTCTGCTGCGGCGAACAAATCAAAGGCCCAGTAGTCTCCTACGACGCCCACATCACACCAGGTACGATTACTCGGGTACTGATGCATCGGGACTGCGCATTTGCCATGGCGCAGCGAATCATTTGTGACGCATGGCCGAACCGACGCCATAGTGATGTGCTGATGGCAAACGACAAATAAAGTCGAGCAGCACCAAAGGTGCGATTTCTATCGTCGAAAAATCTCTGTCTCAAACTGAATTTGATTCGCCGCTCACGCCTTGAAAACAAAACCCACTGAGGACATAAACTTGTCTTCCGTGGGCAAAGTTTTTAGGCCAAGGCCGCAGTAAAATCGAGTATTTCCGGCGCATTGCACGCCCGGATGTTATGCTTAATGCAATCTGTTGATTGCACTCATTTTGTGCAACATGTACATAACAGCGCAGGTAGAAACGAAAAAACCCCACAGAGCGCGGGGCTCGGCGGGGTCATCGTCCAGTCAGAGACTGGTTTAGCCAGAAATTCTGGCGGGCCAGAAGGTATGCCACAACAAACTGTCTAGCCCGTAGAGGTTGGATCGTATCCGAAACTCCCATCAGCGGCAACAGTACTCAGTCAGCCTTGGTGCGAGGATTGGGTGCTCCGGACCGGTCGGTGGTAACTGGGTACAAGCGGCCATGATCCGCCACTGTCTTTTCGTATCCATTGCCGTCATTCATGGCGTGGGACGCTCCGAAGCGGTCATTGACCCTAAGGGGCTCGAAACTTTGGCCCCGAACGGCGGCGTCGCCTTTCGTGGCAACGCTAACGAGTTTTTCGGTCGAATTGCTCGAGTATGTCTGTTCAGCGAACAAGATCCGCGCGGCCAAGAGTTCAGCCATGTCATAGTGCTGAGCCGTTTCTTTGCAGCAGCAAGCATGTGGCACTCCCAGGGTCTTCCGATGATTCGCGTTATGATCGCGTATTTGATTATCAATAGCATATCTAAACTACCTCGTTCCGCAAAATCGATTTATCAGGAGAACACAACATGATCGGGTTCTGGCTTGTCAATCTGCTTCCACCGGGTTCTCCTGAGGAAGTTGAACTGAAGACGCCCGCCGGAACATGGACCCTTGTTCGATTTCATGATTTCGATAAGGTAGTCAGCCACATTACAAACAAGGGGGGCTGCGGCACTACCTACTCAGCCGAATTCCCGCTGCCAACGGACTCGACACGTGGACAGGTGATGGAGGACGCTTTTGCTGAGCTTCTACCGATCTGCTTTTCGGCCTCGTTTGCGACGGGCATGGCCGTTACCATTCGCGGTCACACAATGATGTCCGAGGTTCAAGTCGTCGCGCGTGGGAAGCACTTTCCTCGGGAACGTGGGCTGAACGAGGGAAATCCATGCGTGGCCTCGCTCGCCGACTTCATCAAGCTTGTTGAAGCCTTCGTCGCAAAGTACCCAGCGCTTGATCCCATCGAAAAGCTGCGACTGCTTTCCCACTTCTTCATTGACGCAATGTCGTGCTGGTCGCTGGAGAACCTCTATCTCAGTAGCTCAACCTTGCTACAGATCATCGCCAGTACCGAAGAGGACACAACACGGCCCTTTGCGCAGACTTATGCGACGAGTCGCAGGCAAAGGAAGCCTGCCTTCTTCGACTACCTTGCTGGGGCAGCAGATCGGGTTGGCATCCCGCCCTTGTCCCATGATGTCGTGAAGATTCGGAACTCACTTATCCATGAAGGAACCCTCAGTCACGCGCTGCTGCCAACGCAAGCTGATGCGAGCGTACCTATTGCCGAAGCCATGAACTGGTTTGACAGCTACATCTATGCCATTTTGGGGCTTGGTGCTGTTCCGGTTCAGCGCCACAAGGCCAGCGACTACGAACACGCCATCAACAGCTTTTCGTACTGACGGCTATCTATGGACCCGCTTCAAGCAAGGCCAATCAGCACTCGACGATTTGATGACTGGATCATCGCCAGTAACCCCCGCTCAATACCTTGACGCACTGATTGCCGATAGTGAGGATGCCAACCTACGCTTCTATTTGCCGACCGTGCTTCATTTCTTCAGGGAGGACTTGTTAAGGGTCATTGGTATCGGCGACGCATCTGCCAGCGGTTGGCAAAATCTAGAGTGGCATGTAGACGGTCGATGCAGTGCATGTGACTGGCTCGGTCACGAAAAGTGGGCCAATTCGAAGGACAAAGCGAAAATCGCAGCACAGCCTACGCACTATTGCTACCCCGCAGCGAAATTAACGGGGCATCTGAGCCAGATTGCCGGCATGACCAGAGGTGCAAGAAAAACGCTTCAAATTCACGCCATTCCAAATACAACAAGCGCTGCCAGCGCGCCTGCGGCTCATCCTGCCTTTCAGCAACATAGCCACCTCAAGAAGGAACGGAGCCGGATTCCGCTTCGGGCTCAAGCGTTAATTTCTTCAACGACCAGCGTGGACATTTCTGCCGTGCTGGCAAGTTTGGCTCCTGCCCCGCAACTTCATGTGGCCGTCACAGTCAACTTCGATCCAAGCGCAGGACTGCTCACCGGGCTATCAGTTTTCGGCAGAGCAACCGCATATGTCACTGGGCAAACACCCCGCCAATTCCCGACAAAGTGTTTTGTCGTCGACCAAAAGTGCCTCGCCGATCGTAGCACAAAGTAATTTTGACACTCTGGCGTAAGTAAATTTGACACTTCGCATCATCCGGAGGGTGTCAAACCTGTTGAATGCTATTTATATCAACACGTTACATCAACTCTGATGCCTGTTTCGCGCAACGAACACAGAAATCCGTGCAAATCAGCCGTGTTTCACGATGACCCTACCCTGCCCGCCCCCTCTCAATACACACAACGCTCAATCCACGCCCGCGTCAGCGGAATCAATTCCTTCATCGGCATTCGGCTCCGCTGCGGCAATCCTGGCCACTGCGTGCCATAGAACGCCCGGCATTGCACGCACCGATAAGGTGTCTCCAGCAATCGCGCTTGCAAACGGTATGCTGCGCGGCAACCACACCAGCGACACGCCGTCTCCAGCGGTTGCCCATGCATCGGGCAATGACTGACCCGTTCGAACTGATGCACCAACGAATGGTAGCCGCGTCCCAGACACCGACGGCAATAGCGGAAACTGGCGCAGAGCGCACCACGACGACGCGCCACAATGACGGATTGATGCAACACCTTACGCGATACCCCCAGGTCGTGCCGCAGGCGGGCGATATCAATCCTCACGGTACGCCTCGATACCGGCGTAGGGATCAACCGGTTCACGACTCAGGTTCGCCACCACCACATGGCCGGCCAGTGCATTCATGCGCACGAACTTCCACAGAATCGAAACGATCGACTCATACGGGTCGACCCAGCGACGGTCAAAAACATAGCCCAAGCTCGGACTCAACCGCCGCTCATCGAGCAACATGATCGGCATGAATGCCGTGGCCATGCTCAGACCACCCGCGCCAGGGATGGAATCTCTTCGCTCACGGCCTGACGCGACTGGATATAGCCGCAACTGCGCACAGCGACGCGCCACATATCCAGCGACGGCCGATACGCCGGTGCATCGCGGACCACGCTTTCCTTGAGAACGATCTCCACGGCACGGGTGAAGGACTCCATCGGGATTTCCATCACCTCGGGCAGACCATGCTTGTGATGCGTTTCAGCAAACGCCGACCAAAGCAGCGGCGCATCTTCATGCAACTGATAACCGGCCCCAACCGCCTGCGGCATATAGGATCGCGTGAAACTCCAACCACTGTCCTGCGGATACTGGGTATGGTCGTAGCCATTGAGCAGGGCAAACGCATGAATCTTATACAAGACCGAGGAGTTCGGCGCGATAGGAATCGGAGGTAGCTGCGATGAGTCGGCGCACCTTAATACCGCCCTTGCGTTTGATAGGAGCAATACGGATGAGATTCAAGGCGAAATGGCGGACGACGGCGAAGTTATGTGCGGCGTTGCCCGAACGTACCCGCATCTGATCATCGCCAAAGGCGACATCCATGCACCAGTGCAGACTGTTTTCCACCCGCCAGTGCAGCCGCACCGCCCGGTTCAGCCGCACGGCGTCTGGCGGCAAGCTGGAGATATAGAAACGATGTTCCACGGTGGTCTTGCCCTGGATCGTCCGTTCGGACGTGATGACGGCAAACGACGACAAGTCCGGCCAGCGTTCCGGCGCATGCAGACAGTCAAGTTGATCAAAGGCATAGCAGCGACGCACCTCCAGTCGTCCATGATCTTTCTCGACCACTTCATCGAACTGATGCGGGGTCCGCGCGGGGGCGGCCAAGAACGCAGCAAAGAAGTCCCGCATCGAGTCGGCCAGTGTCGGCTGGTTGTCCTTGACGGACAGGATGTACTCAGCCCCGCGATCCCGGATGGCTTGGGCAATGGTCGGCTGCGTCCCCATGGCATCGATGGTCACGATGCAGCCCTCCAGCGCCAGGGTCGCCAGCAGTTCGGGAATCGCCGTCTTCTCGTTCGACTTCTCGGCAGTGGCCCTCTGCCCCAGGACCACATTGGCATTCGCCGCAAAGGCGCTCACCAGATGCAGGGGGGTGCCATTTACCTTCCCCGAGCGCCGACTAGTCTTGCCGTCGATACTGACCACCTCATCGCGAGCCAGCGCGGGCACAACGTGGTTTACCCAGCGCCGAAACGCGGTACCAAACTCCTCCGCATCTATGGCGGCAAATACCCGTCCAAACGTGTCGTGCGAGGGAATCCCGTTCTCCAGCGTGAGGTACTGCCGGAACCAGTCCAGCTTTTCCTTCCCCCATTCCTCAATCTGAACAAAGTCATCGGCTCCGGCCAGTACGCCACATACAGCAACGACCAGCAGTTCCACCAAGCTATGTTCAACCTTCGTGGCTTGCCTGGGATCGCGAATACCAACAAATACCTCCGCCATCCGCAACCGGCTTTCCGTCTCCATGAGCCACTGCGAATTCCAAGGCAAACTGGACAGTGATTCCAAGGCAAACTGGACACTGATTCCAAGGCAAACTGGACAGTCGAATGTAATAACGTAGCGCGCGGGATAACCGTGGCACCCTCGGTAGATTTGTCGGGGCCCACATGGCAAATATCA
>CAMDMZ010000091.1 GCA_945902805.1 Propionivibrio dicarboxylicus | reverse complement strand
TACCGGATCGCATCGCTTCTATTACGGGAAGCCGGTGACTGGGACGATTTGGTTTTTCACCCTGGGATTGTTGGGGATAGGGTGGTTGATCGACCTGTTCCTGATTCCATCCATGGATCGCCAGGCCGATCTCAGATTTCAAACGGGTGATATCAACTATTCCGTCGCCTGGATTCTGCTGACCTTCCTCGGCTTGTTCGGGATCCATCGAATGTACATGGGTAAATGGCTCACCGGAATTCTTTACCTCCTCACCGTGGGTCTGGCAGGTATCGGATACCTCTACGATTACTGGACTCTTAACCGACAGATCACCGAATTGAACGCCGGTATCTCCGCGACGCGACAGGACTAGACACTAGATCTGCCTTCATGGTGGCTGACTACACAGCACCTTGATCACATCCAAGAGTACCGGGTCACATGGGGGCGTAGTGGATCGCCAGCCAGACGGAAGGCTGCTTCAAATCTGTTGAATTCACCCGGCGGTTCATTGACCTGTCTTGGAGCCCCCATGGATATCGCCCGTTTCGCTCTCGCCCGTCACACCTGCAAAGCTTACGATCCCAGCCGCACAATCCCAGACGACCAAATTGCGCAGCTCAAGACCCTATTGCACCGCTCTCCCTCGTCCGTCAATTCACAACCGTGGTACTTCTTCATCGCAGCGAGCGACACCGGCAAGCAACGTATTGCCAAGGCAACGGCACAAGGGATGTTCACTGCCAATACCCCCAAGATCCTGAACGCTTCCCACGTGGTGGTCTTGTGTGCGCGGACGGCGTTTGATCATGTACATCTCGCTCGCTTACTGGACCAAGAGGATCACGACGGGCGCTATCCGACGGCGGAAGCCAAAGCCGGACAGAACAAGAGCCGCAACTTCTAGGTCAATCTGCACCGCTTTGACCAGAAGGATACGCAACACTGGATGGAGAAGCAGGTGTATCTGGCCCTCGGAATCTTGCTGCTCGGAGCCGCCGCATTGGAGATTGATGCCACGCCTATCGAAGGCTTCGACCCCCGGGTTCTCAACGAGGAACTTGGCTTGCGGGACAAGGGACTGACAAGTGTCGTGATTGCGGCGCTGGGCTATCGAAGTGCCGACGATTTCAATGCCAAACTACCCAAGTCGCGCTTGCCCATCGAGTCGGTGCTGTCGGAGCTCTGACGCGGCGGGGTGCACTGCAACTGATTGGCGCAGTGATTTGTTTCTTGTATCGCATTCAGCGGAAACATGCTACCGCTGATGGCTGCCCAGAACGTCGCCCGGAATGAGGCAACGGCGCCATCACTTTTGGCAATAATTGATCAACGTTGCCAACCCGTCAGTCGATCCACGGTCCTAGCGGTCATTTTGTTTTCCTTTGGCTTTATGAAAGGAATGGACATGTTTCCCGAAAGCTCGATCTCTTTTGCGCTTTTCAAGATAGGACAGATCGTGAAACTCGGATTCTTTCTTGAGCTTCAGATAGTTCTGAACATGGTCCGCATCCAGTTCCTCTCGCGCTAAAGCATCTCGAATAGCGCTGCCCGGCTCGTTGGTGTGCGTGCAATTGGTGAAGCGACAATTCTTCGAATGGTCGTGGATATCGGCAAAGCTGTCGTCGATTCCTTCGCTAACGCCAAGCATCCCCAATTCACGCATTTCCGGCATATCGATCAACAATCCACCGTGCTCCAGCACAATGAGATGACGTCGAGTGGTCGTGTGCCTGCCTTCTCCCGTATGGCTCACGTCTCTTGTTTCAAACTCGGAATAGCCCACCAGACGATTGATCAGCGTTGTCTTGCCGGCGCCGGATGAACCTAGCAAGCAGTAGGTTTTTCCTGGCAGGATAATTTCCCGTATTTGATCGACACCCTTTCCCGTTTCATTGCTGAGCGTGAGTATTCGGTGGCCAACGCCCGCCTGGCGAATCTTCTCAACCAGTTGTTCCTGTTCCTCCGTGCTGATCAGGTCAGCCTTAGTCAGCACGATTACCGGCTCGATATGCCCTTCGTTTACCATCACGAGATAGCGCTCAAGTCTTTGCACGTTGAAATCGTAGTGACAGGACTGAACAAGGAAGGCCACATCAATATTGGCGGCAATCAGCTGGAACTCGATACTCTTTCCCGAGGTTTTTCGCCTAAGGAGAGATTTCCTCGGTAGGACGTAATGGATGCTCGCATGGGCACCCGAATCGTGATACTGCACACTGACCCAGTCCCCGACGCATGGCAATTCGGTTCGCGACTCGCTCGTATAGACAAACCTGCCTGTTAGTTCGGCAGGCAACTCACCATCCTCATTCCGGATGACGTATTGGTCACGATCCACCGCTGTCACTCGGGCGATGAACTTGCAATGCCCTCGCAAGGTATCCGCGTGACTCTCGAACCAACGATCAAAACCGATTTCACTTAACTTCATGGCAACAGATTCTCTGTCGAGAAATCCGGGGGGCTAAGGGGGCAAGCAGAATGGCAATAATCTGATGCGTGACCGTCTGTTTGTTCTTTTCTAACGGCTCGATTCTATATAATCTCCATGGCATCTGCTAACCGACCTCAGCCGTACAAGACAAGCCGGTTCAGAGATTTCGTCCCGGTCCCGTCAGATCCGCCAAATATCCACCACGTAAGAATGGTTGATTATCCAAGTCAATTTCTCAATGTAGCAGACGTATCGTAGTTGCTCATGGTGCGGCACCATGGCGATGAACACGATGCCTGATACCCAGGGGAATAGAGCGTGAGCTGCTGTAAATCGATGAATTTCTGCGAATACTCGGACGGTGGATCCACGATGATCAGGTACACATGATGCGTTTCGATTTTGATAACAGCTTTGCTCGAGAACTACCCGGCTTCTGTGTGAAGTGGGCGCCAGATCGCGTACCTCGCCCCCAATTGCGTTACTTGAATCATGCCTTAGCAGAGGAACTACGATTGGATACGGGGCAACAGGATACGGCTACCCTGGCAGACATGCTTTCCGGAAACCGCGTGCCGCCGGGAGCAGAACCCATTGCACAAGCGTATGCCGGCCATCAGTTTGGCCAGTTTTCAGCACAACTCGGCGACGGCCGGGCACTGGTCATTGGCGAGGTGATGGATGGTCACGGCAAGTGCCGTGATATCGCATTCAAAGGTTCCGGGCCAACCCCCTTTGCGCGCAACGGAGATGGCAAAGCGGCCCTGGGTCCCATGTTGCGAGAGGCGCTGATTAGCGAGGCGATGCACGCATTGGGCATTCCGACTACGCGGACGTTGGCGGTCGTTGCTACGGGTGAAACCGTTCGTCGCGAGAAACTTTTGCCCGGCGCCAACCTCACTCGCATCGCTGCCAGCCATATTCGTGTTGGCACCTTTGAATACTATGCCGCCCGCGGCGACCATGAACGTGTTCGGCGGCTGGCTGACTACACCATTGCACGACACGACCCCGGATTGGTCGGCCAGAATGGGCGCTATCTAGATTTCTTGGGTGCCGTGATCGATCGGCAAGCCGCGTTGGTGGCGCAGTGGATGGGGGTGGGATTTATCCACGGGGTCATGAACACCGACAATATGAGCATTTCCGGGGAGACCATCGACTATGGCCCCTGCGCATTCATGGAAGCGTATGACCCCAAAGCGGTGTTCAGTTCAATTGATCAGCACGGTCGCTATGCCTACCAAAATCAGCCGAGCATTGCGCAATGGAATCTGGCACGACTGGCGGAGTCTTTACTGCCGCTGCTGGCAGATCAGGAAAAGGATGCTGTGGTTCTGGCGACCGACGCCATCACGAACTTTGACGATCTCTATCAGCGGTATTGGCTCGATGTGATGCGAGCGAAACTGGGGTTCAATGGTCGAACACCCAGCAGGGATGATGAAGATCAGGCCCTGATAGCGGAATGGCTTGGCCTGCTCCAGCGTAATCGAGTCGATTTCACCCTGGCATGGCGGCATCTGGCGGATGCGGCAGAAGGGAGTCTGGCGTCACTACGGAATCTCTTCGCTGACCGCGTGGCTCTGGACGGCTGGTTAGCGAAATGGGGGGCACGGTGTGCCTCAGAAGATAATCATACCCAGTCAGATGAGTCACATAGTGCGGCAGTGACACGGGCAAAGACCATGCGCAGATCAAATCCCTGGCTCATACCACGCAACCACTGCGTCGAGGATGCTCTGACGGCGGCATCGGATGAGAATGACTTTGGACCGTTTGAGCAACTGCTAACCGCGCTCAAGCACCCCTACGAAGCCGATGCCAAGTTCGTCCGGTTTTCTAACCCTGCCTCGGAGTCATTTACAGCGAATTACTGCACATTCTGCGGAACATAGTGGTCGGTCGACTACTGGGTGATCTGAGGCTGCTGGAGCGTTTTGAGGGCGAAGGACTCCGGTTACGCTTTTTGACCGATACACGCTGCAACAAATTTGGCAGTCCGCCTCCGATACCCTGAAACTCAGTGACAAGAAGCGGTGAAGGGGAGGGCGACGCTCCCTCTCAAATATTCCTGGTCTTCTGAATTAGGTCGTGGGCAAGCTGAATCTCTTTGGCCTTCTCGGTGGCCACATCAATCATGTCTTTTGGAAGTCCTTGCCCAATGAGCTTGTCAGGGTGATATTGGCTCATCAGCTTGCGGTAGGCGCGTTTGATTTCCTGATCGGTACTTTCTTTCGTAACGCCCAAAGCTTTGTAGGCGTCATCCAAGGCAGCGACGGTATGGCGTTTTCCGCCGCCAAAGTGAGATTGATTCAGCACCATCTCCATCAGATGCCTGAACGCCGCCTCATCGTAACCTAACCGACTGGCAATCGTGGTCAGCAAGGCTTCCTCCTGAGGATGGAAGTGCCCATCCGTGAGCGCCATCACCATCAAGTAGACCAGTAGCACGTGTTTGAGCTGACTCGTGTGGCCACAAACCGCCATGAATCGGTCGAAGGTCGGGCCGATATCAAATGCGGGTGCAGCCCCTTGCTTGAACAAGTCAATCGCGCGCAAACGATGTTCTGCGGACATGCCCAACTTTTGCATGAACGCCTCGGTGTGGGCAATTTCCTTGGCCGAGATTTGCCCATCGGCTTTCGCCAACTTGCCCATCGAAATGAACATCGTTTCGAGAAAGACGGTCTGCCGCAATGAGTTTTGCAGCGGGTTGATCGCGCCTGAGCCATAGGCTCGCATGCGGTCGAACAAAAACCCGATCAGCAGGCCAAACAGGGCTCCGAACAGCCCGAAGAAGTAGTACCCAGCAATGAATCCGATCAGCTTAAACACGGGATCTCCAACACAACGAGGTAGACAAATTAGATCGGATCACGCTATCTCGTCGATCACGATGACGTCGACACCGGTTTCTTTGAACAACTCCCGAGTTCGACCTTCATGTTCTTTCCAGCGCTGATGAAATGCCGCATCGCCCGCCGGATAGATCACTCGAATGATCCCGGCCTGGGCGATCGCGCGCGCGCAATCCATGCATGGCGGATGAGTGACCACCATGGCGCATCCCTTGGTGGGGAAACCGCTGCGTGCGGCAGCGTAGATGGCGTTTCGTTCGGCATGTTCGGCCCAGAAATACTTCTCTGGTCTCTGATGTCGAGCGTCGACGTCATCGTTTGCGCCGCGGGGAAAACCGTTGTACCCCCACGGTCCCCCTTCGCCGTCGGGACCGAGGATCAAGGCACCGACCTGCGTACTGCGGTCCTTCGAGAGTGCCGCAATCGATCTCGCCACCGCGAGAAACTTCCGAGCTTTTTCAGGTTTCATGGATTGGGATAGCCTGGCGATTGGATCCAGGGTGTCAAGTGTAGGTCAGGCGAGGCAACCGACGACGCTGGTTTTCGATTATCGCAACGACGTCGGACCTGTTCCCACACGGTGATGCCTGTGACGTCGTGTCGACGCTACCGCCATGGATTGTCGAAAGGCAGTGCTTTCCGGCCACCAAAACAGTATCCGATGGCCAATTGGCCGGGACACCCGCGATAAGGGGTAGTGGACGTCCCGGTCGGTACCGATCAGGTTGACGGTCCAGCCTCAGAAGGCGCAGTGACGGCCGGTGACGTGGCGTCAGCTTTGGGCGCAGGCTTGGCCTGGGGTGTCACTTTCTTGGTGGCCACGGCCTTTTTGACGGTGGGCTTCGCTGCCGCTTTGGCGGCGTCTTTTGCGACGGGTTTTGCTGTTGGCTTGACTGGTGCTGTCTTCGTGGCACTAGCTACCTTCTTCGCGGCAGGGGCCTTCTTGGTTGCCACTGGTGGGGTTGCCTCAGCGGTTTTCTTTGCTGGGGACTTCTTTTTCGTCGCGGTGGGCGTGGCAGCTACTGCCTTCTTGGCCGGAGCGGCCTTCTTCGCTGTGACTTTTGGCGCCTTGCCAATCAGGAAGTCATCCCGGGTGCCGTTCTTGGTGGCGTCAACAATCCATCCCGGCGCTTTGCCTTTGCCGCTCCAGGTCTTGCCGCTGACCGGATCCCGGTACTTGGGCGGCAGCTGCTCCTTCATCGCCGACATCTTCTTGCCCATGTTGGTAATACCGAGTCCGAGATCTTGGACAGTCAATCCGTATTCACTCATCAGGCTACGGATTTTTGCGATGACCGCTGCGGACTCTTTCTTCAGGAGTTCTCGGGCTTGGTCTTCCAGCTTGGCAATCTTGGCTTTGACATCGTGATACGTGGTCATCGTGCTTCCTCAGGGTGATGGATCAAATGGCAAGCATACAACAAATTGCATATTTGGAATTCACTCCTTCTCAACGCCGACGGCACTACCAGAATCACAACAACGCCGCGCGCTCATGCAGGGTCAGCGTGGCACGACATGAATGCTACCGGTGGCAAGGGCAATTTCGCGTAGGAAGCACAACAGTCCCGCCACCAGCGTAAGCATGGCCAGGATGAACAGACTGGCGATGATCGCCGGCATCTCCACGTGCGTTATGGATCCCACAAAGAGCGTGGCGATCACGATACATACCAAGAGCGCACAACCAGTGCAGAGTCCGATGGCCCAGTGAATCATGCGTGCGCGGCGCGCGAGATTCCGCATTTCGTCTTGCACAGAAGGCCGAGCCGTGTCATTCAATTCCGGAAGATTGTGCTCCAGCGCACGAAAGCGATCCACCACGCGGCCCAAGCGGTTGACCAATACCGACAGGATCGCGCCGACGCCTGTCAGCAGGAATACGGGGGCGACCGCCAGTTGGATGACGTGGGCAACGTCGGTGATACCGGAAAATAACTGCACCTTGCCTCCTTACAACGAGAACATCCGCATGTAGCTGGCGATTCCCGTTGCGCTGTTGCTTGCGGTTTGCTGGGCATTGGCCAGACCGTGCAAGCCAGACTGTTACCCCTCGATCTGCTGGGCACGCGAATTCGGGGTGCTCAGCATCTTGCCCCAATATACCACCCGAATGAAGGGCAGCATCGCGCCATCAGGCGACATTCCGAACCCGGAACCATCCCGCGATACTGCGCCGCGGCTTGCAGGCGGAGAGCACGGCGTGCGGGAATGATTCACTCAGGAAGATGACCATCTTGCCAAACGTGGGGGTTACGGTATCGATGATGCCGTCGCCCTCGGGCGCAAATAGAACCAGTTCGCCACCATCATCGAGCTGCCAGTCGTTGTTGAGATAGAACACCGTTGACAGGACGCGGTTCCGCCGCCCGCTCAAGACGTCGGAATGGCGGGCATAGCCCGCGCCTGCACGGTAGATCGCGTAGTGGCACTCGTAATCGAACAGGCCGAGATACAGCGCCGAGTTCAGCCCGCTGCGCAGCTCTTCCATCCAGACCAGATAGTCGTGATCGATGCCGTCGCGGTCGTTCAGCCAGCAGATCATGTCGCCACGTATCACATCGAGCTGCCTCAACTCGGCGTTCCGGCCAATTCGTGCCGGTTGAAACCGTTGCCGTTCATCGTCCTGGCAACGGGAATACAGCTGAGTCGATTGGGCTGGTAGCAGTGGCTGCTCGAGAACGATGTAGCCGATATGAGCCAATTGATCGGCAATGGTTTCAATGTTCATCATGAGGGGGAGAGTCGCACCTGTCGGGATCGGCGGTTTCGATATCCGACTCTACGCGCTTACGTGCGCCATTCCCTACAAATACAGCGCACGAGGCAAAGGCGACCACCGGTTGGGTCAATTGGCACACGAAACACACTCGTGGGGCTTCAGAATGCCCGCTCGGTTGAGCGTGTAAGACTTTTTGTGTAAACGGTTCTCAGGCGGGAAACTGCCGAATTTGAAGGAGCGATGATGACCGTAGCAAAAAGAGAAGTAAGCAAGGAGTGGGTAGCGGGTTTGCTGGCGGATTACCGCAAGCCGGAAGACCTGATCGGTGAGAACGGTCTACTCAAGCAACTGACCAAAATTCTGGTGGAAGCGGCACTGGAGGCCGAGATGGCCGAGCATCTGGGTCATGGCAAGAATCAACCCGTCGAGAATGCGGCAGGCAATACCCGCAATGGCAAGAGTCGGAAGACTCTCAAGGGCGAGTTTGGAGAACTGCCGATCGATATTCCCCGTGATCGCCACGGCAGCTTTGAACCACAACTGGTACCCAAGCACCAGACCCGCTGGACCGGCTTTGACGACAAGATTCTGTCGCTCTATGCCCGAGGATTAACGGTCCGGGAGATCCAGAGCCATTTGGAAGAAATGTACGGTACGGAAGTTTCACCGACACTCATCTCCTCCGTCACCGACGCCGTCATCGAGGAGGTCAAAGCCTGGCAGGCCCGTCCCCTGGATACGATTTACCCCATCGTCTATCTGGACTGCCTCCATGTCAAAGTGCGGGATGGCAGTGTCCGCGTCAAAGCCGTCTATTTGGCGATTGGCATCAATCTGGCGGGCGAGAAGGAAGTGCTGGGCCTGTGGATCGCCCAGACCGAGGGGGCCAAATTCTGGCTTCAGGTGGTCACCGAATTGAAGAACCGTGGAGTGCAAGACATCTTCATTGCTTGCGTCGATGGGCTGAAGGGATTCCCGGAAGCGATTGAGGCCGTGTATCCGAAAGCGGCCGTCCAACTGTGTATTGTCCATATGGTCCGGCACAGTCTCAGCTTCGTCTCGTGGAAACTGCGTAAGGAGGTGGCGGCTGATCTACGCCACATCTATACCGCAGCTACAGCCGATGAGGCCGAGCAGCGGCTGAGCGAGTTTGAGGGCACGTGGGACGACGCCTATCTCCCCATTGGTCAATCCTGGCGACGAAACTGGCCGAGGATTATTCCGTTCTTTGACTATCCCCCCGAGATTCGAAAGGTGATCTACACGACCAATGCCATTGAGTCGGTCAATATGAGCCTGCGGAAAATCACCAAGAATCGCGGCTCGTTCCCGAGCGACGAGGCATTACTGAAATTGTTCTACCTGGCTCTGCGAAACATCAGCCAGAAATGGACGATGCCAATTCGTGACTGGAAAGCCGCCCTGACTCGCTTTACCATTCAGTTCGATGAACGGATGAGTGGCCTTTAACCCATACCCCGTTTACACAAAATTCAGGACACCCTCC
>CAMDMZ010000090.1 GCA_945902805.1 Propionivibrio dicarboxylicus | reverse complement strand
TTCTTGCCTGCCTCATCCATGGCCGCCACCGTGATCACCGCTTCAAGCCGAGCCGCCGCAGACCATGCCCGCCCTCGGGCGGGCATGGTCTGCGCATCCTCACGCCAACGTTCCAATGTCTGCACCGAAACCCCTACTTCTCTTGAGACCTCACCAATGTCCGCGCTCTCCGGCGGCAACAACCGCGCCACCACCCGACTCCTGAATGCTTCTCCGTAACGTGCCATCTTTCACCCTTATCGCCCCCCAAGTTCAACATCATAAAGAGGCGACAACTATTCTGACGCGGGGGGATCTGCTCGATGCAGTGGCAGTGCAGTTTTCTGTGTATTCCCGGCGGCCAGGCTCACCGGGTGCGCCTTTCTCCGAGTAACCTCAATTCACCGGACATCAGCGAGACACCATCATGACATCACGCCAGATCATTATTTCCGCCGAAGAGGAGCTTGTCTGTCCCCACTGTCAGGCGCATTTCCCTCTGGAGCAAGGCATCAGTATGCAAACCATCGACAGGTACGAGCAGGATTTCGATGCTGCCCTGGATGCCCGGCGTAAGGAGCTTGAGGAGTCACTGTCTAAGGAGGCGGAACGCAAGGCCACCCGCGCATTCGGCGACCAACTCAAGTCCGTGACCGAACAGCTCCAGGTCGCACAGATGGCCGAAAAGGACGCCCGAGCCCGGATCCAGAAGGCGCAGGAAGATGCCAAGGCACGAGCCGCCGCCGATTTTGCGCAGGAAAAGGAATCTCTGGCCAAGGAACTGGCGGCCAAGGATGCCAAGATCGGTGAGTTCCGTCAGCAAGAAATCAGCTTGCGCGAGGAAAAGCGCAAGCTCGAGGAAGCCCGCGAGGGCATGGAACTGGAGGTCACCCGCAAGCTTGACGAGGAGCGCGTTCGGATCCGTGACGAAATCGGTCGCAAAGAAGCCGAGCGCGTCGGCCTGATCGAGGCGGAGTACCGCAAGAAAATCGAGGACGCACAAAAGGCAAACGAGGATCTGCGCCGCAAACTGGAGCAAGGATCACAACAACTCCAGGGCGAAGTGCTCGAGCTGGACCTTGAGCAAACTCTCATCAACGCGTTCCGGCACGATCAGATCGAGGAAGTGAAAAAAGGCCAGCGTGGTGCCGACGCGATCCAGATTGTGCGCACCCCGGCCGGCCTCGAATGCGGCCGCATCATTTGGGAGGCCAAGCGTGCTGAAAACTGGTCCGACAAATGGCTTCAGAAGCTGAAAGACGACCGTAAGGAAGCCCATGCCGACATCGCCGTGCTGGTCACCACGGCCATGCCCAAGGGATTCACCCTCCCCTTCGGCCAAATCGGTGACGTATGGGTTGCGCCTCCCCACCTCGTGCAACCGCTGGCTGAGGCACTGCGGGTGGTACTTCTTGAGTCAAACCGGCTCAAGCAGATCAACAGCGGGCGCAACGAGAAAATGGAGTCGCTTTATAACTACCTTGCGAGCCCGGCGTTCGCTCAGCGGGTGGTGACGATGATGGACAGCTTCGTCGCCATGAAAGCCGACCTCGAAGCCGAAAAGCGCGCGATGCAGAAGATCTGGTCAAAACGGGAAACCCAATTGTCGCGGGTGACCTTGTCTATGTCGTCCGTTGTGGGCGAGTTGCAGGCCATCGCGCAGAACTCATTGCCTCAGCTCGAGGCGATTGAGGGGCTGGCATTGCCGGATGGAGAGGATGAGATTGTGTGAACCCACGAACGATGGGGCACCACTTCGTGGCGATGCCGGGAATTGATGGCGTGCTAGGGTGAAATGAAGATCCGGGGTGATGGCGCAACCTCGATGGTATGGGAACACTCAGACGGCACGTTCTGACCAGCAGTCGCTTGTTCTGGTTTGACTTATCATCTTCATTCGCTCAACTGGATTACTGCGGGGTGTGTGTCATGCAGCAGAAAGATCATTGGGAACAGGTCTATTCAACGAAGCCAACAACGGGTGTCAGTTGGTTTCAAGAGCACGCTACGCAGTCCTTAAGGCTCATCGCTGAGGCAGGCATTCCCATGTCGGCATCCATTCTTGATGTGGGTGGCGGCGCGTCCACCCTGGTCGATGACCTTCTAACGGAAGGCTACCGGTCACTGGCCGTGCTGGATATTTCGACGGCGGCACTTAAGGCGTCCCAAACGCGCTTGGGACCCAACGCCGACAAAATTCAATGGTTGGTAGGCGACATTACAAGCATCGAGCTTCCAGATCATGCCTACGATGTTTGGCATGACCGTGCGGTGTTCCACTTCCTGACGTCGCCAGAGCAACGGCAAGCCTACGTGCATCGCGTTCTACGTGCGGTTAAACCCGGCGGTCACATTATTGTTTCCACATTTGACGAAGATGGCCCGTTGCAATGCAGTGGTCTTCCCGTCATGAGATACAGCGCGGATGGACTGCATGCTGAGTTTGGCAATCCGTTTGAACTGGTGAGGCATGAGAAGGAAGAACACAGAACGCCCTCGGGAGGCGTGCAAAAGTTCGTATATTGCTATTGCCGGGTACAGCACTCGTAAGGGCGCGTTGGGTACGTTGGAATTAGCCGCGAACGATCAGTTTCCGGATGTCAATTCCAAATTGTTGGCTTGCGCAATCTTCTCGCCAACTCATGTCAGCGTTATCAAGCCTGCACGTTTCAATGCAGAAAGACTGAATCTGCATCGCCCACAAAAAAACCACCGCGTGGGGTGGTTTTTTGGGGAAGCAATGGGTCCTTAGACCCGGCGCCGGCGGGATAAACCTAAACCCACCAAGGCCGCACCAAACATCAGCGATGTAGCTGGCTCGGGCACATTGTTGTCAGCGCCGACGACTTGCCAAGTACCTCCGTCGCCGTAGTCGGCCTCATATGAATCGATACCTGTCGCCCATCGTCCGCTGAAGTCATCAATCCAATCGCCATTGGCATCTATGCGGGCGTATGGGATATATGTGAAGAAAAGATTAGTACCGTCGTTAAGATCCTTTTCGATGAAGATAAAGCTGTTAAATTGGGCAGAAAAATACGCCCCATCCGCTTTGGTGATCTCATAGGCATCGAACAGGTTCGAGCCACTATAGGAAAAAGAGACAAATTGGATTTCGTTTAATTTTTCATTTTGAAAGAAGTTTTCGCCCTGCAGCACCAATGTGGCTGTGACTGAGTAGCTATCGGTACCCGCCGCTTCCGCACAGTCAATGCAATTGCCGCTAAACAACACGGTGGTGTAGCCAGTGGTTATGGCTTGTGCGGAGAAACTAGCAAACCCCAACAGTGCCATCACCGCCGCAGCCGCACATGTTTTGAATAAACGCTTCATCAAACCCCCTGAATATTGACTTGGAATTGGTGCTATTGCTTTTGGAATTCAGTGCTTCAGCAAGTTTCGAGCCAAATGCATTTAACATCGTGAAAACAAGGATAGTTCGCAGTATTGCCAGCTGGCTTTGGCGGAGTGTGTAAATTATTCCGACACTAATGCTCCGACGAAGGATGAGTCTGGCGGAGAGGCGGAGCCAGTGGCCATTCGCAGAAGATCCTTGCGGACCCTTCGGTTTCGCTTTTGGTCCGCAAGGATCCTGTCCCTAAAAAAATAGGGAAGACGGATTGTTCAGGCTATTTTTTTGGACAAGCGCTAAGGACAGAATCCTTGAACTCCAGCAACCCACGGATGTGATCGATGCGCCGGCGTTGCCGGAGGCATTTGAGGAGATCACGTGATTCTGAGTGGGCGGGAATACCTCATCAAGGAAATGCCTGGATTTAAGGGATCGCTTGGGGTGTAGGAAGATCCGGGGAGATGGCGCAACCGTGCTCGGACGACATCAAATTTGGATTCCACAGCCCGCAATGTGGCACATGGCCTGTACTGGTGCTGTCGCGCAGAATCGGCCAATGGCCTTGCTTCTCCATTGCGGACATTCATTCCTGTGATCACTCAGAAACAATCGTTGGCACGCTGAACACCAAATTCTAAACAGACAAGTTCGACGTTAGGGAAGACTGAATCCGGACGGCGAGAATTGGAATCTAGCCAACTCATGGCAGTTAAGTGCAATTCCCCCTGGCAACGCCCAGGGGGATCTCTGTTTAATTCACACGCCACAAAATTGTTCCAACAGCTTTATCTGGAACAACAAGAGATTATTGCTTACGGCGAGTGATGACGAGGCCCGCTAGAGCCAGACCAAGCAGCGCGAGCATGCCAGGTTCAGGAACAGTATTTTGATCATTTCCATTACCGATAGGAGGATCAAAAGTATAAGGAGCCAAATCAGAAGCATTAAGAATTCCATCCCCGTCAATATCCAGGTCAAGAACGTCGGCGAAACCATCGAAATCCATGTCTTTTTGGTCGGGGTTAGCTATATATGGAGCATTGTCTGCAACGTCTCCCACTCCATCACCATCAGAGTCTGTCTGATCGGGATTAAATATTAGTGGTGCATTGTCCGCAACGTTGCCAACTCCATCACCATCAGTGTCTGTCTGATCGGGATTAGCTCTGTATGGAGCATTGTCACGGTAGTCCGGAACCCCATCACCATCAGAGTCTGTCTGACTATTTGGATTAGCCATGTATGGAGCATTGTCTGCAACGTCGCCAACGCCATCACCATCAGAGTCTTGCTGAGTGGGATTGAATATTCTTGGAGCATTGTCAAGGTAGTTAAGAACACCGTCTCCGTCAGTATCCAGAGGAAGAGGCTGTGCTATTGCACAAAATGAAATCGTAGTGGCAAAAATTGCTATAAATAGCCTTTTGCTTGTTTTCTTCATGGTAAGACTCCCTAATCTGAAATACGAACTGAGTTATTTTTAGAGAATAAGGCAAGAAACACACCACGATTTCCCGAAATATTGGTTTGGCAACGCAATCATGTAGTTGCAGCATTTTCCGGGTGTTAGTGATGCGGTGAAATTAAGTGAGTGTAAAGAATATCGACACATTTGCATATTCTAATATGACACTCTCAGGTGAATGCAGACCTTTAACGTCTGCTCACTCATGTTCGCCATTTCCGCTTTGGCTCGAGTCCGGCAGTAGCCCGAGTTGGCAAGCGGTCATTGACCTCCATCAGCGACTGATTGGAATGTGCCCGGCGCGTTGCAGCCCGATACAGCTGTCAGTTCAACGGCTGCTCATGCCGATTTTGCCGTTCATCATCCCCAACGAATAACAATTGCCCATCCCAAGCCAGACTTTCCCGTTGATTGAAGATCCATCCTCACGGCGCAACCGCTGAGGGATTGTTTGAGGTGGAAGATCCAAGGGTACCCGCCGCTTGCGGCGCGTCCATCTCTACCGCGATATTAGCTTCCGCCGTTTGATTTACGATTTGCTTCGCTTTCTCCAGCTTGGACAGGTGTTCGAACATTTCTCGAACGTCTTTTTGCAAAGCCTGATAGCTGCGCTGGAGGCACTTGAGCGAATAGTTTTCTGAAACTGCAGAAGCACTGCGAAACGCCGCTCGAAGAAGGCCGCTTGCGTCGGCAAATACTCGATAAGACTGGAAAAGTGAGTGCAACGAGGAAGCGTCGATTGCATTGGGATTCTCTTGTTCAAGTATCGCTTCAAACAATCGCAGTCCTGCTTTGAGGCGTAGCGATGCGGTGCCGTACCGATTGTAGAAATAGACTGTCTCCGATGAGAGTTCGGCGAGCTGAGCAGGAGCCAATAAAAATTTATCCATTGAGTCGATAACCACTGCAACGGTCGGCTTAAGTACGGCACGAATCTGCGCGATAGCGTCTGGTTCGAGCTCTACAAACTTAGTTGCCAAGTACGCGGCAATGCCGTGCGATAGATCGAAGCCTTCATTTTTGAGCTTTGATTCAGCGCTAATACGGCTGATGATCTCTTTCATCAGAAAATCTGAGGCAACAAAGTCGGTAAGTTGAATGAAATGAACATGGGCCAGCTTTTGCTGGCGCTTCGTTTCCTCGCGGTCCTTGACCTTGATGCGGACTACATAGCCTAGGTACGCGGACAAAAGTGCGCCGATAAGACCCGACACGAGGGCGACAATGCTGATAGTGCTGTCAATGACCATATGTGTCTAGCGAACTCGAAACTCTGAAGCAGAGAAGCCATTACACTCCTCGCTTTGGTGGTTATAGATGAAACTCACGGTGAAGTATGGTCGGATGAAGTGTGCCGTCGGCATTGTATGTCCGCTTTCTGCCGAATCGGCCACGGTCTGTTCCTGGCCGGCAAGAGCCAGCTACCAAGGTCATATCCTGCCCGATTGTACGGCAGGATCACGCCGGGTTCCGGCCACTCAAGACACCTTCGCTTCAGGTCTGTCAAGGGCAGAACAGCGTTGCAAGCCTTGGGGGCATCCGATCTGATGGATGATCCAAACCACGGCGCAACCATTTCCCCTGACGAATCCATCCCGATTTTCGTCAGCCAAATCACCCCGCAACCCTTGCCGCTGCTAGCGGTTTCAAACCTTGTATACAAGTGTCGGTGGTCGCCGCTTTTGTTGCGGCAATTGAAACCACTCAATCAATGAGCGCCGCTCGCCCAAGGTACCGAGCCGTTGGTCAATGGCATCATGATTTCCCCACACTACATCGGACAAGGTTCCCGAGGCAACGCGGGATTCGATTTCCCGGCAATAGAGCCCCCGGTCACGCTGCACGTAAAAGCCGTAGGTCCTGCAAGCGACAGGCCGTTGGGCATAAACCGAGCAAGTTCCACTGGCCTGGTCCAGAAACGGGCACACAACGGGCCGTTCCGACTGGCCCGCCAGAGCGATCATGGCGTAGTTGATTTCCTCGAGACGTTGCGCAGGGAGTAAAGACAACCCTTCGCGCAACAATTCCCACTCCGCGCCGGTCAATTGGGGAATATCGGAAAGGCGATGACAACAACCGTCGCACCCCTTGCCACACGGCCAGTCGGGACGGTCTGCACGGATACTCCGCACACGGTTATCAATGTCGTCATGCAATTGGGGCAACATGGCTATGAATTCGGAAGGGTTTGACCTGGTTGATCGGGGTTCGGCAATTGACCGCAGGATGCGTTGTACCATCCTCTGTCGAAACAACAAGGCTCTCGATGTTGGAACTTCTTCTCACCGGCGTGATCCTCGGCCTCTCGGCGGGTTTCGCGCCGGGTCCGCTGCTTTCCCTGGTCATTTCGGAAACCCTGCAACACGGCGTTGGGGCCGGGATCCGGGTCGCCCTTGCCCCGCTAGTTACCGATCTACCGATCATCCTCCTGACAATCTTCCTGCTGCACCAACTGGCCGGACTGAATCAGATCCTCGGCGCAATTTCGTTGGCGGGAGCGGCTTTTCTCTTTCACATGGCATGGGACACATTGTGCACTACGGGCATCCCGGACCAAACCGATCGTCCACGCTCAGGATCTCTCGCCCGCGGCGTTCTGACCAATTTGCTGAGTCCGCATCCTTATCTGTTCTGGCTTTCGGTCGGCGGCGCCTACCTCACCAAAGAACCTGGATTTGTCGCCCCGGCTTTGTTCCTGGTCGGGTTTTATGCTTGCCTGGTTGGAGCCAAGGTGCTGCTGGCGATCTCCGTCGGACGATCACGGGCATTCCTGAGCAGAACCCTGCTGAAGTGGATTTTCAGGGTGTTGGGCGTTCTGCTTGGCATACTGGCCATAGGATTGCTTTTTGAAGGTCTCACCTTGATCGGCATTCTTGGACAATCCTGATTTCCATTTATCCATCCTGACATGATCAACGCCACCCTAAAACTCACCCGCGTCGCCAATGACGGTGCCGAGATGTTCCGCAAGTATTTCCTGGTCTCCGACTTTGCCGATGTCCGTGGCCAGGCCAAGGCCAGTGTTGTCCCCTTGTCGGTGGGCGCCCCGATGCCGACATCCGAGCATCTCACGGTGAAGGGTGGAGAAAACGAAGCCATGATGGCCATGGCCGATCTGATCAAGGGGTTGCCGGGAAACGAGGGGTTCGCCGCAAAGATCGACTTCGATCCGAGCTAGGCTCCGTCCGCGAATAACATGAACAATCCATGTTATCTGCGCGGACGTTCGCCGGCTTTGCCATGTCTCCGACGCTAGGAGGAGACTGGCGAAGAGGCGGAGACATGGCCTTGTCCATAAAATGTAAGGAATACGGATTGTTCATGATATTTATGGACAAGCGCTTAGCGGCGCTACCAAAGCTGAGCGACAGCCCACATCTTCGCAGCCGATGCGACAATTCCGACATGAACTACACCGACACCCTCACCTCCCTCAACCAGGCTTCGGCCTTCGACCTCTTCCGCCTGCGCGCCGCCATCGACCGTGTCCTCGATCAGCCCGGTTGGATGACCGCCGTGCAGGCACGGTTGCGTGTCGGCCAAGCCATTGAGTATTTCGACCCACAGGCCAATCGTGCATTCAAGGGACAACTGCTGGAAATGCGCCGCAAGCAGGGCCTGGTGCTCGATCTGGAAACACAGAAACGCTGGCTGATTTCTTACGCAGCAATCAACCTGGACGGCGCCGACGTCGAGATCCGCGAGCAACCCAAGCAAGGCTTGAGCCGCCAATCGGTTGCCGTCGGCGATGTCGTCGGTTTTGTCGATCGCGATCAGCAGCAGCGCAGCGGGAAGATCGTCCGTCTCAACGACAAGACCGTCACCCTCCAAGTCGGCCATCAGCAATGGCGCGTCGCCTACCTCCTGCTGCACCGTGTCGTGGATTCCAGCGCTTCGGGCGCCGACCTGATGGAATTGGGTGTGTTTGAGGGGCAAGCCGAGATCGTGATCGAGGATGCTGAATAAGCAACCAAGCAAGAGCATCAGGGTGGCGATCTACGTTGTCACGGTTGCCCTATTGGGTGGCATCGCCTGGCATCACCCGTTCCTTTTTGAGCTCCCCTTGATTGCGGTGATCGGTGGCGCTTACTGGACATTTTTCTCCGGAAAAGTCGACTCGACAAATTGACTGCGTTTTGACTTGCATCGCCCCCGGTCGGGGTCATACCATGAGCCATTGAACCCTCACACTCATGGGATGCCCAAAGACATGGAAACCCTTTACCTTGACACCGAAACCACCGGCTTGCGCGGACTCTTCGCAGGCGGCTCCGACGAGATCGTGGAGCTCGCGATCGTGGATGATCGTGGTGAGCCCGTTATCCACACACTGGTCAAACCGTCGCTCCGCAGCTCGTGGCCCGATGCGCAACGAATTCACGGGATTTCGCCGGCCGAAGTAGCCGACGCGCCGACGTTGATGCAACTGTTGCCCGAGATCCGGAAAGCCGTGTCCGGGAAAGCCGTGGTCATCTACAACGCCGGCTTTGACGTGCAGTTTTTCCCGGCCGATGTTTTCGCGAACTCATCCGTGGAGTGTGCGATGCTGGCGTACGCCGAATACGATGGAGAATGGAGCGACCGCTATGGCAGCTACCGGTGGCATAAGCTTGTCACGGCGGCACAAGAAACGGGATTTGCCGAAACCGTCACGTGGCATCGTGCACTTGGGGATGCCCTGGCAGCACGGCATGTGTGGCGCAGCGTGATGGCCGCGAAATGCGGCAACAATCCAGAATACGACGTGACGACTACGCCAGGCGCGCTTTCAATTCATTTTCTTGCCACGTGAGCCTTGGTGCCATAAGATCTAAAGGCTATGCGATTGCGATTGTTGTTACATGTCCTGCCAACCTTGCTACGTACATTTATTGGCGTAGCCTTTCTCGTCTCTTATGCGCACGCAGCGGAAGGCGA
>CAMDMZ010000089.1 GCA_945902805.1 Propionivibrio dicarboxylicus | reverse complement strand
TGCCCGATGCGCTTGATTGCCGTCGCAGGCACCGCCAACGCTTTCTCGACCGGCGGCAGATGGAGGCGGACTTCGGCCAGTTCGCCGATGGCCAGATTGTCCGGCGGCGATGCAAATGCGACATAGGCGATACGTTCTTCGGCGACGGCATCGCCGACCAGATCGACGCGTTCAACCTGGCCTTTGAGCACGGTGTCGGGACGTGAGCGCAAGACGACGTCGGCGTTCATGCCGACCGCCAGGCCCGTCGAGCGTCCCTGGTCGATGCGCACCCGCAGCCAGCGGCTGGCCGGGTCGATTACCTGCACCACGGCTTGTCCGCCGACGACAGTCGAACCAGGTTCGGCCAAGCGCGCGCTGATGACGCCAGCAATCGGGCTGATCAGGCGCAAATGGGCGCGGCTTTTGCCCAGGCCGGCTTGTTCGGCTTGCGCGCGCTGTCCTTCGTCGCGGGCGGCCGCGAGTGCGGCGGTGGCGGCATCCTTTGCAGCTCGGGCGGCGGCGGCTTCGTGGCCCTTGGCATCGGCGGCTTCCTGACTGACGAAGTTTTTGCGTCGCAGGTCGGCATAACGCTGGGCGCTGGCCTGGGCCAGATGGGCCCGGCTGGTGGCTTCGGCCAGCGTGGCTTGGGCGGCGGCTACGAGTTGCTGGGCGCGGGCGGCTGTGGCACCGCTGGCGGTTTGACGTGATTCGAGATCGACCGGGTCCATCTCGGCCAGGAGCTGGCCGAGGCTCACCGCATCGCCCTGGTCAACATGCACGGCGGCAACCCGACCCGCCACGGTGGGGCCGATGGCATAACTGCGGCGCGCCTCAAGAGTGCCGATGCCGAATATTGAACGCTGCAGCGTTGTTTCGCCAGCCTTGGCGATGGTCACCTTGATTGGGGCCAGCGGTCCTTGCGTGATGACGACCCAGCCAAAACCGGCGAGGAACAAAAGACCAAGGGCACTGAGAAACAGACTACGACGAGAGGGCAGGTTCATTGAGTGTCTCCGATGCGGCTATTGCCGCTGTGGATGGAGCCGCGAAAGCCGTCGAGCAGCAGCGGAAATAGGCGACGGGCGGAATCCTGCATCCCGGTTTTGCCATTGAACAACAGGTTTTGTACCACCAGACCTTGAACCGTGCCGATGAACAGCACAGCGGCGGCTTCCTCGTCGAGCGTGGGCGGCAATTGGCCGCGCTCTTTGGCGACGATCAACAGCGCACACAGACGTTGGCGATAGCTACTGACCATTTGCCGCACCCGGGCATGAAATGCGGAATCGGCAGGGCGTTGCAACTCATGGAACAAGATGCGCGGCACGCCCGGATGGCGGGCGACGAAATCGACATGGGCGTGGAAAACCCGCTCCAGGATTGCCAGCGGTTCGCCGCCGGCAGTGAAGGCGGCGCCCACTACGCGCCCGAGCTCAGTCTGCACCCAGTCGAAGACCGCAATCCACATGGCCGCCTTGTCGGGAAAGTGGCGGAACAAGGCACCATGCGTGACACCGATGCGCGTCGCGATGGCTTGCGTGGTAATGCCTTCCGGCCCATGTTCGCGGGCCAGCTCAATCACTGCCGCGACGACTTCCTCGCGTCGCTCGGACGCCGGCAGGCGGGTGTGTTTTGCAGGTGCGGGTCGTGCGAGAGATAGAGCAAGAGGCATCGACAGAGATTTCATTAAGTAAGTAAACTGTTACTATCTTATGGGTTCGCCGCGACAGAATCAATAGCCGCCGCGAAATTCTGTTAGCGAAATTCTTTGCCTCGATCGATTTGTATTGAAAAGGAAGCTGCGATGACTGCGTCTGTTTTCCCGGATTTTTTTGCTGCCGTGCCGACGATACAGATGGCCGATCCATTGGCCGAATTTCTCGGCGCGGCCGACGGCGGCAGGCTTGAGTATCGCTACGAGGATGCCGTGCGTCTGGCCGGACATTCCTGTCCGACCGTGGCCAGTGCCTTCTTGATGACGCGCGCGGCCTTGCGGGCGCTGTATGCCGAGGAAACGCCACGACGCGGCGAGATTCGCGTCGCCTTGCGCGAACGGCGCGAGGCCGGAGTCACCGGTGTTATCGCGGCGGTGGCCACTCTGGTGACGGGGGCGACCGAGGATACGGGTTTTCCTGGACTCGGCGGCCAGTTCATTCGGCGCGACAAATTGCTGTTTGCACAGCGTCTGCCCGTCGGTGAGTTGAGCTTTACCCGACTCGACAGCGGACTATCGGTCGCCGTCTCGGCGCAATTGGGCCGAGTCCCTGGCGATCCTCGTGTCGGTGAATTGATGCCACGCTGCTTGTCGGGTAGCGCCACCGCCGCAGAACAGCAACTGTTTCGCCAACTCTGGCAGGAGCGCGTCAAGCGTTTGTTGCTGGATCATGCGGATGATCCGTCGGTCATCGTTCTGCATGTGCTTTGATATCAGGGCGCCGTCCCGCCAGCGCCGACTTTTTTGGGCTGGCCCGCGCGGTTATCTGGATACATACAAGCGGGTCAGCTGACCACGCGCTGAAAAAGTCGGTGCTGGCGAGACGGCGCCTAGTTCGCCGGCGGCAATTCGCGCGATGCAAGCTGTGGCGCTGGTTGTGCGGCGATCAGTTCTACCGCCTGCTGGCGCCAGGCCGCAAAGAATGACTACAGCCTCTGCCGGCGGGGTGCGGAATGAGACAAAACGTTGCAGCGCGGGCTGCAACTACTCGCCGGCTGCATGCAAGTGATCGGCCGCTGGTGCGGTGGCTGCGGCAATGAGGTCATCCATTTCGCCACGTTCAAGCATGCCGAGGAATGTCGTGGCGATTGTCGGGTCGAAATGGTGGCCAATTCCCTGGCGAATCTCGTCCGTTGCATGGTGGGTCTGCCAAGGGTCCTTGTAGGGCCGAACGCTGACCAGCGCGTCAAACACATCAACTACCGCCACCAACCGGGCAACGAAGGGGATCGAATCACCGTCCAGGCCATCTGGATAGCCCTTGCCGTTCCATTTTTCGTGATGGCTGCGTGCCACCAGGCGCGCCACAGCGAGAGACGGACTGCGCTTGAGGACAGCATCGCCAATCTTGGTATGGCGCTTGATGATCTCGAATTCGTCCTCCGTGAGTCGCCCCGGTTTGCGCAGGATGTTATCGGGGATACCAACTTTGCCCACGTCATGCAGACGGCTGGCCTTGGCGTATACCTCGGCTTCGCCTTCCGGGCAGCCCAGCGCGATGGCGAGCCGGCGCGTGTATTCCTGAATGCGGCGAATATGCGTACCCGTCGCGCTGTCCTTGAACTCGGCCACCTGACCGAGCATGTCGATCGCCTCGTCGTAGGATTCCTCGAGGCTGTGGTGCAGACGGAAATTATCCAGTGCGGCAGCACACTGGTTGGCCATGATCTGGATCAGTTCGTGGTCGCTCTCGGAGAGCTCTTCGCCGGCCTCGAGGTAAACAAAGCCGAACACTTCCTCGCCCACCCGCAGAGGTACGACCATGGCACCGCTACGCAACTGGGGTGGCATCTGGTGTTCCACCACCGCCTTGGAGCAGAGCGCGACAATTTCTCCACGTCGCCGGTCGCCGTCCGGTGAGTCGTCGAAATCGCCGGCGCCGGCGCGGATTTGGATGTCCTGCCCATCGATTGTCGCGACCAGACCATCGATAGTCGAGATCATGCCCGAATGACCGAGTTTGCAAATGCCGATCAATTGCATCAGAACGCCTTGGAAGTAGTCTTCGAGCTTGTCGCGATGCAGGTCGTAAAGATCCGGCGTGACGGCCAAAATGCGTGACAGGCCGACCCGGTTCAACTCAATGGTTTGCAGGTCACGGAAGCTCTTGATCGAGCCACGAACCGAGGTATAGAGCTTCTGGGTGGTAAGTTCGGTCTTGTCCTTGTAGTCGTCAATGTCGAAATTGTCGATAACGAAGCGTTCGGGCGCGACGCCCGGCTGGCCGGTGCGGATCACCAGTCGGATCATCAGGTTCTTCAGATCCTTGCGGATGTATTCGACCAGTTTCAGCCCGGCATCGTCTGTCTCCATGACGACGTCGATCAGCGCCAGGGCAATGTCGTCATGCTGCTGCAAAAGCGTGCGGGCTTCGCTGGCAGAAGCGGCCTCAAGCAGTGTCAGCGGGCGACCGCCAAACTCGAAACCGCGCAAGTTGAGTGAGGTGAGGCGGCGAATATCCGGTTCATCATCCACCACCAGCACCTTCCACGGCACGGCGCGCGGTGCCGTGCTCTCTTTCGTGATGGTGGCGGTTTCGCGGAGGATCTTCATGTTGAAGGGCCTAAATGCTTGCTTGAAACGCGACGGGGAAACTCGATGTGAAACCGGGTGCCAGCGTCCGGGCTGCTGACACAATGGATGCTGCCCTGCAGCCCCTGAGTCACCAGGTTGTAGGTGATATACAGTCCCAGCCCGCTGCCACCGCTGCCACGGCGCGTGGTGTAGAAGGGTTCGAAGATATGTTGCAGGGTTTCGTCGGACATGCCGGCGCCATCGTCGCTGAAATCGATCTTCACCCGATCGCCATCGATGCCGGCGCGAATCGATATGGTGCCCGGGCGCTTGCCATCGGCGAACGCGTGCATGCGGCTGTTTTGCATCAGGTTGGTCAGCAATTGCACCAGTGTCCCGGCCGGGCCATACAGTGAAAGGCCTTCGGCACAGTCGACGACGAGTTTGATCGGGGTATTCTTGAAGGCATTCTGAAGACTCCTCTGCACATCTTCGATGACTTCGGCTAGATCGTAGTCACGCTCGTGCTCCGAGGTCTGATCAACAGCGGTACGTTTGAACCTTTGCACCATGTCGGCGGCACGACGCAGATTGGACAAGGTCAATTCTGCCACCTCATCGAGCATCGCTAGACGCGAGCGCAGTTGTTCCTCGGTCACTTCGTCCTGGCTCAGCAGTGCCCCGAGCTCGGCCACCAGCTCCTGCGATTGCGAGGCGGCACCAACCGCGACACCGACGGGCGTATTCACTTCATGGGCGAAGCCCGCCACCATGCGTCCCAGCGAGGCCATCTTTTCCGCTTCGAGGACTTTTTCCTGCTCTTCCTTGAGGCGCGTATTGGCATCGACCAGTTCGGCCGTGCGGTCGACGACGCGCTGCTCAAGTGTCATGTTCAGCGCCGAAAGCGAGCCCTGCGCGGCGATCAGCTCCTCGTTACGGGCCACTAGGCCGGCATACAGGCGGCGCAAGGCACCAAGCAAGATGTCGGTGCGCGGATCGTCCGATGTCCGGTCCTGGTCATAGGCCGTCTGTGCTGGCGTACCGGCGCGAATCGCCAAGACCTGCCGGCCCAGCGATTGGTCGTCGCCAAGAATGTGAAATACCAGCCAGTTGGCCAGAAACTCGAGCAACTGGTTAAGACTGATCGCTTCACCAGCCTTGCGCCGCTCGATCCAATCGACAACCTGCGCGACGAAACGACGATGCGTTTCGCGGTGGCGATCACTGTAGGTCACCGCCACGCCATCCGTGGTCATGATGGCTTCTTCGCACTGGAAGTGATACACGGTGTATTCGGCCAGGGCGCCGATGGTCTGATCGATCTTCTCGGGGCTGCCGCTGTTGGCATCCTCACCCAGTTGATTGACCAGTTCGACCAGACGACGGTGTTGTGCATCGACGTCGGCAAGGCCGGTCTCGAACAATGGGCTCCATGTGAAGGCTTGCATCATCGGCATTCCCTATTCCTAACTGGAACGCCAATTCTATGTGTTGGCAAACGTTTTTAGGTGCCTGGCGGCCAATGTTTCACGGAGTCTTTCCGAAACGGCACTAACGGTGGTGGAGTGTTGTACTTTTCCAATGGTCGGAAACAAGCCCCGGAAGTCATATTCAGATGTTATTCTGTTGCCATGATTTTGGTTTCGGCATGAAAAAGATATCGCCAATCATCCTTGGCAGCTGGATAGCGGTCTGCGCTTTTTCCGTCTATTTGCTGGTGACTTTGCATTCCCAGAAAGCGGCCATCGAGCAGGAAGCCCAGGCGCGAACGCTCGCCTTGACACGATTGATCGCGGAGCACGCGACCAACAATCTGGACCTGGCTAACCTGATTTTGCAAGGGGTGGTCGATAGCCTGAGTCACCAGGATGTGGCAAATCCCAAAGCCATCTCCGAGCCGCGCCGACAAGCCGTGGTAGCGATGCTAAAGAAACTGCAAGCACGCTCCCAGGGCGCCATTGTGTCGATGAGCTTGACCGATCGGGATGGCATCGTATTTGCCAATACGGTCGGCACCCCGCCTGGCGTCAGTCTGGCTGACCGCAAGTATTTTCTTGAACTCAAAACCGGTCCGATAACCAATTTGCTCGAACTCAAGAGTGGCCCCAGCACGCGGCCCGTGGTGTCGGAATTGATCCTGGGGCGCGTTTCCAAGAAATGGGGTGTGCAGGTAGCGCGACGGATCGACCATGAGGACGGCGCCTTTGCCGGCATGATCGTCGCCAACCTCGGAGTTACGGATGCGTTTGAGGATTTCTATCGCACGCTCGATGTGGAAAAGGACACCTTCGTCACCCTCCGCAACACGAGCAACCAGCTAATGGTGCGCTATCCAAAGGTCGAGTCCCGGCTCGGTACCATCCTCAAGGGCTCGCCAACGACGGAGGCCGTTCTGGCTGGCGACGAGGAGCGCGTGATGCGTTCGGTGTCACCCATTGACGGCATTCACCGTATTGTCGGGCTGCGCAAGGTAAGAAGCTACCCGCTGTATGCGAGCGTTGGTCTCAGTGTCGATGTGATTTTTGCCGAGTGGAACGCCCAGGTGCGGAATGCGCTGCTCATGTTGGTCGGTGCCGGTCTGGCCGGCGTCGGGCTGACGATCGCCATTCGCCGGCGCGAAAAGCTGGCGCTCGAACTGAAGCAACATCAACTCCATCTCGAGTCCGAAGTTCAGGAGCGTACGGCCGCCCTTTCCATTGCCAAGGAGGCCGCCGAAGCGGCCAGTCGCGCCAAGAGTAGCTTTCTGGCGAATATGAGCCATGAACTGCGCACGCCGCTCAATGCCATCATGGGCATGACCAGCCTGGCGCTGCGGCATGCCGAATACCCCGAGCGGCTCCGCGATCACCTGGGCAAGATTGATGCGGCCTCTCATCACCTGCTGAATGTGATCAACGATATTCTCGATATCTCCAAGATCGAGGCGGATCGATTGACGCTGGAGCATGAGAACTTTGTCCTCGCCGATGTCCTGACCAATCTCGCCAACCTGATTACGCCAAAGACCCACGCGAAGGGGCTGGCGCTACACATCGAGTTGCCGGCTGAAATTGCCCGCTTACCGTTGTCGGGAGATGCGTTCCGTCTCGGGCAGGTCATGCTCAATTACCTCGCCAACGCGGTGAAATTTACCGAGAAGGGCTCGGTCACGCTCCGGATTCAGCTGCTTGACAGCTCGCCTGACGCCATCGTGCTGCGCTGCGAAGTCATCGATACCGGGATTGGCATCCCTGCGGAAGATCAACGGCGATTGTTTACCGCCTTCGAGCAGGCCGACAATTCCATGACGCGAAAGTATGGTGGCACAGGGCTCGGGCTGGCGATCTGCAAGCGTCTGGTGCAGATGATGGGAGGGCAGGTCGGGGTCCAAAGTCTACTGGGGCGGGGCAGCACCTTCTGGTTCACGGCACGCTTTACTTTGGGTGAAAGCGATTCCGCCGCCGTCTCGCCAGCACCGACTCTTCCTGTCGCTGATGCGGAAACGGCACTGCGAACGCGATTTGCTGGCACCCGCGTGCTCTTGGTCGAGGACGAACCGATCAGTCGCGAGATTGCCGCCGGCTTGCTCGATGATGCCGGATTGGTCGTCGATCTGGCTGAAGATGGCCGGCAAGCCCTCGCGATGGCACAAGAAACGGCCTATGCCCTGATCCTGATGGACATGCAGATGCCGCACATGAACGGCATCGATGCCACGCGGGCGATCCGGCAGAATTCGCGCAACCGGGCGACGCCTATCGTGGCGATGACGGCCAACGCCTTCGACGAGGATCGCCAGGTCTGCCTCGCTGCCGGCATGAACGACCATGTCGCCAAGCCGGTTGATCCGAAAGGACTGTATGAGACTTTGCTGGCGTGGCTGGAGAAGCGTGGGAACTAATTGAAGCGTGTATCGGGCGAGGACGGAAAATGGACGTCCTCAGTATAATTCCCTCAAGTTTTTCGATCCGATTTCGCGGCTTTACTCCTTGCTCCGGAGACGTTCATGCTGGTCTGGTTTGTCGTTCTCTATTTGATGGTGTCGGTCGGCATCGGGCTCTTTGCCGCCACGCGCGTGCACAGCGCCAAGGACTTTGCCGTCGCCGGTCGGTCGCTGCCTTTGCCCGTTGTCACTGCCACGGTCTTCGCCACCTGGTTTGGCGCCGAAGCCGTGTTCGGCGTTTCGGCCACCTTCGTCAAGGACGGCCTTACCGGCGTGGTGGCCGACCCGTTTGGCTCCTCGCTCTGCCTCGTTTTCGCCGGAATCCTGTTTTCGCGCTACCTTTACAAGCTCAACATCCTCACGCTCGGCGACTTCTATCGCATGCGCTACAACCGCACCGTGGAGGTGCTCACTACGCTGTGCATCGTCGCGTCGTATCTGGGCTGGGTGGCCGCGCAGATCAAGGCGCTCGGGTTGATTTTCTATGTGGTCACCGATGGCGCGGTGAGCCAGGAAACCGGCATGATCCTCGGCGCGGCCATCGTGCTGACCTACACCACCTTTGGTGGCATGTTCTCGGTGGCGATTCTTGACTTTGTGCAGATGGCTGTCTCGATGGGTGGCCTGCTGTTCATTGCCTGGATCGTCAGCGGAAAAGTCGGTGGTGGCGCGACGGCGGTAATTGACCACGCCAGTGCCGCCGGCAAGCTGGATTTTTTCCCCGAACCCGAGCCGATGAAATGGATCACCTTCCTCGGTGCCTGGGTCACCATGATGATGGGTTCGATTCCGCAGCAGGACGTTTTTCAGCGCGTCACCTCGGCGAAGAGTGCGAAGATCGCCCTCTATGGTTCGATCCTCGGTGCCACGATCTACTTTTGTTTCACCTTCGTGCCGATGTTCATCGCCTACTCGGCGACGCTGATCGACCCCGATCTGTTCGCGAAGATTCTTGAAGAAGACTCGCAACTAGTGCTGCCCACACTGGTGCTGCAGCACACGCCGCTGTTCGCCCAGGTGCTGTTCTTCGGTGCGGTACTCTCGGCCATCATGAGTTGCTCGTCGGCGACGCTGCTCGCGCCGTCGGTGACTTTCGCCGAGAACGTCGTCAAGGGCTTCTTCCCCGGGATGGGCGACCATCGCTTCCTGCTGGTGATGCGCGTCACGCTGGTTGGCTTTACCGGCATGGTGCTGACTTTTGCGCTCAACTCGGAAGCGTCGATTTTCAAGATGGTCGAAAACGCCTACAAGATCACGCTGGCGGGTGCTTTCGTGCCGCTGCTGGCCGGTATTCTGTGGAAGCGTGCCACCTCGCAGGGCGCGCTGGCGGCCATCATCGGCGGTCTGATGTCGTGGATTCTTGTCGAGGTATTGATCTCCGGTGGCAATGTCGGCGAATACGGCTACGCGCTCGGTGAAGAAGGCATCCCACCACAGTTGATTGGCCTGGCCGTCTCCGCCATCGGTATGATCGCCGGTTCGTTGTTGCCGCAATGGGTCGCCCACAAGGTGCCCGGCCGGCCGCTGCACGAACTGCACAATATGGCGGCGAGAGAGACCCATCACACGGCCCCTGTGCACGAGCATCAGCACGGACATTGAGCGCTGCGCGCGGTATGTCAGGGTGTAATTGAAAGTGGTGAACGCTGATGTATCGAAAGGGAGGAACAGAGGGGTAAAACCGAGGAAGGATCAAGAAGGTCGAAGACATGCCGAATCTGCGAGGTAACCCCGACCGAAGGAGATGTCGATGGACGCAGAAGCGACGCAT
>CAMDMZ010000088.1 GCA_945902805.1 Propionivibrio dicarboxylicus | reverse complement strand
CAGTGATATTTTCTGCGCCAGAACCGTTGGCTGCGCATCACAACACGACGGCCTTTGCTTGCGGCGTCGTCACGTTGGATCACTGGCTTAAGCACCGCGCGCTTAGAAATCAGACCACGGGCGCTTCCCGTACCTTTGTCGTCTGCGACGGAAACAGGGTAGTGGCTTATTACGCTCTGGCCTCCAGTGCGGTAGCGGCGGAGACAGCCACCGGTCGCTTGCGGCGCAACATGCCTGATCCCATTCCGGTGGTCGTCCTGGGCCGGCTCGCGGTCGATCATTCACTGCACGATGGGGGGATCGGCCGCGCTCTCGTTCGTGACGCCTGGTTGCGGGTCATTGCGGCTTCCGACGCCATCGGCATCCGGGGCATGATTGTCCACGCCCTCTCGGAGTCCGCCCGTGCCTTTTATGAGCGGGTCGGATTCGAGCCATCGCCCCTCGATCCCATGACGTTAATGGTCACGATTACTGATCTCCGTGCGGGCTTATAGTATCAGCAGGATGGTTATCTTGATTTGGAAGAAGCTTGCGTCTCGCGTAGCGGATCCCGTGTAGATGTAAATGGCGGCGCTATCGCGAAGTGCCGATAACGCGCATGTCAGCGCCAGCGTTGCTGTCGAGTTTGGCGCAGCTGGCAGTCGCTTCGAATGCGCCTTGCGGCCGGAGAATCCGAAGCAAGTACTGTCGGGATGGCATTTGTTAGCCGCTCACTGATCCGATGAAGGTTCCTTTCCATCCACGCGTAACGCGGGAGGGACGACGGTTAGGCGGAGCCAATCAAAGACTAGGTAGGTCAGAGCACTCAACGTAACCGTGCTGCAACCGAGTGTTCGCTATCTCCTCAACAGTAGTCTTGTTGGCGAGATACGTATGAACGCCCCCGAGTCCAGATGTAGCAGATCCATGAAACGTCATGATCACGAGATCGCCCAACAAGTCCGGCGCAGGGTGGGAAATTGCGTAGTGACGACCATCGGGACGGCGAAAGATGCGCATAGAGAGCACATTACGCGACTACCTGGCGCACCAGGTGAGCCTGCGGGTTAAACCCAGGTTATCGCTGCACATTTTCTTGATCGTCCTCCGATAGAAGAGGAATGGCACTACGACAGAGGTGCTATGCGTTTGCTCAGGCTAAAGCCGGTGCCAACATCAGCTCCGTTCTCAAATTGTCCGCGCTCTCCCGTCGACGACAAGTGATGTCTTGATTTCGGCGCGATCAAGCAAACATCTTCTCCACAAATGCCCGTAACTCTGATTCCATTGCTGGCGTGAGCGCAGCAACCTTGATCTTTATAGCCAGATGACTTGCATCCCGGGTGATGCTTCCGGCCTGCTCCTTCCCGACAAATAACTTGCGAATGTCGCGATCAGTTTTTTGGGTGTCACTACGAAGAATGGTAGCTTCAACTGTGGCGGCGATTTTGCCTTGATCGAGATCGCCGGATTTGAGACGTGTCCAAAGTTTGGACACTGTACTCTTGGCATCGTCGCCATACTTTCTGATCATCGATTGGATAGCAGATGCGGCGGAACGCCCGAGCAAGTGCGGATTGACGTCCAGATCGCTTTTGATATCGGCAGGAAGATCATCAAACGCAAAGTACCGATACAGGTCTGACCGCTCAATCCCTAGCGCCTGCACCATATGTTTTCGATTTGGAAACTCGATTTCAGCACGGCGTATGGCCTTGGCGATCTCGTAATCAGTGAGATCTGCCTTGCCCATGTTTTCAACCAAGGCCATGATCGCCAGGTCATCATTCCCGGCTTCAATAACCGCTGCCTTAATTTCCGTCTTTCCAAGAAGTTTGTGCGCTCGCCAGCGGCGCTCACCAGCGATCAACTGATAAGTGTCCAAAGTTTGGACACCCCCAGCATCCGTGTCCAAAGTTTGGACACGTCGAACAACGATGGGTTGAATAAGCCCCACCTCTAAAATTGAGTCCGCCAACTTCTGAATTTCTGTCTCGTCGAATACACAGCGCGGCTGCCAGGGATTCGGTCCGATTGAAGCAACAGGAATCGCAAGCGCCTCCAAGTCTTTAACTCTTTCATCAAGCTCAGCTGCTCTCCTTTCTGCCGCCTTTGCCCGGTCGTTGAGCGCATCGATAGTGGGTTGCATCATCGCTGTCGCACCTGGTGCGGTAATCGGTCGCCGTGGCGCACCTACCCCCGAATTAGCAGGCAATACTTCCAGGGCACTTTCGCTCTTACGTTTGAGATCCTTCAAGCTCATTTGAGTCCCCAAATGCTTGCCATGATGGACTGATCGATTTGCTCGACAAGTGTGTTGTAGGCGTCTCGAATTTTTGAGTACGTTTTCGCTGCACCCTCATATTTGGAGATATCAAAGACTGTCCCGAACTGAACAGCCCCAACACCAGAAACCTGGCTTCGAGGAATTTCCGTGGTCAGCACGTACGGGCCATACGTTCGTATGATCCAATCCTTAACAATCGTTGAGGACACCGAGGTCGCATCGACTCGACTCAACAGGACCCGCATGAAAGCAAAATCCTTCTCGATATGGCGGTGCCGCTTCAACGATCCAAGTGTCTCTGAAAGCAAAGTCCAGAAGGCTACTGAACTTGCATAGTCCAGATTGTCTGGTGGGATCGGCATTAGCAACCCATCAGATGCGATTACGGCATTCACTGCCAGGTAACTCAACGCCGGCGCGGTATCGAAGATAATCACGTCGTAGTCGGCGCGTAACGGCTCAATGGCCTTGTCCAGTAGAGCCCACCAGTGAATATCAGGATCCCGGCTGTGAATCGGTAGAAAAATTTCAGCGTTAAAGAGATGTGGCGCGGCGGGTATAAGATCCAGCCCATCCCAGTAGGTTGTCTGCACCGCATACCTTAAATCCTTGGGTGCAGCGCTGAGTGGCGGATACGTGATGGGGCCAACCGTATGCTCTTCCAGAACTTCGGCTGCAGGCAACATACCGGTCAATGTTGTTGCCGATCCCTGCGGATCGAGATCCACAAGCAGGACTTTGCGACCGAGTAGCGTCAATCCCTGTGCAAGGTTGAAAGTGGTCGTGGTCTTCGTTGAACCTCCTTTGAAGTTCACCACCGCAATACTGGCCGCGCGAGCACCCTCGGGGCGCTTGGGCCGCTTCGCCAATCTAGCCACCCATTCCCTGACTTCAACCAGTGTGAAGTGCCTACGTTTGCCGCGACCTTCAACAACACCGGTTGGAAGATCACCACGCGATGCAAGGTAGGGTACCTGAGTGCTCTCGATCCCGCAGAGTTCAGCAAGTTGCGCACCGGTAAACGTTGGTGGCTTCTTTCGAGGGTGCGGCTCAAGCATCTTTGTACGCAAGCTATCGAGCAAAGCACTTGCGGACTCCGAAAGAGACTCCAGGTCATCAATAGAAAACCGCTGTGCGCTGGGACTGAGTTGCATGATTGCCTTTCGTTTCGATGTCACCGACGATTTTCGGCCAAACATCCAACATTCGCAATAACTATCGCACTTTGAATAGAAAGCGAAATCCTGTGCTGTTTGCACCATGTACGCGAAAATCGAACGAGAAAATGACCGTCCAGAATCGATTCTGAGCGGTTATTTCATGTGCTCTGATATGTTGTGCTCACCAAGCAGTAAATGCCCGCCAGGACGCCGATTCGATGAACCACTCAGTAATGCGAAAGGTGAGAACTTTTGGGACACACCTCGAAAGGTGAGAACTTTTGGGATGTGTATGAAAAACTCAAACCGTCTTCGATCTGCCCTGCGTTTGTTGTCAATAAAGAGGAAAACACAAAACTGGTCATTGAGGGTTTTTTAATGCTTGTACACCTTAAAAGCGTTAACGAAGGCCGGAACGCAGGTGGGACAAGGGTTCTCAGGTTGGAAGGTGAGATGTTTTGGGAGTCAAGGTGAGAAGGTTTGGGAAAGGACGCCGCCAACGGTGAGAAGGATTGGGAGCCAAAGGTGAGAATCTTTGGGATGTCTCGGGATGAAAGGTGAGAACTTTTGGGATATAAGCCTAAGGTGAGAGAGTTTGGGATGTCAAAAGGTGAGTCGAGTCTATTGAGTAGTCGCACCTTTCACTGTAATTTGCAGGCATGACTCAAGTCATCCCCGCCGACAACAAATTTCAGCCGCTTCGTAAAGCTCAGGAAGCGATCGCACTGGTCCCCCAAGTCGGACGGATAACCTTGTTGACGCGGCGTTTCTTCAATGCGCTTCTGCACTTGGCGCAAGAAGACGGACCCAAGTCGACCTATCGCAGGCGTCTGCCTGACGTGCTCGGCCGCGCCGCGTTTGAAAGCAACAATACAGAGGTTGCCAAAGAACAAATTCGCCGAATGGTAGGAATTCAGGTTGAGTGGAATGCCATCGGTCCGGACGAGCGTCGCTGGGGCGTATCAACCCTGTTGGCTGACTGTGAAATTATCGAGCGTGGCACCGAAGGTGTCTGGATCGAATGGTCTTACAGTGAGAAAGTCAGAACGAAACTCCTTGATCCTGAAGTCTATGCTCGGATAAGCCTGCAAGCGTATTCACATTTGAGGTCATCGGCATCCGCAGCCCTCTACGAGATCTGCGTGCGATATCAGACCAACCCTTCTGGTTTGACTATGCGCGCCCCTTGGCAGTGGTGGCGACCGAGACTTACCGGCAACCCTGAAGATCTAGCAGGGGAAATTGAATACAAGACATTCAAGAGGGACACACTGAAACCAGCCATAGCAGAGGTCAATGGACTTGCTGACATCGCGGTTGAACTTGTTGAACATAAGGATGGCAGAAAAGTTGGCGACATCCAGTTCAAGGTTGGAAAGATTTCTCAATCCACGCTAGACCTGCCCGATCCAAACTTGATTGACTCGGAGCTCATCCAACAAATGATCGATGTGATTGGTATTTCGCGCGAAGTAGCGGCAAAAATCTACAGCGATCACGATGAGTCATTGCTGAAATCAACGATCGACCTGACGTTGCAACGTGATCGCGATCCTAGCTTGCAGCCATTGCGGTCAAGGGCAGCCTACTTCAAGGAAGCGATTCGCGGGCGATACGCTAAATCAGCCGTCAAGAAGCCTGTCCTTGCGCAGCTACCCGCCGTTCCGGTTCCGCAACTGCCTGCCACCCCAACCCCCGACCCCGCCATCCAGGCCAAGCAAGTCGACGCCATGGCGGCATTTGATGCCTTGGCAACCGAAGACCAGGATGCTCGCTGGCAGGCGTTTCTTAACGCTAATCCTGGTGCGGATAAAGCGTATGCGGGCAAGAAGAGGAGCGGTCCTTTGGCCCGAAAAGCACTGGGAGTCTGGCTAGCTAAATGGCAGTTGTAGTTATTGCGGTGATCGTTTGGATAAAGCAAGGGGCGCTTCAAGCTTAGCGTTTAGCGGCCTAGAGAATCTTACGATTGCGCGGTGTCACTGACGAAATTCTGCGACAAACAGAAGCGAGCAATCGCCGCCGCTTCGCCGGACATGCTGTTACGAGCCGGCATCAGGCTTGGGTAGTGCACGCCAATTTCGCCAAGGAAAAGCTTTGAGTAACTGACTGAAAAAGTGATGCCCCAGTATTTCATGCTGCCGTCTTTTGCCAGCGTACATGACTTCCCGGTCGGCAAGTCGTAATCCGGGTTATCCGGATGCTGCAAAGATCGAATGATCGCCGCCTCGAACATGTGGCCACCCTTTTTCAGACGGACATAAGCGACGAGATTAAGCAGGTCGCGCAGCTTTTCGTGCAGCCACCAACGCATCGTCCAGGCGCGGTAGCCGGGTCGATGATCCAGCCGCCTACACATGCCGAAGGCATCCTCTACCTCGCCCCAGAGGCCCGTTTCGACTAACTCACGACGTAACCTTTCATTCGTCACGTCTTCCAGCAATTGTCAGATTCAATGTCGGCATACTGAGTCGAGCAGTCATACGGGGAGAGAAGCGACCGACAACTCGTCGGCCACTGCTGACCCTGAACTTCCCGCCAGACTGGGGCGGCAATGCGACAGTTAGCAGCTAGTCAACTCGTGAGATCGGAGGGCGGCCACCCAAGACGAGCGCCAGATCGGTCACGGTGTGTGTTCAGGTGCCTCGCGCGGGTCACAGATGACCAGCACATCGCATTGTGATTCCGCCAGCACATGCTTGGTCACACTGCCGAGCAGCAATTCCTCAGCAATGTGTGCCTCATGTTTGCCGACGACAATCAGGTCGGCATCGACCTCCTGCTCCATGGCAATGATCTGCTGCGCCGGATCGCCGTGGATAATTCTTGCGGAGTATTCGACCGCCGTCAGGCCGGCGGCAGCCGCCAGTTCGTGGACACGTTTGCGCCGGACTTCGCCATCGCTAGTGACGTACCGGCGGATAACCTGCTCGTCAACGCCAGCGAATGCCAGTTTGCCCTCGTAGGGTAGTTCGAAAGCATGCAGCAAGACCAAATTGGCTTTGGGCGTCCAGTATCTCGACAAGCGAATCGCCTCGATCGATACTTGTGAAAAATCCACAGTAACCACGACGCTGCGATAGGATTCATGCGGTGCTTGCTTTACTACCAGCACTGGCCGTCGGACTGATTTGCGTAGCAGGCGCATTGCGGTCGATCCCAGCAAAGCATGACGCAGGAACGACTCCCCACGTGCCCCGAGAACCACCAAATGGGTGTCCTGCGCGTCGGCCTCAGTTGCGATCGTCGCGAGCGGATTCCCCTCGGCTACGCATGTCCCTGCAGATATGCCTCGATTGATCGTTGCATCCCGGGTCAACTGCTCAATGCGCTTATGGGCATCGCTGTTCAAAGCCGCCTTGACACCGAACACATCGCCCCCCAGCATTTCGCGCAGCTCGTCGAGGGTATCCAGTTCCATCACGTGCAGGAGGCAGAGTTCACTTTCGGTACTGGCCGCCAGATGGAATGCACGTTCAACGGCATGACGTGCTGGTGCGGAAAGATCGGTGGCGACGAGGATCGTCTGGGCGCTTGTCATTGGTCATCCTCCTTCACTGGGGTTTCAATCACCGGCTGGTAATCCCCATCGCGTATGTCCTGCAGCATCTGGTCAATATCGATGGTGGGAATCCGCAACATTCGCAAGGCAGTGGCACCGAGACGTAGGCTGGATTCGATCGCCTCAGGATAGGCATGGATTGCCCCGGCGTCGATGAGGGCCGAACTGGTTTGGAGATCGCGGGCGCGTGCAATGATTGGCACGTGCGGGCAATGCAGACGCAATGCGGCAACCGTTCGAAGAGCGACGGCATGGCTGTCGACGGTCACTATGGCAAGGCTGGCACGCTCCGCCCGGGCTGCTGCAAGAAGGTCAGCATCGGCGATGTCGCCATACAGCACGGTATTGCCGTCGGTCAGCCCTTGCTGTACCCGCGCGGGATCCGTATCGAAGGCCACAAAGTCGACGCCGCTCGATTTCAGCAGTACCGCGATGGTGTGACCGACCCGGCCGTAGCCGCCGATCAGTACCTGAGGTGGCGGTAGCCCGGCAAGCCGGTCCGCCAGATCGGGAGTTTTGGCGACTGACGTAGTTAGGCGGGTCGCAATTGTGTGGTTGTGACGGATCAGGAGTACGCCCGCAATCATCGAGAACAGGACGGAGGTCAGCACGATCTGGCCGACTTCCGGATCGATCACGTTCGATTCGAGCGCAATGGCAAGCAGGGCAAAGCCAAACTCGCCGCCTACCGCCAGCAGGAGGGCGGTTCGCCAGGATCCGAGGGTGTCGATGCCGCTGCGCCGCACGATCACTGCGACAACCACGACCTTGCTCAACAGCAGCAGCAAGGCGCCCAGTAGGGCCCAGTGCCAGATGCGGGGTAACGTACTGGGATCGATCAGCATGCCGATGCCGACGAAAAACAAGCCAAGCAGCACATCGCGAAATGGACGGATGCTGGACTCCACCTGGTGGCGGAACTCGGTTTCTCCGAGCATCATTCCCGCCAGAAAAGCGCCAAACGCGAGCGACAAGCCCAGGCTATTGGTCGTCCAGGCGGCTGCCAACACCACCAGCAAGACCGTGAGGGTGAACAATTCGGCGGAACGCTGTTCGGTGACCAAGTGGAAAAGTGGTCGCAAGGCCCAGCGTGCGGCATAAAACACCAGGGTGAACGCCAGTACGGCCTTGGCCATGGCCCAGCCGAGTTCAGCGGCGAGCGCGTTCATACCCGTGGCGGCGCCCAGCACCGGAATCAGGATCAGGAACGGCACGGCCGTGACATCCTGAAACACCGAAATAGCGAGGCCGAGGCGGCCGTGAGGGGTAGCGTCTTCAGCCTGCTCGGCAAGTTGCCGACCGATGATGGTGGAGGATGATTGGGCGAAGACGGCACCGATGACAAAAGCCACTGCGGGACTCAGACCTGTCATCCAGAGCAATGTAGCCACGGCAGCGGTGGTCAGGGCGACCTGCGCGGTACCCAACCCGAGAATCTGATGGCGCATCGCATGCAGTTGCGGCAGCGAGTAGTTGAGCCCGATCGAGAACAGCAGGAAAACTACCCCGAATTCGGCGAGCACCTTGAATTCCGAGACATGCACGGTCGGGCCTGCGGTGTGGGGGCCAAGAATCAGACCAACCAGCAGGTAACCCAAGCTGGAGGGGATGTGCAGCCGCTGGAAGGCGACCATTACCGTCACACTTACAGCCAACAGCAGGATGATTTGAACCAGATGATCCATGCGACCTAGGTGCTCCTGATTAATAGTGGTGTGGGTGCCTCGTTGCAGTGACTCATGATGCTGTCTCGTGGTTCCTCATGGCAATGCAGGCCGTGAGCGCGTAGATGACGGTAAAACGCGACAGTTACGAGGTGATTGATGGTGCCAAAGCAATTGTTGGCAACGCCAACGAATTCCACGGGCGGCAACATCACCGCTTCACCAGTGAAATGGGGTTGGCGCAGAAAATCCCGGTTTGAACCCTTGAATAGGGAAACGAAACCTTGGGGGCAAGTTAATCGCCGAGTGGTGAGACCCAGAAGTGGGGTTGGCATGTGTCGATCCTCGTGCGGCGGCCCGACCGACACTAATGCCTGTCTAAATCGAGTCAAATAGATTTAGACACCCGTAACGATGATAACTTATAGTCATGGACGGCTAAAGCCAAGTTCGGCGATAGGAAGCAGTCTCTGATCGTGCAGGGTGTAATCAAATGAACAACACAATTTATTGGCAAATTCGAGCGGCACCACTTATTGGCACATTCCGCCTGGTCATCGTAGGACTGGTGATCACCATCGTGAGTTTTGGCCATGCTTATGCCCAAACTAAAGACGGTTGGAAGTTTATCGGGCAGCCCAGTGTTGCCAAGGTGGTAACGCTCGACAGGCAATCGAAAGTCAGCCTTGACGAACGGGTTTGGACTGCCCTGAGGGCTATCTGTCCCGGTTCGTTCTGTCATGCTCAGTTTTTCTGGGACGATGAGTACGCGACGAAAAAGGATTTGCCTGCGCGGGAGTTATCCAATCACGCCATCCTTGTTTACTCGACGAACACTGGTTTTCAATGGAATTGTGCGTTTCGTCCTTTCGCTGACAACTGTTTCAAGAAATAGTCTGTCGATGAAACTCCTCTCTCTCTAAGGCGAATACCGGCGATGGAAGGCAGCATGCTTCTGGCAGTGATTGCCTTGCTCACTGCCGCCCAGGTATTGGTTTTTCTTGCTCAGTACATCAAGGTTCCTTCGCTGCTGGCGTACCTTCTGGTTGGAATCGCGCTGGGTCCGCATGGCCTGAAATTGCTCTCGAACACGGAAGAGGTTGTTTCGCTTGCCGAGTTCGGTGTTGTTTTCCTCATGTTCTCCATCGGCCTGGAGTTCAGCCTCAGCCGTCTGCGCGCAATGCAATCCACCGTATTTGGCCTTGGTGGAGCCCAAGTCGGCATCACTGCCGTAGGAACCATCCTGGCTTCGGTGATTGGGTATGGGCAACGCTGGAAGGTAGAGGTCTGGTTGTTGGCCTCGCAATGGCGCTCTCAAGCCCCTCAAATAACCATCGTGACTCGCACTCGTGATCGGTGATCTGTGATGCTCTTTACCAAGTGGGCGTCAAGCATGAATTCCCGGAAACGCTTGAGGCGAGCCTACAACTGGCCGCTGAAAGTTTGGAGGCACTCGGAATTTCGACTGGTGAAACCGAGATGTTGTTACGCGGCGTGAGCAGCAAGGATTACGATCTTGTGCGTACAGG
>CAMDMZ010000087.1 GCA_945902805.1 Propionivibrio dicarboxylicus | reverse complement strand
AGCAGCACCAAACGGCTGGTGCGCTCGACCAGTACCCCCACCGAGGACTTGTTGCCGGCCCCCTTGATGAAGTCGCCCTCCCAGTGGCCAGGCATCACACGATCCTCCACCTCGGGAGGCCGGACATGGATACTGATCATGTCCGGGATTTGGCCACGGCGGTCGGCACCCCGACTGCGGGGCATGCGCGTAGAACGCCCGTGGCGCAGACAGGCAATCAACTGGCGACGCAACTCGCCCCGCGGGTGGGCGTAGATCGCGGTGTAGATTGTTTCGTGGGAAACCTGTCGTTCGGGTTCATCAGGGAACATGCGCTTGAGCGTACCAGCAATCTGCTGCGGCGACCATTTCCACTCCAGCAGTGTCAGCACCACGTGCCACGTCACGCTGCCACTGTTGAGCTTAGGCAGCGCTCGTCCCGCTTGGCGGCGACCGGCACAGCAGATCTGCGCCGTGTGCGACGCATAGTCCGCAGGTCCAGCATTGCGCTCAAGTTCGCGACTCACGGTCGATGCTGCCCGCCCCAGCCTGCGGGCCATGGCCCGCAGGCTGGATCCCTGCTGATTCATGCTAGCAATCGTCATCCGCTCTTCCGGTTGCAACTGGCGATACTTCGTTTGTTCTTCCATGCGCACACCTTACTCGATCAGGTGTTGCACTTCAGATTTGAGGCCGCCTAGGAAAACGCGGGGGGACGGCGCAATCTCGTCACGTTCATCAGCTTCTCCTTGAAAACCAACGCACGGTGCGCTGATAAGTAAATCGTTAGTGATCGACAAAATCCCGACAGTTCGCCAGAAGTGGCTGTCATTCAAAACACGCAGTCAATTCGCCTGAAATCGGAGTGCTGATGATGACCCATCTAATGTCGCAGCTAAGGCACGACCGAAGAAATTGCCGTAACTGCAGAATCAAGTACCAATTGCTTCAACAAGAGCCCTTATATTTATCACCGAATCTGCATCGCAGATTGGGGGTAATAGCGCTTCTCTTCGCTCGACTTCGATGCGAAACGCCAAGTTGAGTGATCTCTATGCAATGTTTATACCTAAAAGAAGTTACCATTGCTTTCAGGTAGATAAGTGTTGATGCGGAATTTATCGCATCGGAGTGTCAAATTTCCCGACACATATATGGCCAGATGGTTGGTCGCTAGGCAGTCCGTCCTTAGAGCGGACAATTTGCCGCGCACTTCGATCAATGCGACTATTATTTTGGCTAATTTCGAGCAAAACGAGAGCATTGCTAAAGGATATTGCAGCAAAGGTGATTCCCCGAAGCAGGAAAAGATGCACTCTTCGCGAAGCATGTTCAAGGCGCCGGCGGCGTTTCCTCGACGCGCCCTCGCAAAGCCTCATATAACTGTGCTGGCCCCAGCAGAATATCGCGCAAGCCGTTCCTTACCCGCTCCGAATCCAGCGCCTGCTTGCTCATGGTGCTGTGGGCGGCGAACGCATCCATGATGGCGTTCATGATTTCGGACTTGAGGTCAGGGGAGTTGGCAAATTGCTCTTTGGTATTGTTCGCCGCCTGCTGAACCAGAATCTCGGATTCCAGCAGTTTTCCCTTAAGCACGTTATTGACATAGACCAGCTTGTCATCGTCGGTTAGTTCGCCGTCGAATAACTCATTCACTTTGGCGATGATCTCGTACAGGAAAGCACGTTGTGGCCCCTGTACCTGTCCGCTGCCGGTGTCAGTCATTGGTTGCAACTGCGGATACTCACCGCCACCTAATGCCAAAGGTTGTTTGGCGATCTGCTTTAGCTTGTGGTGGGTCAATACAGCCTTGGAGAAATCGAGAACTTCCCGCTCCCGACCGAATTCGAGGAGGGGCAGCAGCAGTCGATAGAAAATAGACCGCTTCTCGATGTCCGTGTTGCCGTAATCGAAGATCTGCGACAGGAACGAGTAGAGGCGGATATAGCCACCCATGTCGCGCTTAAACAGGATCAACACGCTCAACTCATCCGTTGCTGCCTGTTCCGCCGTTGCATCCTTACTTTCCTGGGCCAGCTTGAGCTTGGTTTGTGCCGCCTTGTACTGTTTCAACAGACGGTCAGCCACCGGGGCTAATGCCGCTGACAATTCCGCCTGCGTGGCGTTTGGCTTCAGGGTGACGGCGACGACACGCTCAACCTCAAAGTTGTCATAGAAGCCGGATGAATCCAGCTTGCTCCTCAGGCTATAGACCAGATGCGGGTCAGTAACATCCTCCAGGGAGGCGATTTCGTAATAGGTCTGGAAGGCTTCCAGGACTTCTTTCGGATCATTCACGAAGTCCAGTACGTAGGTGGTGTCCTTGCCCGGATGGGCGCGATTCAGGCGCGAGAGTGTTTGCACTGCTTGAATGCCAGCCAACCGTTTATCGACGTACATGCCACATAAGAAAGGCTGATCAAACCCAGTCTGGAACTTGTTGGCAACCAACAGGATTTGATACTCATCGGTGCCGAAAGCCTTTCGCATGTCCCGTCCCTTGAGGTTGGGATTCAGTATGGTGCTATTTTCGGTGAAGGGGTCGGGGCCGGACGCAGAGTCATTTACCTCACCGGAGAAGGCCACCAGCGTTGCCAGCTTGTAGCCTTGGGACTTGATGTATTTGTCGATTGCCAACTGCCAGCGTACTGCTTCAAGGCGGCTGGAAACCACCACCATGGCCTTGGCCTTGCCATTCAGCAGCGGGGCGACGTTTTCACGGAAGTGTTCCACTACCACTTGCACCTTCTGCGCGATGTTGTAGGGGTGCAAGCTTACCCAGCGCATGATGCCCTTCATGGCCTCGCTACGCACCACTTCCTTCTCGTCCCACTCCTGACCGTTGTTCGCCAGCTTGAAGGCCAGCTTGTAAGGGGTGTAGTTCTTCAGCACATCAAGGATGAATTCCTCCTCAATAGCCTGTCGCATCGAATAGACGTGGAAGGGACCGGGGAGATTATCTTTGCCAGCAGGTAGCGCAGAGTTCGGCACACGCCCAAACAGTTCCAGGGTCTTTGCCTTGGGGGTGGCGGTAAAGGCGATATAGGTGATCCCTGCCGCGTTGGCCTTGGCCGACATCTGCGCCGCCAATAAATCCTCGGCACTCACTTCGCCGCCATCTGCCAATTCCTTCAGTTCCTCGGCAGATAAGACCGACTTGAGGTTAGCGGCTGCTGATCCAGTTTGGGAACTATGCGCCTCATCCGCAATAACCGCGAATCGCTTGCCTTGAGTCGCTGCCAGTTCCTGTACCGCACTCAAGGCAAATGGGAAGGTCTGGATGGTGCAAACAACAATCTTCTTCCCCCCGGCCAGCGCTTCAGCCAGTTCGCCACTCTTGCTGCTACTTTCCCCCTTGATGGTTGCGACGACCCCCTTGGTGCGCTGAAAATCAAAGATCGCTTCCTGAAGTTGATCGTCCAACACGGTGCGATCACTGACCACCAGCACCGAATCGAATAGCTTTTTCTGGTTGGCGTCGTGTAATTCAGCAAGGAAGTGTGCGGTCCAGGCAATCGAATTGGTTTTGCCGGAGCCAGCGGAGTGCTGAATCAGGTACTTCCCTCCCGGCCCCTCATCGAGCACGGCAGCGATCAGCTTACGAGTCGCATCCAACTGGTGATAGCGGGGGAAGACGATGCCAACGATCTGCTTCTTGTCATCGCGCTTGGTGACGAGGTAGCGGCCAATGATTTCCAGCCAGCTGTCCCGTGCCAAGACGGTCTCCCATAGGTAGGCCGTGGCATGGCCATTGGGGTTGGGTGGATTGCCTGCTGCGCCGTGATTGCCAAGATTGAAGGGCAGGAAACTGGTTGCTGCGCCTTGTAGCTTGGTTGTCATTCTCACTTCGCTGTTGCTGACGGCGAAATGCACCAAGGCCCCACGAGGGAACTCTAGCAGGGGTTCGGCGGCACTCTGCCCCTTGGGGCGTGGGTGACGATCAAAGCGGTACTGATCTACGGCATCCCCAACCGACTGCGTAAAGTCGGTCTTGAGTTCAATCGTCGCCACCGGCAGGCCATTGAGGAACAGGACAAGATCGATGGAGTTTTCGTTATGCAGGGAGTAATGCACTTGCCGGACGATACGCAGGCGATTGGCGGCGTACTTTGCCTGTAGCTCGGGATTCATCGCCAAAGCAGGTTTGAACTGAGCCAGTTGCAGTGGCTGTTTCAACCCTAGAAGTTCAATGCCTTGCCGGAGGACATCCAGCGTACCGCGTTCATCCAGTTGCTTCCGCAGGCGATCCAGCAAAACAGCCTCGGCAGCGGCTCCGTGATTTTTGGTCAGGGTTTCCCATGCCTTCGGCTGCGTGGACTGCACCCATGCGATGACATCAGCCGAGAAAAGTGCGCGTGCCCTGTCATAGCTGGCATTGTCGCCTTCGGCGTAGTGCCAGTCATGCGAGTTCAAGCAATTGCAAATGTCGTTCTCGAACTCGATTTCGTTGTGCAGGCTCATGCGGCCTTCCTTACGTCGATCTTGCCGGTGACGGCGGCGGAGATTAGGGCGGTACGGCGTTCTTTAAGTAGTTCAGTGGCACGTTCAGCCTCTGCGATGAGTGTGTCTAGTTTTGTTGAGGCAGAAGACACAAAGTTGATGATGGCCTGTTGCTCTTCCAGTGGGGGAACAGGAGTCACAATAGTCCGTACATCCGGCATCCCAATGGTTTTTAGCGTTGCGCCGGTTGTTAGTCGATCAAGTTCTTGCGTCATGGAGCGTAAGCGAAGCAAGAGATATTCTGGGATCATAGTATTGCAGCAGACCCATGCGATGAAGTGTTGAGAAACTGCCATTGGTCGCATCGTTATTGCGCACCGTCCGATTGTCGCATCACGGGAAAACACAACGACACGTGGTGGCAGCAAGCGTGCAGATGAGTTCTCAATCCCGAGTTGGCTGATGCTGTATGCGGTTTCAGAAATAAAGTCGTTGTCTTTGAGGAAGCTGGTGTCGTTCAGTGATACCCAAGGAATATCCCCATTCTCCCAATATGCCGGAATCTTCTTATCAGGTGTGTGTCCGCTCTGCATTTCAGCAACCCACTTCATCTTTTTGACCGACCAATGCGCCGGCACTTGCCCCAACCACTCAACCCCCGAATCCTTCATCGGCACATCAGGGTTCAGCCCCTTGGTCACAGCATGCGAGATAACCGCTTGGCGCTTTTCCTTAAGCAGTGCAATTAACTGTGCCTGCTCGGCAATCAGGGCTTCGATCTTGGCGGTTTCGCGGTCAAGCATGGTGGCTATTGCGATCTGCTCATCGTGCGGAGGCACGACAAGTGGAAAGCGCTTGATGTCCGAATACTTCATCGACTGACGAAGCCCACCACCCATCGAATAGAAGACCTTCTGTTGGTCGTAGGCGCGAAGCGCGTAGTGCAGATACTGTGGGGCTATCCTGTTCGGACGTACCGCCAAGTAGGCCGATGTAATTATTCCACGCTCCCTGACGATAGCAGTTCGCAAGCTACGCTTGTCGTTTTGAAGGTCGGTGAGGCGAAACACGATGTCATCCGGTTCGACTATCTGGTAGGTCTCAAACGACTCCGGCAGGAGACCGTCATTGGACTCGATGTCCTTCTTCACGATGCGGCCATAGCTCAGTGACAGGAGGTTGTCCTCAATCATCCCCGCATTTGATTGATCCTGTTCCGAAGCAACAGCTAAGAGTGGTTCGACCCTCCACGAGCCTGGAATCTCGGTAATCCATGCAATTCCGCTGTCCTTGTATCCTGGATAGCGCGGAAAGCTCATGCCGAGAATCCCTCGATCATCTGCATGATGCGATCCGTCACCGCCTTCAATTCGGCATCAATTACATCAAGGGAACGGGGTGGTTGGAAGACATAGAAATGCCGATTGAACGGAATTTCATAGCCGACCTTGCTTTTTTCATGGTCGATCCAGGCATCGGGAGCATGGGGCAGCACTTCCCGCTTGAAATAGGCTTCAACGTCGTCAGCCAAGGGGACGTTCTCGGTATCGCGCAGACCGCTATCCGGCTGCGGCTTGCCCTTCTGCTTGCCCTTGCTGCCCAGCATGATCTGGCCTGCCTCGTCGCGGAGGGGGCGTTCGATGGTCAATGTGGTGTAACCGAAGTCCGCATTCTTGAAAATCCGGCTAATGGGTTTGCCGTCCTTTTCGGCTTCCGCAAAATGGCCGAACAATCGGGTGACCTCACCAATGTGCTCGTCGGATAGCTCCTTGCGCTTAGAACCCAGGCTTTTCCGCATCTTTTGCCAAAAACCGCTGGCGTCGATCAGTTGAACCTTGCCTTTACGTATGGCTGGCTTGCGATTACTGAGCACCCAGACATAAGTCGAAATGCCCGTGTTGTAGAACATATCCGTGGGCAGGCCGATGATGGCTTCCACCAGATCGTTCTCCAGCACATAGCGCCGGATTTCACTCTCGCCTGATCCAGCCCCTCCCGTGAAGAGCGGCGAACCATTCAGGACGATAGCAAAACGACTGCCGCCGTCCGTCGCCGGACGCATCTTGCTCAGCAGGTGCAGTAGGAATAACAGGGAGCCATCCGAGACACGAGGAAGACCAGGGCCGAAGCGTCCATTGAAGCCTTGCTGTTCATATTCCTTGCGGATTTCCTTCTCGACCTTTTTCCACTCGACACCAAAGGGCGGATTGGAAAGCATGTAGTCGAACTTGCGGTGCGGGTGCCCGTCATCGGACAAGGTGTTGCCTGCCACGATATTGGCTACATCCTGACCCTTGATGAGCATGTCGGCCTTGCAGATGGCGTAGGACTCGTCGTTGAGTTCCTGACCGAACATGGTCAGTCGTGCTTGCGGGTTCAAATCAGACAGATGTTCGCCGGCCACACTCAACATGCCGCCAGTCCCGGCTGTAGGGTCATAAATGGTACGGACGACCCCTGGCTTGCTGAGTACGTCGTCGTCCTCGACGAACAGTAAATTGACCATCAGCCGGATGACTTCGCGGGGGGTGAAGTGTTCACCGGCAGTCTCGTTGGAGATTTCTGCGAACTTCCGAATCAGTTCCTCAAAAACCAAGCCCATCTGGGCATTCGTAACGATTTCGGGGTGAAGATCAACATTGGCGAACTTTTCTGCTACTTGATAGAGCAGCCCCGCTTTGCCAAGCCGTTCAACCTGCGTATAGAAGTCGAACCGTTCAAAAATGTCCCTGACCGCTGGCGCGAATGCCTGAATGTAGGCATACAGGTTTTCCTTGATGTGATCCTGATCCCCCATGAGTTTCTTCATGTCCATGGGAGACGTGTTGTAGAAGCTCTGCTGAGCCTTACGGAGGAGGAAGGGTTCGGGATTCAGTCCTTGCTTCTGCTTGGTGGCTAGTTCTGTCAGAACATCGGTCTTGGTGGCTTCCAGTACGCAGTCAAGGCGGCGCAGGACGGTGAAGGGCAGGATCACCTTGCCGTACTCCGACTGTTTGTAATCCCCTCGCAGAAGATCAGCGACAGACCAGATGAATGAAGAGAGGGCTTGATGGTTCATTGAATTTTCTTGGATGCCGCGTGAATTAACTTACCGAACGACATTGTTGCGCGGTTCGCCCATTGGGGCAACAGCAGAGTAAGCGTTGAAATTCACGAAAAGCTTGCCGCCCCAACACCATCGGCCGTCTTTGTAAGAATTCCGAGAGCAAAACCGTACTCGTTATGGAGCAATTACGATACACAAAGGGGGTGTCATATTGCAACACCATTATTTGATTAGAATACGACGGCGTCAATGGCTGGAGCCCGTTGCTTCAGCATCAATCAAATGCCTCGAACACCATCCCCGGAAATTGGTCTCTGGAGAATCACGCAGCCCATCGCTATGCTGTGTAGTGCGGGCTTGAAGAAAGGATAACCTTGGCTCGCCGCCGTCGATCACGGGAAGCCCCCATTGAGACGCTGTTCAAAGCGCCGTGGTGGATCAGCATCATCATTGCGGTCATGGTGCTTGTTGTCCTCAAATGGCTGGTTCCTGCTGCCGTTGCCTCGAATGCCATTCTCAAACCCATGGCCTTGGCGTTGTCCGGAATAGCCTGGGTGATTTCAGGGGTCTTCTTGATTGTGGGACTGATTTCATTCGCCCGCGAGAAGTTTTCGACGTCCAATACCCCAGTGCCACCGCAGAAATCGCAGGGGCTACGCGATCCTGGCGGTATCGCCAAGGCGACGCTGGACGATCCTCAAAGCGACTATGGTGAAACACCCCCAGCAAGTCGAACAAAACCCACTGATTGGAGCATTGGCCTCTTGCGTGATCTGGAATGGAAACGCTTTGAGGACGTCTGCCAAATGTTTTACCAGATCAAGGGCATCCAGGCGGCAACAACACCATTAGGACCGGATGGCGGCGTCGACATCCGGCTTTATCAAGATGACTCCGGCAACCCAACCTCCATTGTTCAGTGCAAGGCATGGGCGAATCGCTTGGTCGGGGTGCAGCCGGTCAGGGAATTGCTGGGCGTCATGGCCCACGAAAAGATCGCAAAAGGATTCTTTATGGCCTCGGGCCACTTTACCGACGATGCCCAGTCGTTTGCGCAAAGTAATCCGATCACGCTCATCAGTGGCGACATGCTGCTTACGATGATTCAACGCTTGGCACCCGAGCAGCAAAAGTCCTTATTGGCTTTTGCCACGGAAGGGGATTACATCACCCCGACGTGTTCGTCCTGCGGCATCAAGATGCGTCGTGTTGCGGGAACCAACGGTCGCCAGGATTTCTGGGGGTGCCAGAACTATCCGCGATGTAAGCAGAAACTGGGCGTAAGGCGTGAATAGTTGGTTCGGGAATCGAGTGATGACGGCGGCCCTGCGCTTCCTTAATGCCGAATGAGCCACCCGCTGTACCCCGATATGGGGATTGGAGGCAAACGATGACCTGTAGAACGAGAGAGAGCTGGAGCCTGAGCTGTTTCATAGCATTAGTCGCCTTGACCATCGGGAGCGGCGCGGCATCGGCGTACCAACTGTCGCCGTCAGGAACCAGAGTTGAGCGCCATGAAGTGAAGGCAAAAGCGATCTGGTATGACCGCTACAAGAGTGGGGTAGCCACTTGGGGTGTTTATAACTTCACGCATCCGGTTCACGAAGAAATTACGCAGTTGATTTTTGGCTGTGATGCGTCACCTGACGCGTGTGCTGATCCTGAGATGGAATTTACCCCTCCTACTGTTATCGCAGGGGTGCGATGGAATGATGATCCGCCATTTCGTTTGGCGACAACTGGCATTCGTGAATGCAGAACTGAGCAGACCATTCGCGTCGTTACCCAACCGATTTGTTGGTATCACCTGTTTCGTCATGCCGAGAAGCGCGCAACAACGACCTACTTTGATGGCAAGTCCAAGCGTTGGAACACCATGTATCGATCCCACTTTGGCGATTTGCAGTTTCTGCATGCCATGGCCTCACGTGATGGTGAACTCGCGGGTACGACTCGGGACCGGGTCCTCATGTGGGCAGAATTCGCGTGGTCGGTCGCCATTGGTGCGGAAAAGGGCAATACCCTGCTCAAAGATATCAAGGTGAAGGGGTTTGCTGAGTTCTTTCCGTATTCCGGGCAGGATGTTCTCGACCTCTACACTCTCGGTAACACGGCCTTGCGTCGAGGTTTGCCAGATGTGGCATTTGGGAGCTTGCTTCACTTGGTACAGGATAGTTTCGCTTTTGCCCACGCAGAACGAATGAACGCAGTACCCGGGGCCACTTGCCCAAATACGGACCGACCTCAGCCCGGACTGATTCGTGCCTTTCGTTCCTATTCAAACCAGGATCACAAGAAGCATGGAACGCACGACGCCCGTACTGCCTTTCAGGAAAGTATCAAGGGAACGCCCAATGCTGTGGACGTCGGAAGAATCTTGCTGTCTATGTACGACGAAAGGAAGCCCTGGAGCGAGGTCGAGCCGTACTTAAAATGTGTGTTTGCGGTCCAGAATGAAAACGCAGAGGCATCCCCAGGAGATGGGCTGGGGATGTAGTCTTAAGGTGTCGCGTCATCGCTTCAGGTAGCGAGCGTCTGAGTTTCTCCAGTGAGTCCGTTTAGCGGCGCATTTTCACCACCGATAGAAAGTTAATCTTGCAGAATCGATCAAAGCCACTTGGCATCACGCTAATTGTTCTTTACTCCGCGCTTAGAAGCTGTCTCAAATAATGGTAACTGGAGCCGATAAGTGAGGTACATCAACCACCGAGAGGGAGGAAGCGATGTACCCAACCGATCTGACAGAAGAACAGTGGGCTGTTCTGGCGCCGTATGTGGTGAAGCCACTGCCGGCGGTTCGCGGCAAAGGCCGACCGCCGAAGCAAGACTTTCGGGCCGAGATTAACGGCATGTTGTACGTTCTGAAGACGGGTTGCCAGTGGCGCATGCTGCCAAAGGACTTTCCACCATGGAAGACCGTGTATGGATACCTGCGACGCTGGCGTCTGGAAGGCACCTGGGATACGGCGATGCGGGCCCTGCGCGAAGCGGCGCGACAGAAGGCTGGACGCAACGCCGAACCCTCGGTTGCCATCATCGACTCGCGCTCGGTCAAGAGCGCTGGAAAAGGGGGCAGCGCGGTTTCGATGCGGGCAAGAAGACCAAGGGACGCAAGCAACACATCGCGGTAGATACGATGGGGTTCATCCTTGCCGTGATCGTTCATTCGGCGGGGATTCAAGATCGCACTGGCGCTCGCGCCGTACTG
>CAMDMZ010000086.1 GCA_945902805.1 Propionivibrio dicarboxylicus | reverse complement strand
GCCAATGACGAAGTCTTGCTGCCCTTCACCGACATTGAAGATCGCCTGATCTCGATCAATCACGCGACTGTCGGCGCCGATCTGGCCGAGTCATGGCTCCTGCCCAGTGAAATTGCGCTGGCGATTCGCCACCATCACGACCTGGCCGCCATGAATCAACCCGACATGCCCGTCATCCCCGCCGTTTCCTGGGCCATGATTGCCATCGCGAACCTGGCAGAGCATCTGGTTCAGGAAGGAACCGGTCGGGACTTGACCCACGAATGGGGAAAGGTCGCCGACCAGAGTCTTAAACTGCTCGGTCTATCGAACGAGGAACTGGCGGCTCTGGAAAGCGAATGCAGTGACGTCCTGGCGGATACTGAGTAACCGATGCCAAACAACACGGGAAAGCTCACTGGCCAAGCTTCGCTTCATCGACAGGGGATCAGTCATACAGCAATGTAAAGCTTTCCATAAGGGCACGAACCAGAAGTTGAATCCTTCAAGTTCATTTTCAGAAAGCCGTCCTTGGAACTTCGCTCCTCCGGCCAATGGGCTACTTCCGCCCCGGCCAGTGCCGACCTTCGACCCGGTCATACAGAGGGCCGGTGCACTCTCAAACCTGCCGGACGGCCTATGAGTGCTTGTCGGCCAAAGTTGCCGCCGGCATCATGGGTGACAGATGACCGGTATTGAATAGTTTGCCGACCCTGACCACAGTTCGTCTGCCATTCCCGACTTATCTGGTATGATTTCCCCATGCGTCGCCTGTTCGCCATTTTTCTGCTGGTTCTTCTGCCGCTCCAACTGAGTTGGGCGTCGGTGGCGGTCTATTGCCAGCACGAGACGGGCGGCCAGGCCCAGCACTTCGGTCATCATGACCATCAGCATCAGGCGGGCGACAGTCAAGGCGCTGCGGACACCCCGCTTTCCGGGGGTGTCGACAATGATTGCGGCACCTGTCATGCCGGTTGCGCCACCGCCATTTTTGGCGAGATTCAAATCTCATCGCCTGCCGATGTCTCGGCTCGCCTCGATGACTATCGGCGCAGTCCGAACACTTCCCCGCACTATTTGCCCGAACGCCCCAACTGGGCGCCCCTCGCCTGATCGGCGGGGTGGGTAATCCTTTCCTTCTGTTGATTCCCGTGTGAGCGCAACGGCTTTGCCGTGCGCCACAGGGCGACCCAAGCGGGTCGCACCTCGCCGATTCCCTGTGTTTTCTTTTATCACTGGAGAATCGGATGTTTCAGAAATACCCGCATCATGGGTTGCACCGAACGTTTTGCCTGGCTGTTAGCGGCCTGCTGGCAGCCGGCAATCTTTGGGCGCAATCCGCGCCACTGACGCTACAACAGGCATTCGAGTCGGCCTGGTCGCGTCAGCCCGAAGCAGAATCGCTTGCAGTACGCCGCGACGCCGCCGAGGCGCGCCGACAAGGCGCCGATAGCTGGACGGCCGAACCGCCAGCGCTGGAGGTCTCCGCCAAGACTGACCAGCTCAACAAGAACCAGGGTAGCCGGGAATACGTCGCGGGAATCACCTTGCCTTTGTGGCTTCCCGGTGAACGCTCGCGTACCGGCGCATTGGCCGATGCCGAATCGAAAGCCACGGCCAGCCGCGCCCTGGCCGCCCAATTACGCATTGCAGCGGCGATTCGCGAGGCATGGTGGACCTGGCAGCGCGCGCGCCTCGAAAGCGCGCTGGCGCAAGCGCGGCTGCACAGCACGCAACAACTGGCCGGCGACGTAGCCCGGCGCGTCAAGGCGGGTGATCTTGCGCGCTCCGATCAACATCAGGCGGACGGCGCCACGGCAAGCGCCGAAGTTGGCCTGGCCGAAGCCAAGGCAGCATTAGCCGTGGCGACACAGCATGTGCGCGCCTTGATCGGCACGATGCCGGGCGAGCCGGCCGTTCTTGCCGTGGCTGGCGAAGTCCTACCCGAACTCCTGCCAAAGGTTCCTGCCGATTTTGCCGCCATGGATGCCGCGCATCCGGCCGTCATCGAATTGCTCGACCGGGCCGACGTGGCCCGACGCGGCGCGGAGCTGGCCGCAGTCCAGACGCGCGCCAATCCGGAACTGACCCTGGCCACCACCCGCGACCGGGGTGTATTCGGAGACCCTTACCAACAGACGGTAACCCTGGGGATTCGTTTCCCGTTTGGTTCAGAGAGTCGCCATCGTGCCAAGGCGGGACTGGCGCGGGCCGAAGCCATCGAGGCCGAAAGCCAGGCGCGACTTGAGCGCGAACGCCTCATTGCCGATCTGGATGCGGCGCGTGTACGGGTCGACTCCGCACGCGACCAACTCGCCGCCGCAGAGAAGCGCACCCGGTTGGGCCAGGAGTCGCGGGGATTTTTCGAGAAATCCTTTCGCCTGGGTGAAACCGATCTGCCGACACGACTGCGCATCGAACTCGAAGCCAGCGAAGCGGAGCGCCAGGCCACCCGTGCCCGCATCGACTTCGCCGCCGCCATCTCCGCCCTACGGCAGGCCATGGGCCTGCTTCCCGAACAAGGAAATACACCATGAACATTCGCAAACCCTTGGCCGTTCTCGGCTGCCTGGCCCTCACTGCACTGGCGATGCCGCCCGTGCTGGCCGGCGATGGGCATGACCACGGCGAGGCGCCGGTGACGAGCGGGAGGCCGGCGCTGCCGCGCTTTGCCGCCGTCTCTGAAGCCTTCGAACTGGTTGGCATCGTCAACGGCAAACAGATCACGCTCTACCTGGATCGCTTCGCGGATGGCAGTCCGGTCAAGGACGCCAAGCTGGAACTAGAGCTTGGCGGTGTCAAAGTCCCGGTCGAACCCCATGCCGAAGGGGAGTTCGAAGCCACCTTGGCGCAGGAACTCAAACCCGGTGTGGTGGCAGTGGCTGCTACCGTGATCGCCGGCGATGAAACCGACCTCCTGGCCGGAGAACTTGATTTGCATGAAGAGGCCGTAACCAGCGAAACCCCTGTCCACGGCTGGAAGGAATACGCCACATGGCTTGTCGCCGGCCTGGCGGGGCTGGCTCTGCTGATCCTGATGGCGCGTCGTCTGCGCGCTTCCCGCAAATCACGCATTGGAGGTGTGGCATGAGCACGCGTATTTTATTGACGGCGGCCCTGCTGGCCACCGTGGTTTCCACATCCTGGGCCGGCGATGGCCATGACCATGGCGATGCACCGCCAGCGGCCAACAGCAACGGCCCCAAGCGTCTGCCCGATGGCAGCGTCTTTTTGCCCAAGCCGGCGCAACGTCAGATCGGCGTGCGCACCCTGCCCATCGAGGCGGGCGAATTGCCGCGTGCCGTCGAACTGGCCGGCAGGGTTGTCATGGACCCGAATGCGGGCGGCAAGGTGCAGGCGATGGTGGCGGGCCGCCTGGAAGCCGGCCCGAAGGGATTCGCCGGCATCGGGCAACGCGTATCGAAGGGTGAAGTGCTGGCCTATGTCACTCCGTCCAGCGGCCAGATCGAACGGGCCAACCAGGCGGCCCAACTAGCCGAACTGCGCGCAGCGCGCGGTCTGGCCGAGAAGCGAGTCGCGCGACTGAAAGAGCTGGCCGATACGGTGCCGAAGAAGGAAATCGAGGCGACGGAAAGCGAGCTTTTAAGTTTGACCGAGCGCGTAGCCGCCGTTGGCGGCGGACTGAGCCAACGGGATGCTCTGGTCGCGCCCGTGGCGGGTGTCATCGCATCGAGTAATGCAGTGGCGGGTCAGGTGGTTGATGCGCGCGAACTGGTGTTCGAGGTCGTCGATCCGCAACGGCTGCGCATTGAGGCCCTAGCTTACGATGCCGACGTTGCGGCCGATGTCGCTGCCGCCAGCATTGCGGTGGGTCAGACGCGCGTTCCGCTGTTTTTTCTGGGCAGTGCGCGCAGTCTGCGCGAGCAGGCGTTGCCCCTGATGTTTCGCGGTGAAGGCCCATTGATGGGCCGACTCGCGGTGGGGCAACCCCTGAAAGTGTATGTACAAACCCGCAGCAAGGTTCAGGGCTTCAGTGTGCCGGCCGCCTCCTTGATGAAGAACCCGGCGAATCAGACCATCGTCTGGGTCAAGACCGCACCGGAACGCTTCGAACCGCGAACGGTCACGATTGAATCGCTGGATGGCGCGAATGTGGCGGTGACGTCTGGCCTGAAGGCCGGGGAGCGCGTCGTCACGCAGGCGGCGACCCTGGTCAATCAGGTGCGCTGACATGTTCAAGCAGCTACTCGACAACAGCCTCGCCAACCGCCTGCTGGTCATCATCGCCAGCCTGGTGCTGATGGCCTACGGGGCATTCACGCTGACGCGCACGCCGGTGGACGTTTTCCCCGACCTCAACAAGCCGACCGTCACCATCATGAGCGAGGCGGGCGGCATGGCCGCCGAGGAAGTGGAACAGCTCATCAGCTTTCCGCTGGAAACCACCATGAACGGCTTGCCCGGCGTGGAAAGCGTGCGTTCGGTGTCCAGCGCCGGCCTGTCGTTCATCTATGTCACCTTTGACTGGAGCACGGAGATTTTCCGGGCGCGGCAGATGGTGTCGGAACGCCTGTCCTCGATGGAGGAAGGGCTACCGGAGGGCGTGATTCCGCGCATGGGGCCGATCAGTTCGATCATGGGCGAGATCATGCAGATCGCCATTCCCATCGATACGGCGAGGATTTCTCCGATGGCCGTCCGGGAATTCGCCGACTGGGTGTTACGGCCGCGTCTGATGGCGATCCCCGGGGTCGCACAGGTGATTCCCATTGGCGGGGAAGTGCGCCAGTTTCAGGTGCAGCCGGATACCGTGCGCATGGCGGAACTGGGTATTGCCCATGATCAGCTCGATGCCGCGCTCAAGGGATTTTCCTCGAACACGTCGGGAGGGTTTCTCGAAATCAACGGGCGCGAGTATCTGATCCGCAACCTGGGACGTACCTCGCGGCTGGAAGACCTCAAGAACCTGGCACTGTCCACACGCAATGGCCAGTCCATCCTGCTGCGCCAGATTGCCGAAGTGACGTTCGCCCCGGCCTTGAAACGCGGCGATGCCGGATTCGAGGGCAAACCGGCCGTCATTCTCGGCATCCAGAAGCAACCGACCGCCGACACCATCAGTCTGACCCGCTCCATCGAGGCGGCGCTGACCGATCTGGGCAAGACGCTCCCTGCCGGCATGGAGGCGCCAAGGGTGACGTTCCGCCAGGCCAGTTTCATCGAGGCGTCCATCACCACGCTGCAAGGCAAGCTGATTGGCGCGTCGATCTTTGTCGCGGCCATTCTGTTCTTCTTCCTCGGCACGCTGCGGCCCACGGTGATCGCGCTGACGGCGATTCCGGTGTCGATCTTCATGACGGCGCTGGTGTTCAAGTATTTCGGCCTGTCCATCAACACCATGACCCTGGGCGGCCTGGCCATCGCCATCGGCGGGCTGGTGGACGATGCCGTTGTCGGTGTGGAGAACGTGCTGCGCCGCCTGCGGGAAGATCGGCTCAAACATCCCGACCATCGACTCCATCCGCTGACGCTGGTCGCCCATGCCACCATGGAAGTGCGTTCGGCTATCCTGTACGCAACGATCATCATCGTGCTGGTGTTTCTGCCACTATTTGCCTTGCCGGGAATGGAGGGGCGGCTGTTCGTGCCGCTGGGGATCGCCTTCATCGTGTCGACGCTCGCCTCCCTGGTGGTATCGGTGACCATCACGCCAGTGCTGGCCTTCTATCTATTGCCGCGTATGAAGCTGGATCACGGCGATACGAAGCTGCTGGCCTGGCTCAAGGCCCGTTATCGCCTCAGCTTGCAAGCGGTATTGAACCGTCCGCAAGCGACGCTGGCGGCGGGCGCCGTGGCGGTGCTGGTTGCTGCGGTTGCGGTGCCGTTCTTCCCCAAGACCTTCCTGCCGCCTTTCAATGAAGGCACCTTGCTGATCGGTCTGGCATTGCAGCCCGGCACCACCCTGGCCGAATCGGCCGCCCTGGCCAGGCAGGCCGAGGTGCGCATCCGGCAGGTGCCGGAAGTCACGCATGTGGGCCGTCGCACCGGGCGCGCCGAACTGGATGAGCACGCGGAAGGCGTGCATATCAGCGAGCTGGATGTCGGCTTGAAGCCCGCTGGCGAAATCACGCGCAGCATGGACGAGGTCAAGGCGGATATTCGGGCGCAGGTGGCCAACCTGCCGGCCGGCATTGCCATCGGCCAGCCGATCTCGCACCGCATCGATGCCATGTTGTCAGGGGTGCGCTCGCAGATTGCCATCAAGATTTTCGGGGAAGACCTGGATACCCTGCGCGGCCAGGCCGAGGTGTTGCGCGGGAAGCTGGCGAGCATTCGCGGCATCGCGGATCTGGAAATCGAACGCCAGGTGCTCTCCCCCCAAATCAAGGTGCGCATCGACTACGCGGCGGCGGCGCAATATGGCATTCCCACCCCGCAGATTCTGGCTATGTTGCAAGGTCTGATCGAGGGCGAGAAGGCCGCCCAGATCGTCGAGGGTGGCCGCCGCTTCGCCCTGGTGATGCGCTTGCCGGAATCGTCGCGGACGGTGGAAGGCTTGGGCCGCATCCAGTTCGCCACACCCAATGGCAGCGTGCCCCTGTCGCGGATCGCCACCATCGAGGACAGTGACGGCCCCAACCAGATCAGCCGCGACGGCGGCAAGCGCCGCATCGTGCTATCGGCTAATGCGCAAGGTCGCGCACTCTCGGACATCGTCACCGACATCCGCAAAGCGGTTGCCGAAACGAAGATGCCTGAAGGCTATTTCGTGACGCTGGGCGGACAGTTCCAGGCGCAGGAGGAAGCCTCGCGCCTGGTGGGCTTGTTGTCCATAGTGTCGCTGGCGCTGATGTTCGTGACGCTCTATAGCCGCTACCAGTCGGCCACGCTGGCGGCGCTGATCATGGCCAATATTCCGCTGGCGCTGGTCGGCGCGGTCATCGGCTTGTGGATTTCCGGGCAACCGCTGTCGGTGGCGGCATTGATCGGCTTCATCACCCTGGCCGGTATCTCGGTGCGCAACGGGATCCTCAAGGTGAGCCACTACATCAACCTGATGCGCATCGAGGGCGAGTCCTTCGATCACCAGATGATCCTGCGCGGCTCGCTGGAACGACTCTCGCCGGTGCTGATGACCGCCCTGGTCACGGCCTTCGCCCTGGCGCCGCTGCTGTTCGAGGCCGAGCAGCCGGGCACCGAGATTCTGCATCCGGTGGCCGTGGTGATTTTTTCGGGCCTCATCAGTTCCACCCTGCTGGATACCTTCCTCACCCCCGCGCTGTTCTGGCTGTTCGGCCGCAAGGATACCGAACGCCTGATGGCCAGCAGCGAGCGGGAAGCCCTTTGATTTCTCAACCTGACACAGCGAAAGGAAACCTCATGAAAGCAAGCCATCTCATCACCGCCCTGTTCCTGGCATCCACCAGTGCCGCCTTTGCCGCCGATGGCCATGACCACGGGCATGAACACAAATCCCTGCACGGTGGCATCGTGACCGAGGTCAAGGATATGGACTATGAGTTTGTTGCCAAGACCGACGTGCTGCAACTGTACTTACGCGACCATGGCAAGGCTGTAGATGTCTCCAACGCCAACGCCAAGGCAACCCTTTTGACCGGTTCTGAAAAGCAGGAAATTGAACTTAAGCCAACCGGCGACAAACTGGAAGCCAAAGGCAGTTTCAAGGTGGCGGCGGGAACCAAGGCAGTCGTATTGGTGAACCTGCCCGGCAAGCCTGCTGCGACGGCGCGTTTTGTAGTGAAGTGACAGAGGTAAAGACGCAACTCAACAATGAATGGATTGGTATAACTTCAATAGAAAACTCACCATGAAAACAACACATTTTCTAACGGCCTCTTCGATAGCCTCGCTCTTGCTGGTTGGATATTCCACGACCGCAGTGATTTATGACGGGCGCTAGGCACATAAAGACGGATGACATCCCGGAACTGTGTTTGCCATCGGCAAAGGGCTGGAATTTACTGAAAGACTAGTGAAAGGTTGCCCCGGTGTTAAGGAGGGTCATAACTATGCAAAGGTCCGTTTTACGGGCGATTCCCACTTGCGCGGGGGTGCCGTGCCGCTGGTGGCAGATTCGTCCTTTCGAATTGACGATCACGTGTACATCAATATCAATACATGCATCTCTGATGCAGGCGCCAGCGAAACGACAATCGCGAATCCCTTTGGCGATTCGCTGCCCCTGTAATTGAATTCCCATCTGAAATGGTTCAAGGAAGGTAGAAATGATCAAACAAATTACATTCAGCATGGCCATGGCAGCACTTTTGCCGATTACTGGCTATGCAGAAGAAAGCAAGAAGATTCAGGACAACTCGTTCTTGATTGAGGAAGCCTATAACCAAGAGGCGGGGGTCGTACAGCATATTCAGAGCATGGCCTACGACCGGCGAACCAAGGACTGGTTCTATAACTTCACGCAGGAATGGCCATTCCCCGACGAAACCCACCAGCTCTCCTACACTATTCCGCTCACACGGCTGAAGGCTCCGGGAAACACCGGGATCGGTGATGTGATGCTGAATTACCGTTACCAAGCCATTTCATCGGAGAGGGTTGCCTTCGCACCACGCCTGTCACTGATTCTGCCGATAGGTGACTACAAGAAGGAGATGGGAACCGGTGCCGCAGGACTTCAGGTCAACCTGCCGCTGAGTGTCGAACTGACGGACAAATGGGTTACCCATTTCAATCTTGGCACCACTTACACACCTCGAAGCAGGGAGTCCGGCGGAGCCAGGGCAAACACCACCGGTACGAACGTCGGGGCCAGTCTGATATATCTCCTTTCAGACAATTTCAACTTGATGCTGGAGGTCGTGCAGATCAAGACCGAACTTGTGCAGCCAGATGGAAGCAAGCAGCGAGAAAAGCAAACGTTGTTGAGTCCTGGATTCCGCTATGCGATCAATTACGACTCTGGGTTGCAGGTCGTCTCGGGACTGGCGCTTCCTTATGGAGCTGGGTCGTCATCGGGAGATCAATCCGTACTGTTGTATCTGTCATTGGAGCACCCATTCAAATAATTGGCCGACTCGTTATGCACGGCCCAGATAAATGAGTGAAGCGCAGCCGGCCTCCTGTCGTTGCCGATGTACCGCCGATAAGCTTCCCGTTCCTGAAGCAATCACTTCACGATGGAAAACTGAAAGGACAAGAAAATGATCAAAACACTATTTGCATCCCTGCTCATTGCTAGCCTTGCTGGCTGTGCTGCGTCACCTGATTTGCCTTCACGGTAAATGTTGGAGTCCTCCAGCCCTGAGACGTTTTTGAAACTGACGTTGTTCGCAGGCCATTAATCAACTTTTCGAGAAAGTACTATGTTCAAGTCACTTATGTTTTTCGTCAGCGCTACGCTGATTCTTGGGGGGTGTGCCTCCCATTCGCATTCACTGGCAGAAGGATCTGCTCCTGGTTTGTTGAAGGGGGAGTTAATACATCTTCAGCCGAGTCGCCTCATTCTTGAGTCGCGAGAGAGGAAATATGTTGCGGAAGGATTCGAAGTTCAGCGCCATCAGAATTTGGCTGAACTTTACAAGCGCTATCGAATGAGTGATACAAAGCACTGGGATCGTATTACTTCCGGACTCGACAAAGATCATGAAAGCTATTCGTTAGTGGCGAATCCCAAAGCCGAGGATGGTAGTGAATTGACGTGTCGGCTGGCATGGCGATTCGGCCAAAACCCTCAAGGCTTTTGTCTGGACAAAACCGGGAAGGAATACGTTCTCAAATTTGATTAAACGAACGAAACTAAAACATGCCATTTTTGTTATCCACGCTCCAGATAAATGAGTAAAACACAACCGACCGCCTGTCCTTGCCGATGCCGCACAGAAACGGTCACCCCCGAACCGGAAGAGATGCTGACGGACAGCAATATTCAGGGGCTGCTCTCCCGCTCCGTCTTTCATATCCCCGGGATGGACTGTCCGTCCGAGGAACAGATGATTCGCCTGCGGCTGGCGGATGCGCAAGTCACATCCATGGCCTTTGATCTGCCGGGGCGAACCCTTGTCATTGACCATGGTGGCCTGGCGGCCGATCTGCTGCAACGCCTTGAGCCGTTGGGCTATGGCGCCAAATTAAAGGAGTCAAGGTCGCTCCAGGCAGGTGATGTCGCCATGGCTGTGGCGGATGACGCTGCGGAGTCCCGGGTGCTCTGGATATTGCTGGCCATCAATGCGTCAATGTTTGTCATTGAAATGATTGCCGGCTGGTGGGCGAGTTCCGCTGGCTTGATCGCCGATGCGGCAGACATGCTGACCGATGCTGCCGTCTATGGGGTGGCGCTTTACGCAGTGGGACGCGATGCCAAACACAAGCTGGCCGCCGCCAGGCTAGCGGGACTTCTGCAACTCTTCCTCGCCTTGGGCGCCATGACAGAAACCGGTCGCAGAATCATGACGGGCAGTTCTCCCGAAGGGGTCGCGATGATCGGCATCTCCTTGCTGGCGTTGGCGGCAAACGTAACATGCCTGGCGCTCATCTCCCGCCACCACGAAGGGGGCGTCCATATGCGCGCCAGCTACATCTTTACCGCCAACGATGTGCTGGCCAATTTGGGCGTCATTATCGCCGGCTTCGCCGTGGCCTGGACAGCCAGCCCCTTGCCCGACTGGGCGATCGGTGCCGTGATCAGCATCATGGTGATAGTGAGTGCCGTGAAGATTTTGCAATTGAAATAGTTGGCTGATGACCAATAGCCCAGGAATTTGACCGGCGAGTATCAGTGCTACATCGGCCACTCGCCTGAGTAGCGGTCACTGGCCGCAGTGGCCGATAAGGGGTCCTACGGAGGGGAATGGGTTGTGGCCAACTCTTCACCGACGGAAAGAATTCATGGTGCCTTTACGCGGAAAACAAAATTTTCCAGTATCGGCTGTTTACGCAGGCATCGCGGCGAGTCGCGCGGCCTGCGCCTGAATGCCCTCAAGGATCGGCACACTTACCTTTGC
>CAMDMZ010000085.1 GCA_945902805.1 Propionivibrio dicarboxylicus | reverse complement strand
CCGATTTTTTCCAAAGACGGCGACACACCGGACGCCGCGATTGCAACCTTCATTGACATCACGGCGCGCCATGAGGCGCTCGCCGCATTGCATGAGAACGAGGAGCGATTCCGTCAGGCATTCGCCCAGTCGCCGATCGGAATGCTTCTTTGCCAGTTGGACGGACATGTATTCAAGGCCAACGCGGCATTTTGTCGGATCTCCGGCTACGCCGACAACGAAATCATCGGCCATCGTCTTGGCGATCTGGCGCCGGACGTGTCCACAGCTGATGAAGAGATCGCCCTGTTTGCACGGATTGCGTGCGGCGAGATTGGCGAGTTTTCTGTTCAGCAGGAGCAGGTGCATAAGGATGGCCATATCTATGTTGTCCAGACCTCGGTATCCCTAGTGCGCAGCAGTACCCACGTCCCGCTCTACTGTCTGGCCCATGTGGAAGACCTGACTGAACGCCAGCGGCATCAATTGGAGGCGCTGGCCAAACAGTCACTGAGCGTGCAGGAGGAAGAGCGAACCCGTCTTTCGCGAGAGCTTCATGATGACGTTGGCCAATCCCTGACCGCGCTCAAGCTGATGCTTCGGCGCGTGCAGCAAACCTGCAGTCACGGGCTGGCTACTGAATGCCTGCGACAGGCCAACGAGGCTACCGAACACCTGATGGCCGACGTGCGCGCGATTGCTTACCGGCTGCGTCCCGCACAGCTTGACGACCTGGGCTTGATGTCGTCGCTGCGCTGGCATCTGGACAAGGTTGCCCGGCCGGCCGGACTGGAGGTGGTGTTGAGCGGCAATCTGGGTAATGAGCGCTTGCCCGAAGCGCTTGAGCTGTGCTGTTTCCGGGTGGTTCAGGAAGCGCTGACCAACGTTTTGAAGCACGCCCGGGCGAGCACGCTGGACATTGGCCTGAACCGTGGGGAGAATAAAGTCGTGCTGACCCTGCGAGACAACGGCATTGGCTTCGATGTTACCCGGCACTACCTCGTGCCGGACAATTCGTCCTCGCTGGGATTGATCGGCATGCGCGAACGCGTGGCCACGACGGGTGGCCGCCTTGAAGTCAAATCCTCGCCCGGTCGAGGCACCGAAATCAGTGCCGTCTTTCCCTTGTCATGAGCCAATCCCGCCCCATAAGAGTCGCGCTGGTCGATGACCATCACCTGGTCCGGGCCGGGATAGGCGCCTTGTTGCGTGAGTTGCCGGATGTCGAGGTTGTCGGCGAAGGATCTGATGGCGAAACGGCGATCCGTCTGGCGCAGGAATCGGTGCCGGATGTGCTGTTTCTGGATCTGGTGATGCCCGGAATGTCCGGACTCGTCGCGCTGGAACGGATCATCGGGCGGCAACCCGACCTGAAAGTCATCATCCTGTCGATGCACAGCAGTGAAGAGCATGTAGTGCGTGCCCTGCAGCTGGGCGCCGCCGGCTACATGCTGAAGGATGTGGCGCCCGAGGAACTGCCGCTGGCGCTGACCGCCGTGATGGGCGGCGACACCTGGCTGTCCTCGGCAATATCCAGGACAGCCATCGCGGAGTACGTCGATCGAACCGCACATGAAGCGCCACACGATACCCTGACCGCGCGTCAGCTTCAGGTCCTAAAGCTTATCGCTGAAGGACACAGCAGCAAGGATATCGGCGCAGAACTCGATCTCAGCGTAAAGACGATCGAAACCTTTCGGGCGCAAATCATGGAGCGCCTGGACATTCACGATGTAGCGGGCCTCGTGCGCTATGCCATACGTCAGGGCATCATGCCGCTGTAGACAGACTCGGGTCGGTTGCATATTTTCCATAGGTTATGCACACTACCGTCCTGTTTCGGTGCTTAGCCTATAGAGGAGTTGATCATGTACAGCATGACTTTGGAACAACTACGCGCCACCGTCAGCGCCGGCGGTGTTGTCGGCGTCACGCTGAAGGCCCAGGGCAGCGGGTTCTTCATGGAGATTGCCACCCGGAGCGGGCAAGATGCCATTTTGGCCAAGGCGCGCAGCACCGAACCGCGCCGCTTTGGCAGCCCCGGTTCGGCGCTGATCGTGTTGCGCGACATTGGCATTGCCGTTGCCCAACTCGACGCGACAAACTGGAACCCCGATCAGAAGGAAAGCACACAGAGCCGGGAAAGCCGCGCTCAGGCGATGCGCAAGGCGCACCAGGCCGCGGCCTATAACCAGTGGCTCGCGGGCGAAATTCAGGCAGCCATTGACGACCCCCGGGCGAGCATCCCGCACGATGAAGTCATGGCTGAACTGGCCGCCGACACGGCCGCCCTGCCGGCCGTCAGGAAGAAACGCGCGTGACGACCAAGCCGTATCGCATCGAATGGCGGCCGATGGCCCGCGATGACTTGCGCGCAATCGTCCGCTACATCGGCAAGGACAACCCGACGCGAGCCAGGAGCTTCGGCAAGGAGCTACGCGACAAGACCAGGCCGCTTGCGCAACACCCGGAACTCGGCCGCACAGGACGACCGGGCTTGCCCGACTGGCTGCGCGAACTGGTCGTGCACCCGAACTACATCGTGTTTTATCGCGTACAGGCCGCGGCCCGCATCGTGCAGATTTTGAGAGTCAAGCACACGGCCCAACAAGTGCCGTGATGACCCGCGCCGACGCACCAACGGGCTAGCGCAGTGTTGCACGCTGTATGGAACTTAAGCCACGGGCGGCATGAGGTCTTTCTCCCTCCCCTTCAAGGGGAGACCGAGTACGCCTGCGCGGCACTCATGTACCACGCCATCGCGGCATGAGGTCTTTCTCCCTCCCCTTCAAGGGGAGGGCTGGGGAGGGGATGGGGGCTACTGGCTACGTTATGGCTATCTCATTGAAAGTAGGAACATCGTCGGTCCCCCATCCCCCTCCCAGCCTCCCCCTTGAAGGCTAGCGTATGCACACATCTTCCCAATAAACTGATTATGTTGAGGAAACGACGTGCGTCAAGTTCCCTCCCCTTCAAGGGTTAGGGTGGGGATGGGGTTACATTCATTCGCCATTTTCAATAGATTGAATTTGCTCGTATCTTTCTTCCCCCATCCCCCTCCCAACCTCCCCCTTGAAGGGGGAGGAGTTTCCGGCTTCGACTTGTGTGCATACGATAGCCCTTGAAGGGGGAGGAGTTTCCGGTGCCGACTTGTGTGCATACGCTAGCCTTGAAGGGGGAGGTGTCCGGCATATCTACGATTTGCAGCGCGCAGGATATGTCCCATCAAGAGTAAAACACTGCACTAGCGCTGGGTTTTCAGCCCGCCAGCCGCCTGCATCTGCTCGAACGGTTGATCCCGCTAAAGTCGGCGCTGGCGGTACGGCGATATCTTGCCGCCGGCAACTTTATTTCTCGATATCAGGGTTTCCCCGATTTCCTTGTCCGTCGCGGGTCTGCACTATGCAGACTTCCGGGCAGCAGATGTGCTCGCCCTCGCACAAGACGACAGATTCGGTAGCTACGCTGACTGGCAACAAATGCTGAACCTTGACATCCGCACCCTGAGTTTTCTCGCCATGCTCAGCAGCCTGCTGCTGGCGCTGGGGCTGCAAGTCGTCAGTCGGGTGATCAAGAGAGATCCCAGTTTGCGCCTGTGGGCCATGGGTGCAAGCGCGATAGGTATCGGCTTCGTGCTCCTGGCGTTGCGCGGCCAGATTCCCGACCTGTTCTCGATCGTGATGGCGAATACCCTGCTCGTTGCTGGTTCGGCATGGCAGTACCTCGGCAACCGAAATTTTCAGGGGGGGAAGGATGAGTTTCCCTGGTACTGGTGGCTGACCGCCGGCACCGCCGTCCTGTTTCTCAATTTCACCTACCTGACGCCAAGCTTGTCGGCGCGCATCGTGGTGATTTCTGCCGTATTGGCCGCCGTTTGGTTCGCCAGTGCCTTAGTCATGTTGCGTCCGAGCAATGGCCCGGACAGGTTGGTTCGTCAGCTTGTTGCCGGAGCCTACCTGGTGACCGCTGCGTTCCAAGGCATCCGTGCGGTCTTTAACTTGTTCGCAGGGCCGACCGACCAGAACTTCATGGCCGCCAGCGATATTCAGGCACTTTCCTTTGTCCTTGTGATCAGCCTCAATCTCATTCTCGCTATCGGATTGCCCTTGCTGGTCTTGGGCAGAACGCACCGCTTGCTTATTGCAGGTGAGCAGCGCTACCACACCCTGATCGACGGGTCGCCGGTGCCGATAGGCGTTCATGATGGCGGCAAACTGCTCTACGTCAATCCAGCCACCATCCGGATGATGGGCGCACATTCCGCGCAGGATCTGCTGGGCAAGCCCATTCTGGACTTGGTTCACCCGGACTTCCGTCACGCTGTCATGGCGCGGGCAAAAGCCGCGCTTGTGACAGGCGCCACGATGCCGTTGGCCGAGGAAAAATTTCTCAAGCTGGACGGCAGCACGATCGACGTGGAAGTTCAGACCGCGTCGATTCTCTATGATGGTGAATCGGCTGTCCAAGTCGTAATGAACGACATCACCGAACGCAAAGCGGCCGAACAGGCACTGCGCGAAAGCAATCAACTCTTCCACAGCCTCATTCAGGCGGCCCCGTTTGGAATTGTTGTGAACGCGGCAGATGGAGGGGTCGAATACATCAATCCCACCTTTACCAGGATGCTCGGATATTCCATTGAAGATATTCCGGATATAGCCACCTGGTGGCCAAAAGCCTATCCCGATCCGGACTATCGGCAGCGCGTGATGGCTGCGTGGCAGCTGGCCGTTGTGAATACAGCCGGACCGGGTCATGACGACACAAGCTTTGTAGTGCGGCACAAGGATGGCAGGAATCGGGACATCAGGTTTATCGTCATTCCCCTGAATGAGCATCGCACCTTGGTCACTGCGCAAGACGTCACCGAGCGCAAAGAGGCAGACCAGCAAATCCGAAAGCTGTTTCTCGCCGTGGAACAAAGCCCGGAGAGCATTCTCGTCACCAATATTGACGCCGAGATCGAATACGCAAACGCTGCATTCCTGCGGACATCCGGCTATCGGTGCGAGGACGTGATCGGCAAGAACCCGCGCATCCTGCAATCGGGGAAGACCCCTGCTTCAACCTACGCTGCCCTGTGGGATTCGCTGGCAAAGGGGCAGACCTGGAAGGGTGAGTTGTACAACTGCAGGAAGGATGGCAGCGAGTATGTCGAATCTGCCAGCATTGCCCCGCTGCGCCAGGCTGATGGGTCAATCAGCCATTTTGTCGCGGTGAAAGAGGACATCACCGAGACCAAGCGCCTCGGGATTGAATTGAATCAGCATCGGCAACATCTCGAAGTGATGGTGGAGCAGCGTACCAGCGAACTGGTCGCGGCCCGCGAACTGGCCGAGGCCGCAAACATCGCCAAGAGCGCCTTCCTTTCCAACATGAGCCACGAAATCCGCACTCCGATGAACGGCATCATCGGCATGGCCAACATCCTGCGCCGCGAAGGTGTTACCAGCAAACAGGCGCAACGCCTGGATACCATCGACGCCTCCGCCCAGCACCTGCTATCGGTCATCAACGACGTCCTCGACATCTCGAAGATCGAAGCCGGCAAGTTAACCCTGGAGGAAGCCCCGCTGGTCGTCAGCAGTTTGATGGCCAATGTCAGCTCTATTTTGTCGGAGCGAGTCAAGGACAAGGACATTCACCTGCTGATCGAGACCGAGCACTTGCCGCACAGTCTTGTGGGCGACGCAACACGGCTGCAACAGGCCCTTCTCAACTACGCCACCAACGCCGTCAAATTCACCGAACACGGCACGGTGACGCTGCGCGCCCTCAAGCAGCAAGAGTCCGACGATTCGGTGACTGTACGTTTCGAGGTAGTGGATACCGGCATCGGCATCGAACCCGAAGCCATGTCGCGGCTCTTCAGCGCCTTCGAGCAGGCCGACAACTCCATGAACCGCAAGTACGGCGGTACCGGGCTTGGGCTGGTCATCACCCGGCGGCTGGCAGAACTGATGGGGGGAACAGCCGGTGCAGACAGCACGGCAGGAGTTGGCAGCACCTTCTGGTTCACGGTGAAGCTGGCGAAGCGCGGTGAAGCGGCGGCAGCACTGGCGGACACAGCAATCGATTCCGAAGCCGAGATCAGGCGATGCTATGGCGGCCATCGCATTCTGGTCGTCGACGACGAACCAATCAACCGGGAAGTCGCCCTGATCCAGCTTGAAGCGGTCGACCTTGTTGTGGACATGGCGGCGGATGGCGCAGAGGCCGTCGCCATGGCGCAGAAGAACAGATATGCGGCCATCCTCATGGACATGCAGATGCCGAAACTGAACGGAGTCGAGGCGACGAAGGAGATACGTCACCTTCCCGGGTATCTGGACACGCCGATCATCGCCATGACCGCCAATGCTTTTGCCGAGGACAGGGCACAGTGCGCTGCGGCGGGGATGAGTGACTTCCTGATCAAGCCGTTCAACCCCGATCAGCTTTTTGCGATCTTGCTGCGCGCACTGGGTCCGCAACAAGCGTAGCGCCAAACCTGCCGCAGCCCGCATGAGTCGCCCGCCACGCGCAGGCAAATCGCGGGATCGGAAAGTCATGCGACGCGGTATCCACATGAACAGCGCCGCCGGCCAGGCGACGCATGGCCGCCGGCAACTTTATTTCTCAATATCAGGGTTTCCCTGATTTCCTTGTCCGTCGCGTGTCTGCACTATGCAGACTTCCGGGCAGCAAGCAACGCGCCTCCTCCTATCGATTTCCATTGCTACTCACCCACCAGAAGTCGCTGTGTCATCGCGGCTTGCCGAGTAGCGACACTCTGGGGCAACAAATCATGCCGCGCATTTCTGACTTGAAAATCTGGATTCGATTGACCGGAGCCATCTGGCTGATGTTGCTGGTGGCGTGGTCGGGAATGATCTTCTGGGAAAGCCATGCCAACCGACAAACGGCGATTGATCAGGCGCGCGAGTTCTCCAATTCGATGCACGAGGCCACCATGGCCGGACTGACCGGAATGATGATTACCGGCACAGTCGCCCAGCGCGATGTCTTTCTCGACCAGATCAAGCAGTTATCCATCATCCGCGACCTGAAGGTGATACGTGGCGAAAACGTGACCAGGATCTTCGGCCCTGGCGCGGCCAAGGATGCGGTCGCTGCTGACGCCAGTGAAAAGCAGGTACTGGCCAGCGGGCAGGAATTCAGCGAAATCCTGTCGGACGAAAAAGGCGAATATCTGCGCGTCGTGCGCCCCGCGCTGGCGCTGAAAAACTATCTCGGCAAGGACTGCATCGCCTGCCATCAAGTACCCGAAAGATCCGTACTCGGCGCCGTCAGCATGAAAATATCACTCGAGCATGTCAATCAGGCGGTTGCCGCGCAGCGTACCAAATCACTGCTGGCCGCCCTCGTCGCCAGCTTTCTTTTGCTCGGGTTCATCTATCTCTTCATCCGCAACGTTGTCACGACCCCGCTGGACAAGATGGTCACCGGATTGCGAAAGATATCCAGTGGCGAAGGCGATCTCACGCAGCGACTGGATATTCGCAGCCGGGACGAAATCGGAGAATCCGCCCGCGCCTTCAATGAAATGATGGAAAAGTTCAGCGCCCTGGTGGTGCACGTCAGCGAATCAGCCGGCCAGGTGTCGTCGGCTGCGCATACGCTGGCCGACAGCGCCGGGCAAGTGGCCGCCAGTTCGGTCAAGCAGGATGCCAAATCCTCGGCAGCGACGTCGGCTGTGGAGCAGGTGCTGTCCAGCATCGGGTCGATTGCACAGGGCATGGCGCGGGTGCATCAGCAGTCCAGCGAAAGCCGGCGCCGGTCCGAGGAAGGCAACGAAAGCCTGTCGCGCCTGATCAGCGAAGTCGGGCAGGTGGAGAGCACGGTGAGGGAGATTGCCGACTCGGTAACCCAGTTCGTCTGCAGCACGGAATCAATTACCAGCATGACGCGTCAGGTCAAGGAAATCGCCGACCAGACCAATCTGCTCGCACTCAACGCCGCCATTGAAGCCGCCCGCGCCGGCGAGCAGGGCCGCGGCTTCGCGGTAGTGGCCGATGAAGTTCGCAAACTCGCGGAAAAGTCGAGCAGTTCCGCCACGGAAATCGACGCGGTCACGCATACCTTGGCCAAGCAGGCCGACGTGGTGCGGCAGTCCATCGAACGCGGTCTGAAACACATTGCGTCGAGCCAGAATTCCATGGCGTCCGTTGCTGAGGTACTGGCGACTGCAAGCACATCGGCGACCGAAGTCGACCGCGGTATGGACGCGATTGCCACCGCAACCGATGAGCAGCGACGTGTCAGCGGTGAAGTTGCGCAGAACATCGAATCGATCGCCGCCATGTCTCGCGACAATTCAATGGCGGTGGAGCAGACAGCGGCGTCGGCCCACGAGATGGAAGCGCTGGCGAAGAAACTGCAAAACACGGTTGCTCGCTTCCGGACGTGAGCAAGCGCATGACAAGCCCGCCTGGCGGGGCACATCAACATGCATCAAATGCGGAATAACCGGAAATCACATGAAGAACAATCTACCCGTCACCCAAGTCGAGGTTCCCTTTCCCCGGGGACGTTACATCGTCTCGCGCACCGACCTCAAGGGCATCACGACCTACGCCAACGATACCTTCGTCGATATCAGCGGCTTTGCTCGCGAAGAACTGATCGGCAAGAACCACAACGTCGTGCGCCACCCGGACATGCTGCCCGGTGCATTTGCCTGGCTGTGGGACACGATCAAGGAAGGCCGCCCCTGGCGCGGCATGGTCAAGAACCGCGCCAAGAATGGCGACTTCTACTGGGTGGACGCGCTGGTCGTACCGGTGCTCAAGAACAACCAGACCATCGGCTACATGTCGGTGCGCACTGAACCGAGCCGCCAGCAAATAGCCGATGCCGAAGCCCTGTATCGGCAGTTGAAGGAAGGCAAGGCAAGCATTCCAAAGCCCTCGTTCTGGATGCGCGTGTCGCTCGATGCCAAACTCACCGGACTCATACTCTGGCTCATGCTCGCTCAGGCCGTCAGTGTGGCATTTCACCTGCTGGGGGCGTCGAGCGGTCTCTCGCCGCAAGCGATCGACGGGACACTGCAACTGGTCGGCATATCCGGCATGGCCGCGGGGGTCTGGTTGCTGCTGATGAAGACTCAGATCATGAGCATCATCCAGCGCAGCATCTCTCGTCTCGAGCACATTTCCCAAGGTGACCTGACAGATCTGATCCCGCTGCATCGCGTTGACGAACTGGGCAGGCTCAACGATTCACTGGTCACCATGCAGACGCACCTCAAGGCCATGATGGCTGAGATTGCCGAGGCGGCCGATCAGGTGGGCGAGAACGCCGACGCCCTGAGTAGCGAGATGGAGCAGACCCGGAAGGTGACCCACATTCAATCCAGCGCCGCCAGCAATATTGCGGCAGCGGTGGAGCAACTGGTTTCCTCAGTCAATGAAATTGCCGACAGCGCGCAACAGGCATCGCTTGCAGTCGATGCCTCGCACGGGCTGCTGAACGAGGCATCGCTGCGCATGAACGAAAGCCAGGTTGCTTCTCAACACGTGGTAAGGACCGTCAATGACGCGGGCCAGACCATGGTTGAATTATTCCAGTCCATCACTGCCATCAATCGCGTAAGCCAGGTCATCCGGGGGATTGCGGATCAGACAAACCTGCTCGCCTTGAATGCGGCCATCGAAGCGGCCCGGGCGGGAGAAACCGGCCGGGGCTTCGCGGTCGTGGCGGATGAAGTCAGAAAGCTCGCCGAAAACTCCAGCAAACAGACTTCCGAAATTACGGCCAGCGTCATGGAGATCCAGCGCATCACGCAAATTGCCGTATCCACCATGGAGGCGGCGGGAACTCAGGTAAGCGGCGCCGATTCGGCCATGAGTGCCGCGCGCCTGGGACTCGATGCCGTATCCCATCACGGGCAGGAAGTGGCGTCCATTTCCATGCACATTGCCGACGGTACCCGTCAGCAAGCCGCGGCGGGGAATGAAATCGCGGGGCAGGTGGACGGCATTGTCAGCGGGATCGATCAGACGTCGGCATCGATCGCGGAAGTAACCGAGAAGGCCATGCAAATGAAGGGCACTGCAACACGCTTGCGCCAGTTGATTGGACATTTCCGGTTCATCCGGTGAAGTGATCAGGGAAGGATCGCGCAAAAGCGCGGGTAGAGAACCTGGCGCGTTTTCCTCCCCAGCACCCCGCCCCCTCCCCTTCAAGGCTAGCGTATGCACACAAGTCGAAGCCGGAAACTCCTCCCCATTCAAGGGGAGGGAGTCATGCATCGGCGCCGTTGCGTTAGCGCTTATGCCCTGGAATGGGAGACTGCCGTCCGCGAGGGTACGCTGCTTGCCTGCATGACGATCGATGCCGATGGTTTCAAGGTCATCAACGATACCCGTGGGCACGATGCAGGGGATGCCATGCTGCGCGCACTATCGAAGCAGTGTCAGAACTGGTGTCGCCGCCCGGATCAAACACCAGGGCAATCGCATGAATGACAACGTGGTGTTCTCCTCCCCCTTCAAGGGGGAGGCCGGGAGGGGGATGGGGTTCGATGACGTGGTTTGCTGTCCTTCCCCATCCCCACCCCAACCCCCCAATCGCAAACGTCGCATGCGACCTTCCCTTTGAAGGGGAGGGAGCAGCCTTCATGCGATTGCCCTGGCATGGCCGCCGGCAACTTTATTTCTCGATATCAGGGTTTCCCCGATTTCCTTGTCCATCGCGGGTCTGCACTATGCAGACTCCTGGGCAGCCGGTGCGTGCCGGCCCCCACAAGACGACAACGCCCATGCCCGTTCTGACGATCTGTAATGATGCAAACACTGCCTGATTCCCTGCATCAGCTTTTGCGCGCACGCACGCAGGTCGCGCATGAGCACCTCAACCAGCACCCGCTGCTGGTGGGCCTGACCCAACCGGACTATCCACTGCGGAGCTACTGGCTCGTCCTGTCGGCGCTTTACCACTTTTACCGGGCCTTCGAAGCACTGATCGAGAGTGCGTCGGACCGACTCAAGAGCGGATTCGACTACGCACCCCGGCGCAAGCATGGCTGGCTGCGCCAGGACCTGGTGGATAGCTTTCATATCGATCCGGACGATGCTTTCTGGCGGCCCAGGCGCAAGTTTTTGCCCATCCGGATCGAGGATCAGGCCGAGTTGGTCGGCGCTCTCTATTCGATCGAAGGGGCGAGCCTCGGCGGACAGGTTATTTCACGACATATCCAGGCCGGGCGACTGGGCGTCAGCGCTGAACACGGCGGGCGTTTTTTCCACGGCTACGGCGAGCAGACCACTCCCCGCTGGAACGAGTACCTGCAATTTGCCGAGGCAAGCTGCCCCGATGCCGCCCAACGCGAGAAGGCATCAAACGCCGCGCTGGCCGTCTTTGCTGAAATTGAAGCTGCGCTCGACGACTATAGCGCTCGCGCCGACAAGAACCCGAGGCCCAGAACATGATGAATGTTACCGGGCTCACATCACGCCTGTTCCGGAGGGGACTGCCATGAAATGGATAGATGACTACGCACTGGGAATCCAGGAAATCGATGACCAGCACAGGAACCTGCTGGCGGCGTTTTCAAGCATTGAAGACGCCATCACTGCGCAGTCCTCCTGGTCCGAGATTCATTTCCGCATCATTCACCTCAAGGGCCTCGCAAAAAGCCACTTCGAATTCGAGGAGGCGCTGATGCGCCTGTTCGCCTACAAGGAAACCGCGGAGCACAAAGGTTTTCATGAGCAATTCCTGACCACGCTGACGGACGTTGAACGCACCTCCATCCATGCACCGGAAGAGGGTGATCTGTGCAGGCGACTGGGTGACTGGTTCAGAAATCACATGT
>CAMDMZ010000084.1 GCA_945902805.1 Propionivibrio dicarboxylicus | reverse complement strand
CAGACGGTTCCTCCGCCGCAACAACAGATTCAACGGCAATACCGACGTCAAAGGCAACAACCAAGGCAACATCGGGGCAGCGTCGTCCAGCTGCGAGTCAGGTCAAGTGCACCGCTTAAACCCAAGTCAATTCTGTCTTGACTTTGGGGACCACTTTACAGCCGCGCCATGTATTTGAAGACCATGAGTAGCCTCCACGAATTACCTGATCTGATTTCACGACAGGAACCCGATTTCAAATTGAGAACTGCTGTTGTTTTGAATCAAGTAAATTCAGCGGCTGGCGAGGTGGTACAATCAGGGAGTCCATTTTTAGATGGCTAATCGTAGCCGATAGGGCTCTGAGTCTAGGTGGAATAGAAAAGGTAGATTGGGGTTCGCAGGTAACGTTTGTTTCGCCCAGCTACCATGGTTGGGCTTTTTGCATTTTGGCCTGTGTAGTTGGGATATGGAAATCATTTGTATTTTGCGTTCGGGGTCGTAGCGAGGAATTAAACGGCTTTTTTAACATGCACTCGCAAAGCGCCCGATGTACAGACGTAGCGAGTTCCATGGATCCGCTAATCGACTATTCAGTGCTATTGGGTATGCTTGTATCTACTGAGGATATTGCGCTCAAGACGCTTGTCCGGTGCTAACTAAGCGGTATCACCCCGATCGGTATGAGGGTAGTGCGGAGGAAGCTACATGCAGATGTCGAATATCAACGATGCTTGCGGTACTTTTTCCGACGTAGCTAGACGTTCGGAATACGATACCGCCAGGTGTGCTTTGGGTCGCGTCACCGAGAGCCGTAGTCACGAGTATTGGGTGGGCGCTGTCGGTTTATAGTGATGGGTACCGATCTGTCCAACAAAACGTCGCAGTTGAGGTTAAGTTGTTTCGTTTATTCGCCGAGAAGTTACTGAGTCCCGCTGTTTTGTGGAGAAAGTTCGCACCGAACTAATTCGACCAGAAGCGCCTGAGTCAACCGTCGATCGATTGATTCGGTTTGAGACCGGATCGAAATGACGAAGTCTTGGAGCCTGGTTTGAACCTGACTAATAGGTGTGTTAGTTCACTTCGTGCTATTTCCAATCAATTTTCTTCAAAGGAGTTTCAGCCATGCAAGAAATCATGAAGTACCTCAAAAAGTATGGTCAGCGGTTGGATTCTGAGATTGCCGAAGCAACAGGAATTCCTCTGGTCAAGGTACGAGGATATATTGACGATTTATCGGCACAAGGTGAGATCATGAAGTGCAAAGTAACGCGCTTCGTCGGCGACGTCGCACAAGAAGGTGTGCTGTGCCGCGCTGCGGGTTCGATCCCACCAAGCAGTCCTGGCCGTAAGCCTGGTGCGAGGGCAGCCAGTTAAACTATTTTCTCTCGTCAAGTAAGATTTGTAAGACTCGGTTTAAAGCCTTGAGCGATCGTTTCGATCGCCGCCAATCCCGCTGTACGATCCCCGCAATTCGGTCTTCGTGCAACGGGATCTTTGTTTTTGTCGGTAATGAAAAGGGAAATCCGCTTCATCCTCGCTAAATCAAGCTCTGGTTTCCAGTTAGACAACACGAAATCGACCTTGTCGGGCGCATTGCAAACCAGTAAAAAATCAATCCCTGCATTCCACGCCGCTTCCACACGCTGCAGTACACCACCCACAACGCTAGCGCCCTCCATCGATAGATCATCGCTGAAGGTCACTCCTTGGAAACCGATTTCCGTGCGCAATAGCTCGATCCAGACTGGCGAAAAACCGGCAGGCCGTGAATCAATCTGCGGAAATATCACGTGTGCCGGCATCACCGCATCCAGCGCGAGTTTGCGGTAAGGGCGCAGGTCAGGCTCGATCTCAGCGAGCGAACGCGTATCCACGGGAATAGCCACATGGGAATCTGCTGCGACCCAGCCATGGCCCGGGAAATGCTTGCCGCAGCAGCCCATTCCTGCACGGTGCAGGCCTTCGATCAAGGCTCCGGCGAGTTCCACAACAGCATCGGGGTTGCCATGAAAAGAACGGTCACCGATCACAGAGCTACGTCCCCAATCGAGGTCAAGCACTGGAGTAAACGAAAAATCAATGCCGACATCACGTAGTTCGCTGGCCAGAAGAAAGCCGATCTCGCGTGCCCCGTCAATCGCTGCCACCGAATCACTGTCCCACCAGCGACCAAGGCTCTGCATCGATGGAAGCGGCGCGAATCCCTCACGGCAACGCTGGACTCGGCCACCTTCGTGATCAATGGCGATCAGCAACGAAGGCTTTCTCTGCGCATGTATCTCAGTGGTCAAGGCGCGCAATTGTTCAGTATCACGGTAGTTGCGCTTAAAGAGAATCACGCCACCCACCAGCGGATGCGCCAGTCGCTGACGATCTAGTTCGGTCAGTTCAAGGCCGTCGACATCGACAACCAACGGACCAGGGGGCAGTTCAAGTACAGAATTCATGGCTGCTCCAAAACGACAAATGAAATTGCGTAATCCTGCTCGTCGGAAATCGACAAGTGGGCAACCCAACCTTTCCCGCGAAAGAGTGCATCAGCGTCGGCATTGAGGCGAAATTCCGGCTTCCCCGCCACGTCATGGATGATCTCTATAGCCGATAAAACCAATGGCGCGCGAATACCGCATCCGACCGCTTTGCCCAATGCTTCTTTGGCGGCAAAACGCTTGGCTAGAAATCTCGCGGGCTCAGCGCTTTGGCGACAAGCTTCGCGTTCGCCGTGAGCAAGAATTCGTTCGATTCCACGCTCACCATGGCGCTGCCAAAGCGCTTGCATACGCTTGATGGCCACGATATCGGTGCCAATCCCAACAATCATTTAGTCCGGACTTCCAGCATTAATCGTTTCATTTCCCGGATCGCCGCTTGCCATCCCACAAAAACCGCTTCAGCCACGATGGCGTGACCAATATTCAATTCGCGTATGTCATGAATTGCCGCCACCGGCTGAACATTTCCAAAGTGCAAGCCGTGGCCCGCATTCACCCGCAAGCCAAGTTTCACTCCGTGCGCGGCAGCCTCCCGAATCCGGTCCAGTTCAGCAAACATTTCGTCGCCCGCCGCTTCGGCGTAACGACCTGTGTGCAACTCCACGATTGGTGCCCCCATGGCGTGCGAGGCATCGAGTTGTTCCAAATCGGGGTCGATAAACAGTGACACGCGGATTCCCGCATCGCTAAGGCGACGAGTCGCCTCTTTGACGCGATCAAAACTGCGCACCACGTCCAGGCCCCCCTCAGTCGTCAGTTCCTCCCGCTTCTCGGGAACTAGACAAACATCGTGCGGCTGAATCCGCAAAGCGAAGGCAAGCATTTCCTCTGTCACGGCCGACTCAAGATTCATGCGTGTGACAAGCAGGGAACGCAGGGTCTCCACATCATGGTCCTGAATATGCCGCCTATCCTCACGCAAATGCAGCGTAATTAGATCCGCCCCTGCGGCTTCGGCAAGCAGCGCAGCCCTGACCGGATCAGGGTATTTCGTGCCTCGAACTTGCCGCAGTGTGGCCACGTGATCAATGTTGACGCCGAGTTCCATCATTTCTTCCCAAAAATACGTAATTAGGTTGGCCGTGCCTTAGCTCTGGCTTTCTTCGTCTTGGCCAAGCTAAGCTCCCCTTCTATAAATGCCGCCAATTCGGTCGCGCTCATTGCCAACATTGCCGCATCAGCGCAAAAGTGCAGCCAAAGCTGATGTAGTTCGGCCTGCAGTGCCGACGGCGCTTCCTCGCGAACAAAACTTTCGACTGCCGTGCTGTCTAAATTCTCGGCACGAACGTGGGCAACCAAAGACTCCATCAATTTGCGGGAAATGACCGGCTTAGGTGGCTGCCCAAGTGCAACGTTTGACAGCACAGTCAGCATTGCTTCGTGAGATGCCCTTCCAGCGGTGAGCTTCCTCCAGGCATCGCTGGCGTGGGCCGCGTGTAGATCCGTATCGATCAAGGACAATTCTGGAATAGCGATCCAGGAAGCAAGTGGGTTGCATCCGGTATTATCGACCAGCGCCAAGTCCGGCGGGGTCGATATAAGCAGCGGCAAAACGGTTTTTCGGCACTCGTTGCACCACACCGCAACAATGTCGTGCAGATGCGCCGGGCAAGAATCTGGAACAGAAATCACTAAAGAATCGCTTGCGATCGCTCGTTTTGCCTTGGCCGATGGCGGTTTAGACATCAGAGTGATGATGGCGCGCATCGCTTCCACCCCGTCAGGCCAGGCAACCTTGGCGGCAAGTACGAGCAAGGCGGTGCGTGCCCACATCGCATAATCGGCGGCACCGTCGTACTCGATTCGTCCTTTGGCAGCTGAGACCAACCAGCGAGCAGCCTCGATATGCCGCGCGACGTCCTGGCGACGAGCCACCTCTGCCTGGAAGGCCTCTTCTGGGAGTAACGCGTAGCGTTCCAGGAATTCGGCGTCGTTAAGCCAGGTCGATTCCGGTACTTCGCTCGGATACAGTGACTCCGTCATCCCTCGCAGGGCCTTCAGGCGTCCGTTACCCTCGCGGGAAAGGCCCAAAATTCCGCGGTCCCGCAACAGGCTAGCACCGCGTACCGGATCATTTGCGGCCAGGACAGCGAGCCCTTTGTCCACGAGGCCGCGCAAGACCACGAATGCGCGCTCCAACTCTGTCTGCAGGTAGGGCGTACTGATCACTCCGGCGATCTGCACAATCCCTTTGGGTGCATCCTTGCGCAACTTACTCAGTGCATCAGCATCGAGGATGCCCGCAGCGACCCCAGCGCGCAAGGCACGATCAAGAGGCGACTCGCCCTCGTGAAGAACCAGTTGCGTCAAAGTGCCGACTCCTCCTCATCATCACCTTGGTCGTCGTCAGTCACCTCATCCGCATCCTTCATGCGCTTCGCAGGAAGCATGGCCTCCGGCATCAGAGGTGTAGCGCGTGCCGATTCTTCCAAATGCAAACTGCGGCGCAGCAGGCGCAGAACGTCGACAAATATCTCCGGATGCTGGAAACGTAGCAACCAGGCCAACTGCATCCAGCCACCGTCCGAATGCTCGTCCAAGCGCGACGGTGGAATATCCTCATGGTCACGCAGAAGCGCTTCCAGATCTGCAAAATCCTCTGTCGACAACTCGTCCGAGACCACCTGTGACTGATCGATTCGGTCGTGATTGGCTAAATACTCCAATTCCGCGTGACGATCGAAAAAGTAATCTCTCAATGCCGTCAAGCCTCCGTCACAGCAGCCAAGAGCCTCCAGATACTCACCCGTTCGATCCTCATCAGCCAACACCACAGCGTGGATCATGCCGCGCAGACGCTCATGATGCGGGTCGATATAACGCGATTCAAGACCGATGACGCTGGCGAACTTTTCCGGTGAGAGCAAGGAAGCCACCGCAGTTTCCCGACTGGAGTCATATTCGCGCAGAATTGCAATCAAATCGGCCTCGGGCATGGCATCGATCACGGCTACAAGCGCGTGATCGCCATCAGTATCGGCGAGTGCGACCAGTGCATATTCGGCGGCCTCAATGTCTCCCGACTGCACATACTTTGAGACTTCCCTAACGACTGGCAGCGTATTTTCCATGCGAGTTTCCTTATTCCTGTTCCAGTCGATCAAACCCTTGCTGTTCAAGCCAGGCACCACCAGCTTCGCTCAAATCGCCCTGGTCATCACCGTCGTCGCCATCGTTGTCGCCGCCCTCCCCGCGCCCATTGCCCTCCTCATCGCCAGAACCTTCCACGCCTTCAGTAGCGGCGGTCTTATCGGCGGCCAGATATGCATGGTCCAGCAGGGCCGCAATAATGAGAAACGTGTCTCCCCCCTTTATCTTTAGCGCTTGCTCAATCAGCGGCTGCGCCCATGGCTGGATCGTCAGCATGGATTCGACCGTCGCCCAGGCCGGCAATCGCCCCGGCGTGCTCAGCAGCAAACGTTCAGCGTCATGCCCCCTAGTGAAGGCAAACGCGCGATGCAACGCAGGTGCCGCGAGCTCAGGCATCTCTACGGCGATTGGCAACAAGGAAGTGAATTCCTTGCGTTTCTCCGTCAAGCGCCGCTCAAGAACATGGCGGCCCTCGAAATCAACCGCAAGGCCTTGCATGTCGGTCCGGTAGGTTTCAATCAACGTGGCGAAATAGCGTGATGTCTTCAATCTATTCTTTCTGACAATCGACAACGACAACCTAGCCGAAACAGCGGGTCAAGTGCCGACGACACTTCTTACATGGGATTGCCATAGCTCACGAGCAACCCGAAGCGGATCGTCCAGCAGACGTCGCTGTCGCAATTGGTCATAGCTTTCACGGGCAACCGGATTACCCAATACCTCATACGCCTCCTGAACCTCCCGAAAATGTGCGGGAGCGTCAGGATCGGTGTTGCGATCAGGGTGGTAGCGCGCCGCCAAACGACGATAGGCGCCACGAATTGAGCCCAACTCGGCATCGACGCCGACGCCTAAAACAACATAATGATCACGCATACAGAATTATAAGTCATGCGGAAAACGACTTCAGGTCTGAAATCGAAACCCATGATCTCCGGTAGAATGCCGTTTTGGCACGAAGGAATTCATTATGCGACTAATCCAGAAGGCGCTGACGTTCGACGACGTCCTCCTGGTTCCGGCCCACTCGGTGATCCTGCCGCGAGATGTGAATCTCGCGACGCGTCTCTCGCGCAACATTCAACTCAATCTGCCGCTCGTCTCGGCAGCCATGGATACCGTCACTGAAGCTCGCCTGGCCATCGCCTTGGCGCAGGAAGGTGGTATTGGCATCATCCACAAGAACCTGAAGCCTGCGTTGCAAGCGGCCGAGGTCGCCAAGGTCAAGCGCTTCGAGTCCGGGGTCCTCAAAGACCCGATCACCATTCCGTCAACCATGACGGTGCGCGAAGTGCTAAGCCTGACTCGGGCACACAAGATCTCCGGTTTGCCTGTGGTTGATGACGGCAAGGTGGTCGGCATCGTGACCAACCGCGATTTGCGCTTTGAAACTCGTCTTGATATACCCGTGTCGTCGATGATGACACCACGCGAGCGGCTGGTGACGGTACGAGAAGGGGCAACAGTCGAGGATGCCAAGGAACTGATGCACCGGCATCGTCTGGAGCGCGTTCTGGTCATTGATGATGACTACGTTTTACGCGGGCTGATGACCGTCAAGGACATCCAGAAATCCAGCGAGCATCCGCTGGCAGCAAAGGATTCGTTCGGTCGATTGCGCGTTGGGGCGGCAGTCGGTACCGGCGACGGCACCGAAGAGCGAGTTGCGGCTCTGGTCGAGGCTGGAGTGGACGTCATCGTGGTCGATACGGCCCACGGCCATTCCGAAGGAGTCCTAAAGCGCGTCGAGTGGGTCAAACGAACTTTCCCGCAGATCGATGTAATCGGCGGCAATATTGCCACGGCAACGGCCGCTCGCGCACTTGTCGATCACGGTGCCGATGGTGTCAAGGTCGGTATCGGTCCCGGCTCGATTTGCACCACACGTATCGTTGCCGGTGTCGGCGTACCGCAGATCACGGCCATCGACAATGTGGCCAATGCCCTTGCAACGACAGGGGTGCCGTTGATCGCCGATGGCGGAATCCGCTATTCCGGTGATATTTCGAAAGCGATTGCTGCCGGCGCCAACTGCGTCATGCTCGGCGGCTTGTTCGCCGGGACCGAAGAGGCTCCCGGTGAAACCGTATTGTTCCAGGGCCGTTCGTACAAGTCCTATCGCGGCATGGGCTCGCTCGGTGCGATGAAGGACGGTGCGGCCGACCGCTATTTCCAGGATTCTGACGCCAACGTCGAAAAGCTGGTGCCTGAAGGTATCGAGGGCCGCGTGCCTTATAAAGGTGCGGTCACGGCCGTGATCCATCAGTTGATGGGAGGACTGAGCTCATCGATGGGGTATGTGGGTTGCGCGACCATTGACGAAATGCGCAGCCGCGCAGAATTTGTCGAAATCACCTCGGCAGGGATTCGCGAATCGCACGTGCACGATGTCCAGATCACCAAGGAAGCACCTAACTACCACGTTGATTGATCCGCCAAACCTGACCCTGGGCGGCTACGGCCGCCCTTGTCATTTCTGAGGTAGCACACATGGCCCACCAGAAGATTCTGATTCTCGATTTCGGTTCCCAAGTCAGCCAGTTGATCGCCCGTCGAGTGCGCGAACAGCAGGTGTACTGCGAAATGCATCCGTTCGATGTAACGGCCGAGTTCATCCGCGAATTCAATCCGCAGGGGATCATCCTCTCGGGAGGACCCAACTCCGTCTATGAAGCAGAGGAATGGAAAGCGCCGCAGATCGTCTTCGAACTCGGCATACCCGTACTCGGCATCTGCTATGGCATGCAGACCATGGCAGCCCAGTTGGGCGGCCAGGTTGAAGGTTCCAACAAGCGCGAGTTTGGCTACGCAGAAATGCGCGCCCGAGGCCATTCAAAGCTGTTCGACGGCATTCAGGACCGCACCAACGCCGAGGGCCACGGCCTGCTCGAAGTTTGGATGTCGCACGGCGACAAGGTGACCGCACTGCCGCCCGGTTTTAAAGTTATCGGCAGCAACCAGGCGACACCGATTGCCGCGATGGCTGACGAGACTCGTAAGTTCTATGCCGTACAGTTCCATCCTGAAGTCACGCATACCCTGAAAGGCCGAGAGATTTATGCACGCTTTGTGCGCGACATCTGCGGCTGCCGTGGCGACTGGAACATGCCCAATTACGTCGATGAAGCAATTGCCAAGGTCAAGACACAAGTCGGCGACGAAGAGGTCATTCTGGGTCTCTCGGGTGGCGTCGATTCCTCGGTGGTTGCCGCCTTGCTGCACAAGGCCATCGGTGACCAACTCACCTGCGTCTTTGTCGATAACGGCCTGTTGCGCTTGAACGAAGGCGAGCAGGTGATGCAAACTTTTGCGCGCAACCTCGGCGTCAAGGTCATCCACGTCGATGCCACAGCGCAGTTCATGGGACATCTGCAAGGCGTCGCCGATCCTGAGGAGAAACGCAAGATCATCGGCCGCGAGTTCGTTGAGGTCTTCCAAGCCGAGGCCAAGAAGTTGCCCAAAGCCAAATGGCTGGCGCAAGGCACCATTTATCCCGACGTGATCGAATCCGCCGGTGGCAAAACCAAAAAAGCCCACACCATCAAGAGCCACCATAACGTCGGCGGCCTGCCAGAAACCCTGAATCTGAAACTGCTTGAACCGCTGCGCGAGTTGTTTAAGGACGAAGTGCGCGAACTCGGCATTGCCCTCGGCCTGCCGCACGAAATGGTCTATCGCCATCCCTTCCCCGGCCCCGGCCTTGGCGTGCGCATCCTTGGCGAGGTTAAGCAGGAATTTGCTGACTTGCTGCGCCGGGCTGACGCCATCTTCATTGACGAACTGCGGGCGGCCGACTGGTACGACAAGACCAGCCAGGCCTTTGTCGTCTTCCTGCCGGTGAAGAGCGTTGGCGTAATGGGCGACGGCCGAACCTATGACTATGTCGTCGCATTGCGTGCCGTACAAACATCTGACTTTATGACTGCCAAATGGGCCGAATTACCACACGAACTGCTAGCGCGTGTCTCCAACCGGATCGTCAATGAAGTACGCGGGATAAGTCGAGTTGTCTATGATGTGACAGGCAAACCGCCTGGAACAATCGAGTGGGAGTAAGTACATAACGGTAACTACTTGATTATTAATGATTAAGTAGTTACACAAAACTTTCACATAATCAATTATGTGATTGATTCATTTGCGCTTTCTGTGTACAGTTACACAGAAACATACACGACACTGTGGCTACTGAAAACAATAGCCACGCAGCGCAAATGCCATCCAAGAAAACTAAGTTTAACGACGACGAAGAGCAGATATTTGACGACGCTGTAATCTACAAGCGTAACGAAATCTGGCAGTTTCGTATGTGGCTAACTAAGGAGCGCAAGTACGCTCGCTTTAGCCTTAAGACTCGCAATCGTAGTGTTGCATCTGATAGAGCTAAGCTGCACTATCACGAGCTTATGGCGCAGCAACTACAAGGTAAGTCTTACTTTTCCATAACAACTAAGATTGGCGTAGATCGTTACCTTGAGCAACGCTGGAAGGATTACGAAGCGGGGCTGATAGTTAAGGGACGATACGCGACCATTAAAACACACTTGGAGCATTGGCTAGACTACATACATCGTGACACAAAGCTTAAAGAGTTAGAGCGTCATGATTGTGAAAACTACTACCATCAACGCATTAAGACAAAGAAACAAATATCAATTAGCCAATCAACTGTCGTAAATGAACAAAGCACCATAAATGCGATGATGAGTTGGTTGTTTAAAGTAAAAGAGACTTACATAGATGGCTTTGATTTTAAGAAGCTTAAGAAGCTAGACAAAGGTGACGAAACAAAACGAAGATCATCATTTACAGATGATGAAATTAGGGACATAGGTATTGAGCTTGTAAAGTACATACGCGAGGCTAGCTGCAATCTAGATAACGAAGAGAACCTAGTCAAAGCCATTGCTGGATACTACTTTCTCATTGCAATAGCTAGTGGTTTAAGAACTGGAGAGCAGTTACAGTTGCGCTGGCAAGACATAGAGTGGTTCGAGAGAAATGTTGGAAACACAGATATTAGCTTGGTTCTTATAAAAGTTAGAGCGGAGACAAGTAAGGTAAGAAGATCGCGGAAATTTATTATTAAGGACTTAGAAAACTTTGATGTATTGAGCAAGATACTTTGGACGAGATACGACAAGGAAAAAAAGATTGCAGATAGGCTTATCTTTAGTACAAACGGCAATACACCTATAAGCAAGCGTGCGATTGGCTACCATTTTGAAAAAATACTAAGCTTAGTAGGTATCAATAACAGGGAAAAGCGTGATTTAGTGCCATATAGCTTCCGTCACTACTTTATTACGCAACGTGTAAATAGTGGTCTGCATCCAAAAGCAGTTGCAGAGATATGTGGGACAAGTGTTACGCAAATAGAGGCGACTTACTATCACACTACGGAAGAAAAGATGATTACTAATGCGCTTGCAGACTACTACGTTAACGCTGATGGACTGCTAGTGCCAAAGTAGCTTAGAAGACATTGTTACGGCTTTTTAGTGTGTGCTAACGACGCACGTTTTTGGTTATCTTCTATCTGCTTCTGTTCTGCATCTGCATCCGCCAATAGCTGAATATACTGCTGCAAAGCAGCTGCCTTTTCTTCATCAGTATATGGTCGCTTAGCATCGCTTGCAGCAAGTTGCGCAATCAGCGCTTGAATTCGCTCATTTCTTTGTAGCTCTGTTGGCTTAATGCCTGTAAGGTTTTGTGTCCTTCCAATTACTTCATTAACTTTCATAACAGTCTCCCGTAGCAGTATTTATAAGAGACAATATTGCAGGCGCAACTTGGCCGCCTGTAAACATGCTGCAGTCACTTCTTAAAGGCTGCCTTCACTTGTACTGCGGTTGCCTCTAGTTGCGAATCAAGCTCTCCGTTAAGTACCGCATCGCGCAAAATACTAAGCGTAGGCACTAAATCATTAGCACTAGCGATCTCGACTGCAGTGCGTCCCTTAGCAAGCTCCACATTACGATTTCCATATCGTAAGCTAATGCACGTCTTGCCAGACTCTGAAGTAAAAAACCACTCGCGTACACGTTTCTGTACTTGTGTAGTACGCTTTTCACCCGTAACTGGATCAGTAACCGTGCATAAGTTGGTAGGAGCGTTTCCCGATTGCCCTTGTTTAAGCTTTGCTATTTCAATCTGCTCCGCAAGACGTTTAACGACTTTCGTGCGTCGCATGACAACATCCGACACTGTTGTTGGACGCTTTGCAGCGACAAGCTTAAGGCTGGCTAGTGCACTCATTTATATCTCCTTTAGGTAACTGAGTTGTCAACGCCGATTTAAAACTGATACGCTTTTCGCGCTGCTGCCGATTTAAAACTGATACACCCCCGTTGCAACGATCTTGCGATGGCGGGGCGTCCTGAAGGGCGGGCCGTAGGCCCAACCGCAAGGATGCCCCGCCATCGCGGTGC
>CAMDMZ010000083.1 GCA_945902805.1 Propionivibrio dicarboxylicus | reverse complement strand
GCCATCGTGACCGCTGTTTCGCCATTGCGTGACCGCGATTTCACGAAAGCGTGACCGATTGAGGTACCATTTACATATATCCATGCAGCATCCCGCCATCGGTCACGATGACGCGAAATCAGCGGTCACGTTCCGCGAAATACGAAGTTCGGTCGTAGTTTCTGATGAATAGGAGGCTGTCGGCACAGCCGCCAGAAGAACGCCCAGCATAAGGGTGACGAAAAAGTTGTTGCAGTCGATGGGAACGGTCGTCATCGGTGCAATGCAGCCTTGATCGTGCTCAGTAATTCCCGGAGGGTTCCGTTCCAGAACCACACCAGACCACATGTCCAGTAAAGGGAAAGGGAGGCAGGCCAGTTAACATCGCGCATCAGCACCAGTGCCTGTGGATCAACGAACCACCAATACAGCGCATAGCAGCCATCAACGCACCACCATGTCAGGAATAGCATCAATGGCCAGCTACGCCAGCGTCGCTCGACCATGACGTGCATCGACCATCCTGCGGTCAGGTAGGTGAATGCTGCCATGATGATGGAGATCGAAATGTCCCAGTCTGGAGCGGGGAAGACGAACGAACCGACGATCAATAAACCCAAGCCGATCGCAAACGTGGCCAGTTTCCACGGGCGCCGATATTCAGCGAGGACTATGGAAATGGAGGACATTGAAATTGTGAGCGGGGTTAATCCGCGTAGTTGTAGGCCGCGCTTTTGACGACGCCGTTTTCAAGTTCAACCCGGCAGGCATGCCGCCCAAAACTCCGCAGTTCTGCCAGGTAGGCGAGTTTTGTGTCCGGCTTTGGCATGCTTGGCCCAAGGCTGTGCTCTTTGGCCAGGCTGATGAGTTGCTCGACACGCATGCCAGGCTTCATCTGGCTGCAGATTTCTGTCATGCGCTCTTTTCCGGTTGTCAGCGAATTGTAGAAGTAGCCGACATAGACCAGCAGTCCGATGCCCGCAATACGTACGACCCACTTCAGCAGTGCTCTGAAATGTGAAAGTGAGGTGGAAGGCATTGCGCTCAGTGCAATCCGGTTGGTCGTGACATCAGGATAGTGTGTACAGCTAACCGTCGGATTATGCGCCCGTGATTTCAGGCGTACTGCTGTTCAGCGTCAACAACGCCCGCTATGTAGAGGGCTGATCGACCAAAACGGGTCGGAGATGCTTCGGCAGTGACGACAGCCTGAACGTCTCTTCCCAGTCTATTGCTGCCATGTAGTACTTGCTGCGGAGCGACATTTGCGCCTTGCGGCTTGACCCACGCATCAACTCGCAAGCGCCATTCCGCCACCCCGGAATATCTATTTCGAGGGATTGCCGTAAAGCAGATTCAACTGTTTCCCCTGACCGCCGTTGTAGCTGTTGTTGTATTGGGGCGGACTACTGAACTCGTTCCTGAGCGTGCCTTGCTTGCCGCTGTATGGATTGATGTTGCCGTCTGAACTGTAGTTGTTGCGGCGAACCTTTCCGACCAGTAGCGATCGCTATGGAAGTCTTTCCTTCAAGGCATTGAACAGGATTCCAAGGTATTCATGAAGAGCTTCTGAACTGAGGCCCAGGCCACCGGGCAATAGATTGGCTAGCAGCGAGGGAGTCTCGGTACTAAATGAAGTAGGAGCTGGAACTACCTCGAAGCCAGCTTTTTCGAATAAGGGGACGGAGCGTGGCAGATGCCTACCATGACTGAGAAGGGCGATGCGATTAACCCCGTCTGCGCTCAACAGAGGAGCAGAGAAGGCGGCATTTTCGGCGGTATCGCGCGATGCATTTTCTACCCAGCGTACTGTGACACCGAATTCATTTTCAAGCGATTCCCGCATCAATTCTGCTTCAGGGCGCCCACCATAAGGAGCGCCGCCGGTCACCATTAGGGGAAGTTTGGTTTGGCGCGCTAGATGAGCACCATAGCGTATTCGCTCCAGCGTAGCTTGGCCAACCGTATCCCCACCATATTCGGGGGCGCCGTAGTAGGTTCCTCCTCCCAGAATAACGATGGCCTGTACCTGCTGCAATTGTGCCGCAGTGATCGGTGGGTACGGTTCGAGCGGGGTGACCAGCGCGCGACTGACCGGTAAAGTGTTCAGGAGCAACAGCAACAGTACGGACAGGACTGCCAGCAGGAAACCACCCTTTTGCCAGCGTGGACTCTTTACGCGCATCATCAACACGCCCAACAGCGCCAGCAGTAGCAGGCTGGTCGGGGGAACCATCAATGCGGCTAGGAGCTTCTTAACAATGAACATCAAGGAACGCCCCAGTAGATAGCCAAGTTGGATTGAGTCTCATGACGAGTCGGCGGTGGCTATTATCGACACATTCTGCCAAGGTCGCGTACGTTCGCAACCAGGCATAGGAGAAAGCATCGAGTAGTAGGACAGTCATGCAACAAATCAGCCTGACAGAGACTGTGGCTTTCGTTTTTGAGTTTGTGGAGGGGTGCTTTAGTAAGTGCTGAATCACCACTGATGACCAAAGGCCTATATCTCCACGAGAAATACCTATATCAGGAGCATGCGTTGATAGTAACCACTAACATACTTCCGTATAATGGGCGAAAATACAATCGAAGGTGATTGCTATGCCACAACCTAGACTTAGCGGAAGAAAAAAAGGAACTCCCAACGCAATAACGGCCAAGTTCAAGGATGCCGTGCAGATCGTCTATGACGAAATCGGCGGGCATGATGCGTTTGCCGAGTGGGCGAGGGCCAATCCCGGCGACTTCTATAAGATATGCAGCAAGATGATCACTGCCGAGTCGCTACGGAACGATGCAGCGGCCCCGTTTGCTAATGGGATCACTATCCACATCGGGACTGTCGAACAACCAAAGTGGCTGGAACGCGACGAGCAGACGCGAGCCGCGCTCTAGCATAACGGCTAGATCGGCATCCGACTTAGTAACATTTCATCCATATCGGGCATCGCTCCCGATACTGCAGACAGATGCACCTCCGCCAAGCGAAGTCCGGCTTGCGCTTCTGCCAGTGCCTTTTCTGCGGCAGTAACGGCAGCCTTGGCCGGTATGGTAGCGGACATTGCCCCCACCCACAGGCGGACATGAGCGTCAATGTCTGCCGGTAACGGTCGTCGTGATGCGATGGCCGGCCAATGGCGTTTCACTGCCTGAATGATCGCCACTGCAACGGATAGCGCCCATCCCTTTGGGGCGAAGGTGATCTCGACGCTCGTCGGGTTGATGCGGAGTCGAGGCTGGAACGGCCCACGACTAACCGGAGAGGTAGCCATCATGGCATCAAACACCGTCCGGCTAACGACATAGCCGACCAACGGAGAAGCATGACCGCTGAAGGTGACCTCAACGCACGACAGATCGGCATCCTGATATTCGTAATCCAATTCGAACTTGGCGCCGAATACCCGCCGTTTGAGGGATACCCCCCATACATGGGATACCCATTTTGGCCTGAATATCCCCGGTAGTCTCGGCCGGGATACCCTCCGTAACCTGGGTGTCCGGCATTTCCGGGGTAGCCCTCGTAACTGGGATAACCGGCGGCACTTGGGTATCCACCGAATCCGGGATATCCACCATTCGGCGGGTAGCCCCCATACACCGCATTTCCCGGATAACCACCGTTACCGGGGTATCCCCCATAACCTGGATAGCCGCCAAAATGGGCGGGGTCGCCCCATTGAGCGGACGCACTATTCGAAATCGCCATGGCAGTAACAATCGCAGTTGCCATGAGCACGCGCCGGTTGATCAAACCCATGCGAAGCCTCCTCCTTTTTGATGTCAGCGGCAGACGCGGATAGGCTAAGCCCCGTCTGCTCCAACGAGTACGTACGAAGTCATCATGAAATGCCCGCGCGTAAATTATCTTTTACTAATATACCTGCAAATCCATCCAACCGACAGTTTTGAAAAGCCTTCGTCCCCTGCTCCACCACCGTTTATGCGATGGTCTCCGGCTCCTCGGCCGCCACCAGGTAGAAATCGGACTCCTCGCCCTTTTCCGGCAAGCTTGGGAATGCCCCATGATTGATCTGGTGGGCGGCACGGATGATGCGCGAGGTGGCAGCCTGGCGGAACACTTCCGTTAATCGGATCACCGGTACGGCACCGGAATCGATGAGGTCGGCCAGAAACTGGCCGGGGCCGACAGATGGCAACTGATCCACGTCGCCGACAAAGATCATGGCGGAGCTGGTGGCCACCGCCTTGAGCAACTGCTTCGCCAGGGGCGACATCGATCATTGAACGCTCATCGGCAATCAAGAGATCGCATTCGAGAGGATTGTCCTCGTTGCGCTTGAATTGCCCGTCGAGCGGATTGACTTCCAGCAGGCGGTGAATGGTCTTGGCTTCCAGTCCGGTGGATTCGGACAGGCGCTTGGCCGCCCGCCCTGTGGGAGCGCACAGCAGGGGTTTCACGCCCTTGGCTGCCATGATGGTCTGGATCGACTTCACTAGAGTGGTCTTGCCGACGCCGGGGCCGCCGGTGATCACCAGCAGCTTGGAGGAGAGCGCCAGGCGAATGGCGTCCTTCTGGCTTTGGGCAAGGCTGATTGCGAGTTTCCCTTCGACCCACGGGATCGCCTTGTCGGCATCAAAGCTCGGCAGCGTGGTGACATTGGCCTGGAGGCGCCGGATCTGCGCGGCAATGGATTGTTCGGCAAAGTACAGGGGCGCCAGAAACACGCAGGGTTGCCTCTCCACGGTGTCCGGATACAAAATCTGTTCGTCGATTTCTTGAGCGATGGCGGTCTCGATGATCTCGGTCGGAATCTCGAGTAGCCTGATTGCAAGCGGGACCAGTTCCGAGTACGGCAGGCCGCAGTGGCCTTGCGATGAGGCTTCTGTCAGGGCATACGAAACTCCCGCACGGGCACGCAGGGGGGAATCCTTGGCGATGCCGATTTTCTGGGCAATTGTGTCAGCCGACAGAAAACCGATGCCGCGGATGTCCGCCGCCAACCGGTACGGGTTTTCCTTAACAATGTCGATCGCCTCCGGACCGTAGGTCTTGAAGATCCGTACCGCCTTGGAGGTGGAGACGCCCTAGGCGTGCAGAAACACCATGATGCTGCGGATGACCTTATGGTCGGCCCAACCCGAGGTGATCTTCCGGGCGCGGACTTCGCCGATGCCGGGAATTTCACGCAAGCGACCGGGGGATTGCTCGATCACGTCGAAGACAGCGGCCCCAAAGGCTGCAACCAGTTTCCCGGCATACACAGGGCCAATCCCCTTGACCATGCCGGAGCCAAGGTAGCGCTCGATACCGGTCAAGGTGGTGGGCGGCGAAATGGAAACGAACTGTGCTTTGAATTGACGACCGTGCTCCCGGTCGGTGACCCACTGGCCAGAGGCGCTGGCGTATTCGCCGGGCGTAACGGCCGGGGTGTGGCCAATTACGGTGATGAGCTCCCACTCACCTTTGACCTTCAGGCGGAGGACGCAGAAGCCATTCTGTTCGTTGTGGAAGGTGACGCGTTCAACCAGGCCAGCGATGCGATCGAATTCGACTGATGGCGCAACGGACATAGATTCGGATACTTAGGCCGCGGATCGTGGCCGGATCGCTTTCAGACAATCGTCCAAACCGCCGATCACTATCTGCACCGACATCGCCAGCATCAGATTGTGCGTCAGCAGGAAATCCTCGATAGTGTGGCCATGCCGGTCGATGGGATGCTCGATTGCCGACAAGGAGGTTCCCTCGCCTTCAATACGACGGACTCGTTCAACCACCGTCTCGCCGGACGAAACGTAGCCGAAGAGTTTCTTCCCCAAGCCAGCGGCGTATCCGAGCTCGAAGCATGTGCCCGAATCCGGCTCGGCACCGCGAAACGGATCGAGATTAGCAACGATGATCTGAGCTTTGCGGATGAGTGCGAGGTTGGCCTGGAAGATTTCACTCGGATCCCCCGTTGCAGGAGGATCCATCGGCGTCAGCGGATCGAAACCATAGCGCCGACAAAGTGCTCGGGATTCCTCCGCCCAGTGTTGGGCGTCGGGCCGAAAAACATCGGGGCCGGCGAGATAGATTTTCATCAGGATGTTTGGATTGTCCGATCGATGTCGGTGTGCCTACGATACGGTATGTTGCCTATCAATACGGCACCCCGGCCTCGCATAGAGAGCTCATCAACGGCACCGCCGTCGCGAAACACCCGCATCAGTGATCCGCCTACGTTGCGCTGATCCGCCCGGAAGTGCGGTGCAAACTACGCCAGTACCAGCCCCATCGCCGCAACAAATCCTGTGCTGGCTCTCGCATCACTGCCTCATAGCGTAGCTTGTTCGCTTCAAACCACGTCCAGTCGTTGTTGGAGGCGAGCTCGTCAAGAAATTTGAACGTGGCTGTGGTGAACATGGTTGGGCTCAATTATCAGGCAGCAATGCGGCGTTTTGCTCCCGGACATTCTGTTCAATGGCATTGACTTCCTCCACCCGATGTAGCAAGAAATAGGCGACGCGACGCTGCTGGTGATTACACAGCGAAGCACGTTTTAGTCGTTAAGGCGCGTGATCCGGCCACTTCTCTGCAGCCGATTACGATCACCGAGTCCCACGACTTCGCCGATGGCAACTACATTTCGGCCCAATCCCTGTTTCGGTTGCCCTCGAATGGGTACGTCTGCGCCATCGAGGTTGATGGCGACATAGGGAATTAGCCAGTGCCTCCCGTCGCCCTTGTTCAATGACCGCTTGCTTCCGGCGTAATTTAAGGACTTGATCACGGCGCAGCCGATTGGCTTACGTGTCGAAGTAGTCCTCGAAGTGGCCGACCTGCAAACGCGATTGAACCGCCAATACCCAGCGCGGTTCGTCCAGTACGCGATCGATGGCTGCTCGCATCCGATCGAGTTCGAAGGCCGAGGCGCTATTCAAGGTCTTAAGGACGTCCGATAAATTCATGGTTTCGTATCCTTCTTGATCAGCTGTTTCATGAAGGCCGCTTCGCTTTTGGTAATGCGGACAACATGTTGCGGTCCCATAGAATCGACAAGGGATACGAAGTCATCCAGGAACAATGGTCCGGACCGTTCGTGGTCAGTTTGGTCAATCCGCTCGCGCAGAATGAATAGACCTGCGCCGGTGAGCGCCATTTTGTAGTGGCGTCCCTCGCTTCGGGCATTGAGTCGGGCTATGGCAGCGGTGGCACGGGTGGAGCGCATGGGTGTGTCTCGGTTCCTTGTTCAGTGAATTTTCCGATCGCAGAGCTTCACTTTCCATCGACCGGTTCCAGGTCAGGAAACTGCTCCTTTGGAATCCGATTGACAGGCTCGAGGTAGTGTGTCTCCAGACAAATGGCGCCACGGATCGCAGAAGGTCAAGTGGGCAGTGTGGAACCGGAATATCCTTTTCTCGTCATGTCGGTGCGCTTCAGTACGCTGTTCCTGACCTTAACAAGGTTACCTCGATAGCCAGTCCCTCCTGACGATGCACCACTTCAACTGCGCGCTGCCAGTCGATCCGGTTCTCCAGTTGGAAGTTCTGCGCTAATTTGCGGACTTCAGCGAGCGGATCGACTCCCTTCTTGTAAATGTCGCGATGGACTTCGAGGAATATCCTTCCATCCGGTAGTTCCGCTAGCAGGACGGTGCGGTAGGTGGAGGCGACCTCCATCCCGATCAGGGTCATCCCGGCGAGCGCTTCAATATCTTCGGGGTGGGCACGAATGCACCCATGACTGGGGAATCCATAAACACTGGATGGTGCCGAAGTCCCGTGAATTCCATAACCCGCCGCACTCAAACCGATCCAGTGGCGTCCCAAGGGATTCTTCGGGCCGGGGGGGACCCGGGAAAGGACAGCTTTTCCTTCTAGGCGCATTTCCTCTTGAATGGACGGAGGGACAATCCAGTCCTTGTTCGTTTGTATATCTGTCACCCTGAAGTTGCCGGTTGGCGTGGGCCAGTCCGGTTTGCCAAGACCTACGGGAAATGCGGCGATCAGGTTGCCCTGACGGAAATAAAACAACATGCGTTGTGGAATGTTGATAACGATTCCGTCCTCGCGCCATTCGGGAACAATGTGCCCGTTGTTCACCCACAGCGTATCTCCGGACTGAAGTGCTACATCGCGCTCCAGGGTATTGCCCTTTGCCAGTACCGCTGATGAGATGCCCCACCGGGCACCGATCTTCTTCAGGGTATCGCCTGGTTGAGCGGCGTATCTGAATATCCCGCCAGTGATGGCGCGCGAATAGGTGCTGACGTCGGCGGCAACAGCATTCAGCCCAATACCCAAGCAAACGACGGCGACGATTGCTCGTGATCGTCTCACGCTATGACTTTTGGCTGAGAAAGAGAGATTCGATAACCACAAACCAAAAACAGAAAGAGAGGGCGCCGCTCCCGATACCCTCAAGAGAGGTGATGCTGATCTCGAAAAAGTCACCTACCGGGGTGTCCAGCAGAACCAAGGCGGCCACATCGCCGGGCAGAAAATAGAGCCATTTGGCCCACAGCCCGACATCGGAGATTGTCACGACGCCGTCCAGATTCATGTCGCTACGCACATAAAGTCTCCAGTCAAGCATGTCCATCAGCTTGCTCGTCATGATCTCTCTCCTTCGCGGAACACCAGTTTACGCCTGCGCAGTTCCATCACGTATGCGTTTCTTCATCGGGTGGTTGAGTGCGATAACGCGTCATCGAACACAATGCCGGAGCGGCACTGCAGGATTAGTGAGGGTCAAGATTGCACATTACGCGCCTACCCTGCCCTTACCGAATATTCGACGCCAAGACTGAACTACTGCGCTATATCGGCGAGACTCAGAATTGTGGCCAACGGATGAAGAGCCATGCCCAGAAGAATTGGAGCGGGAGAGCGCCCGTGGTTTCGTAGCATCGCATGTAGGATGATGTTCTGAAAGTTCACCTGCATGAAATGGAGAACGACCTGATCGCGGGGTATTACGAAGCGGCCGGTGATACCCCTGACTTGCAGTTTACCGGCGGCAGCGTATTGGTGAAGCGGCAAACTTGGTCAGTTGATTTTTTTTTCAATGCAGTACCAACTTAAATCCGGATGGTGCGTGCAGGGTCTCTTCAGTTTCGACGATAAACAGCATGCTGTGTAGGATGTGGTTGATTTTTGCGACCATCACCAGACCGAGGAAGCTGCTTTCTTCGAGAACCAAGTCTTCACCGCGTTTGAGGGCACTGCTGAGCGGCCCGTATTCAAATCCGTTGTCGCCATCCTGACCGATCAGTTCATGCAGGTCGGTGGTGCAAGTGCAGTGATATCTCATGCCACAGCTCCTTTTCAACTTACTTTCCTTAACGTCTGACAGACACGCAAGTTGAGTGCCACTTTCATTCCTTGTGCCCAGTGATGTACCCTAGCCTGCACATACCTTGCTGATTTGTCAGGGTTATGAAGGTATTGGTGGTCAGAAGATCAATTTCAACCGCCCCCATTTCACGGGACTACTCCCTGGCCTTGCGGTTGCCGTTGTCAAGAAAAGCGTCAAGTGCCGGCAAGTTTTCCCGCTAGCCGAATTCAAACGTCGAGTGCGCACAGCGACGCTTGTCGGCCATCGACCGCACCGCTCCTTCGACACTAAACCGCATGAGGAGTATTTCCCAGAGGTCACGGATAACCGCGCTCAAGGATCCCTACAAAACACATGCCGAGTTCGTCCGGTTTTTCAAACCCCTACGGACTCATTTACCGCAAATTCCTGCACATTCTGCGAAACGTGATGTTGACGCATACTGGCTTCCGGTTTGCCCTGTGCCAACACGTTCATTCCGGCTTTAGTTCCAATATGGACTGCATTTCTTTCTCACTCGCGGAGTATCGCAGGGCGGCATGGACAGGAAACAGCTCCTTGAGTTTGACCAGATGGGGTTCGTCACCAGGCTCAGAGAACACGATGACTCGTGCCTCTGGCGCGAATTGCTGCAGCGTTGTCAGGGTGACATCCAGATTTGACAGATTCGTGCCAGCATAGTTGTTGGCCCAACCGTAAATGAAATCGCCCACGAAGAAATCGGGGGTCTGTTTGTGCAACGCCTTGTGCAAGCTTCGCGCACTCGAGAATGGGATTTCCACAATGTCGAGACGCCGATACAAGGCAGCGAAGTTCGGGTGGAAGGGGGACTCGACGAGAGAAAACAGGATTTGCATGCGATCTGCTTCAGTAGATGAGGTTGTGGGGAATTCTGTTCAGCAGCGCACCTTCAATGCCGATCAAACCAGCGTCGACATTGACCCAAGCCACCGTCAGTCATGCCGTACATAGCTCAGGCCACAACTACGATCTGAACATACGCAGGTAGTGCCCTTCAAAGTATCGTTTAGCCCAATGGAACAAGCGACTGGAGGGAAGGAGCCAGGATCGCTTCAGATCGCGGTACACCAGGAAACCCGAGTCGACCGTGTCAACGATGCAGATCAGTTCTGGCTTGGGCGTTGCTACGGGATCCCGCCCTTCCAACGCCAACAACAGATTCTGTGACGCCGCCTTGGCCTGGAGGTCTGCCATGTGGGCCTGTTTGGGTAGCCAGTCCGGGCCCGGAAAACTGCCCGCGTCGCCAGCCACGAAAACTTTCTCTGTCCCCTCGACGCGACAAAACGCGTCGCTTTTGAAAAAGCCCCCCGACGACAAGGGCAAACCGCTCTCCGCCGCCCAGACCGGGCCGGTCAGACCGGGCATGAAGATGATCAGGTCTGCGTTGATGTGGCCACCTTCGGTATCCACTCCCTTCTCGGAAAATCCCAGTGGTTTGTGACCCAGATGGGTGTCGATGCGGCGTTTCCCCATCTCGGCCAGCAGGGCGGTGACGGCCTTCTCGCCCAGACGCTTGCCCGGTTCGGCGGCGGCGTTGAAGAAGGTCAGTTCGATCCGGTCACGTTTGCCCTGCTGACGCAACCAGGTATCGATGCCGAACAACAGTTCGAACATGGGCCCGCCGCGCATGGCGGACGGTTCGTTCGGGTTGCCGCCGAAGCCCATGGCGATGCGGCCGCTGCTGAGTTTCTCCAGGCGCTCACGAATCGCCTCCGCGGCCGCCACGCCTTCGCACAGGGTGAGGGCGTGTTCGATGCCCGGCAGTTTCTTGATGAAGCGGCCGCCGGTGGCGATCAACAAGGCATCGTTGTCAATCGTGCCCTGGTCGGTGACCACGGTGCGGCCGCCGTTCTCCAGTCCGGTGACGCGTCCGGCAACGAACTCCACGTCGTAGTCCTTGATGAAGGTTTCCAGCGGATGAATCAAATCCTTGCCTTGGCGGATGCCTGTTGGCACCCAGATCAAGCTCGGCAGGTAGACGAACTCGGCCTTTGGTGCCACCAGAGTGATATGACTTGCTGGGGCACGCTTACGTAATTCGCGCACGGCGGTAAGGGCGGCGAAGCCGGCGCCCAGGATGACAATGCGGGGAGAGGATGTGGTCATGGAGTTCATGCCTTATCAGGGTTCAGGGGATCCACCAAGGGGCGCAATTGACCCCATGTCAAGACATTCCACATCAGTGATGGAAATCGAGGGACTTGGACAGCACGGACATCGTCGTCGGCGTGGGATGGGCTGGTGGGCGTGGGACGGACGTATCGGCGGCGCGTGGTATCTCTGCGCGGGCACGCTCATGCAGTTCCGTGTGTTCCTGAATTAGCCGGTGGTGCTCCGCTTGGCGTCGCTGCCTCAGGCGGTGATAGAGGACGACAAGCAAGGCTCCCACCACGGCGGCTCCCAGAGTCAGCACGACGAGTTCAACAATCTCAATTTCAAGTAGCAGCCGCCCGCTACCCGTCGTGAGGCCGGGATTGGTCCACTTCATGATTACGGGAGCCGTCACCACTAATCCCTTACCGTGTGTCGCTTTGCCATACCGGTGATGGTATCAAAGGACGTTCGCGTGGTCACGTAGAGGCACGCGGTGGCGTGTGAAAACTCGTAGTCATGATAGAGCGTGTGGTGAACGTCAGAAATCTGCTCAATCCGACGAAATGACGGAACCGGAACGGACGAACGGTCCAGTGAGCTTTCCGGTGTGGCGTGGCAGCGGCTACTCGTTATCCGCCAGGACCTCGACGCATTCACGTTCGAGGTCCGCCAGTTCCTCGTTCGATAGACCGAGCAGTTTAAGACTCTGGTCGGCGACCTTTCCCCATTCGTGGGTCAAGTCCCGACCGGTTCCTTCCTGAACCAGATGTTCTGCCAGATTCGCGATGGCAATCATGGCCCAGGAAACGGCTGGGATGACGGGCATGTCGGGTTGATTCATAGCGGCCAGGTCGTGATGGTGGCGAATCGCCAGCGCAATTTCACTGGGCAGGAGCCATGACTCGGCCAGATCGGCGCCGACAGTCGCGTGATTGATCGAGATCAGGCGATCTTCAATGTCGGTGAAGGGCAGCAAGACTTCGTCATTGGC
>CAMDMZ010000082.1 GCA_945902805.1 Propionivibrio dicarboxylicus | reverse complement strand
GTGGTGGCTGGTCTGCCTCATTGTGCTGCCCTCGCTGGCGGCCTCCCCGGCAGCGTTGCAGCCTCTGATCGACGCCACGCCATCGGGAGGCAGTTTGCGTCTGGCGCCGGGATCCTACGCCGGGCCGGCCCGAATCAACAAACCGATGACTCTGGAGGGAGGCGGGCAGGCGGTGATCCTCGGTAATGGCCGAAGCACGGTGCTTTCTGTCGCGGCGCACGGCGTCACCATCCGTGGCCTGCGCCTCACCGGCAGCGGCGATTCGCATGACCGGATCGACGCCGGAATCCTGCTCGAAGGCAATGATCATCGGGTCGAGGACAACGAGATCGACGATGTGCTGTTCGGCATCCATCTCAAGCAGGTCAATCGCTCGCGCATCACAGGCAACCGGGTCACCGGCAAGAAGCTCGATGCGGGCATGCGCGGCGACGCGATCCGGCTCTGGTACAGCCAGCGCAATGTCATCGAGGGCAACCGCTTCAGCCGCGCCCGCGACCTGACCTTCGCCAACTCGGCCGACAACCACATCGTCGGCAACCGCTTCAACGACGGCCGCTATGGCATGCACATCATTTTCTCGCCACGCCTGCTGATCGAGAACAACCGCCTGTCGGATACCGGTACCGGCATCATCGTGCTGTATTCGCCGGACCTGGTGCTGCGTGGCAACCACGTTGCCCATGCCTTGACGGGTGGCGGCGGGGGCATCGTATTCAAGGAAAGCAACGACGCCCTGGTCGAGAACAACGAAGTGCTGCACTGCTCCGTGGGTCTCAGGGTCGACGCGCCGCCGGAATCGGTGGGTAAGCTGACGGTCAGGAACAACCGCTTCGCCCACAACATCATCGGCATGTTCTTCTATGGCGAGGAGGGCGGTCACCGCTTCTTCGACAACCGCTTCGAGAATAATCTCACTACCGTGGCGATCAGCGCGCCGGGGGCAGGCAGCGCCAACGTCTGGCGCGGCAACTATTGGGACGACTACCAGGGTTTCGATCGCAACAATGATGGTATCGGCGACACGGCGCACGAGGTATATCTGTTCGCCGACCGGATCTGGATGGAAACACCGATGGCGACTTTCTTTCGCAATTCGCCGGTACTCGAGATGCTGGATTTCCTCGAGCGCCTGGCGCCCTTCTCTACCCCGCATCTCGTGCTCCGCGATCCCGCGCCGCGCATGCGCTGAGCCTACAATCCATCTTCAACAATTCGAGGGATACCCATGAATGCTTTACACGCCATGCTTTTGTCGCTGATCGTCGTGCTGCCGGCGCCCGCTTTTGCCGCGGACGTCGAGGCCGGCCTGTTGGCCGTCAAGACACTGGGCAGCGTCAATGGACAGGCCCTGGCCTGTGCCGAAACGAGACTCGCGGCCCGCGCCAAGCAACTGATGCTGGCGCATGCGCCGAAAACGCAGCGCTTCGGCACCGCCTATGAAGAAGCCACGCAGGAAGCCTTCCTCGCGCAAACGCGCGCGGCCGGCACCTGCCCTGATGCCACGCAACTCACCGACCGCCTGAACCGGTTGGCACTTCAACTCGCCGAATCGCTGCCAATTGCAGCACCCGCGGCGAAGTAGCATGAAGCGCCTGGCGCCGGCTGCGGCCCTGTTTGTCGCTCTGCTCGCCATTGGTACGGCTGCCGCGGCTGCCGATGCCCCGCCGGTCGCACGGCATCTGCCTGCGTCGCCCGAGCCCGCGGCCCTGGCGCCGCGCTACCTGCTGATGGATCCGCAGGGCAGGGCGGTGAGCATCGATGATTTTCGCGGCCGCTACCAGTTGGTCAGCTTCGGCTTCATCTCCTGTCCCGATGTCTGCCCGACCACGTTGCTCGAGGTAAAGCATGTGCTTGAACTGCTCGGTAGCGAAGCGAAGCGCTTGCAGCCGATCTTCATCACGGTCGACCCTGAGCGCGACACCCGCGAGATCCTGCGCGAATATACCGGCGCTTTCGATGCGCGAATTCTCGGTCTGACCGGTTCGCCGGAACTGGTGCGGCGTGCCGCGGGCAGCTTTCGCATCCAGTACGAAAAGGTGAGCGAACCCGGGGCGACGGCCGACAACTACACCATGAACCATACCGCCGGGATGGTGCTGCTGGACACCCGGGGCGGTTTTCTTGCCCGCTTTGCCTACGCCATGCCGGCTGCCCAAATCGCCGAACGCATCCGTGCCGCAATGGGCGCGGACGGCGGGCGCTGAGACCGGCGCATGTTCAACCGCCGCCGGTTTCTTGCCGCAGGATCTGCCCTCGGTGCGGGTCATTGCTTCGGGCAGGCACTGCCGGACATGCTGCCGGCGTCGGGCGGGCGTCGCGTCGTCATCGTCGGCGGTGGCTGGGGCGGGCTCAGCGCCGCACGTCATCTGCGTCGGCTGGCACCCGAACTCGAGGTGGTGCTGGTCGATCGCGACACTGCCTTTCGTTCGCTGCCCTTGTCCAACAAGTGGCTGGTCGACCGCACGCCCGACGCGCTCATGCAACAGGACTACGCCGCAGCCGCACGCGCCTGGGGCTACCGGGCGATCCAGGCCGAGGTCACCGCACTCGATCGCGAACGGCGCCGGCTGCACACCGCGCAGGGCGCGCTCGGCTATGACTGGCTGATTCTCGCCGCCGGCATACGCCACGATTACAGTCCGTGGCTGGGCGATGATGTTCGCGCCATCGACGCCGTGCGCCGGCTCTACCCGGCCGGCTTCCTCGCCGGCGAACTGGATGCACTCAAGCGCAAGCTGGCCGGATTCAAGGGTGGCGATCTGCTGATGAGCGTTCCGCCGCCACCGCTGCGTTGTCCGCCCGCTCCCTATGAGCGCGCCGTGATGATTGCCTGGATGCTGAAGGCGCGCGCGATCAAGGGGCGCCTGGTGCTGGTCGATGCCGGTGGCGGCATGCAGCGCTTCAATCGCATTTTCGCCGAACGCTACAAGGACCAGATCCTGCACCTGACACACGCGACGGTGAAAGCCATCGATCCCTTCAAAAAGACCCTGAGCACGGAATTCGACGAACTGAAGTTCGATGATGCGATCATCATCCCGCCGCAACAGGCGGCCGATCTGGTGTGGCAGTCTGGGCTGATCGAGACTGACGCCGCGGGAAAGCCAAGTGGTTGGGCCGGTGTCGATCCGCGGCACCTGCACGCCGTGGGCGATGAACGCGTATTCCTGGTCGGCGACCTGCTGGGCAGGGTGTCGCCGCTGTTCGGCCACTACCCGAAAAGTGCGCACATGGCCGTTCAACTCGGCCGCATCGCCGCGGCGGAAATCGCAGCGCGCTCGCGCGGAAACTTGCCGGAGCCGGCCTTGCCCGAGAGCGTGTGTCACGTCTTCACCGACGTCGAGCCAATGGAAATGCTGCGCATCGATGCCCAGTATCGCCGGCGCGGCGACGGCCTGATCACCCAGATGGTGCGCCAGCACGAAGACCCGCAGCCACGCGGGGAAGATGTGGCCTGGGCGCAGGGCCTCTCCACCGAAATGCTGGCGCGAGATTGAACTGCCGACGCTTCAATTGCGTTTGATCTGCATCAACTTCGGCACGGTGTTTTGGTACCAGAATGCAATAGTCGATGAGCATGAATTCCAAATTTCATATCGGCAGGACCAATTCACATGCAGCACAACGGATCTTTCCTTAGAACCTATCACGCATGGTTGATGCTCGGGATCGGGCTGCTGGCAAGTATTTTTGCCGGATTTCAAGTCAAGCAGGCCATCGAGCGCGATGCGGCAAGGCGGTTCGAGTTCACCAGTGCTCAGGTGGCCTTGAGGATTCAAGAGCGCCTCGGCGCTCATGCGCTCATACTCCACGGCGGCGCGGGTCTTTTTGCCGGATCAAGTTCGGTTGATCGCAAGGAATGGCGGGCGTACTTCGAGAAACTCAGCGCAAACGAGAGTGTTCCGGGCGTACAAGGGATAGGGTTTGCCAAAATAGTTCCTCCGCACCAGCTTGCCGCCCACGTTGCAGGCATTCGTGCCGAGGGCTTTCCCGAGTACACCGTGCGCCCTCCGGGCGAACGGGCTGTCTACACCTCCATCATCTATCTTGAGCCATTCAAGGATCGCAACCTGCGTGCCTTCGGGTTTGACATGTTTTCCGAACCGGTGCGGCGAAACGCCATGGAACGGGCGCGCGACACCGGCAAGGCCGCGCTGTCGGGTAAGGTTGAACTGGTTCAGGAGACCGGCAAGGAGGTTCAGGCCGGGACGCTGATGTACTTCCCGGTCTATCGCAACGGCGCCCCGCTGAATACGCTTGAGCAAAGACGTGCAGCGCTGGTCGGATGGACGTATAGCCCGTTCCGCATGCAAGACCTGATGGGCGGCATTCTGGCAAACTGGACCAGCAACGAGGGCAAGGTCGTTCATCTCCACGTCTATGATGGCCTGCAGGCGAGTGCAGACAAGCTGCTGTTCGAAAGTTTTGCCGGGCCCCTTCCGGATACCAACTCGATCTTCTACCAGCAACGAGAAATTGATTTCCACGGTCATCAATGGCTGCTGGTATTTGACGTCATTTCGGGCACTGCGACGATCAGCTATGCCGGTGCATGGGCCACACTGATCGGTGGTTTTGCCCTCAGCGGCTTGCTGTGCGGATTGATGTTATCCCTGGTCAATACCCGCGCCAAGGCCAGAGTGATTGCCAATGCGCTTACCGAAGAAATCCGGGCGCGCGAAACTTCGTTGAAGGACAGCGAAGCCTTCAGTCGGGTCATCCTCGATTCGGTCTCGGCCGAAATTGCGATACTCGACCGTAGCGGAGTCATTGTCAAAGTCAATGACCCCTGGCGGCGTTTTGCACTGGAAAACAGTGCCGAGGCAGGCAAACCGTCCCCTCAAGCCGAGGTCGGCGCAAACTATTTCGCCGTTTGCGATGCCGGAACGGGGCGTACTACTGATGACGCCGACGCATCGAAGGCGGGCAAGGGCATTCGGGCAGTGCTCGACGGCAGCGTGCTCGGCTTCAGCATGGAATATCCATGCCATTCGCCTGAGCAGCAGCGCTGGTTCAGCATGAGCGTTACGCCATTGCGCTCGAACAGCGGCGGCGTCGTGGTCGCACACGCCGACATTAGCGAACGAAAGCAAATCGAAGTGGCATTGCGCGAGAGCGAGGAACGCTGGAAGTTTGCCATCGATGGAGCCGGCGATGGACTCTGGGACTGGAGCACCCAGACCGGCAAGGCCTTCTATTCGCCACGCTACAAGGAGATGTTTGGTTATGCCGAAGCCGACATCGGCGACACCGCCGACGAATGGAGCAAGCGCATCCACCCCGACGATGCGCCAGGTGTGTTTGCCAACTTGCAGCCCTATATGGACGGCAAGCCCGGCTGCGCGGCCATTGAGTTCCGCATGTTATGCAAAGACGGTAGCTGGAAATGGACGCTGGGCCGCGGCATGATCGTGAGTCGCGATACCGAGGGGCGGCCGCTGCGCATGATTGGCACCAACACCGACATCACTGAGCGCAAGCAGGCCGAACGACAGATCGCCGAGTTGAATCGGGACTTCGTCGCCTTTCTGGAAAACACCACTGACTTCATCTACTTCAAGGACAAGGCCAGTCGTTTCCGTTTTTGCAGTCAGACCCTGGCGAACATAACCGGCCATGCGAACTGGCGCGACATGGTCGGCAAACACGATCTGGAGGTATTCCCGGCGGAGACCGCGCAGATTTACTACGAGGAAGAAGTGCCGATCTTCCGCGACGGCCTGCCGTTACTCAACAAGATTGACCCGTACTACGATGAATCCGGAAACAGGCGATGGGTCAGTACCAACAAATGGCCGCTACTGGATCAGGCAGGGGAGGTCGCCGGTCTGTTCGGGATCAGCCGCGACATCACGGAGCGCACTCAGGCCGAAGCGGCGTTGCAGGAAAGCGAAAACCGGTTTCGCAACCTGCTCAAGAACATTCCCGCGGTGGCGGTTCAGGGCTATGACGAAGACGGTACGACACGCTACTGGAACCAGGCATCGGAGCGGCTCTACGGCTATCGCGCTGACGAAGCCATTGGGCGCAATTTGCTCGATTTGATCATTCCGGCCGAGATGCACGAGGGCGTGCGCGGGGCGATGCGGGACATGTTCGAAACACAGACGCCCATTCCGGCGGGCGAACTGTCCTTGCTGCGAAAGGATGGATCGCGGGTGGATGTATTTTCCAGTCACGCCTATGTTCATGTCCCCGGGCGGTCGCCAGAAATGTTTTGCGTGGATATCGACATCACCGAACGCAAGCAGGCCGAAGCCGAACTGGTGCAGCACCGCCATCACCTCGAAGAACTGGTGTTGTCCCGCACCGCCGAACTGTCACAAGCCCGCGACGACGCTGAAGCCGCCAACCGCGCCAAGAGCATGTTCCTCGCCAACATGAGCCATGAACTGAGGACGCCGATGAACGGCATCATGGGCATGACGGATCTGGTGCTGCGCCGTGCCACGGACCCCAGACAGATCGACTGGCTCACCAAGAGCCAGGGCGCGGCGAAGCATCTGCTCTCCGTCATCAACGACATCCTCGACATTTCCAAGATCGAATCCGACCGGCTGACCCTGGAAGAGACTGACTTCTCGCTTGCAGAAGCCCTTGACGACGCCATGTACATGCAGGATGCCCCGGCCCAGGCCAAGGGCCTGAGCCTCTCGTGGCATATCGATCCGGCGCTGCCTGAACTGCTCTGCGGTGACGCCATGCGCCTGCGCCAGATCCTGATCAATTTCACCGGCAATGCCATCAAGTTCTCCGAGCGCGGCCAGATCACAGTGCGTGCCAGCCTCGCCGAAGAAGACAGCCTCAGCGTCTTGCTCAAGATCGAAGTCACGGACCAGGGCGTCGGCATCAGCCCCGAACAGCAGGCGAGGCTGTTCCGCGCTTTTATCCAGGCCGATGGCTCGATGAACCGCAAATATGGCGGCACCGGTCTGGGCCTGATCATCTCCAAACGCATTGCACTGCTGATGGGAGGCGACGCCGGGGTGAGCAGCGAGGAGGGTCAAGGCAGCACCTTCTGGGCGACGCTCCGGCTCAGGCGGGCGACGAGCGATTCGCAGGCCGCCACTGCTCAACCCGCCGAACACCCGCGGGAGGCGCTGGCAAGGCACTTCCCCGGTGCCCGCGTGCTGGTGGCCGAAGACGAGCCGGTGAACCGCGAGGTGTTGATGTTCCTGCTGGAAGACGCCGGCCTCGCGCCTGAGATCGCGTGCAATGGGCAGGAGGCAGTGGCGACGGCCGCACTCGGCGGCTACTCCCTGATCCTGATGGATGTGCAGATGCCGGTCATGAATGGTCTGGAGGCTACCCGTGCGATTCGCGAACTCCCCGACATGGCGAATATCCCGATCCTGGCCCTGACCGCCAACGCCTTCGATGACGACCGTGATGTTTGTCTGGCCGCCGGGATGGACGACCACATTGGCAAGCCGGTGGAACCCGACGCGCTATGTGCGATTGTGCTTCACTGGTTGCAGAAGTCTGCCGCGTCGACATCCGCCCAGCCAGGGTAATGCTCAACCACTGGAACTCGGCTTGGATCAACTGCTGAATGCAAGCGATTGCCTGAATCGTTCAGCGGGCGTTTCGTGGTCCAGTGTTTTCCTTGGGTACCCGTTCGACTGCGCTGATAGCAACTTTCCGAGCAGCCGCTCCACTGCCCGATGCCGCCATTCGATAAGTGGTGTTTGAAATCAACCTTAAAACCTCAGTTGAACCACAGAGGCACCGAGGACACAGAGGAAAAACAAGTGCTTGCCGTGTTTCATGCACTCACCCGTGGGGTGATTGGTATCGAATCGGCAAGCCATTGATTCTTTGCCTTTCTCTGTGCCTCTGTGTCTCTGTGGTGAGGAATTTAGGATCAATGATCTGCCGCGTGGGCCACCGCTGTGGGAAGCGGTAGCGGTGGATTTGACGGCGGTGGCGGTGGTGACGACTAGTGTATGTTCCAGGCTATGCGTGCCCGCTAAGGTCTGTTCTTCGGCCGTCAATCCATGATCATCAATCGAGAAAACTACGCCTGCTCGAATTGCGGCACTCGCCTGCCGCGCAAGTTCGTCCACCGAAAGGCTGACGGTCGCTACATCTGCCGTCGCTGTCGGGCGGCGCAGCGCAATGCCCCCCGCTTGGAACTGGTCCGCGAATGGTTACGATTGAAGCTCCACCGGGTCGGCTATACCGCGCTTTTCTGGGGGGCGGGCTTTGCGCTCGCTCTGACGGTTGCCTATCTGCTGGTCACGTTCGCGCACTAGCCAATCACGGCGGCGTCGGGATGCTCCGCGGGCGTCGGAAAAGGAGGCAGCGATGGCTCCTGTCCTCGCCGATCGAATGTTTCGACGCTCAGGCCCCGCTCATTTTCGTCGGCCATTCCGGCTGCCGGTCATGAGCGAACCCCGGGTGCCGTGGACGCATGGAATTCCCGCTGGTAACGCTTCAGGCTGTTGGTCGACCCGCAGACAAACAGCGCGTCATCCGGGCGCAATAGAAAGTCATGGTCGAATTCGACCATCACGTCACGGGCTCTCTCCACGGCGACGATCTTGGCGCCCGTTCGTTCAAGCGCCTGGTTGTGCCACGGGTGATGGCCGGCGAGGGTACCGGCGCCCAGGCGGACGAACTTGATCCGGTTCTCGACGTGGATGACCTGCTCGCCGAGCAGATGGTAGGCAAGGATCTGTCCGGCCACCTGCCCCGAGGAAATGGCGAAATCTGCGCCGGTACGGTAGAGTCGCGCGGTATTGGGCGTACGCAGGACCCGCACGATCAGCGGCACTTCAGGTGCATAGTCGCGCACCACGGCGGTGGCAAATACCGATTCGCTGTCGTCGCTCAAGGCGAGGACGACCGCGCACCGTGGCCGGCCAGCACAATCGGACCGGTGCGGCGGATCGGCATCGCCATCCGCTCGACCTTTTCCGGATTGGTGTGGCGACCGACGACGAGAATCGCGCCAGGCTCCACTTGCGTGGCGGGCCCTTTCGTCGTGGTAAAAACTCCGCCATGCCATTGGCCGATGACGGACACGCCATGTCGTTCGCGAACTCGCGGACTATCAGGGTGCAGGTGGCGTTGGCGTGATCGTCCGCATTGGTGACCACCGCCTGCGCCTCCTTCACCGATATCAGGACAGACGGATCTTCGGAAAGTTTGCCGAACACCACGTTGTAGCCCCGGTCGCGCAGGCTGCACGCCAGTGCCATATCCTCTTCAAAAATTACGAAAGGGCAGTTGGCGCTGTTGAATTCCTCCAGCAGGGATTCGATGGCCGCTCCATGGCGATAGAAGAGCACTTTGCCGGCCATGGGCGGCAGCACGTGCTGCAGGCGAACTTCAAATTGCTCTTCGAAGTAGGGTAATACCACCACCGGGAATATCAGGAAGACCAGAAACTGACCGATGAATGGCGTAATGATGACGAACATGGCCATGAGCGGATGGTTCCAGCGATTGTCGGCGCCTTAGCCCGTGTTGGTAATTGTTTCCGACGCCCACTGGATGCCCTGCAGAAGGGTGCGCGGACTGGCTTCCAGATGCTCCATGCCGAGCATGTAGATCGTGCCCAGAGTAAGCACGGCCGTTGGCAGCAGGACCAGCAGCGCCAGGAGGTGTCAGGTCGAACGCTTGAGTTTTGACTTCATCTGGCGAGGCTCTGCAAATCAACAGACCCAAGTATCCTTGGCCCTTGCCGGCGGGTCAAACGGCTTCCTGGCTAGTGGCGCGCAAACACCGACGTCTTGCCGTCCGGGCCAACGAGCAAGGTGTTGTACGCCTCGCGCCGGATCTCGCGGTCCTGGCTGGCGTTGTCGAGGATGGTGCAGGCTGTTTCACAAAAGGGGTTGGAGACTTCCCGGCCCGGTGCGCCGCGCGGCAGGCCCGGCACGGCCAGGCCGCGGGCTCGCGGCTTTTCCTTGAGCAGCAGCTTGATGTCCTCGGCGGGCACATGGCCCTCGATGAAATAGTTGCCGATCTTTGCGGTATGCACCGATTCAAGTTCTGCCGGAACATTCAGCCAGCGCTTGAGCCGGGGCATGCTGGCGCTGGCGGTTTCTTCGATGCGGACTTCGAATCCGTTCTGGCGCAGATGGTCGGCCCAGTCGATGCAGGCGAGGCAGGGACTGGGCGCGAAGACGACGACCGGTGGCAGGGCTTCGTCCGCGGCGGCCGCAATGCCGCAAGTCGCCGCGGCGAGCAGCAGCAGGGCGGCGCTCGCATGTTTCAGCACGGCTTGCCGGGCTTGCATCCCTTGAGTATCCACAGCGAGATGATGCCGGCAAGTTCGTCGGCGCGTACCTTGCGCGCCATGCTCAGTACGTCGCGGCCGGCGTCGGTTTTTAGCGAAGGGTCGGCGCCAGCTTCAAGCAACAGTTTGCCGTTCGCCGTGCGCGTCGAAAATGCCGCCATGTGCAGCGGCGTGCGGCCTTCGCCGTCGCGGGCATTCACCAGTGCGCCGGCGGCCAGCAGTGCCTTCAGCGGCCCGCTGTCCTCGTTCATCGCCGCGTAGTGCAGCGGCGTCATGCCAAGCGGGGTGCGTGCGTCGCGTGCCTGCGACGAACTCTTGAGAATGGCCTCGACAGCTTTTCGGTCACCCATGCGAGCCGCATCATGGATGGGCTGCTCGTTCATGCCCAGCGTCGGCTCCGCGGCGAGAGTCAAACCAGTCGGGACACCACAGGCGATCAGCAGCGCGACGCGACAAAGTATTCTGACCATGGCATTCATTGATTCCATTCCGTTTCTGGCGGAAGGAAATAGTACCTTGAGCGCAAGGAAAATTCCCTGATCGGGCATAGAATTTCCTGCCCGCGACTTGACGGGTATCAAAGCGCCCGAGCCCCGCAGTGCGCCTAATGTCGCCATGTTCAGAATCTCGCAATTCATGCAGGAAGTTGCCGTGCCGACGCCCATCGGTCCGGTGCGCAAGCCACCCGGCCCGGTGGTGATCTGGAACCTGATCCGGCGCTGCAATCTCACCTGCAAGCACTGCTATTCGATTTCTGCCGACAAGGACTTCGCCGGCGAGTTGAATACGGACGAAATATTTCGTGTCATGGACGAACTCAAGGCCTTCCGCGTCCCGGCGCTGATTCTTTCGGGTGGCGAACCCCTGCTGCGGCCAGACATTTTCGAGATTTCGGCGCGCTCGAAGCGGATGGGCTTCTTCACTGCGCTCTCATCAAACGGCACGCTGATCGACGCGCCGATGTTCGAGCGCATCCGGGAGATCGGCTACGACTACGTCGGCGTCAGCCTCGACGGCCTGGGCGCCACGCACGACAAGTTCCGTCGCAAGCAGGGCGCCTTCGACCTGTCCCTGGCCGGGATACGTCTTTGCCGCGACGCGGGCCTGAAAGTCGGCGTGCGCTACACCATGACGCAGGACAACTTCCAGGATCTGCCCGGCCTGCTGAAACTGGTCGAGGACGAGGGCATAGACCGCTTCTACTTCTCGCATCTGAATTACGCCGGGCGCGGCAACAAGAACCGCAAGGACGATGCCCTGCACCAGATGACGCGCAATGCCATGGACCTGTTGTTCGACACCTGCTGGAACTACCAGGAACGGGGTCTGGTGAAGGAGTTCACCACCGGCAATAATGATGCCGATGGCGTTTATCTGCTTTACTGGCTGCAGCGGAAATTTCCCGACAAGGTCGAGCATATTCGCAAGAAGCTGGCGCAGTGGGGCGGCAATTCGAGCGGCGTGAACGTGGCCAATATCGACAACCTCGGCAATGTCCATCCCGACACCATGTGGTGGCATCACAATCTGGGCAACCTGCGCGAGCGCAGCTTCGGCGAGATCTGGAATGACACCTCCGATCCTCTCATGGCCGGGCTCAAGGCTCATCCGCGCAAGGTAACCGGACGCTGCGGTGCCTGCGCCCAGTTCGACATTTGCGGCGGCAACACGCGGGTGCGCGCCCAGCAACTCACCGGCGATCCCTGGTCGGAAGACCCGGGTTGCTACCTGAGTGACGAAGAGATCGGCGTCGCTTGACGCCGATCAAGAAGTTCGGCGATTGAGCTCAACTGCGACACTTTGTCGCAGGGCGTTGCGGGTGCGCAGTCTTATGATTCCATACACGCGAATCGAATTGAGGGAGATGCCCGATGACACAGAACCTACAAAATACGGCGGCCGACAAAGGCGAGATTGGATCGCTGCTGCTTGGCGCGGGCTTCGCACTCGCTTCCCTGATCATCCTGCCGGCCGTGGCGCAGCGCATCGGCCTCGGTTCCAGCCTGACCATCGCCCTGCGCGGCGCCCTGATGCGCGCCGCCAACCGCGTTTAAGCAGCCGCTTTCCCTTCCTGATCCGGCCGCTGCGGCCGGTGTGCGCTCATGTCAGCCGCTCCTTCCGGTGCCGTTAAATCGCGCCGGAGAACGAATGAACCTTAAAACCTCAGTTGAACCACAGAGGCACAGAGGACACAGAGGAAAAACAAGTGCTTGCCGTGTTTCATGCACTCACCCGTGGGGTGATTGGTATCGAATCGGCAAGCCATTGATTCTTTGACTTTCTCTGTGCCTCTGTGTC
>CAMDMZ010000081.1 GCA_945902805.1 Propionivibrio dicarboxylicus | reverse complement strand
GCGTCATGGGTGGTCAGGGAGATATCGACGCGGTTATAGACATTCGACCATTCCGGATGATGGTCAGCCTTCTCGGCGAGGATGGCCACCGCAGTCATGAAGGCGAAGGCACTGACGAAATCGGGGAACGATAGCGAGACATAAAGCTTGCCGTCACGGACTGTCCATTGGGTCATCCCCACCGCTGAATCATGTGCCAGGAAGAGATCCAATTCTTCTTGAGAGAGCTTCGGTAACACCAGAATCTCCGGAGGTTGGTTAATCGTCATGGGTCGGATGATCGTCCTCGGATCGGATACCGACGGGAGTCAATGCTATCAGCGGCACAGAGTTCAGGGAATGCGGCCGCTTTTTGGCATCATCCCGTACGAGGGCTGTCGGCCATGACCTGCCACTGATGATAAGGAAAAGCTGAACCCGCCAGCGGCGGCAATATTAGCAACTGCGGCCACCCGTAACGCGTCTTTTGCCACCTAGCTTGCTTTCCCATTCCCCCGAGAGTAGGGTATCCAAAGTAAAAAAATGCTAGCGGAGAGAATAGGTCCCGGTGAGTAGAGGATCAAGGCCATTGCCCGAGGAGGAAATAATGATCAAGCAAGTGAGCAGGCCCCTCGACGTCACCAGATGCCTCTCCCATGGTTGCTTCCCTTCTTGGCAAGAGTCTCATGGTTAAGACCTTGCCCCTATTCATTATCATCTTGGCTACTCTGGTAGGTTGCCAAAAGTCCCCGACTCAGAATTATGGGTGGCGCAGCGGCGAACCCTTAGAGAAAGTATCCTTCGCTTATACATACCAGCCCCAGAGCACTTTGGCCCATGTTGCGATGGCAAAAGGCTATTTTGCGGAGGAGGGGCTCGACATGCAGCCGCTGATGCGCGACTTTGGCAAGGAAGCGTTGCAAGCGCTGCTCGAAAGCAAAGCCGACTTTGCCACGGTAGCGGAAACGCCCGTGATGTTCAGCGGACTCAGGGGCGACACGATATTCGTCATCGCCAATATCGAGGCAAGTACCACCAATAACGCGATCGTGGCCAAGAAATCGGCAGGCATCAACGCGCCCGGCGACTTGAAAGGTAAGCGAGTCGGATTTACGCCAGGCACCACATCCGATTTCTTTCTGGATTCATTCTTGACCGCCAACGGCCTGACCCGACAGGACATACACCCTATTGCTCTGAAGCCGGACGAGATGCGGGATGCGCTGATCGCGGCAAAGGCTGACGCGGTTTCCACATGGAACTATCCGCTGACACTCATCGCTCAAGCGCTGGGAGGTGACGGCGTGCTTTTTTACGACCGACAGATCTATACCGAAACCTTCAATATCGCAGCGCAGCAAGACTTCGTTAGAACAAAGCCGGAAACGGTAAAACGTTTTCTGCGCGCATTGGTGAAGGCGGAAGAGTTCGTCGCAAAGAATCCCGATGCGGCACAGACCATCATGGCCGCCGCGACAAAGATCGACAAGAGCCTGATTCAAGACGTTTGGAACGCCTTTAACTACCGCGTTGTCCTTGACCAGAAGCTTCTTCTCACATTGGAGGATGAAGCGCGCTGGGCGATAAAGAACCGGCTCACCGACAAGACCACGATGCCCGACTACGCCAGTTACATCCATTCTGACAGCTTGCGGGCAGTCAGACCGGAAGCGGTCAGCACAAACCGGTAGGCTCACATGCGCATCTCAACCCGGCTCAGGATCATTACAGGCGTGACGATTGCCGCTCTCGTCATCCTGATACCCATCCTGGTCTGGTCATTCGTCGAATTCAAGAATGCAAAAGACGACGATACGCTTGCCGATGCGCTTCATGACAATTATTTCGAACGCGCTTCTTATAGAGACCAGTATTTTCTATACCGCGAAGACCGACAACGGGAGCAGTGGGTCAAAAGTAAGCATGAAACTGACCGCCTGGTGGCCCAAGCCAAGGTGCAATTTCATCGTGGACATGACCAGCAGGTGTTGGAGCGGTTTAGCCGGAGTATTGAAGACACCGCGCAACTGTTCGATCGTATCGTCGCCAACACGCAGGTCATAAAAACCGCTGGTGCAAATAAAGGCGTTTACGAGGAGTTCGACAGAAGACTTTATAGCCAGTTACTGCTGATCGCCACCGACGTCAGGATGGCTATAACTACCTTGCAGAGTTCCACCGAAGGGCGTGTTCAGGAGCGCTACAGACAATTGACAGTCATCACAGCCCTGTTTGCATTAACACTAGCACTCGCCGTTATCCTGGTTGCGCACCAGATGGACAGGCTGATTCGCAGGCGTCTGTTGCCGCTGCATGCGGGGGTGGAATTGGTTGCGCAAGGGAATCTGGACTACCGCATAGAGACCAATGGCTCGGATGAATTTTCTGAACTCTCACTCGCCATCAATTCCATGACAGGCAAGCTCCAAGAGCTTACCTATAACCTTGAGCAGAAGGTGGCGGATAGAACTGAGGCAGTACAAAGAAGTGAAGCCCGCTTCCGTCACTTCTTTGAGAAGAACAAGTCGGTGATGTTGCTCATCGAGCCGGCCACTGGGGCGATCATTGAAGCCAACCTGGCTGCCGCTTCGTATTACGGGTATGCGCAGCAACACCTGGTCGACATGAACATCAGTGACATCAATACGCTGTCGCCCGAAGAGGTTGCTCTGGAACGGCAACATGCATTGCACGACGAACGTAACTATTTCAACTTCTGCCACCGCCTTGCCTCCGGAGAAATCCGCGACGTCGAGGTCTATTCGACGCCGGTTGATGCCAGTGGAAGGCCGTTGCTCTTTTCTGTCATCCATGACGTCACCCAACGCAAGCAGCAGGAGGCTGCCTTGCGCAGGGCCAATACGCACTTGTCGATGGCGCAAGATGCTGCTCATGCCGGGTTCTGGGATTGGGATATCGGCAGCGGCAAGTTGTCCTGGACGCCGGAATTCTTCCGTCTATTTGGACTCGACGCGGCCACGACGGAAGCAAGCTTCGACACATGGCGCGCCACACTACACCCTGAGGACCTCCATGCGGCGGAAGCGCGTATTAGTACGGCCCTTCGTGATCACCTTCCCCTGACCAACGAATATCGCATTGTTCTACCAACCGGGGAGACACGCTGGATTTATGCCGTGGGAGATACGTCGTATGACGAGCAGAATCAGCCCCTGCGCATGGTCGGTCTTTGTGTCGATTTTACAGAGCGCAAGATTGCTGAACTCGAACTTGACCAACATCGCCATCACCTCGAGGCGATGGTCGAGGAACGTACCGCCGCCCTCTCTATCGCCAAAGAAGCGGCCGAAGCCGCCAATCGTGCCAAGAGCCAGTTCCTCGCCAACATGAGCCACGAACTGCGCACTCCGATGAATGCCATCATGGGCATGACGAGTCTGGCGCTGCGGCGGGCAGCCGACCCCCAACTCGTCGATAAGCTGACCAAGATTGACAACGCTTCCCATCATCTGCTTTCCGTCATCAACGACATCCTCGACATCTCCAAGATCGAGGCTGAGCGCCTGACGCTGGAGCGTGTCAGTTTCAAGTTCGGTCTGGTGCTGGAAAACCTGGTGAGTATGGTCGGACAGCGGGCTGCGGAGAAAGGCTTGAAACTGTTCATCGAATTGCCACCAGACATTGCCCGCCTGTCGCTCATGGGCGACCCTCTGCGCCTGGGGCAAATCCTGCTCAATCTCACTGGAAACGCGGTCAAGTTCACCACACAAGGTGCCATTACCCTACGCATCATGAAGCTCGAAGAAAGTTCGGTCGATGTGTTGTTGCGTTGCGAAGTGCACGATACCGGCATCGGTATCACCGCCGAAGACCAGAAACGACTATTCACCGCTTTCGAGCAGGCCGATGGTTCGATGACGCGAAAATATGGTGGCACAGGACTGGGATTGGTGATCAGCAGGCGCCTGGCCGAATTGATGGGCGGGGATATCGGACTCGTAAGCACGGCGGGTCAAGGCAGTACCTTCTGGCTCATTGTTCGGCTCGGCAAGGCCAACGAAGTCGCCGTCCCATCAGCTCTGGCTTTTGCAGAAGAAACCGCCGAGCTGCAACTCAAGACCCACTATGCTGGCGCCCGCATCCTGCTGGCAGAAGATGAGCCGATCAACCAGGAAGTCTCGCGTGGGCTGCTGGAGGATGTTGGTCTAACTGTGGAATTGGCTGAGGATGGAGGTCTCGCTGTCGCCATGGCGCAACGCAGCCATTTCGATCTGATCCTGATGGATATGCAGATGCCGCAGATGAACGGTGTCGAGGCGACGCGAGTGATCCGGGCGCTGCCTGGGTACGCCAAGACTCCGATTCTGGCGATGACCGCGAACGCCTTCGATGAAGATCGCAAGGTCTGTATCGAAGCGGGCATGGACGACCACCTCGGCAAGCCTGTCGTTCCCGAGGTGTTGTACAAAACTTTGCTGAAGTGGTTGTCAACGTCGCGGGGCTGATCTATCGAAGAATCCGGCAGGTTTGAGAGGCACCGGCCATTGGGCATGCAGTCGTCATGTGTCGGCTAAGGGTCGGATGCACTCAGTGACGAATGGCAGCTTCCGGGAAGCGAAATCTCAAGGGCAGCTTTACGGCGATGAACTATCAAGGGTGTCATCAATGTGGCGGCGGAGTGCGTCCAAGGGGTTTCTCAAGCTCGGTAGGGGCATACGATACCGGAAGTATCGTCTCCTTCCGCTACCGCAGACGCGGAAAATGGAAGGCCGCAATCAGTAGCAGAAACGATCCAGCGGCTGATAACATCAGGGAACGCTAATAAAACAAATCGATCGGTATCCTAAAGGTGAGTTTGAAGCATCCAGTCAAGTCATTTGCCCTCGTGATCGGCATAGCCGTCATCGGGGTTGCCGCGTACAGCCAGCTGCGTGGCGAGGCGGTGAGCGTGGTTCGCGCCGAGCGCGGCGAGTTGCGCCAGGCCGTGGTGGTCAGCGGCCGCGTCCGCACGCCGCAGCGCATCGAGGTGGCCGCCCAGATCACCGGGCGAGTGAAGACCGTCAATGTTAACGCTGGTGAAGCCCTCGCTGCCAGCCAGACCTTGCTCCAGCTGGATGATGCGGAATTGAGCGCCAGTGTTGCGCAGGCGCGTGCCACCCTGACGCAAAGCGAGGCCCGCCTGCAGCAAGTGGGCGAACTGGGTCTGCCGGTGGCTGAACAGGCTTTGCGTCAGGCCGAGGCGAATGCGCGGCAGGCAAGGAAGCAGTACAGCCGCATCAAGGAACTGGTGGGCAAGGGCTTTTACAGCCCGGCCCAGCTCGACGATGCGCAACGCAGTCTCGATGTAGCCGAAAGCCAGTGGCGTGCTGCCCAGTTGCAGGTCGGCAGCAACCAGCCCGGGGGCAGCGATGTCCGCGTCGCGCGCGGCAATCTCGAGGCGGCCCGTGCCGCGCTGGCGGTCGCCGAGGCGCGGCTGGCTTATACGGTACTGAGTGCGCCGGTGGCCGGTACCGTGCTGACGCGCAGCGTCGAACCGGGCGATACCGTGCAACCCGGCCGCATCTTGCTGACGCTGGCGCCAGCCGGCGATACCGAACTGACGGCGCAGATCGACGAAAAGAACCTCGGCCTGCTCGTACCGGGCCAAAAGGCGATGGTGTCGGCCGACGCATACCCCGGCGAGCGTTTCGCTGCGGAAATCAACTACATCGCGCCCTCTGTGGACGCGCAACGCGGCTCGGTCGAGATCCGCCTGACGGTGCCGCAACCACCCGCTTACCTGAAGCACGAGATGACCGTCTCGATCGACATCGAAGCGGGACGCCGTGCGGAAGCCGTCATCGCCCCCTTCGTCACGGTACGCGAAGCGAGCGGCGCAAAACCCTGGATTCTCGTGGTACGCGATGGCCGCACCCAACGCCAGCCGGTGCGGCTGGGCCTGCGCGGTGCCGGCAAGGTGGAAATCCTTGATGGAATTGCAGCGGGCGATGCGCTGGTGCCGACGCCTGTGGTGTTGCCCGAAGGCAGGAAAGTGCGCGCGGTCGCCCCGTGACGATGCAGCCCTGGATGCCCTTCGAGTGGATCGCCGCCGTGCGCTTCCTGCGTGAAGGACGCATGCAGTCGGTGCTGATCATCGTCGGCGTAGGAGTCGGCGTGGCGGTTATTGTGTTCATGTCGGCACTGCTTTCCGGCTTGCAATCCAACCTGATCAAACGCACATTGAGCTCGCAGGCGCACATCGTCCTGCTGCCGTCCGAGGAGAGCGCGCGGCCACAGGTGGCGAACGAACATACCGCGTTGCTGCTGCAGAAGCAGGCGCAACGCCTGCGCTCGATCGACCAGTGGCAACAATTGCGCGACCATTTGCAGACCTGGCCGGAAATTTCCGCCGTCTCGCCAGTCGCCTCCGGACCTGCATTTGCCGTGCGCGGTGAGGCGAACAAATCGATCACCCTGCTCGGCATTGTTCCCGAGCGCTACGATCAGATCATTTCCCTGTCCGAGCGCATGACGGCGGGCGAGCTGAGAGTCGGCGCTGGCGAGACGGTGATCGGCATCGAGCTGGCCAAGGATCTCGGCGCGACCGTCGGCGACAAACTGAGGGTCGCCACAGCCGCTGGGGCGAGCGAAACGCTGACTATCACGGGCCTGTTCGATCTCGGCAACAAGGGCGTGAATGCGCGCAATGTCTATGTTGGCTTGCGTACCGCGCAAACCCTGCTCGATCTGGTTGGCGGTGTCTCGAATATTGATCTTGCCTTGTACGATCTCAACCTGGCTGAGACGCTGGCGCTGCGTATCGCTGGCGAAACCGGTCTGACGGCGGATAGCTGGATCAAGACGAATGCCCAATTCGTCACCGCGCTGACATCGCAGTCGGTGTCGAGCAACGTGATCCGTTTCTTCATTGGCCTGTCGGTCGCCTTCGGCATCGCCAGCGTGCTGGTCGTCTCGGTGATCCAGCGCAGCAAAGAAATCGGCATCCTGCGCGCGATGGGCGCGACGCAGGCGCAGATGCTGCGCATCTTCCTGTTGCAGGGCGGCATCGTCGGCTTCTTCGGTTCGCTGCTCGGCTCCGCGCTGGCCTGGTCTTTCCTTTTACTTTGGCAGTTGATGGCGCGCAATCCGGACGGCACACCGCTGTTCGTGATCGGCGTCGAACCAGGCTTGGTGGCGATCGCGGCAGGCGGCGCGAGTGTCGTCGGTATTATTTCCGCTCTGCTGCCAGCGCGGCGGGCGGCGAAACTTGATCCGGTGGAAGCCATTCGTGGCTAATGCGGTGGCCAACCCCGTTCTCCAACTTGCCGGCATCCGCAAGTCCTACGGCAGCGGCGAGACGGAAAGCGAGATCCTGCACGGCATCGACCTGCGCCTGGAGCGCGGTGAATTCGCCGCGCTGATCGGACCTTCCGGTTCCGGCAAGAGCACCCTGCTCAACCTGATCGGCCTGCTCGATCGGCCGTCGGGCGGCCAGTTGTTCATCGACGGCGAGGAAACCGGCCGGCTCGACGACACCGGCCTGACACGCCTGCGCGGTCGTCGCATCGGTTTCGTCTTCCAGCACCACAATCTGATTCCGGCGTTTACCGCGGAAGAGAATGTCGCCATGCCGCTGCTGGTCGCGCAGGGGCGACCGGATACCGGGATGTTCGTCAAGGCAGGGAAATTGCTCGATCAGGTCGGCCTTGCCGACCGGAAAAAATACCTGGCCAATCGTCTCTCTGGCGGCCAGCAACAGCGCGTCGCCATCGCCCGCGCCCTGGCCATGAGCCCCTCACTGGTCCTCGCCGACGAGCCGACCGGCAATCTTGACACGCATTCCGCCGATGACGTATTTGCACTGATGCGCGAAGTGAATGTGCAGCTCAAGACCACCTTCCTGATCGTCACCCACGATCCGCGCCTCGCCCACCGCTGCGACCGCATCATCGAACTCATCGACGGAACGATTGTCGCCGACCAGCCCTATCCACCTTAGCCGTCGCCGGCGCTGGATTGGTAGAGTACGAGTCCCAGTACCCGTAAAAGTCCTAAAGTGGATATCCATACTCCGCTCCGGCATCGTCGGCACAGACTGCACGCGCGTCTTCCGGAAGCAGTCTGGGTTCATACCACGAACCCGAGACAAAGGCGGCTACACTCGCGGGCCGCTGACTCAACAACTTCCTTACGACTGGAGTACCTGTGCCCGATAACCGCAAACTCATCTACTGGCTGGCCTTTATGGACGGCATTGCTCTGCTGGCACTGGCGGGCGTTGCTGTGCCGGTAAAGTACATGCTCGACATGCCCATCGGCGTCAAGATTCTCGGGCCGATACACGGCACGCTGTTTCTCTCCCTGATGATTGCCAGCATTTCCGGCGTGGCGCGCGGCCTGCTAAAACCTGGCCTGGCCGCCCTGCTATTCTTCGCCGCCCTTATTCCCTTGGGCGCGTTCTACGCTGACTATCGGCTGAAGCAGGCCTATCCCGAACTGGGCCACTGATAACCGGAATATTGGCGCGGTGAGGTGCTGCTGACTTGAATGCCTCAAACCGCTGTACTGCGGGAGCTCAGCCGGTAAGAATTGGGGGCTCCGATTAAATGGCGGCTAAGGAGGAAGGCCCAGGTTGAATGGCTGCAATGGAGAAAAACTCTGAGCGGCGGCGGTTGGCCGATAGGTTGAGATCACCAACGGCAGCTATGTAGAGGGCTGACCCACCAAAACGGGTCGGAGATGCTTCGGCAGTGATGAAACCCTGAATGTCTCTTCCCAGTCTGGAACGGTCCTTGCCAGCAGATTCCCCAATTTCACAGGCCGATGACTCTTCCAGACTGGGTGCTGCCGCTCAGGTTTCGAGGCTGGCTGACTCTTGTCGCCCCGTATTGATCGATTAACCTTCTACTTAGCAGCCGTTGGTGATCTCAACCTATCGGCCAAATTCAGCCATTCGGTGGCGACTCCAATAACAGTCATTCGGCATGGAGTAGTATGAACTGGAATTGTTGTCATGCACGGTTTGCGGGAGATTTTAGTGGTGAAAATAGGCGGAATCAATCTGCTTGAAGAGTCGGGGCTCCCGTTCGATATTACTTATGGGTACCGCACTATAGCTCGTGAACTCATCGATCGAATCGAAACACACCCCAATCGCGTGGACGGCTGGGTCTAACAGTTTGGAGGACAAATGAAACACCACACATTCAAAGTGATTTGTGGATTCACCATGCAATACACCTTTGACGAATCGGAAATTGGGCCATACGGTGAGCCAACAGAGGATGCGGTCATTGCACTCGAGGAAGAGTTGGAGGAGCACTTGCACCAAAATTACAGCGTTGATATTGTCGATGTTGAGGTCGACATTCTGCTTGGTGTGTCCGATGACGCTGATATGTGACGATAACCCCGCATGAGCCTCCAAGAGAAGGCAACACTGTGGCATTCGCAACTTACTAGCTACGATGATCTTACAAACCTGGAGCTTGAGGCAGCGCTGCTTGAGCAACTGCAAGGGCTGGCGCATTCACTCTCGCTTCCTGATACCTGTTTGGCCGAAGATACTCGGCGTTGGCGTGCAATGTCGGCCTATCAGAAATCCGTTCGTCGCCATGATATAGACACCGCTCTGCGATCCGGTTGTGCGCTATTCCGTTACGACGCTTCCCTCTTGCTATGGCGCATGTCGGTAATCATGCTCGAGGACGTAGGGCTGGCCAACCCCCTCTTAGGCGCGCTCGGATTGGTGCTGCTTGGCCATCACAATACTGTGGGCGATGGCATATGCCTGCAATGGGCCATGCAGCTGACGCTAATAGCTGCCAGTGGCCCGAATGACCGTACCCTAGATCATGCGACGATCCTTGCCCGTCAAGACCCGGGGTTGGCACCTTTTCGTGAGCTTTGCAGGGCAATGGTCATAGACAGGCCATCCACGCTGGTGGAAATTTACCGGGACGCAGCGGAGCCATTGGCTCATCGTGTCATTGCGGGTCTTGGTCTGACAGGAATATTGGATTCGAGCCAGCGCAACGAGTCGCATGTCAATCGAAACAACCTGGCTACATACCTCTCGATGATCGAGGAAATGGACTTGCCGCGCATCATCAAATTCATTGCTGCTAAGGGAGCAGAGCTCTGTATAAGCAGCCATCCCTGCCTCCTACCCTTGGTATGGCGCGCTGCTATTGAAGAACCATTATCAGTACAGGAAGGAAATGTCGCAGCCGCGCCAATGATTGCTGGCTTGCCAAGTGTCGTCTTTGATATGCATGTTCCGGAAGGTCGAGAGGCCATCGCAATTTTTACCGACGAATGCACCGACCTGCTTCGGTTATTGGAAAACTACTCCCGCGAGGAGAGAAATAAACTGATCGGAGTGACACTTTTCAATAATGAGGGAGGGGATGTATTAAGGATGTCTCTCACATATCCAACAGGAAGCACCCTACTGAAACTTTCACAGGCTGCGCATCTGTCTGGCTACAACATGACTAGACTGCAGGACCAACGCGAGCTTTCTGATATTGTCATGCGCAATATTGCAGTCCTTGACGACCTCCGTAAAAAAGTTTGCGCCCCTTGCAAGCACGCATCACTTATTTGACTGTCTGGACCCAAGAAGCAAGTTATGACTATCGATTCAACGATAAGAATTGCATTGACCAACTTTGCTGAAGACCTTCGTGGGCGCAGTTGGTGGGGCCGCGAAAATGAATGCGTCAATCGATTTGCTTTCGGTTACCTTTTCCCTCTAGCGGCCCCAGGCAGCGAGTTCTTCTCGGTGCGCCAGCTCGGCATTGAGGTGGCCGTGCCGCAGCTTCAAGTTGATGAAGGAAAGCAACGCAAGGAGCTGGTGCGGAAGGATCTGGTCATTTGGCCAGAGGAAGACATGAATTGCTGGGAAGGTTCAGGTGAGCGCAACCCAGCTAATGTGCCTCTATCAGTGTTGGAATGGAAAGCCAATAAGACAAGCATTTATGATGCAGACCGACAATGGCTTAAGCAAGCCTCGAAAGATTGGCCACAATTTTGGGGATTTGCGATCACCGTCGACCTGAGCCAAAGAAACTTCATTTTGTCAGCAGAGTGTATTCACTTGGGGCAGATACAGAACAATTGGCTCGACATCAAGTGACAACTGAGAATCTGACACCCCTCGGCGCTGCGCCGGTCAGCCTTATCGTTGAACGGCTGGTTGTCGATGCTCTATTGTCCGCTTAGGGTCGGCAAGAGTCAGCCGATCAGGCGAACACCGAATATGCATTCGGCAGCAGGCAGCACCCAGTCTATTGCCGCCCGATTGATCTCGGCAACTGACACTGACAGGCCGATGGACTCAGCCAAGGCGCCCAAAAAGCACGAAGCCCAGATCGGCTAGAAATGGGCTCCTTAAAGCTTTGGCCTTGCAGAAAGTGACAAGGCATACGGCAACGCCGTTAGGGTATTACGCAATCATCTCGTACTGCGGCGGGCTTCCATCCATAGTGCCTCCAGTCGTGTTGTTGCTCTTGGGCCTGATCGAACCATCCGATCCGACTTGGTTTCACACTACGCCGTTCATGGGGAATGTCAACGAAAGTTGGAGATTCGCCAAAACAAGCTCTGCCTGCAGCTGCCAGGGTGTCCTCCAGACTCCACTACCTACGCGGCCACCTTCAGGATTGCCACGATGTTCGATGCCGGGAATTCCTTCTGGCGTTCCTTCAACGGTACAAGCCAAGCCCGCTTCGTAGTAATAGCTTCCTTACTTTTTTGGCGGTGCTTTCTTGAACATCCCGCCGTCCATCGGATACATCCTTTCAAACATCGCGTCACGTTCCTGCCCCTGCTTGTCGCGCAGGGTTTTGCGCTCTTGGTAATGACGATCTTCCATGCTGCGCTGCTCTTGGAAGTGGCGATCATCCATCTTGCGTTGCTCGATGATTGTCGACTCCCACTTGGCCTGACGGGCCTCGTCAGCCCTTATCTGCGCTGCCATGTCTGGCGGCATGTTATCCATGCCGAAGACGACGGGGGATAAAGTTAGAGCGCCAGTGCTCAACAGGAACGCAGCTAAGACATGCTTTGCTTTCATAAGTTACCCCTGATTAACTAGGCGCTATTCGCGTTAGTTAGTGACAGGCTCTCGCGATGAGCCTTGTGGTTGTCAGACTGGAAGCGTCAGGACGAATCCAGGAGGCGACATGAGACAGCGGGAACTGAAGCGATTGATGGCGATGGTGATGAAACTCAGTCCGAACCAACGGCGAATGTTGAAAGATGAGTTGGTTGCCGGCGATGGAATGGATGAGGTAGCCGATATCATTGAAGGCCAAGTGGGGACGCCAGCGTGTCCGCATTGCAATGCTAAACATATCGTGCGCAACGGAACCGCCAGCAGTTTGCAGCGATACAAATGCCGGGGATGTCTGCGGACGTTCAATGCCCTGACCGGAAGCCCATTGGCGCGCTTGCGTCAGAAAGGAAAGTGGCTGGCGCAGGCGGATGTATTGCATGAGGGCATGACGATCACCCGGGCAGCGAAGCGGCTCAAGGTCGCCCGCAGCACGGCATTTCGTTGGCGGCATCGGTTTATGGCCACTCCAAAAACCATTCAGGCTCAAACACTTGTTGGTATTGCCGAAGCGGACGAAACATTCTTTCTGCGTTCGAACAAGGGGCAACGCCATTTGGATCGCAAGCCACGCCGCCGTGGCGGCAAAGCGGCTCAGCGAGGGTTGTCGAAGGAACAGGTGCCGGTATTGGTGGCGCGTGATCGCTCGGGTGCGACGGCGACCGCGATTCTCGCGGCCGATGGCAAATCCGACCTGGTGAAGGCACTGAAGCCCCTGTTGCCGATCGATACCCTCTTGTGCACGGATGGCAGTTCGGTACTGGCAGCCGTTGCAAAGGAACTGGGTGTTGACCATCGCCCCATCAATGTTTCCGCCGGGCAGCGCGTGATTGCTGGCGTGTTTCATATCCAGAACGTCAATGCCTACGATAGCCGCTTGAAAACTTGGATCCGTCGTTTTAACGGTGTTGCCACAAAGTATCTCGACTCCTATCTCGGTTGGTTCCGC
>CAMDMZ010000080.1 GCA_945902805.1 Propionivibrio dicarboxylicus | reverse complement strand
GACCTGCCGCTTGAATTCCGGATCGTGCCGCCGCCGCGCTCTCCTCACTCCCGCATTCACCACCGTTGTGTCCATGTGTCCACCTCAAAAACCGTGGACACTATCTCTCCCCTTCCTCCGCTTTCAATGTGGGGCGGTTGGACGCTTACTGACGAGCGACTTCAGCAGTTCGGCCAATGCCGACCGTGGGCCTGCGTTCTGTGTCGGGCGGCAAAGCGCCGGTCAGCGGCCCTTCAGTTCCTGATGGAGATCAATGGCGGCTTCTCCGCATGACGAACTCACACATCCGACCCGTTCCGATCATCGAACACTTGGAAAGCAGTCACTCAACGTTGGGGGTGAAGGAAGCTGCGCGGCTTCAACTCGATGGCGTGATTAGGCCGTATTTAGCAAAGGGTAGAGGGATGCAACCAGAAAGCCAGCCATGCAGTAGTTAAATGCCAAAAGATTTCGCCTTACGTTAAGCAAGTGGCGCAACTTTGACCCGAACAGTGCCCACACTCCAACACTCGGCAAGTTGATTATTGCGAAGAGTGTTGCGGCAGTTGTGACGACAATCAGCCCACTCGATGCGGGCACATAGGTGCTGAATGCACCCACCGCCATAATCCACGCCTTTGGATTGACCCATTGAAAGGCCGCAGCGCCCCAAAAGCTCATTGGCTTTGCAATGCGAGCGTTGGAAGATGTGTCTTTGGGCGGGCCAGATGTTGCTATGCCCCAAGCCAAATAGAGCATATAGATTGCCCCGACCCACTTTAGTACATCGTAGAGCCAGGCGAATTGAGCGAAGATCTCGGCCAGACCGAGGCCAACCGCAAGAACCATGACCCAAAACCCCGAAGTGATCCCGAGCATGTGCGGTACAGATGCTCTAACGCCAAAGTTGACGCCAGATGCCAGGAGCATGAAATTGTTCGGGCCGGGAGTAATGGATGTCACCAGTGCGAACATCGAAAAAGCGAACAACGTGTCTTGAGGCATGTAGGATAGTTTGCAGAGTTCTTGAGAAACATATCAGCGTTGCAACGGATTGCTGATTGCGACTTAACGAGTTGGCAAACTATAGCAAACAGAGGAAAAGCGGCACTGCCTGTTGGCTTCTGCGCTTTGGTCTTTAAGTGTGCCACATTCTGTTTCAACAGGTGGGTGGCATGGCATGGCGAACTCATGGATATCCTGCCATCCGCAAGATGCGGTCGTCAATCCATCTTAGACAATAGGCAGTTCCATAGGCTTGATGCAGAAATCCGTTACGCTAGAGTGGTGATGTTGTGATTTGCCGGATGCACCTATGAATCTGGCACCTGTCGGCGAACTCCAGCGGCATCTCCCGCATTTCGATGTTGGCCATGGATTCACTCCCTCTCAAACCACTGGCTTGTGAATTTCTGTGTCCACAGGACTTCAGAGTGCCAGTCCCAGTGCCATTGGGAGGAAGACAATCGACGTGAGGGTGCCGACGAAGACGATGGATGCAACTTTCTCGGGTTCCTGGTGATATCGTTCAGCAAACACGTAATTTAAGATTGCCGGAGGTAAGGCGCCGAATACCAGGAGTATGGAGGCTTGCTCACGCGGCATCTGCAGTAATCGGGCAGCGAGAAACGCACTAAACATTCCTGTGGCAACACAGATTAGCGCACCCCACAGGCCAATACGCCATTCGGTAAGGTCGGCATGAACCAACCGGGCTCCCAAAGAGAATAACAAGAGAGGTACCGAGATGTCGCCCAACATTTTGGTACCCAGTTGCAGTGGTGCCCACAATTCAGTGTGCGAGACATTCATCGCCAAACCCAACAGTGTCGCGACGACCACAGGTATGCGCCAGAACTGGCTCAGACGGCTGTGGCGGTCCAGCATCCAGGCGCCAAGCGAGAAGTGCAGCAAAGTTGACACTAACCAAAGCACGATCGCCGCCGGCAATGCTGCCTCGCCGAACGCTAGAACAATCAGTGGCAGGCCGATATTCCCCGAATTCTTGAACATCATTGACGGAATGAGCGTGGGCAGGGGAACCTGCAGGAGTCGCGCAATGGGCACAGCGACCATTCCGGATCCGACGATGACGACCGTGCCACCGATCACCATAGGAATGTTGGCAGTCAGTGCGAAGGTTTTGTTGGCCAATGCGGACAGCACCAGTGCGGGAACAAACACATCCATGGTGATCTGGTTGGCGAAAGCCATATCCGGCCTGCGGATACGACCATACAGGTAACCGACCAGCACGATCGCTAGCATGGGCGAAAGTATGGTGACTATACGAAGAAACATGGCCATACTAATCGGTGGCACATCTGATGATCGTCCAAAATGATCAGCGCCTGAGCGAGAAAGACGTGGTCACAATCGCCCCTTGCCCGGTCTCACTGGATTGATGATCGCGTGCCAATTGGCGGGCGTATTCCCCACCGTCGCCACGCCAGAACTCCCTGTCTGCGCCGCGAATGCGCAATGCCGCTTGTTCCATGTGGTTAGCCGCCGCAGCGCGTGCTCGCTGACTATCACCGGCCGCGATGGCATCGACAATCTGTTGGTGTTCCGTCTGGACCTGGCGCGCGAAATCTTCGCGCCGGGCCTCATTGGCGCGGGTAACGCGAACCGCCGCGCGAATCGGTTGAGCAAACATCTCCATCAGTTTTCCCCAGTAGGGATTCCCGGTGGCAGTAGCGATCGCTTGGTGAAATCGGGCATCCTCTTCAACGCCATTGGCGCCTGCATTTACCGACTCCTCTATGAGTCGCAACGAATATTCGATCTCAGCCAGTTGTGCCGGTGTACGGCGCAGGGCCGCCAATGCAGCGGCTTCCGATTCCATGCCGCAACGCACCTCGATCAGATTCAGCAGTGACTGTATCGATTCCTCGGTGAGTCGATCACCTTCTGGGGCGCGAATCTGATTTTGAACGAGCACAAAGGCACCGCTGCCCTTTCGGGTTTCAATCAGTCCATCGCCCTTGAGTATGGCAATCGCTTCACGAAGGACAGTACGACTAACGCCGAAATGTTTGGCCATCGCGAGTTCCGCCGGGAGCCGTGTACCGGGTGCCAGGTCCTCGTCGCGAATTCGCATGAGAAGCATCGCAGCCACCCGTGAAGCAAGATTTCCCGTGGCGAATTCGCCAAGTGCCTGACTGGATGCGCGCAAATCAAATGGGTTGGAGGTTTCCATAGTTACGACTCCTGCTCAAATCAAGGGCAATATTTGTAGTACAACTATACAGATAAATTAATTGTAAGAGTTTGTTGACTTCTGTTTTGTATTATTTATATACTGCAAACAGACAGCTTTCAGACAGCCTTGGGGCGATGGCGATGTCCCGGTAACTAGGTCAAAGATTGAGGGCGGTCATCATAACTATCCAAACAACCACGAGGATCATCAAATGAAACCGTCAAATCTGCTGGCGTCACTGCTGGTTGGCTTCAGTCTCGCCGCATCATCATTTGTTGCACATGCCCAAACTGTCTTGAAAATTGGTTACACCGCAACGAATGACTCCCACTACGGAGTCACTGCCAACGTATTTGGTGAGGAGTTGGCCAAACGCACGAGTGGGCGTTACAAGCTTCAGCAATTTCCGTCATCGGCCCTGGGTGGCGAGCGCGAAATGATTGAAGCCGTTCAGTTGGGCTCACAGGATATGGTGATCACCTCGACTGGCCCCTTGGGTAATTTTGTTCCGGATACGCGCATCTTCGATATTCCCTTCCTGTTCCGCAACTACGAACATGCACGCAAGGTGCTCGACGGCCCCATTGGTCAGGAAGTCCTGACCAAGTTCCCAGCCAAGGGTCTAGTTGCAGTCAGTTGGCTCGAAAACGGCTTCCGCCACATCACCAACAGCAAATTGCCCGTTATTGGCCCGGAAAACGTCAAGGGTTTGAAGATTCGCACCATGGAAAACAAGGTGCATATGGAAGCCTTCAAATCCATGGGCGCATTGCCGACACCGATGGCGATGAATGAGTTGTTCACATCCTTGCAGCAAGGTACGGTCGATGGCCAGGAAAATCCGATTCCGGTCATTCTGTCCAACAAGCTGTACACCGCACAGAAGTTTCTCACCCTTAGCGGCCACGTCTATTCCCCGGCCATGCTACTGATTTCGCCGTCGATCTGGGAAAAGGTTAGCGAGGCAGACAAGAAGGCTTTCTATGAAGCAGCGAAGATCGCGGTTGTCGCCAATCGTAAGCGCGTTAATGACGACGAAGCCAACGGTATCGCCACCATCAAGGCGGCTGGCGTCAGCGTGATCGAGAAGGTCGACATCACCAAGTTCCAGGCGGCCGTTGTACCGGCGTATGCCGTGTATGCCAAAGAATTCGGTGCCGACAAGATCAAGAAGATTCAGGACGTCAAATAATCAAGGCTGGGGTTCTCTAACCCCTGATGACGTACCCAACCTATGAAAGGACGATAGCGGCGTGGTAACGCGCCGCTACCGGAATGCTCATGATCAAGACTTTCCTCGCACTTGAGCGCCGTATGACGGCCTCGATCTGGTTGTTTGCTTGCGTGTTGATGGCCATCGCGGTCGCTCTCGGCTTTTATCAGGTTCTCACCCGTTTTCTCCTGGGTGAGCCGTCTCCTTGGACTGAGGTCAGTATTCGCATGATCCTGATCTGGACCGTGATGCTCGGAACAGTCGCTGCATTTCGTCAGGGTGCTCTGGTATCCGTTGATCTCATGCATCGCCTGAGCCGCGGAACCTGGCTGAAAGTCCTGAACTGGATCATTACCGGTGTGACCATCACCTTTCTGAGCGTCCTCGTCTGGTACGGCGTCCAAGTGGCATGGCGCGTGCGCTTCCAGGAATTGGCTGGCCTGGAGCCGTTATCAATCGGTTGGGCTTATCTGGCTTTGCCAGTGGGTGCCCTGCTCAGCATTGTTGCGGTACTGGCGAATCACTTTGATCCAAGGCGCATGGAACTGGATACCGCCCAATAAGGCATCCAGATAAATACAAATAACGAGGAGCCAACATGTCCGCAGCCATGTTCATCGCGATGCTACTGTGCTTCGCATTCAGTATCTCCATCGCCGTATCAATCGGATTTGCCAGCGTGGTAGGCATCCATCTGTTTGGCACGGCACCGATGCTGGTCATTCCCAAGGAGATCTTCAGCGCCATCGACAAGTTTCCCTTGGCGGCCATTCCCTTCTTCATCCTAGCCGGAAATTTGATGGAGGTCGGTGGTATCTCGCGTCGGCTGGTTAACTTCGCCAAGTCCATCGTCGGTGGTTTGCAGGGTGGACTCGCCATCACCTGCGTGCTGACCTGCATGATCTTTGCCGCCGTTTCCGGGTCCAGCGTGGCAACCACCTTTGCCATTGGCGCCATCCTGATCCCGGCGATGATCAAGCACGGCTACCCGACGCCTTTCGCGACGGCTCTGCAGGCAACCGCCGCCGAACTCGGCGTCATCATTCCGCCGTCCATCCCGATGATTCTGTATGGCGTCTCGGCAGAAGTGTCGATCGGCGAGCTGTTTGTCGCCGGCTTCGGGCCTGGCATCCTGATTGGTAGCGCACTGATCCTGTTTGTCTGGATCTGGTCGAAGATCAAGGGACATGGTAAGGACGATCACGTCGGTCGGCTGCCATTTGGTCAAGCGGTCAAAGAAGCCAGCCTGGCGCTGATGATGCCGGTGATTATTCTTGGGGGCATCTATGGTGGCATCTTCACGCCAACGGAAGCCTCCGTCGTGGCGGTGGTCTACGCGCTCGTCGTTGGGATGCTGATTTATCGCGAGATTTCTTTCGCAGCAGTTGTGCCCATCTTCAAGAAGTCCGTGATCTCGTCAGCCGTGATCATGTTCATCATTGCTAACGCCGGGCTGTTCAGTTATCTGATCACCCGCGCTGGCGTGCCGGAAGCTATCGGCGACTTCCTCAAAGCCCATCTCACCAGTCCTATCCTCTTCTTGCTCGGCGTCAACGCTGCCTTGTTCCTGATCGGGATGTTCATCGAGACCTCCGCGTCGATCATCGTCCTGGCGCCGATTCTGGCACCCGTGGCGGTGAAGTTTGGCGTCGATCCGGTGCACTTCGGCACGATCATGGTGGTCAACCTCGCGCTGGGAATGATCACACCGCCCTTCGGCGTCAACCTGTTCGCCGCCTGCGCGGTGGCGAAAACCTCGCTCGACAAGATCATCACGGCACTGATTCCCTTCGTACTGGTAATCCTGAGTTGCCTGATGGTCGTCACCTACGTCCCACAGGTCTCACTATTCCTGCGCGACCTCGTCTATCACTGATCGGAGAGTAGTTAACATGACTGAACAAGCAAAGATTCGGGTCGGCGTTATCGGCCTTGGCGCCATGGGCATGGGAGTTGCACAATCACTGCTGCGCAACGGCTTCGAGGTTCATGCCTGCGATGTGCGCGCGGAAGCGGTACAAAAGATCGTCGATGCCGGAGGTCATCGCGCCGAATCGCCGGCCGAACTGGGCAAATGCGTTGACGCGCTGATCGTGCTGGTGATCAATGCCGCTCAAACTGACACCGTATTGTTTGGCGAACATGGCGCCGCCCCGCATCTGGCCGCGGGTTCGGTGGTCATCGCCAGTGCGACCGTGTCGCCCGAATATGCTCGCGACCTGGGCAAGCGCCTCGCCGATCTCGATTTGCTGATGATTGATGGTCCTGTATCGGGTGGCGCGGCCAAGGCGGCGAGCGGTCAAATGACCATCATGGGATCAGGTGTCCCTGAAGCCTTTGCCAAGTGTGAGGGGGTGTTGGCCGCCATTGCCGGCAAGGTTTATCGCCTCGGCGATGAACCTGGGCCAGGCTCGGTCACAAAAATGGTTAACCAACTGTTGGCTGGGGTACATATCGCCGCCTCCGGTGAAGCGATGGCGTTGGCCATTCGTGCCGGAGCGAATCCGGACCAGGTCTATGAAGTGATCTGCAACAGTGCGGGCGGTTCCTGGATGTTCCAGAACCGGGTGCCGCACATCCTGGCCGGTGATTACACACCACTGTCGGCCGTCAATATCTTTGTCAAGGATCTAGGTATCGTTCTCGATTACGCCAAGAAGAGCATCTTCCCGCTTCCGCTATCGGCGACGGCGCACCAGATGTTTATGCAGGCGTCTGCGGCTGGACACGGTGGCGAAGATGATTCAGCCGTGATCAAGTGCTTCCCGGGAATCACACTACCCGCCCCACGGACTAACGTGAAATAAAGCTGACTATCGGAAAGGAACATGTCATGGCCTTGCTCCTCGGCTGCATAGCAGACGACTTTACCGGCGGGACTGATCTCGCCGGCATGTTGGTGAAAGCCGGCATGCGCACCGTACAGATGATAGGCATTCCTCAGGGACCGCTGCCCGACGGTATCGACGCCGTCGTCATCGCTCTCAAATCACGCACCATTGCCCCCGAAGTGGCGATCGCCGAATCGCTTGAGGCGCTGCGCTGGCTACGCGCGGCCGCGTGTCGGCAAATCTACTTCAAGTACTGCTCGACCTTCGACTCGACCGCCAAAGGCAACATTGGCCCCGTCGCCGAAGCCTTGTTGGCGGAACTGAAGAGTGGCTTCAGCATTGCCTGCCCGGCTTTCCCGGCCAACGGCCGCACCATCTACAAGGGACATCTCTTCGTCGGCGATGTATTGCTCTCCGATTCGGGTATGCGCAACCATCCCTTGACACCGATGACCGATGCCAACTTGGTGCGGGTTCTGCAACAACAGGTCAAAGGCAAAGTAGGTCTGGTGGACTACGTCACGGTGGCCGGCGGGGAGGGTGCGATTCGGACGCGTTTTGCTGCTCTGCAACAGGACGGCTGCAATCTCGCCGTCGTCGATGCGATTACCAACGCCGACCTGATGGCCATCGGTGCCGCCTGTGCCGATATGCCGCTCGTTACCGCCGGTTCCGGCGTCGCACTCGGGCTGCCGCAGAATTTCCGCAAGACCAAGCTGCTCGCCGACGACGTGGTAGCGGACACCCTGCCGGCCACCAGCGGGCTACGTGCCGTGGTTTCTGGAAGCTGTTCGATAGCCACCCAGGGCCAAGTTGCGAGCATGCGTACGCACCATCCCGCTTTCCAAGTTGATCCGCTCGATTTGGCGCGTGGTGACGACGTGATTGGCGCCGCGCTGGAATGGGCGAAGCCCTTGCTGAGTGCTGGTCCGGTGCTGATCTACGCGACGGATAACCCGGAATCGGTAAAGGCCGTGCAAGTACAACTTGGTGCGGAGAAAGCGGGGAACCTGGTTGAGGGTGCCCTCGCCGCCATTGCCCAGGGATTGGTGTCTCTGGGTGTCGGTCAGTTGATCGTGGCCGGTGGAGAAACCTCCGGCGCAGTGGTTAAGGCGCTAGGTATCAATGGCTTGCGCATTGGGCCGGAGATCGATCCGGGTGTGCCCTGGACCACGGCCATCACTGACGCACCAGGCGCGCGGCCGTTGGCACTGGCTCTCAAGTCTGGCAATTTCGGCACCGTCGACTTCTTTACCAAGGCTTGGAACAAGTTGCCATGAGCACCGAAGCGCGATCGCGAGAAGAAATCGTCCGCTTCGGGCGATCGCTCTTCAAGCGCGGTCTAACCGCTGGTAGCAGCGGCAATATTAGCGTCCGTCTCGACGATGGGTGGTTGCTGACCCCGACCAATGCTTGCCTCGGTGAGCTTGATCCGGCTCGTTTGGCCAAGCTCGATTGGCAAGGCAGGTCGATCTCGGGTGACAAACCATCCAAGGAAGCCTTTCTACACCGATCAATGTACGAGGAACGTCAAGGTGCCGGTGCCATCGTGCATCTACACTCGACCCACTCGGCTGCCGTGTCGTGCATGGGTGGACTCGATCACGCCAACTGCCTGCCGCCGCTCACGGCTTATTTCGTCATGAAGATCGGCCGCCTGCCGCTGATACCCTACTACCGTCCGGGTGACGCGGCGCTCGGCGATGCCATTCGCGGTCTGGCTGGCAAACACAGCGCGGTACTTCTGGCCAACCATGGCCCGGTGGTTTCCGGCAGCACGCTTGAAGCGGCCGTATATGCCACCGAAGAGCTGGAAGAAACCGCCAAGCTCTTCCTGTTGCTACGGGGTACGTCGGTCAATTGTCTCAATGAACAACAGATCGACGAACTGAAGTCGGTCTTCAATCTCAACTTCTGAACAATTAAGGATTGCCATGCCAAAGTTCGCCGCCAACCTGACCATGATGTTCAACGAAGTCCCGTTCCCGCAGCGCTTTGCCGCCGCCGCCAAGGCGGGCTTTACGGGTGTCGAGTTTCTGTTTCCCTACGAATTGTCGCCGCAGGAAGTGGCAAAGCTGCTCAAGGACAATTTCCTCAAAAACGCTTTGTTCAATATGCCGCCGGGTGATTGGGCGGCCGGTGAGCGTGGCGTCGCGTCACTGCCCGGCCGACAGGAAGAGTTTCGCGCCGGCGTTGCCCGTGCCCTGGAATACGCCTTTGCAATGGGGACACCCACCGTGCACGCGATGTCTGGTTTGCTACCCGCAGGTGCCGATCGTGAAAAGCATCGCGCCGTGTATGTCGACAACCTACGTTATGCCGCGAAGGAACTTGCTAGCCATCATTTGACACTGGTGATCGAGCCGATCAATACGCGCGACATCCCGGGTTACTTCCTCAATACCCAGGCCGAAGCGCATGCCATCTGCGCCGAGGTGGGTGAAGCGAATATCAAGGTGCAAATGGACTTTTATCACGCCCAGATTGTCGAGGGTGACTTGGCCGTCACGTTGAAGAAGTATTTCGCGGGTGTCGGTCACGTACAGATCGCTAGCGTCCCCGATCGTCATGAACCGGATGAAGGTGAAGTGAACTATCCGTACATCTTTCAGTTGCTTGATGAGCTGGGTTATACCGGGTGGATCGGTTGTGAATATCGGCCACGGGGCAAGACCGAGGATGGCCTGGGCTGGCTCAAGAACATCGCACGCTGAGAGGGGATTGCAATGAAGATCGTCATTACCGGGGGCGCCGGGTTTCTTGGCCGTCGTCTGGCCATTCGCCTGCTGGAAAAAGGCAGCCTCACCGACTCTGCGGGCCACGTACGAATAATCTCCGAAATCCTCCTTGTGGATGTCGTGGCGCCGGAGGGAATGAGTGATCCACGCCTGCGCATCCTGACTGGCGATGTGAGTGATATTGAACTGCTGCGTCAGGCCATCGATGGTGCTACTACCTCCGTATTCCACTTGGCAGCAGTGGTCAGCGGCCAGGCGGAATTGGATTTTGATCTGGGAATGCGCATCAACCTTGATGCCTCGCGCCAGTTACTCGAAATCTGTCGGAGTCTGGGCCACAAGCCGAAAGTGGTATTTACAAGCTCGGTCGCCGTCTATGGCGGCAAGTTGCCGGAAGTCGTGCAAGATTCAACCGCACTGAATCCGCAATCTTCCTATGGCGCCCAAAAAGCCATCGCCGAATTGCTGCTTAACGACTTCAGCCGCCGTGGCTTCGTTGACGGCCGCGTCCTGCGCCTGCCGACGATCAGTGTCCGCCCTGGCAAACCAAACAAGGCCGCTTCGAGCTTCGCCAGTGGCATCATTCGTGAACCGCTGCAGGGCCAGGAAACCGTCTGCCCGGTATCGCCTGACTTGCGGTTGTGGCTGCAATCGCCGCGCAAAGCAATTGATTCGCTGATTGCCGGCCATGACTTGCCGGGTAGCGCATTCGGTAACAATCGCACGATCAATCTACCGGGAATTTCTGTCAGCGTTGGGGAAATGGTTGCAGCCCTGGAAAAGGTCGCAGGTCAGAGTGCCACACAACATATCCGTTGGGAACCCGACCCCCTGGTCCAGCGCATCGTCGGCAGTTGGCCGGGTTGCTGGGACACGAGCAGAGCTACTGCATTAGGTTTTGCTGGTGACGCGGACTTCGAAAGTATCGTGCGCGCCTTTATTGAGGATGACTTGTCGGCGACAAACGCTTAAACATTCTTATGCAAAGATCGGTTCTGGCAGGATAGGTAGCGGCAATTACGGTCTCCTCCTCTGATTCTGCAAGGAATCGGACTCAATCCCAGCTCCGGCTGGGATCTTTTTCCCATGATGCTGATCACAGTAGGGCTTGGTGTGGCGGAGATCAGCATCCTTGCTCATTCATTACCTGGCGTGCGCATCCATGATCTGAAACAACCGACTCGAATCTGCGATATGAGCTTTCCGGAAAATGGCCGACGAAGTGGTGCCAGCGATTTGTTGACACGATCACGGCGCTCGGCTCGTGCTACCGCATCTCAAAGAGTTCCTGGTGAAACCGTTGCTCTGGAAATCCCAGCCTGACCAAGCCTTCACGCAATACTTGGCCAAATTTAGCCGGCCCGCAGAACCACACATCCGCACTACGCCAGTCCGGCACCGCCTTGATGATTCCGTTCAGATCCAGGCGACCATCACGCTCGTCCCAACGCACATCCAACTGGATTTTGGCGTTCGCGGCATCACGTGTCAGTCGGTCGATGGCATTCTGGTCATAGGTCGTTGTTGTGTGGAACAGATGTATGGCTTTGCCATCCGGTTCTTTCGCCAGCTCCTGCATTCGGGCGATGAACGGCGTGATCCCGATGCCGCCACCAACCCAGATCTGGCGTGGGGAACTACTCTCAAAGTTGAATCGTCCATACGGTCCTTCGATCTCGATGCTGTCGCCAACATGGAGGCGCTCTGGCAAGGTTCGGGTGTAGTCGCCAAGCGCCTTTACCAGAAACCGTATCGTGCCAGACTCATTCCACTTCGAAGTAATCGTAAAAGGATGGGGCCCCTCGTCGGCATGAAAGCTCACAAACGCGAACTGGCCTGCTTCATGCCCCCGCCAACCGTCATCGAGTTGAATATCGATGGACAGGACATTCAAAGCCGTCTGGTGCTCAAGTGCAATGACCTTTCCGGTCACCTTGGTGGCGCCAACCCGCTTGCGGAACAGGGACATCAGTGCGGCAACACTACCCGCGGTCATCAATCCAGCCAAGGTAATTCCGAGGAAACTGGTCCAGTAGTCGAATTTGACCAGAATGACCGAATGGAACACCAGCGCCAGATAAGTCAGGGCCAGGATCCGATGGGTCTGGAAGAAGCGCCGATACGGAAAGGTTTTGACTAACGCCAGGACCATCAGCAATGCGGTGAGGTAAAACGCCCATTCGCCGATGCCTTCGGCCAGGCCCCGCTGGTTCATGAAGAGTTGCTGGATCGATCCTTCCGGAAGGACCGGGCGCGGCTTGCGTACTCCTCGCTCCAGCCATCCCCATGCAACCATCCATTTGGGGCCGTTGGCAATCAGCCAGTGGCTGATCGATAGCACTAGGCCGGCGATGCCGAGCCACTTGTGCAGGCGGTACATCTTGTCGAGGCCATGAAATTGTTTTTCCAGAAAGACTGGGCGAGCAGAAAGCATCATCGCCAGACTCATCACACCGATACCAAGAATCCCCGTGTATTGATTCAACACATTCCGCCAGGCGAAGATGCCGCTTAGGGTCGTCCAGTCGACGGGGTCAGTCAATAACCAGAGAGCGCTGAGAACGAGAAGGCTGCCCCAGAACGCATGTTTTACAGTTTTCATGTCTATCTCCCGTATGAGCGATGTCTTGACGTATGTTATTTTTCTGATATCTTTCTCGCAAGATGTATTACATTCCGTAACATCTGATTGGTTGTGACTAAAGGACATGTCTAATGATCAAAGACCGGATGGCTACCCATCAGTGGGACTCCTCCATTGACCCGGAGACCGTTCCGCTGCTTCTTGCTTTGCAGTGGGCACAAATCCGTTCTATTGACTCGATGAAGCCACTGCTGGTCAAGCATGGCCTGTCAGTGGCGGAGTTCGATGTCCTGGCAACGCTTCGCAATGCACCGTCTCCACACGAAATGATCCCCAAGGCGATTCAGGATGAGGTGGTCATCACCTCCGGAGGTCTGACCAAGGTCATGCTTCAGTTGGAGTCACGAGAACTGGTGAAGCGTTTGCAGGTTGAGTCTGATCTGCGAGTGAAGCCGGTACGACTGATGCCCAAAGGGAGAAAGCTCATAGAAAGGGCGATGGCAGAATTGGTGGCCGCGACGGGGGAGTGGATTCGAACGTCACTAGCGCCTGAAGAAATCAGTCGACTTACCGCCTTGCTGGGTAAGCTGGTCTAGTTTGGCCGGCGACAATTAGCCTGACCGGCGGGGATGCGTTGTTACTCTGCCGTGACCGGGAGTTACGTCATGAGTGCGAGCGCCCTTCACAGGCGGGTCGAGGATTACTTGGCCGAGCGTCGCTGCCTAGGGCTCTCTGCCCGTACGCAGGCATACCTTTTGGCTGTGTTCGCAAATCATGTTGTTAGGCAACGCCACCGATGGCCAAGGCCAGCCACTGCTGGGGTTTCGGGCCGTTCCCGTGTTCGCGGTCGATGGCGCGGAACCATCCCAGGTAACTGGCCAGATAGCGCGTGGCCACGCCGCGAA
>CAMDMZ010000079.1 GCA_945902805.1 Propionivibrio dicarboxylicus | reverse complement strand
CAAATCGCTTGTCTGGAACTGATGGCGAAGAAGATCGCCGTATCTCAGTCAACCAGCGGTGACATGCCGGACTCCGGTCTGGATGTATTGAATCAAGGCGGTGACAGCATCGAGGTCGCCCTGGCCAAGCAATTAGTGGCCTAGCCTGTTGTTGTTTGATGTTGCAACGCCCGAGGGGTTTAATCGCCCCTCGGGCGAACTCCCTCTCTTTGTTCAGGAGATGGAAATGGCAAACAAACTCAAGTGCCCACTTTGCGGTGGCAACGTAGCAAGGCATCGGGAAGATGGGTGCATTTTGGCGGCATTGATTGAGGTCATTCGTGAACGTGACGCTATATCGGAACAGCGCCTACGCAAGATCCACGCGCACGCCGATGTGGATGCTGAAGGGGAGCGCGATATTTACCGAGGGAAAAGCGCGATAAATGGTGGGAAGTGCATGGGCCAGCCGGGAAGAACTGCAAGGGGAATGTAAGAGACTTGCACAGGATGAAAGTTACACTCGGCGGACCCAAGCTAGCAGTTCATCGGCCTTTTGGAACAGGAGAGCGGGGGTAACAAGGCGGGAGGAAATCTCAAGACATTAAGCTCGCACCGCCATCATGGCCACCTGATCCGGGCCAATAGATTCGCGCAGAACATCGTCCTTGTACTGGGTAGCGTACCGATGGATGGATGATTTAGTCACACCAAACCCCAAGGAAATAAGCCAAGCGGCGTGCGTCGCATACTGGCTGAACCGGTTTAGGTTTATTCAACGTCTGTCCGCAGGCGCTCGCGCGTCCTCCACACTCATCACGTGTAGGGCAGACGTCGAACAAACCTAAACCTTAGCGGCCATAGAGTATGTTCCGAATGAGCGGCCGGTATCTGGCGGTCAGCGGCCCTTGGAGTCGGTATGGCAGCGAACGTCTCCCTTCATCTGCTGGCTAGGACGGCACCCTCGTTAAAATAAACGCACTCAAGGCTCCTGCAGCATCGCCAACTGCGGATGGTTCGGAAAGTCGTCCTTCGCTGTCCTAAGCAAGCTGCCGAAGTTGATACTTCTGCCTCCTCCGCCCTGTTTCAGCGTGCGAAGCGCTGCATGCCAAGCCGCCTGGCCAGTGGGATGAAACTGGAGACGGGACAGGTCACCACCGGCGCGGCTCCACACTTCCTGTTCCTGTGGTCCGAATGGGTAGAGTTCGATCAGGGTCTTCTCTAACACCGACCAAGTGTCCTCCTCCTGTGCCGTGGGCATGGTCTCGAGACTGAACAGAGACTTCCTCCCGCCTTGGCTCAGCGCGACAGCGAAGTTCACTTCAAGGTTGTCAGCCTTAAAAATTGGGTGCTGGCCGTCTGGGATCAGCTTAGGCACTTCTTCGGAGACGTAGTTAAACAGGTCAAAGACCTTGATGAAGCCGCTGGCGCTCTTGTCAGCGGCCCCCCGCAAACCTGCCAGCAGTGCCGTCGTGAAAACGCTGTTCCTCGCGCCGATAAATACGGCTGACACTTCGTCAGCACGACACGATGCCATCAGAGCACGTCCGCTCCCGACTGCCAGTTTCGCGAAGGTGTTTTGGGTATAGCCGGACTTGAGCTCGTGGCCTTTGCCATCGGTCAAACTCTTCGAGATTGCAGCACCCCCGGCATGACAGGCGTCGATGAAGACCAGCAGTCGCTTCGCCTTGATCTGCGCAAGTGCCGCAGCTAACTCATCCGAGCTAATGGATGTGTTCTCAATGTCAGCGAGGTCGCTATCCACGGTCACCAGCACGCTGTCCTCATTACCTGGGTTGCCCACAACGCCTCCGTGGCCGGAGAAGAACACGCAGGCCGTGTCATCAGGGCCCACCCGAGCAGCCAGTTCATCTAGGCCCCTCAACACAGCTGCCCGAGTAGCGTTTGCGTCCAAGAGAGTGACGACGTTAGCCGGAGCATATGCACAGTAGTTAGGCGCCAACAGCGTTGCGGCCACGTCGTTGACGTCGTTCAGGATCGCAGCGGGTAGGCTGGAGATATTCTGGTAGTTCGCTACGCCGATAAGAAGGGCGTGGCCTTGCGGGTAGCCAGTTGGGTTCATGTTTTCAACGATGGGTAAGTGGGGCGTCAGTAACAGCCAACGATATCCGTGTCAGTGGCATATCGGCGCAGCTTTTCGTTCAACGGGAAATCTTGGCACATCACTTTAAGGAGGTCGCGTCTACTCGGACGACCACCGTGCCGTATTGAATTCAACGCAGTGTGCCAACGTGCCGCCCCGTTTTGAGAGCGTCCCGGCAGGTCGGAATTCTTGCCTCCGGCGCGTGACCAGAGCTCGTCGCTGTCGGGACCGCTTGGATAGAGTTCACGAACCTCTTTCTCGAATTCGTCCCATTTTTCGGCAGCGCTTGGTTTCGAGATTCCACGCATCCAACGTGTAAAAAAGTCGAGCAAGTCTGCGCACAACCGTAGCCCCGGCATGAGATCTGGACGATGGTCGGCAAGCCGGTCCGAAAGATATTTGGCAGCGCGGGCCCAACGTCTGGATGCCAAAAGCGTACCCAGCCGCTCGGAATCCGTATGAGAAAGAATGCGAATGCTCCTCAAGAGGTTGTTCATCCATGTGATGAACACTTCTTCGCGGAAAGACGGAAGGGCACTGATGATTGAGAGGCGGGCATCAACCGCCACCGACGACCTTTCAAGCACCGACTGCAAGCTCGAACTCGACATGATTGTTTGCTCAAGCGCGGCTTCAGGGGGAGTCATCATCGCGCCTTTCGCAGCAAGTTCCAGCCAGCCGGCTGCGGTCATCTGTAGGTAGTGGTCACGCTGCGAAGCGGGCAGAAGCGACCAGAGCCGCGCCCGCTCCGGGGTGGCGCTGAGGTCAGCCAAGGGTGTCCGTGCAAGCGCCTCAAGTAGGCCGGTGTCGACGGGCCGTCCTTCGGCGAGTTGAGCTACTACGGTGTCGCGAACACTGATGGCATTGCGAGGTGCGTTCCACAGTGAAGAATTCTTGCCAATCGCAGCGCCCCACACCTTTTGCTCGGTGATATCGGCGCAGCGGATGTTAGACAGGATCTGAGGGTGGACTGCGGCCAGGTCTGCGCACAATCCGACCAAGCGCAAGTCCTTATGCGCGAGTGCGCATTCCAACGTCTGTGCAGGGCTCGCGTACCGAAGGGCTGACCGCAAACCGGCGCTGTGGTCTGGATCTTTGTCCGCCTTGAGCTGCTGACCTATGGCATCAAGGGGGGGCAGCGCTGACGCCAGTACGGCGCCGTACGCTGTCAACCAGCGCTTCTTCAGCAGCGGCGCGAGCAGGGCGGCCGGAGTGGTTACGTGGAGCTTTCTGGGCACTGCCCCTGCCAGCCGCTGCTCAACTGCCGCGTCAGCCGGTAGAGTGCCTACGGCTGACGCGAATGCGTCTTGGCTACGCTCGGCCCATCTCCAGATTGCTTGAAAAATGTCGGACTTGTCTCGACGAGCGGCAGACGATATGCCGGCCATCACCGCATATCGCCACGGCGGCAATGCGAGATCCTCATCAACCGACGCCGCGACCATCTCCATTAAGTCGCTGTCGTCCGCTGGCCCAAATCCGAGGTTGCTGACGAGGAGCTCAACGGCCGACCACAGCGATCGCGTGTTGGCGAAACCAGAGAGCGCCAAATTCCTCATTGGCAGTAACTGCTTGCAGCCTGCGCCTGGAATCAAGGCCGTGAGCCGACCGATGAGCTCGTCCTTGACGCTTGCGCCGAGCGTCGGCTGATTTGAGAGGCCGTCTGCCAAGCGTATGGCAGCCAGCAAATCATCGAAGCTTTCGCCACCAGAGAGGAAGGTGTGCAGCCGTTCAAGCCTGCTCAGTTCCTTCAGCGTACTAACTTCAAGACCCAGGTCCTCGGCGAGAGCCAGTATTGGCTGCACATCGCGCTGGCCGCAGAGAATCCTGGCGGATTCAGAATTCGTGTTTTGATCGCCTGGCTTGACTATGCAGTGCTTCGTCCAGCGAGCTTGGAGCTGCTCGGGCGTGCATACAAGCGCTGGCGCGGGTTGCTCTACCACGTCATTCAGACCGAAGCTCAGCCGGAACGCGAAGGTTCGTCTTAAGGCCGGCCAGAGGTTCCTCCACAGTGAATCGACGAGGTGCTCGAATCCCTCGACACGCAGTCGGACAACTGGAGCAAGTCCTTGGGCTGACAACGCATTGGCCGTACCGATCAGGTCAGCGGCCGGCGCGTGGCTGCTGCCGACAGTGTCAAGCTCAAGCGTTGCCACCGAACCGGGGCAGTCTGTGACCGAGGGTGCCAGCCACTCGAACAGCGCGGCCAGGCTTCCAACCTCGCACATATCGTCCAAGCTGACGATTAGCGCGTGAGTCAGCACCATGCCGCCGCGCGACGCGCTTGAATCCAGGAAGGTGCGAGCAAGAACGTAGTGGTCGTCGATAGGAAAGCCGCGAACGAACGGCGACCAAGCTTGGACACCTGCGGGCACTGAATCTGGCAAGTCGAGCTTTGACGCGATGGCAGTGGCTATGAGCGCATTCGGACTCGATGCTCTGAGTCCGTGACCGCGGCCAGAGATCTCGCCATAGATGGCCTGCTCAACCCGCATTCGCTCAGATCCCGTCGGCCATCAAGAGTTGGATCGGCAGGGTAATGTCGGAGTCCTTCACGCCGTCGGATAGCACCACATAGCCGAATTCTTCAGGGCCTCGGGTTGCGTACTCCTGATCCGCATCCGTCTTGCTGAGCGCGCGTTCGAGAGCCGACAGGCCAATGATAGTGGGCGACGTCCAATTGCTGCGCACGAACGACCACAGCATCGGCAGTCGAGAGGCAAAGAGGTCAGCCGGCAGCTCAGTCGTTTCAAGCTCATCCCAGCAACTCAGCAAGATAGTCAGGCGAGGCTTTTGAAGCGGCCGGTCAAGGTGGAAATGTGCCAGGTAGAGCAGCATTTGAAGGAGTTCCACTGTCCTTGCTTGGTCCGACGGCTCGTATGCGGTTGCCTCTTCCTCAGGGGCAACCGCAGCGAATGATTGTAGTGGGCGCGAGAACAGGTCGTCTTCGGACCGAAGCGAATGCAGCCTGATGAGCACGACCCAGTCCGTGGCTTCGAGTACGCGCTCGCGCCAGGCGGCCGGGATCCGGCGTTGCGTGACAAGGTTGCGAACCTGTTCTCCGCCGTAGTCCGGCCAAACCAGTTCGGCGTAGCGGCCTGCCTCGTCCGTAATGGGCCAGACGCTCTCGACGTAGCTGTTGGCCGGTGTGTGGTCGGTCGACTTTCCCTCAGTCAGGCAACTGAGCGCTGTATTGAACGCCTCCAAGTTCGTTGGAGCGCCGGACATCTTGAGCGCGCACGCCTTGACCATGAGCCGCTTCAAAAACTGAGCCCCATAGTGAGTCTTCCCGACGTTCGACTCGCCGACCAACAAGATGGTGTGTTGAGCAGCCACCAACTATCTCCTACCAAATCGAAAAAGCGGGTCGTGACCACACGCTTCTGTTGTGGGCAAATCCACTCCCGCGCGCTTGGTGCAAAGAATCCAGCCAAATAGTTCGCGGAAATCTTCTGCAGCGTCGACCCCGCCACGGGGGGACACGCTGACGGTGAACTCCGGGACGCTTGATGAGACCGACGCCACCGCTTTTCTGATCTGCGCCTCCATGGCTGGTGCCACTTCTACGTCCCCCTTTGTCCAGACGAGTGCCAGACGCCGTCCGCGAGCCTCGGCCACTGCACGCTGAGCAAGCAACTGAAAGTCGTTTCGAGCGGCCCCCATCTTGGGCCCAGCAAGTGCCTGACGGTCAGCAATCAGTAGCGTGACGTCCGCATGCCGGGCAATCCAACGAGCCCCTTCCGCGTCGGCTGCCTGCTCGTTGACCGCCCATTTCTGAAACCACTCTCCGGGGGCGTCTGCAAAAATAAAGTCGCGTAGCGACCCATCCTCACGTCGAAATCCAAGGTGAAGCAAGCCTGGTGCTCGAGCCGCTCCGCTAGGCGTGTGGGGCGGAAAGCTTGGGGGCAGCCCCGGCTTCCAGCGTAGATGGGTCGCCACCGCTTCCCAACCTGCCAGCGTGTAAGAGTTGCTGAATAAATTGGCGGCAGTGGTCAGCGCACCCCGACCCAGCAGCAGATAGAACGCACCGAGAATGGTCGTCTTGCCTGCGCTTTCCGGGCCGACGATACCGACAGTTATGGGCTTAACCTTACCGCTGACGAAGTTGAGGTCAGACTCTCCCATCGCCAAGCCGCTCCATGGGAGCAGCATCTGGTCGGAGTCAGCCGAAGCGGCTACTTCGCCTTTGCTGACACACTTCCACTCTGGGCACGTATCGAGCCGGATGTGACCAAGCGTGCAGGTGGTGTTGTCGTCAGCGAAACAGTTGGGGTGGAGGCACCGGTTCATGGGTGTCTTACTTCTTCTTGGCCCGCTTGGCAGGGCTGTCGCTGGTAGCGCGTGCGGTCTGGAGCTCACGGAATAGGTACGTTCCCCAGTCGGACGGGGTCATCTTGGTGGAAGCGTCCACGCCACCGAGGGTACGCAGAGTTGTCGCTTCGATTGCACCTGAATCTCGCGGGTGTCCAATCAACGACAGCAGCGGGCCGCGGCCAACTGGTTCAGGCGCGTACTGGGCAGCCAGCGCGCGGAAAGGTTGCATGAATGTGGTAGTCCTGGCGTCATGCAAAAGATCAGCGACGTCGCGCCTGCCATTGCCTTGATCACCTTTTTCAACCGGAAGACAGCGAATGGCCTCCCGCAGGAAGGCCGACACGCTCGCTGGTGAATAGGTTGGCACCAGTTCGTGTAGGTCTAGCGCCATCAAAGCGGAGGCCTCGAACGGCGGCAGGTCAAGGTAGCTCGCATGAGCGCTTGGGGAATACAACGCTTCCTTCCACCAAAGCAGGTTTGTGCGGCGCTGCAGACCTGCCGTCGCGCCGCTGAAGCTGGCTAACGCCTTGTCAACGTGAGCGGTGACCGCCTTCGCCAGCGTAGAGAGCGGGCCCGAGAGATCGACGGGGGCTGGCGCAAGCTCCTCTGCCATCCCGTCCAACGCCTCTGCGATGGCGATGCTCATCTTGTTTGCAAAGTCTTGCGACCACGCCTGGGGATTGTTATTGGGCTGATGGGGATTTGGGGTGTTGGGCCCCCAAGGCCCCGCGGCGGAATGGATTTTCGCCTTAAGCTCATTCTGATTGACAGTGGGGGCCTCATAGTCCGTAGACACTGGGGCTGGCGGCGTGTACTGCATCGGATCGACCGTAATCATCTCCGGCGTTGCCCACTCTGCCTCGGCGCGCGCATCGACCTTCGTCTCAATTTCGCTAACAGCTTCGCGCCAAATCTCAGCCTCGTCAGACGTTTCGGCGTGGGCCAGTGCATTGCGCGCCGTGTTGACGAAGGCGACAGCAATCGCATCGTCCGAACGAGCCGCCTGCACGATTGCGTCTAACAGGATGGCTCGCAAAATGCCAATGGGACGCCCGGAAAAGGCGTTTGCAACAGTCTCCCATTGCTTGCGGAGGGCAGCCATCGCCTCCTCTACTGTTGGGTCTGTAGCTGCAATGTTGGGGTCGGCCGCCACCATCGTGAAACTGGCGGTCTTCGTAGGCGCCTTTCGAAGAGCGGCTGACAGGTCTTTGGCAGTGGACCTAAGCTTGTCGAGTTTGGTGTCATCACCTTTGAGGTCGATAGCCCCAATCTCAAGAAACTTCATCAGAAATTCATGTTCCATCCCCTAGCCTCCCGAGCTTTCTTATAATGTCGCGAAATGATACTTGAGTTTGTCCTACACATCCCCATGCACTGTTCTCTTATGTGAGGTATCTGCAATTGTATTCAGATGACACCTGCGTCGATTTTCAGCGCACGACTTACATTCGCGGAGAGGGCGGAAAGTGGCGTTGACCCGCCCACAAAACACAACGTGTGCCAGGCCATTGCCAAGCGTCTGACCCACTTCCTAAATTGGCGGATCTAATTGATCCCGTGACCGCGTCCATTTGACTGTCAATGATCACTGACCGCCACAATGATCGCGATGTGGAGTTCAGGCCGGGTGGGCAAGTGGAGCTCAGGGGCGGAAGCAACAGTTCGATGGATGGAAAAGCAGCCGTTCGACGCCATTTACTCCCGAATGGCCGCAAACTAGCGCATTGCTGCCCGAACCTTTCCAAAGCCCCAAAGTCGGCTAAGGCCGATTATGTAGACCGCACGATTATGTGGACTACTCGGGTGGGCACGAGCGGGACGGGTTACGCAGTGCGTGTCTTCAGCGCTTGATGTAACGACAAGCTCGACATAATTTCGACGGTGATCTGAAGTAACGGTTCCACATCAGGAGACCGTTATGAAACCCACCACGTCGCACCGAACCTATCCAAAGTCTCGGCCATCTGCCCCATTCCCTGCACACATTGCTGAAGAACTGCATCGTTATGACGAACACTTGCGTGACGCGAGAGGGTTGTCCTCCGGGACACGCAAGGACCGCATTTACGTTGCAGGACTGTTGTTGCGGCAGAAATTCAATGGTTGCGCCATCGACATATCAAAGCTGCGGACTGGCGATATTCGCCAATTCCTTGCCAAGCAACTGGAGGCGAACAGGTCCACCTCCAATGCATCACATTACACAGGAGCGCTACGTAGCTACCTCCGCTATCGGGCGACCTGCGGTGATTCGGTAGGCGAACTTACCGCTGTTATCCAGAACCCCGTTCACTGGAAGCTGGCATCGCTGCCGCGTGCTCTCGCCCCCGACGAGATTGAGCGGCTGCTGGATTCCTTCACCACCAGGCACCGCTGGCCGAAGCGTAGCTATGCCATTATTCGTTGCGCATTGGACCTGGGGCTGCGGTCGGGTGAAATCGCCAGCCTGAAGATCAGCGACATTGATTGGCGTGCCGGCACGGTGACACTGAAAGGCACCAAGACGCTACGGCAGGACATTCTGCCGCTTCCGATGGAAACCGGGCAGGCACTGGCTGACTACCTTCAGCATGAACGGCCACTCAGCACCAGTAATTCGGTCTTCGTGATGCATCGTGGCGATCATGATCGAGGAATGACGGCGGATGATGTTCGAGGTGTGATCAGGTGGGCATACAAGCGTATCGGTCTGAAACATACACGCTCACATGCCTTGCGTCATGCCTTTGCCTGTCGCCTCATTGAGCGAGGCAGCTCGCTCAAGGAAGTCGCCGACCTACTACGCCACCGCTCGCTGAACAGCACCCTGATTTACGCCAAGCTCGATACGCCGAAGTTGGCAGCCGTCGCTTTGCCTTGGCCGGGGAGTGCGGCATGAGCGCGCGCATCAGCTTGCAGCAGCGGATCGATGGCTATCTCGACGAACGGCAGCGTCTTGGTTTCAAACTGCATTCCCGAAGTACGCTGTTGGCTGGGTTTGCCCGCTATGTTGCCGATCACAAGCACCGGGGTCCCCTTACGGCCGACCTGATGATTGACTGGGCCAAACAGGACAAATGGCAACGCGGCACACCATCGACTTGGGCTGCCCGGCTTGCCCGTATTCGCCATTTCGCGCGCTACCTGAAACAGTTTGAGCCAGAGACGGAAGTGCCGGAGGAGCTTTCCTTCGGCCCGGAGCCGGGGCGTGTCGCACCGCACATCTTCCATGACCAGGAAGTCATCGACTTGCTGGATGCGGCCCGACAAATTGGACCGTCAGGCAGCATTCGTCCTGCCACCTATGAAACTTTGTTTGGTCTGATGGCCTCAGTCGGCCTGCGCGTCTCCGAAGCATTGCATCTGCGTGACGCCGATGTTGATCTGAAACGCGGGATGCTGACGATCCGGCAGACCAAGTTTGCCAAGTCCCGACTGCTCCCTGTCCACCCGACAACGGTCGCCGCATTGGTGAAATACCGCAAGGCTCGCACACGGCATGTGGCCACAGTTGCGGACATGCCGTTTCTGATCAGCAGTCGCGGCCGCTTGCTTGGGCAACCCCTCAGCGACAGACAGGCCCACCGCGTCTTCAATGCGTTGCGTGACCATCTCGGCTGGGCGAACCGGGGTGGCCATGCCGCTATCCGCCTGCATGACCTGCGACACACCTTCGTAGTTCGCCGCCTGATGCGCTGGCATGCGGATGGCACCGACATCGACCAGATGATGCTCGCCCTGTCGACCTACATGGGGCATACCGAGATCTTCTACACCTACTGGTATCTCACCGCCGTTCCGGAACTGATGGCCCTGGCTGGCGGCAAGTTTGAGCGCTTTGCCGACCTTGCGGGAGATTGCGATGAGTAAGGGAGCCAAACTGCCACCGTCGTTTCCTGCCCTGGTGCAAGCCTACTTCGGCGAGTATCTGACCCAGCAGCGCGCGCTCAGTCGGCAGACCGTTGCCGCCTATCGCGATGGGTTCGTGCTGTTCCTCGACTTTGCCGAGAAACGATTGGGCAAGGCGCCGGCAGCAATGGCGCTGGCCGACGTTACACCGGAACTGATCATGGCCTTCCTCGATCATCTTGAACGGCAGCGACACAATTCCGTGCGCAGTCGCAACGCCCGTCTGGCCGCGCTACGGTCGTTCCTCAGATTCGCCGGCCACCGGGATGTGGCGTCGCTCCAGGTGATCGAGCGCGCCTTGGGGGTTCCGGTCAAGCGTTTCGAGCGTCCGATGTTCGGCTATCTGACCCGTGATGAGATGCTGGCGGTGATCGGGGAATCGGGTGACTCGTGGCTGAGCCAGCGCGATCATGCCTTGTTTCTGTTGATGTACAACACTGGCGCGCGCGTATCGGAGGTGATCGGGATCAAGGTCGGCGATGTGGTGCTCGACACCAGCGCCGCTTGTGTCCATCTGCACGGCAAGGGGCGCAAGCAGCGCAGCGTGCCGTTGTGGCATACGACCGTCAAGGTACTACGTGCCTGGCTGCGGGCGAATCCAGAACTGATGGCAGAGGCACCCTTGCTGCCGAATCGTGATGGGAAGACGATGACGCGTTCGAACGTGGCAAAGCGACTGTTGCTCGCAGTGAGAGCAGCTACGGCGCAGTATCCCCGCCTGTCGCAACAACGCGTTTCGCCACATACGATTCGCCATACAACGGCAATGCATCTATTGCAGGCAGGTGTCGATATCAGCGTCATTGCGCTCTGGCTCGGACATGAGAGTCCGGTGACCACCCACCATTACGTTGAGGCCGACTTGGCAATGAAAGAACGGGCATTGGCCAGACTCAACGAACCAGACGCAAAAGTTCAGCGCTACCGTGCGCCCGACTCCTTGATCGACTTCCTGAAAACGCTTTGATTATGTGTCGCCAAAAATACGCGTCATTCCCGACATACCGGCGTTTGGCGCGTATCCACCAACCCCATTCCACATAACCGTGCGGTCTACATAATCGGCCTTATGTGGAGCTCCACATAAGGCCGAGATGCCGTTGGTGTGCTACGACACCCGAACGTCCGGAATCAGTGTGCGCCGTGCAAAGGCGGCGCTTTCCCAGTGGGTGAACGCCCCATCCGGCGAAATGCTCCAGCCGGAAACACCCAGAGCAACTATGGGAGCAACGACATGGCGGCACACGCCCGCTCCGTGCTGACTGGTAGCGCGCTATCTATCCCAATCGGCGGCAGCCGGCTTTTGCTCGGCATCTGGCAGGGAGTTTTCCTGTGGAAGCTTCGTACCACCGGGCATACCCGGTCGATCATTGTCACGCTTGTCGTCGAATGACTCTGAACTGGCCGGCAAAACCGTACGGCAAGCCGGCGAAAATTTCCGCTGCGTCAGTGCAGTGTTGACGTCGAAAGAGCGACACCGCGCACAGTCGCTTGCTCTGCGGCGAACAGGTAGGGGTATTCGGTTGCGCTGATGTGCTGACCACACAGGATGGCGTGGATATAGCTGATCGCGTCGGCTCTGGCTTCGGTCGCCGCTTCCGAACCAAACCAGGCGGCCAGTGCCTGACGATCCGCCGCCGACCAGTCGGCTGCGTATTGCCGCCAGTTAGCCGCGACATAACTGGCGAAATACGGGCTGCCGTCATCGAGACGAAAATGCACCGCATCCATCACAAACAGCAAATCATCAGCGCAATCGAGCGCCTCGGCCAGCGCCGATGCTTGCTGAGGCGGCATCTGGTCCAGCATCGCGTGAAAGCGATCCAGAGAAAACTCGACCCGGCGACCACTGGGAAGGATGGGCATGATGGCGAGGCTCCGGCTTAGTGATGCAAGGAATAGCGGGTATAGAGCTGCTGGCCATTGGGAATGGAGACCAGCGATGAATCCGAAAACAGACTCTCATTCCCTCCGGTCAGCATGCGCAGCAGGGATTGCGCGTACTCGGCACTGATCGGCTGGGGCTGGTTCGGGTTAGACACCCGGGGCGGACAATTGGGCTTTACCGGCGATGCGTACATGGCGTATTTCCTTTGCGTGGAAAGTCTTCCATGACCTATCAGCAAAACCTGTACCACCTATTGAACGCACGGAACCGGCAAATTCAGCAGCGCCAAGAGTGCAGAAGCGGAAGTGCTTCCCGTTAAGTTCACAAGCACTCCGGTTCCCATCCGGAACAACAAAATCATGCCGTGCCATTCGCGCCCCCACCTCGCCAGTGAGTTGCTCCCGGCACCCTGCACCCTGCACGCGGCCGGCACGCTCTGCCACCGGCCAGCAGCGGATTCCTCAGGTCACATGTGCGGGGAGCGATTTTCAAGGGTGATGATTTTCGACTGCAAATCTAATTCCGTCGGCTTGGAGTCCGCCTGATACTTGCCGTGCCACTGGATCTGGATTTCTGCTGCGACTGGCGTGGAACTGGTTCCCGTCATGCGAAGGGATGCGCATCTGGCCCGTTTGCCCATCGTTGTTCTCTCGCCTTTAGCCGACATTGAGCACCAGCTCGCCTCCCGCCAGGCGGGAGGCGACGACTATCGGGTCAAGCCGGTGGATGCACGCCTGCTGGTTACGGCGGTACTGGCCCGGGCGCGACAGTTCCGCTGATTGGGCGGAGTGGAGCGCCAGGGTGTCGAATGTTCACTCGTCCAGCAACACCGGCGTGATCAAAGCGATCTGTTGCGCACAGTCATCGACGATGAGCCACCGCATCATCCTGATGAAGGACTGGGATCGCCACAGGCTCATTGCCGCGAATCTGAGTCGGCGGCGCTGGCACGGGCACGGACGATACGTTGGGGGTCAATGCGATGGCGTTGCCGGCAAAGCCGATCCCCCGGGCAGGTCGTTCGTTACGGCGGAGCGAGTCACCGCATTCAATACTGTTTTCGGGGTATGCACCGCACACGGATTGCAGGTCACGAAATAGACCCGGCCGGTCAGTCGATCGCGTACCTGCTCAGTGCCGATCGCCCGCGCCACGCCGGCGGCTGTTTCGACCGGCGGCGATAGCGCGCATGCACTGAGTCCAAGGAACAAAAGCGGAGCCGACCGCCGCAACGAAAGGCAAATGCCACCGCGCCCGGCATGGCGATACAGGCTCAGAAATGCTGTGGGTTTCATCAACCATTCCTTGTGAGTGCGTGGGATTGATCAATCGGGTTTGGCTGACGGTGCTACTTTTTCCCGAAAAACGATTTCCTCGACCCGTGCCAAGCCCAAGGTCAGACTATCGGCGGACATGTGCAATCCGGGATTGGCGTCCCCCTGAGAATCGATATACGCACTGGAAAAAAGACTTCCCGTGCACCGCACGCTGGCGCCCTTCTTGAGCAACAGCATGGCTTGCTCGCCCAGGCGCTCGCCCCAGATCGATATCTGCACCGGGATGGTCTTCTTGTCATCCTGCACATAGCGCAACTCGCCATCCTCACCGGGCTCCTGCCGATACGATGCCGCCATCACCCGAAACTCCACCACTGGCTTCTGGCCCTCGCGTGTCGTGACCAATTTGGTCACAGGTGCCACCAACAAATTGCCATCGACGACTGCTTCAATACCCAT
>CAMDMZ010000078.1 GCA_945902805.1 Propionivibrio dicarboxylicus | reverse complement strand
GAAGACCTCGGCCCCGCGCTGGGCTACCTGCCGCAAGATATCGAACTCTTTCCCGGCACCATCGCCGAGAACATCGCCCGCTTCGGCCCCATCGACTCGACCCAGGTGGTCGAGGCTGCTCGCCGTGCCGGTGTGCATGATCTGATCCTGCATCTGCCCAACGGTTACGAGACCCGGATTGGTACCAGTGGTGTCAGTAGCAGCGGTGACTCCAAAACGGACGCCAGCATCATCCTCTCCGGCGGCCAGCGCCAGCGCATCGCCCTGGCTCGTGCCCTGTATGGCGATCCGGTGCTGGTGGTGCTGGATGAACCCAATGCCAATCTCGACGAAGCCGGCGATGCCGCCCTGATCAACGCCCTGCGTGATCTCAAGGCGCGCGGACGGACGGTGTTCATCGTCACGCACCGCGCCAATCTGCTGACCGAGACCGATGCCATCCTGGTTCTCACCGACGGCCGTATCCAGACCATGGGCGCGAGTGCCGAGATTCTTCAGGCCAGCCGGCGGGTAGCTGGCCCGGCCACGCAAAAAGTCGGTGCTGGTGGGACGGCGCCTGCCGGGGAGGTTCAGCCATGACTCAGCCACGGAACACCGAACTTTCACTACCAGCGGCGACCGACGCGGTAGCCACCACACGTCCGGATGGCGCCCTCTCCACTTGGCTCAAACCCCAGGCCACACCCTTGCCGACGGTGCCCAATGCCGACTTCGCCAGTGCCGTGCGTCTTGGCTTGTGGCTGCTGATTGTCGGTTTCGGCGGCTTCCTGCTCTGGGCGGCGCTGGCGCCGCTGGATGAAGGCGTCCCGGCGCAGGGCACCCTCGCTGTGGATTCCAAGCGCAAGCGCATTGATCATCTGGCTGGTGGCCTGGTGGAGAAGATCCTGGTCAAGGAAGGGCAGCGCGTGGCGGCGGGAGATGAACTGGTGCTGCTCAACGAAGTGCAGGGCAAGGCGGCCTTGAATGCCACGCAGAGTCAATGGCGGATTGCCGCCGCCACCGTGGCGCGTCTGGAGGCGGAACGCGACGGGGAGCGGAAGATCCGTTTTCCCATCGATCTGAGTCGCGACACGGAGGCGGCGGAAGTGAAGGAGGCGATGCGGGCGCAGGAAGATTTGTTCCGCTCGCGGCGCAATGCGCTGGATGGGGAGTTGCGCATCATCCGCGAATCGGCGCGCGGGCTGGAGGGGCAACTGGCCAGTCTGGACAAGCTCAAAGCAGGGCGGGAGAAGCAAATCCAGCTGTTTACCGAACAGCTGGCCAAGTTCGACAAACTGAACCGACAGGGTTTCGTGTCACAAAATCAGTTGCTGGATATCGAGCGCCAACTGGCGGAGATCCAGAGCAAGCAAGGTGAAGATCTGGCGAATATCGGAGGCGTCAACGCACGCCTGGCGGAATTCCGCATGCGCGATCAACAGCGGGTGATGGAGTTTCGCCGCGAGGTGGAGACGCAACTGGCGGAGGCGCAGAAGGAATTGGCGACCCAGGCAGAACGGTTGACCAGTTTGCGCGACTCCTTCCAGCGTTTGGCGATCCGGGCGCCGGTGGCGGGGACGGTGGTGGATGTGGCCGTGAGCACGGTGGGTGGCGTGGTCAAGCCGGGGGACCGGATCATGGATATCGTGCCAGAGGGGGATGATCTGGTCGTTGAGGCGCAGTTGCCACCGCAGTACATCGACCGGGTGCATGCCCATTTACCGGCGGATGTCCATTTCGATGCCTATGTGAGCCTGGCGAATCGGCCGGTGCTGGCGGGCGAGGTGCAGGTGGTGTCGGCGGATGTGATGACCGATCCGCGCTCAGGAGCACAGTTCTATACCCTGCGGGTCACCATCCCGGCGGCCGAGACCGGCAAGGTGCGGCATCTAAAGCTCTATCCGGGGATGCAATGTACCGTCATGGTCAAGACCGGGGAGCGCTCTTTCCTCAATTATCTGATGCGACCGATTCTGCGACGGTTTACGTCAGCGTTGAGTGAGGGGTGAGGGGCTGTAGTGGGTGCGCCGATCCCCGCCTACCCTGAAGGGCTCGCGTACCCATGGTGCGCCAGCTTCTCGATGTTGTGCACCAGGCAGAACAGCTTCCATTGCCCATCCACCTTCTTCTGCCCTCTGAGCGTGAAGCGGTTCAGCCGCTTGTTGTGGCGGATATTTCCGAACACCGGCTCCACCGTCGCGAAGCGCCGCCCGTAGAGTTGCCTGCCGCGTTCAGAATCGATGGCCCGTCTCATCCGCTCGCTGGGACTTGCCATTCCGTTGTCCGCCCTGCCCCGGAAGATCCGTTCTGGTAGAGCGATTTCCCCGCCGGACAGACGCAGGTGCCGGCCTCGGGGTCGTAGTCGAAGTCCTTGGGGCGGTAGTGTTTGGCGCCCTTCTTCGGATGCGCTTTGTCGTAGAGCGGATCAGGCAGGGCTTTATATTTGCCCTGATCGGCGAAGCGCGCGTCGCGCTTTCTCATGCCGGTGTCGGCAATGAGGGCGGGGGTCTCCTGCTCGGCAAGCTTCTCGATGTTGGCGTCAGAGTGATAGCCGGCATCTGCCGTAATGAGGGTCTGGTCGGTGCGCATCGGGTCGGTGGCTTTGATGATCGCCACCAGCAGTTCCTGTTCGGAGCCGGTGCCGTGGGCCTGGGCTTCGACGATGATCTGGTGTTTGCTATCAACCGCAGCCACGCCTGTATAGCCTTGGATGACGCCTTTGCTGGTGGCCATCTTGGCCGATTCGTTGTCGGTGCGGTTGCTCTTCCTGATGCTGCCTTTGCTGCCCTTGCGCTCCTCCGGATTGGCCGTGAGCCAGTCGCGCAGTTGGGCGGCATCGCCTTGCAGGCGCTCGATGCGTTGTTGGGCTTTGGCGTCGAGGCCGGGTTCGCTGGGCAGGGTGTCGTTCTCGCTGTGGCGCGCGAGCATGGTTTGGGCGGCAGCTTCGAGTTTGGCGGCCTGACGTTCAAAGTCGGTACGGGTGCCGCTTTTGGCCTTGCTGGCGTTGCTGGGTAGTTTGACGCCGTCAATGGCGAACATCTCGCGGCCGATCAGGCCTTGCCGGTCGCACAGGTAGAGTACTTGGGCAAAGAGCTTGGCGATGTCGTCGCCCAGGCCGGAGACGAAGCCGGCTATCGATGTGAAGTGCGGGGCGCTGTCGCCGGAGAGGGTGATGAAGGTGATGTGTTCGCGGCAGGCGCGTTCTATCCCCCGGCTGCTGACGATGCCTTGGCTGTACCCGAAAGGCGAACAACACGACTTTGAGCAGCATGGCCGGCGGGTAGGCGGCGGCGCCGGTCAGGTCGTTCTTGTAGCGGCTATCGAAGCCCGTCAGGTCGAGTTCGTGGTCGATCAGATGGTTGAGTGCGTGTTCGAAGCTGCCGGGCAGCAGTTGCCGTTCAAGATCGACGGCGAGAAAGCGCGGGCTGGTGTCGATGGGTTTGTAGCGGGCCATGGCTATGACAACCTGTTGTTTCTGACAGGTTGATTATTCCATCCCCTCACAGCAGAATGCAGCGATGCAATGACTTTTTCTACAGCGTCGTTAGACGCCGTCCCGCCAGCGCCGACTTTGAATGGAGAAAAAGGTTCCAGGCTCAGATTTCTAATTTATTGGCTTTACTTATCTTATAGGAGGACTTAAAGATGATAGACGCAATTCGTTTTATCAAGCATGTATTTCGCAATACCGTGAAATTCGGTGGGTGCAAAATGTGCTCCTGCACGAGCTACCACACATCAGAAAATGATTGGCAAATTTGCGATTGTGGGCACAGCAGATCTATGCATCAACACTGACGCAGTTGCATAGATAGTCAATTTACTTTGCAGACATAACAAAAGAGGTTTGTGATGAGTGGCACTTGTCCTAATGGTCAACATTCATGGGTCTTTACCCGAAAAATCCCAGCCAATGACCCTCACCCAAATTATTGGTATCGGTGTAGCAAATGCGGCAAAGAAGGCGTGCAATACGAACCTCCGGGAGGTCCAATCAAGCCCATGGGGTAAAAATTCCAATTTGCCTAACGACTAAGGTTAGATCGTGATCGCGAAGCGAGCCACGATCTAACCTTAGTCGTTAGGAAAGGCTTTTCGACAATTATTTACGCAACACGCTCGGGTTGCCAGGTGCGCTCCGGGCGACGCCAGTCGATGCCTTCGAGGAGCATTGAAAGTTGTGCCACCGTCAGGTGAATAGTCCCTTCTGTGGCCTGCGGCCAGATGAAGCGGCCCTTCTCCAATCGCTTGGCAAACAGGCACAAACCGTCGCCGTCCCACCACAGGAGTTTTACCCGATCGCCGCGGCGTCCGCGGAAGACAAAGACATGGCCGCCGAAGGGATCGGCGGTGAGTTTGTGCTGCACGATGGCGGCTAGCCCGTCAAAGCCGCGCCGCATGTCGGTGACGCCAGCAGCCAGCCAGATCCGGGTGCCGGACGGCCAGCCGATCATCGCGGACGCAGGACCATGAGGACGGTTTGCAGGGCGTCGAGATCGACCCGGCCACGTAGCGTGAGCCGGGCACCGGCCAGATGGATCTCGATTGCACCGGTCTCACCAGTATTGCCGGGGCTTGCGGTGCTGATCGTTCGATCAGGGATCACGGCAATCGGGATCAGGCCCTTGCCGTCAGTAGCCTTTGCGTTGCCCAGTATTCGGCGTCACCATTTGTGTACGATATTGGCGTTGATGTGGTGGGCCAAGGCCGTGCCGGCGACCGATGCGCCGGGCAAACTGGTTTCCGCAACGACCTGTCGCCGAAACGCTTCCGTGAATTGCCGTCGGGTTCTCTTCAAGTGTCCGCTCCGTTCTCAAGCGGACACCAACAAGTGTCCGCCTGCGAAGCTTCGTTGATCCTTAGCCCAATCTCAAGACGGCCTCAGCCGGACGCTTACACCCCTTCTGCCTGATCAGCGAATACTCTGCAGGTGCCGCTGGCCACCGACTTCCGAAGCGTCATCAAAAGAGCGCTTACATTCACCGCGATGCACCTTACCGCACGTACAAGTAACCGCCAGGCAACGATGCTCCTTTACATCATCTGGAAGCAAACCGGCCACGCAGAGATAGTCGAGTACTAGCCTTACTGTGTCAAGTTGCATGAACTCCTGCCGATAAGGATGCTATCCATGTCGGCAGGAGGGTGTGATGGAGAATCTGACTGAATTTGATCACTATCTTGATCACCTATGTGAAGTACTGCACCGAGTTGAACGAAGCACTGGATTGAAGGACTACTGTCGGGGGCTGATGCAGCCGATTGCGCGCAAGAGCGTCGAACCACTGGCGGCCTGCTCCGATCCGCTGCATGTCGCAGCCAAGCACCAATCGATGCACCATTTCGTCGCCAAGTCCGAGTGGTCGGACATCGCAGTCATGGGTCGCGTGCACGATTGGGTGGTTCCGATGCTGGGGCTCGATAACGGCTGTTACTGGATCATCGACGACACGGGGTTTCCGAAGAAAGGAAAGCATTCGGTTGGCGTTGCCCGACAGTACTGCGGGCAACTGGGCAAACAGGATAACTGCCAGGTGGCAGTCAGTTTGTCGCTGGCGAGCGAGCACGGCAGCGTTCCCATCGCGTACCAACTGTACCTTCCCAAGGATTGGGCGGCCGATCCGGAGCGACGCAAGACGGCCGGCGTTCCAGCGAACATTGCCTTCGCCACCAAGCCTGAAATCGCCTTGGCACAAATGCGTCAGGCAATTGCTTCCGGGGTGCAACGGGGCGTTGTGTTGGCGGACGCTGGGTATGGGGATGAAACAGCCTTTCGCGATGGCATCACGGAGTTGGGCATGCTTTACGCGGTCGGCATCCGGCCAGCCACCACGGTTTGGGCGCAGGGGACAGCACCATTGCCCCCCAAACCCTGGATCGGTCGCGGTATTCGACCCACCCGACTGCGTCGGGAGCCGGGTCACGAACCCGTTGCCGTGAAGACGCTGGCGATGGCTTTGCCGCCAGGAGCGTACGTCTCGGTGACTTGGCGGGAAGGTACCAACAGCAACCTGACTTCCCGTTTCGCCGCGTTGCGCGTCCGTCCGGCACACCGGGATTACCTTGGCACCGAGATGCGCCAGGAGGAGTGGCTGCTGGTCGAATGGCCCGACGCAGAAACTGAGCCGACCAAGTACTTTCTGTCGACGGCCCCGGCCGACGCCACCACGGAGCAACTGGTCTTCGTCACCAAGATGCGTTGGCGCATCGAACGGGACTACCAGGAACTCAAGCAGGAGTTTGGCCTTTCGCATTTCGAGGGCCGAGGTTGGCAGGGGTTCCATCATCACGCCACCCTGTGTATCGCCGCCTACGGTTATCTTGTGGCTCAGCGTCTCAAACACGGCTGCTCCAAAAAAAACTTCGCTCAATCACAAGCGCCTGCCTTACCCAACCATTACGTCCCTCGCGGCCGGCGGCCGAGCGCAGCGCCATGTGCCTGACTCGATTGCAACCTTGCGCATCCTTATTGCCCAATCCCTCGTCGGAAGGTTTCGACGATGCCCTTGTTGCGGCGGAGGTAGTCATGCTATTTGACACAGTAAGACTAGAAGAACAGCTAGGCAACCGTGCGCTCTTTGAGCATTTTCTTGATGAGCGTCTCGACGAATTCGATGTCGACAAATGGAACTTGGGCGTAGATTCCTCCCCTTTCACCTTCGAGTTTCGCTAAAAGGTGACCTTTGCCCAGAAGACGTTCTGCGCCTTTTTCGCCAAGAGCGATTTCGGACGTTCCTTCCGAGTCGACACGGAGAATCAGGCGATTGCCCAAATTTGATCGGAGCTGCATCGGCATTACGTTGGCATCTGGCCGCTGGGCGGCGAAAATGAGATAGATACCAGCGGCTCGAGCCTTGACACCGAGGCGCTGAACGACCGTCGATACGGCATCCTTGTAGTCTTCCGTCAGCATCCATTCGGCGAACTCGTCGTGAATGAGCCAGATGACAGGCAGACGGTCGTTTGCACTGACCTTCGCGTTGTAGGCACCCAGATTGGAGACGCGCGTTTCCTTAAAGAGGGTGTAGCGGCGGTCCATTTCAGCCACCAGTTCTTCGAGCCGCTGAGTTGCTGATAGCTGATCGTCAATGACGCCACCATCAATGTGTGGCAGCAAATCGAATGCGAAATAGTCAACGCCTTGTTTTGGGTCGATCAAGACGATTTTGGCTTGTTCTGGTGTGTTGGTCGCGGCGATGCCCAGAATGATGTTTTGCATAAGCACTGACTTGCCGCTGCCGGTACTGCCAGCGATTAATGTGTGTGGTGCATGGTCTTTGCTGGGCGAGAGGAAAAGTGGGGCTCCCGAGTTTTCTTGCACCGCGATCAAGAGCTCCTGATTACCCCAGCCGCTCGAATCAGGTTTCCACACGGCCCAGAGGGAGCGGATGTCAATGGTCTGGCGCTTGGGTCGTTCCACTGCGACGATGACTGCACCGGGTTCAGGGCGAACTGAGATGACGTTTAGCCCGTAGGTCGTCAAAAGTTCGGATCGCTTTTTCACGACCTGCTCGACGGTCAGGTTGGCATTGCCAGCGAACCGGAGCAGCGCCGAATTGGGGGTAAGACTCGAGTCTATCAGCTTGGCCTGAAGCTGTAGCTGCTGTAGAGCGCTGCGCGTCGAAAAGGCTATTTGCTTGAGCCATTCCTCATTTTCCGGCGATATGGGCGTCGCGTAAGTTGCAGGGACAATGAAATCAGCGATCGCCGAATAGGCCCAGTGGGCTTGCTCCAGCGCCGGTGAGAGATCAATAGTTAGTTTTGCACTGTGACCGGCGGTAGGCAGAGGTGGCTGTTTCTCGGTATTCAGGTCCTTAGGTATAACCTCAGGTATTGGCTCAGGGTCGGGGAGTGCAGGCGGGGGCAGGCTACGGACCGGTGCGTGATAAGCTCCGCGAAGAAGCGCAACGCCTGATCCCGGAGTACGCCAGGTTGGGGCGAAGTCCATATGCTCAAAGCCCATGCCACGCCTCACGTCGGCGGTGCTTTGGTTGTGCCAGTAGGCCATCATGAGTTGCTTGAGCGCCTTACGTCCGATGATTTCCTGATAGGCATTTCGAGCGTTGGCAACCTCGGTCGCGATCATTGGGTCGTCCACGTCGGATGAGGTCGGGACGAAGACGTGTGAGATGCCTTTGAGGTTGACCTCGCAGCGGCCTTCTCGCATGGCGCGGCGCCATTCTCCAAGATCGATGCCGCGGGCAGCCGGGATGCGTATGCCGTCGAGCATGAGATCGGCCAGCCGAGCCAGCCAGGATTGGCGGTCAAGCCGTTCCGGATCGCCGAAGATGGCGTCTTCCAAGCGTTCGAGCGTATCGCGCAGTTGCTTTTGCGATTCTTTACGTTTTGCGGCCAGGCACTCGATTTCGACGTATTTTGCTTCGCTGACAGCGAGCGTGATCCGCAGTGCGCCGTCTTCGGTTACATGGGGGCAGATAGCAAGCAGATCAGCGATCTGTTGTTCACGCTGGCCGATCCAAGAAGCGTAGTCGTCGAGGAAGTACCAGCCGATTAATTGGTCGGCACCCAAATCGTCGCGCAACATGCGGCGGCTCAGCACGACGCCCATCAGTTCGCTGGCACTCTGGCCGCATGTGGCAGCACGTAGCACGATGTCACCGGACACGTCATTCGCGTCGTCGATCAGGCGGTCCGCAAGTGTCTGTACCTCTGCAGCGGTCAGCGGCAGCTGCAGAGCCTTGAGGCGGCTCATAATCATAGAGCGCAAAAGTGTCATTGGCGCACGCGAAGAGATGATCAGGTTGCGGCCCTGTGTCGAGAGCTGCTTGTAGCGTATGACACGAACCTGATGGTTCATCAATTGACGCCTATCGAGTAGCTCGTCGAAATTGACTACCCAATTGCCGAGATCATGGGTCTCTTCAAAAATGCGTTTTGTCCGGCCGTCGCCGAAATCGAGTTGGCGGACAGGCAAAAGGCGTTTGGATGTCGATTCATCTCGATCGCCTTTGAAAATGCTTGCGACGGCGGAGATATAGGCCCAGCCTTCAGCACTTTGTACCGGGCAGCATAAGAAGACTGCTGATTTAAGGTCGTCTCGGGCGGCTGGCCGGCGGCGCGACCAGCGTGATGGTAACAGCGTGCGGATGTCAGCTGGATCGCCTCGTTCGAGATACCATTCAAGCTGCGCGTGACGTGATATGACATCTTGCGAAAAGACGATGTCGTAAGGACAGCCGTCTTTGGGGTTGGGTGGAGGGGCCTGGTCAGCAATCACCGAGATCCGCAGGCGGGCCATGAAGTCTTGAGAGGCTTCACTCGCGCTGTAGGCGTCTGCCGTCGCTTCGGAGCTCAGGATTGAGCAATAGATGTTACGAAGCTTCTGGCTCTCGATGTGGCGCAGAAGAACTTGGCATCGAACGTCGTCCTCATCGTCCTGCATGCCGCCGATCTTGGCCACGACCGTTTGAGGCAGCCGCGCAGAGTCGCAATTGAACAGTACGACCGACATGTTGGAGCGTTCGTGAGGTTGTAGGGCGAGATAGCGTTTGACTAGGTCGTGGACGCAGGTGCCGCCTTCAGCTGGGCTCTCATTGGTATCGTTTTCGCCTTTTGGGTCGGCGATGGGAGGCTCATGTAGGCTGTAGTCAGCGACCACGTCGCTTACCGTAAGAAATTGTGGACCGTCATTTGTCCAGATCGGCACGATTTCTGGGTAGAGCGCGTGTTCGAAATCATGAGCGAGGTCGCGGAAAAACAGCTTGGGATCGCCCTCTGCCTCGAAGCTGCCGAGAACCTGTCTAATAAGATCGACGGCGAGCATTGACTTTCGCCACATGGCTGCTAGACGCATAGGATGCCAAGGCGCGACGACGGCCGCCGGCCTGCCGCCGTCGATTGGTGCGACGCCAATCATAAGCAAGGGCTTGAGCAGCTTGTCGCGATTGCGATCGCCCTTGGCAAGTGTAAGGGCGGTTTCGAGCAGCGCGGCGTATGCTGTCGTTTGATTGAAGATGGAGTCGGTTCCGACTCCTTTCGTCGAGAAGTCTTCGATTGCAAGCTTGTAGGCGGCTTCAAAGGCTGTAAATGCCCCACCCAATGTCTTGGCATCTTGTGCGGACAGATAGGATTGATCAACGCACTCTTTGAGATTTCTGCGCCAAAGTGCTTCGATATTCCGGTCAGGTTTGGGGGTCGGGACGAATGAGCCGCGATCACGATCGAACGCCGGCATGAACGTCTTTACGTTAGCTAAATCGATCGTCTTGTCGGTGGTGAATTCGCGTTGGGTGCGACAGGCTGTGAAGGGATTTTTGGTCAACCTTCCCCAGTCATCGACCATCTGGCTTGCGACGCAAGAGGGGATGTAGCGCCAGATTAGCTGCGTGGAATGCTTTTGGATGCTGTCCCCGTCGGTCGTTGTCTCCAATTCGACTACAAATTTGAGTTGCAAGGCCGGTTTAGCGGTGGATGTGTTGAGCTTATTTTTGGCCTTGTCCCCCTTTTTCCAGTCGGAGACAAGCTGGTCGAATTCGAAAAGATCTCCAACATCCCAGTCGATCATTCCGCCGAATCGACGACGTAGGCCGGCGTAGCGGTGTGCGAAATACAGACCCGCTTCGTAGTTGAGAGATCGCAGGTCTCTCTTAGTCGCAGATTCGCATTTAATTTTCAACTTACGTTGATTGCCCGTCGGCATGCGGTTGTAAAGTGGCTCCATGACTGCGCAAATCCCGGCGATGAAGTCAGTCGTTTCGATGGGGCGGCCATATACGAAGCGATCCCAAGCTGATTTCAGTTTCTTGTCGTCTTTGATTTCGCTGCGGTGGGTTTCATAAAACTCAGTGTCTTCGTCGCTTTTTTCCGACCGCTTGGACAAGAGCTTGAGGTATTCCCGCTCTTCATCCTCGAGTTTGTCGTCTCCAAGCTCGCTAAAGAACTCAAGCGTATCCTTGCCAAGGTTGAATTTCTCGCGCTGCAAGCCATCGAAGATCGGCTTAATCTGCTCCCAGTCTTTTTCTGCTAAAGCTTCGGCCTGTGTGTTCCAGCCGCTGGGCGCTCCGATAAAGGCTTCGATCGCGGGATGGCAGGCATCTGGGATCTGGTGCGCCACCTTAGTGAAAGCGTTGCGCAGGTCTTCTTCGCTGAGAAGAAGCTGGCTTGAGGTCTGTTTGAGGAGCGGTCCGGATCGCCTTTTGTGAGCGTTGCTAAATTGCTGCTTCCATGCTGAAGCATGGCTGCGCTGGCGCTCTTTGAGGCTTCCGAAGCACGCAGGGTCATTGGGGAGACGAAGCGCCGGCATTGCGGCTCCCAACGCGTCGATTATTGGGCGACCGGCCTCTTCGTTTTCCCGGCGGGTCCGCAAGATGTAGGCTGCAAAGCGGTCGATCGAGACTATTCGAAGATCGCGGAGTCCGGTCAGAGCTTTTTCCCACCATTTTTGTTGTTCCTGGGCGATAGGCAGGCCTCTTGAGGCCTCGCGAACCCAAAGGTCGATGCGCTCAAGTAGCTCCGGAGGACCAAGCCTCGCAATTTCACGAATAGAGGCGTCTTCACCATGTTCATGTTCGGCGAGTAGATAGGCGGCCTTCGGACAATTGGCATTTCGATAGAAGGTGGCGCTTTCGGTGGTCAGCGTTTCTTCGGGTAGGCCTTGGCCGTTCACAAGTGAGATCGGCAGCTTGATGTCGATCCGGTCATTAAGGAGCGGATCCGTGAGTACGGCTCGCGCGACGGCCGCGACCTGTTCGGCGCTGAGATTGAGCACGTAGCGCGCTGTCGACTGCACCACGCCCGTGTCGGCAAGGAGTTCTTCGCGAAGATAGGCGGCGGCAACTGCGCCGACAAGCGAGGAAACGTTCATGCTACGGATCTCCGGAAGGGGTTTTCGACATAGGCGCAGGCGTCGGAGAGCCTCCGCAGCATGCCTATGGTCTTTAGGCGATTTTCGAGCCGTGAGGCATTGGCTTGAAAAGCACGCTTGTCGAAGTCTTCCGTGATGATGGCGAGCTGGCCCTCCTGCTCACCAAAGACGAGGCCGTAGCGATCGTAGAGGAGGCTAAGAAATTGTCCGTAGTCCATGCGTACCGGGACATTGGCGAGGATTAGCGCCTTGAGTAGTTCATCGGTAGGTGCGTAACGCAGCCGATTGGTGCCGCGGCGTGAAACCAGCCCTGTGCCTCGTCCGAGGCTATTGTGAATGTTGGCTGTATGCTGACGATGGCGGCGCTGCGCTGTGTGACGCAGATTTTCCAGGAGTGCATCAGGGTCGACTGGGCCGATATAGTCTTCGTCGGGCCAACGTACTTTTTCTCGCATGATTTCACGGCATGCAGCAAATCCCGACTGTTCTGCCGCCGCCGCGATCCATTCTGGTGACTTGCCGATGTTCCGCACATATGCATCGACAGCCGAAAGCGAAAGTTGATTGTTCGCGATGTAATTGCCTGCGGAAAGCTCACGGACCAGCGTTTTCCTTGGCGCGACAACTTCGCAAATGAAGTGGGGCTTGGGCTTGTCACAGACGTGAGCGGCGACCTGTAGCTGATAAAGGCTGATATGCAATGCTCCCAATATCGTCAGATAGGGATAGGCATCGAATCTTGGGAGCTGGAGCTCGAGAACGGCCAACCAATCCTGGGCCAGCGCCTCAAAAGCGGGATGCTTGGCGTAAGGCAGGTAGCTATTGCTTCGCGTATGCCGTTCTTCTGCGATTTCCGGTTGGAGGAGTTCGGTTAGGCGATCACAGGGATCCCGCCGCTCGAACAGATGTGCAAAATGTCGCGCAAGCTCGGGCGCAGCGCTTGATCGCGCGAGCATCTGATAAAGCAAATCCCCGTTGCGCGTGAAATTGATGTATTCGCGGTTACCCTCAGTGTTTAGGTCTTCATAAATCGCATGGCGCCCGAACGGAAATACGAAGCGAGAGCTCCATCTCTTATTTATGCTGCTTTCGATCGTCGCAGAGCGCAGCATTTCGATGACTTTGACGAGTTGTTCGAAGTTCTGGAATCTATTCTTGAGGTAAGAAAAGTCGCGGTAGGCGACCATTTTGGTGTTGCTCTGCATCCACTCGAGCCATTTGGCCCATGCGGTTTCGTTGTCAGGATATAGATCAGCGAACTCCAGCAACTTGTCGTTGTTGAACAAGAGATTGCGGAGATAGGGGCGTTGCGCCGGCCGGAAGCTGAATGGAAATTGGGTCGCGTCGGCTGCGAATAGTTGTCCGGTTGCATGAGAAGCTTCCGCGACTGAGAGAAACTCGAGGAACAGGAGCCATGGATCCTGTTCCCACAATCGATGGCCCCAAATCTGTTCGTCAAGCCACATGTCATTGTCGTCATGATAGCTAGCCGGCGGTGGAGGAAGCTGGACGATTTCAGTCATTTGAAAGCTCTATGACTTGGTCGATGGCGTTGCCGGTGGTGTCCAGTGCGAGAAGCCTGAATATCAAACCGTCGTCATCGTCCGGGGTAGGGCGGCCGATCACCGCAGCAGAGAGAAGGGCGCTCTTGAACGCCAGAAGATCCTCGTAGCATTCGCGTGAGAAATTGCCGGGTAGCGCGCCTTCGCTTACCCGCATGAGGAATTCGTAGCGGGTGAGGTTGAGCACCAGCGATCTCGTTTGCCCGTTGGGCAGCGTCACGATGAGATTCGGAAATTCGCGGCACAGGGCTATTTCGACTCGCTCCACACGCCCTTGGGAGTTGATGGCGACTTTGTCTTCGAGCAATTGGCTAATCTTCGCGCCGGAATGCGACAGACTGGTTGCTAACAGCAGTTCGCTCTTTGTTGCGTATTCCAAGCAAACTGGACACTCATTCCAGGCAAACTGGACAGTCGGAGCGTAGCGACGCGGGGTTGTAGGGTTTTACTCTGAGTATGCTTTTAGGGTCAAGTTTTTCGTCCTTCAAGGTCAGCGTTGAGGAACAGAGCGGGTTGAGCGGTTTTGAATTTCAGGCATGGATATGCCGGT
>CAMDMZ010000077.1 GCA_945902805.1 Propionivibrio dicarboxylicus | reverse complement strand
CGGGCCATGGCCCGCAGGCTGGATCCCTGCTGATTCATGCTAGCAATCGTCATCCGCTCTTCCGGTTGCAACTGGCGATACTTCGTTTGTTCTTCCATGCGCACACCTTACTCGATCAGGTGTTGCACTTCAGATTTGAGGCCGCCAAGCCAATCAGCGGTGGGACGATCTGGCGCAATTGATCCCCGCTACGCTTGATGGGCGCAACACGGACTCAGCCAGAGATCTCCAGCTATCGCTCGAATGGCGACTAGCCCGTGCCTTGATTTCACTAGGCCACAAGCCACTCGCATTGGCTGCCATCCAGCGTGCGGTTGAACATGCACAAGCAATCCGCGTCGACCTTCCTATTGAATCCGTTACCGGAATATCGACTTACCGATCGGCTTACGCTCCGCTGTATGAGACGTACATCCAGCTCCTGCTCGAGAGCTTGGCCGGTCAGCCCGACCAACGTCAGCAGATCACCCTAGCCCATGTACGGGACGCCCTGGAAGCAACCCGCCAGGCCGAGATGCATGACTTCCTCGGCGACCGCTGTACCATCGAGGAACCGGGTGATGGTCAGCGTATCGATGCGTCGTCTGCCGTTCTTTACCCCATCCTGCTATTCGACCGTATCGACCTGTTATTGGAAACGGCTCAGGGTCTTTGGCACACCAGCACGCCTATATCCGGGGCCATTGTTCGCAGCTTAGCGCGTGAATTCGCGACGGCCTTGCGCAATGGCGACCTCGACTTCCACAACTCGGGCCGACAACTCCATGCTGCCCTGATTGCACCAATAGAGGAACGGCTAAGACTGTCGGGCATTCGCACGCTGGTCCTGGCCACCGATGGCGAACTGCGCCTTGTTCCGTTTGCGGCCTTGCCATCCGGCTCTGGTTATCTCGGTGAACGCTTCGCCATAGCGTCAGTGACCGGGATGAGCATGACCAGCACGACGGCAAAACCAGAAACAGCTGTCAAGGCCCTTCTCGCCGGCGTTGCGGAACCGGGTGGCGTCGTAACCAAGCTAGCCTCCGGTACGATTCTGGATCAGCTCGGCGGTGAGAGTCGCCGCATTTCTTCCGGTAGCGAATCCCGAAAACAGCGCACGCTGCGCTGGGCCAGCATCGAAGCAGCCGATGGCCACTTGTCACGCGAAAGCTGGATTGCATCACTGAAGCAACGCCTCGCCTTGCCAGAAGTGGATGGCGAAATCCATGCCTTGGGCCGCTCATTAGCGGGAAAGATTCTGTTTAACCAAGGCTTCACCGTCGATTCCTTCAAGGACGAAGCAGAATCGGGAAGTTACAAGATCGTCCACGTCGCGTCACACGGAATCTTTGGCGGAACCGCAGAGTCCAGCTTCATCCTGGCCTACGATGACGTGATCGGCATCAACCGGCTGCAAACATTGCTGGAGTCGGAACACCTGCAACAGCAACGGATCGAATTGCTAAGTCTCTCCGCCTGCGAGACGGCGGATGGCAACGAGCGCGCTCCACTCGGCATTGCCGGTGCCGCCATCCGGGCTCGTGCCAAGGCTGTCCTTGGCACTCTCTGGTCGGTTGACGACAATGCGGCACGCCAGGTCATGGAGGGCTTCTACGCCGGCATCACGATCGGCAAACTCGAAAAGGCGGCCGCCTTGCAGCAGGCTCAGTTGAAGCTCCGACAGAATCCACAGTTTGCTCACCCGTTCTACTGGGCGCCGTTCACCCTGATTGGAAACTGGCGATGATGATGCTGGCCGGCACCCGCATTGCCAAACGCATCATGACAGGGATTGCGGGAGCAGCACTCTGGGTCTTCGTCACAACGTCGAGCCAGGCGCAGATCCGTGTCGACAGTAGCCTTGGCCGGCCGGCACAGTCACTGAATGGTCCCGACTTCCAGATCCCGCAATCCATCGGTCATCTTGCCGGGCGTAACATGTTCCACAGCTTCCAGACGTTCAATATTGGAACTGGGGAAAGCGCCACTTTCACCACCTCTTCCGCTGGCATCGCCAATGTCATCAGCCGCGTGACGGGAGGCAACCCATCCAAACTCTCCGGTCCTCTTCGTCTCAGTGCTGCAAGTGGCGCCCCGAATCTGTTTCTCATCAACCCGGCCGGCGTCACCTTTGGTCCTGGCGCCAGTATCGACGTTCCCGGCGCTTTCCATGTCGGGACAGAACACTATCTGAAGTTTCCTGACGGTGATTTCTTTGCCGACGCTTCCCGCTCCAGCACGTTTTCCACTGTCGACCCGGTGGCTTTCGGCTTTCTCGACGCCGGTCACGCGAGAGTGGTGGTCAAGGATGTGATTCTGCAAAACGGCAGCAAGGAGCTCTCGATTGTCGCCGGCGATGTGCAGATTGACCATGCGGCGCTAACGACTCGTGGCGGCAGTATCAGGGTGGTCGCAGCGGGTACCGGGAAAACAGAGTGGCCACTCGATGCCATGCCGCTTAAAGCGGAGGGTGGTCTCGACATCACCGGTGGTGGCGCCATCGTCACCGAGGCGGATTCAAGTTCTGGCGGCGACATTGCCATCAGTGCCGGGGCGGCTCGGATCACCTCGGGCGGCTGGATTGGCACTGTCACAAATTCGTCCAGTCCGGCGGGATCGATTCATGCCAGATTCGGCAGTCTCCTCATCGATGGACGCGCTGGAACGACCTCTTCGGGCATCACCAGTCTAGCCGCCATCAAAGACACCGGGGCCGCCGGTAATGTTTCGCTCTTCGTTCGGGACAACATCACGATTCTTGGTGGCGGCCTGATCACTTCAGATACATACGGACTTGGTCACGCCGGTGATATTCTGATCAAGGCAGGAACCATTCTCCTTGATGGTTCCGGGCACCCGAATCATGCCCGAATTACAAACCGAGCCGCGTCGGGAGACGCCGGCTTGTTGCTCGTGGAAAGCACGGATTCGATCCGGCTCATCAATAGCAGCCAGATTTCCAGCGACAGTTTTGGTACCGGCAAGGCGGGTTCCATCCGTTTGCATGCCGGCAACAATATTGATGTCCTCAGTGACAGCATCATCACCTCGGACGCATATGCGCGAGGAGATGCAGGCAACATTTCGATGGTTGCCGGGGCCTTGACTGTTGACGGTACGGGCGGGACGAAACTGACTCAAATTTCAAGCCAGGCCTTTGACGAGAGCGAGGGCAATGCCGGAGCAATTGACAGCACCACCACCGGCCCGCTCACGCTGGTCAATGGAGGCAAGATCCAGACCAATACCTATGCCACCGGCCAGGGTGGCGATATCCGGGTATCAGCTGGCTCCCTGTTACTTGACAGCCGAGGATCCGCCGCCGCGACCGACATTTTCAGTGCCAACAACTTCGGCGTCAGTGGCAATGCCGGTGCCATCGACATCAAGGTTGCCGGAGATGCTCAGATTCTCGAATCGGCAAAAATCTCGACCAATACCTGGGGCCTCGGAAATGGTGGCAATATTCACTTCAGTGCCGGCAATCTTCTGATTGACGGCCTCGACAGCCTTGATTACGCGGCAATCAATTCGGAAGCAATGATCAGCAGCCAGGGTCAGGGCGGGAACGTCGATGTGAAGATTGCCGGGCATCTCAGAATTGGCGGTTACGGGTTCATTTCCTCGGCCACCTCATCGACCGGAGATGCCGGATCCGTTTCCGTCGCGGCGGGAACGCTAACCATCGACAGCGGATCACGCCACCTGGCCGGGATAGAAAGCAAGAGCCAAAGAAGCGACTTTGGTGGCAGCGCTGGAACCGTATCGGTAGCCGTCGCAGGTGACGCGATTCTGACCAACTGGGGTTATGTGCGGTCGGATACAGCCGGATTTGGCATGGGCGGTGATATCACCCTATCCGCACACAACCTGTCGGCGGACGCCGGCGGCAACATCGCTTCCGGCACGGGTGGCAGCGCCAGGGCGGGCAATATCGCCCTCAGCATCAGTGATGAGTTGCATCTTGGTGGCGGCGGGCGCATTCGCTCGGACACATCCGGTGGCGGCAACGCCGGCCGTATCGATATTGAGGCTGACCGAATTGCGCTGTCGCGTGGCAACAGCGACAACTGGACCCGGGCACGCATCTTTAGCGACACCAGTAAATCTGGCTCGGCCGGTGCGATTGACATCAAGGCGCGGAGCAGCCTGATCCTCGATGATGGCGGATTCATTTCATCCGATACTGCCGGAACCGGCAATGCCGGGACAATCACGATCAGCGCTCCTGAAGTACGAATCACTGGCCAGGACGCTGGCCTCGGAGCGGCAATCAGTTCGAATACGTATGCCGAGGGGCACGCCGGCCAAGTGAGTGTTGTCGCGCGAAATCTTATCATTCAGGGAGGCGATACCTGGTATCCCACCGGTATTTCTAGCACCAGCGGCTGGTCGGCATTCGGTGATGCCGGTGATATCGAGGTGACTGCCCGCGAGAACCTGACCGTGACCGGACAGGCCGCGATCGACTCATCCACGGACTCGAGTGGCAATGGTGGCACCGTCAGGATTGCCGCCGACGGACATCTCGCCATGGCCAACGGCGGGATCATTGACTCCGTCACGTTTGCCGCCGGCAATGCCGGCTCCATCGTCATTAAAGCGGGGAAACTGACCATCGACGGCGCCGGTCGCGGCGATGTTCTGACCGGCATTACCAGTCAGGCGGCCGCCGAAAGTCGGGGACATGCCGGCAACGTGGACCTGACCGTCGCTGGCATGTTATCGGTGGTCAATGGTGGATCAATCGACACCAACACGCATGCCGAAGGTAACGGCGGCAGCGTCAGAATATCTGCCGGCGAGATCAAGGTCGACCGTGGCAGCAACGATGTCTACACCGGGATTTCGAGCGCAGCGGTAGCGGGCAGCAACGGGCATGCCGGCAACGTGGAAGTGAACTCGAACGGAGCTATCGCACTGCTTGATGGCGGGATCATTGACTCCGTCACGTTTGCCGCCGGAAATGCCGGTTCAGTCAAGATCACGGCCGGATCGCTGCTGATTGACCGTGGCAATAGCGACTGGTACACGGGAATTTCAAGCGGTACCGCCGCTAGCAGCAGTGGCAATGCCGGAAGCGTCGACGTGACGACTCGCAATGAACTGGTGGTGCGAAACGGCGGCGCAATCGATTCGCGGACAGCCTCGTCCGGCAATGCCGGTTCCGTCAAAGTGAATGCCGGATCGATCATCATTGACCGAATGAACAGCGACTACACGGGGATAACCAGCTCAGCCGGTGCCGGCAGTACCGGCGACGCGGGTAACGTCAATGTCGTGGCAGGCGCGAACCTAGCGATACTCAACGGCGGCCGAATTGACTCGGCGAGCTATTCATCTGGGAAAGCCGGGGCCGTAAACGTTCATGCGGGCGACCTACTGATCGAAGGTCGATCTCCCCGGAATGACGTGCCGAGCAGCATCAACGCCTTTGCCGCCCAGGGATCATCTGGTCAAACCGGAGAAGTGAGCGTAGTGGCCGATCGAAGCATCAAACTCCTGAATGGTGGCGAACTTTCGATCCGCAACGATGCCACGGTATCCCGGACAGACAATCTTGTACCAACAACCCTGACCGTCATTAGCCCACGGCTGAACATCCAGAACGCGGGCATCACCGCAGCTTCGACAGGAAACATTGCCGCCAGCAACCTGGTGATCACGACCAGAAATGTGCTGCACCTCGATTCCGGACGGATCACGACGAGCGCCAACCAGGGCAATGGTGGATCCATCGTGATTCAAGGTGGGCAGTTCATCTGGTTGGACAAATCGCAGGTCACCACGTCGGTCAGCGGCACCACCGGCAATGGAGGCGACATCACCATCCGCAGTGACGCTCTAGCGCTGAGTTCGGGATTTATCCAGGCCAATACCGCCGCCCGGAATGCGACCGGCGGACGGATAGCCATTGATGTGAAGGCTCTGATAACCAGTGGTCGCCGCCTGTTTCTGGGGGGCGACGAAGCCTATGTTTTTTCGCCCGAGGTATTCGGATATAACGTCATTCAGGCAGCGGCACCGGATGGGATCAGTGGTGAAATCTCATTGGCATCACCGAATACCGACATCGCTGGCAGTCTCACGGAAATTGGCGCGAACTTGCTCGACAGCGGTGGCTTGGGCCGTGATCCTTGCCGCGTTGGTAGTGGCAATTCCTTCGTTCAAACTGGATTCGGCATAACACCACCGACGGCACGCGGTCCGCTTCGGCTCGAATCAGCAACATGGGTCAACAAGGACATGGCTTCGGACCAAGCGCTCAGACCTGCACCTCTGGCGGACTTTCGACCATGCGCTGCCCAGTAAGCCATCACTCCCTGGCAAATAGATCGCGCCAACTCGCCCTGCTTGGGCTATTGCTGCTGGCGACATCATTGGCATTTGCGAGCGAACCCGGTGACCACCTTAACGTCAGGGAGGTGCTGAATCCGCGTCCCGAATTGCGCTCGCCAGCACCTACCCCGGTATTCCAGTTGCCGACCGCGGGGGTTCCCGACCCATCCACAAGGAATGAAAAACAAGCTCCGACCGCCACCGACCCGATACTGCGACGCGTCGTGTTCGAGGGAAATCTCGCCATCCCGGCCCATGATCTTGAGGCCCTCGCAGAACCATGGATTGGCCTCCCCGCCAATATCGCAGACCTGGAGATGCTGCGACTCGAAGTCACTCGACACTATGTCAAACGCGGTTACGTTAACTCCGGGGCATTGCTGGAATCACGATCCGTGGCAAATGACGGAACCATTAAACTCAGACTGATTGAAGGCCGCCTTGCCGATTTGCGAATCCAGGACCTGGACGGACTGGACGAGGAGTATGTCCGGCGCCGATTGCTGCCGGAACTGGATACACCGCTCAACATTGAGTATCTGCGCGAACGTTTCCAACTATTACTTGACGACCCGTTGTTCGCGCGCCTGAATGCACGCCTCATCCCTGGATCTCGCCTCGGGGAGGCCTTTGTTGAACTCGACGCACAACGATCACGGCCCTACCAGCTGAAGTTCCACCTTGACAACCATCGTTCACCGTCGATCGGCGAGCTGGGTCTGGGCGTCGGTGGTTGGATCAGAAACCTAACCGGGCGTGGCGACCTACTCGACGGAAGTCTGCAGCAGTCGGTGCAAGATCAGCATGCCTATCGTGCCAGCATGGGTTGGAGTGTCCCGATTCGCTTTGATGGCACGACGGCCCAGTTCAGGGCGGACCAGGGACAATCCTCGGTAATCGAAGAACCCTTACAGGCAGCCGGGATCAAGAGCGAGTTGCGTAGTATCGAAGTCGGGGTGAGCCACAAGTTGTTCGAGAACCTTCGTCACCGACTGGCAATTGGTGCAAGCCATTCCTGGCGCGTAAATCAGACCTGGCTCGGCGGACAGCCGTTTTCCTTCGTGGCAGGCGAAGCAGACGGACGAGTCACGGTGGGTACCAGCCGTTTCTGGCAGGAATACACCTATCGGTCAGAGCAGCAAGTCATCGCGCTACGTTCCACGTTTTCTGCATCGCGCAACAATCTGAATCTGGCACCTGTCCTCCAGGACAACAGCCGCGCAGCCAGCTCTTACCAGAACTGGCTGGCGCAAGTGCAATACATCCGGCGACTGAATGATGGAGGCGTGCAACTTGCCGCCCGTTTGACACGGCAACATGCCTCCTCGCGGATGCTGGCAATGGATGGACTTTCGATTGGCGGATTGCATACGGTCCGCGGCTTCCGCGAGAATCAACTAATCCGCGACCGGGGCCACATCATCAACCTGGAATTCGAGATTCCGATCTCGCCGACGACATCGCCCCTCACGCCAATGCGCATCGTTCCCTTCATCGACCACGGCGTTGGTCGAAACATCGGACAGGAAACGTCGAGCATCACCTCGGCAGGCATCGGCCTGCGCTGGCGCTGGGGAGCATACGAAGCGAATCTTTCGGTTGCCCACCCGCTGTCAAAGTCTGCAAACGTGACCCTTGGTCGTGGCACCTTGCAGGATTCTGGGATTCAGTTCCAGCTTTCATATGACTTCTTTGGCAACTGATGTGAGCGGGTAAGCGGTCGATGTCCCGGCAAGCCCGACCCATCGACTAACCGACTCCTTCTCTTTCCCTCAAAGCCGGGAACACCGCAGTGATCGAGAAACCCGTCGCCAGCGCCGTTCCCGCCAGCACAATCGCCGCGCCAACAAAAGTATGCCAATCGACCGTCTCATTGAGGAAAATACGCCCCCACAAGACGCCAAAAACCGGGATCAGAAAAGTGACTGTCAATGCGGAGGTGGCGCCGATGTCTGCGATCAAACGGAAGTAAAGCAAATAGGCCACCCCGCTACAGAGCACACCCAACGCCACCACCGCCGCAATCACACCCATGCCCGGAACAGTGGCCGGCAAGGGAGAAAATAGCAGTCCCGGCGCGATCAGCAGGCAGGCGGCCCACATGCTGCCATGCGCGTTGGCAAACGGCTCGACGGCCTTTGCCGATTTGGCATACATCGTCGCCAAGGCATACGAAAACGCCGCGCCCAAGGCCGCCATGATCGCCACGCCCCCGCCCGGCGGCAGCGAGCGCGTTTCGATCCCGGCCAGCAACGCTACACCGATCACGCCCAGCAACAAACCGATCATGGCCTTGGGTGCCAGCAGACTTCGAGTCCAGGCTGCGCCTATGGCAGCGCCCCAGATAGGCGCCGTCGCGTTCAAAATCGAGAGTAAAGAGGCCGAAATTGTCTTGGCAGCGAATGCAAACAACAAAAAGGGCAATGCCGAATTGAAAAAACCAAGGACCAGGTAATGACGCCAGTTCGCGCGGGCGTCAAACGACTTCCTGAGATACGCGCCGACAATGAACAAAAACACCGCCGCCAGCGCCACCCGGACGAATATCAATAACGATGGTTCCAGCACCGAGACCCCGATCCGGATGAACAGGAAGGACGCTCCCCAGATGGCGGACAAGAAGATCAGGCGCAGAACGCTGGCGGTAGTCATAGAGCAATACGCGGGAACGATGGGACGGCGGACGTGAAGATGTGCGAGTATGTCAGAGTCAGCGGTGCGTCCGATATAGCGGGACGATGCCCCGTACAATCACATTCATGGACTACCCTGCCCCCGCCTTCGAAGCCAAGATCGTCGCGCCCGCTGACCTGCCGACGCGACTTGCGGCGCTACCCCGCCCACTGGTATTTACCAATGGCTGTTTTGACATCCTGCATCGAGGCCATGTCACCTATCTGGCGCAAGCCCGCGCGCTAGGTGCTGGATTGCTGGTCGCGGCGAATTCGGATGCCTCGGTCAAGCGTCTGGGCAAGGGCGATGACCGGCCGGTAAATGGGCTTGCCGACAGAATGGCTTTGCTCGCCGCGCTGGAGTGCGTGACGCTGGTGACCTGGTTCGATGAAGACACGCCATTGCAACGCATCCTCGAATCCAAGCCTGACGTACTGGTCAAGGGCGGCGACTGGGCGGTCGAGAAGATTGTTGGCTATGCCGAAGTCACCGGCTGGGGTGGCCGGGTGCATTCGATTCCGTTCCGGCATGAGCGCTCTACGACGGCGCTGCTTGGGAAAATCCGCGCCCTATAAAGTCGGTGCTGGCGGGACGGCGGCATCGATGGCCTCCAGCTTGTCGCGCACCAGACGGATGTGTACCCGCAGGGTATAGAGCATATCGGCGAAAGCCAGCGGTGTCGGCATCCGATTAACGCCACGTTCGATCGCATCCAGCCGCTGCAACCACTCATCTCGACTGTGGCGCAACGGCATTTCGTCAAGCTCGGATTCGAGAAACTTCAGCTCACCGTAGCGTTTGTAAATGCGCGAGCGCACGCGCCAGCCGTAGAGCGACGGTGCGAACTTGAACAAGGGTAGCAACACCGCCAGCAGGGGCACCAGCATCACCACCATGCGATCAACCAGCGTCGCCGCCCAGAACGGCAAGTAACGCTGCAAGAAGGGCTTGCCCGATTTGTAGTAGCGGTCCGCTTCACGCGATAGCGGAAAATCGCTGTGTCCGGCACGAGGAAACTCGCCCTGACGCTGGAACACGCCGGGTGCGCCATGCACCTCTGCCGCCGCCTGCATCAACAAATCGATCAGCGCAGGATGCGTCTCGCTACGCACCAATAACGTCGCCATCGGCGCCAGCACGCGCATGTCCTCGGCCGGAATGTCGCGCACCAGGTCGATCGCACCACGCGGCAGGCTCAGCTCCGCCAAATGGGGAAAGCGCCGCACGTAAGCGGCCGTACGGGCGATGTTCATCAATCGCACATCCTTGTTGTAGAGCAAGGACCAAACGAGACCGGATTGCGTCGGGCCGACCGTGATCACGGCATCGATCTCGCCGCGACCGAGTTTTTCTACCAAAGACAGACCGCCTTCTTCGATCAGCCGCGTGTTCTGCGCGGTCATCTCGTTCGCCGCCAGGAGTTGCAGTGCCAGATGCTGGGTACCGCTTCCATCTGCACCGATGGCGATCCGGTGGCCTTTCAGCGCACCGATCGAGTCCAGCGGCCTGGCGGCGAGCCCGGCGCGATAGAACACCCATAACGGCTCATGGTAGAACTGACCGAGCGACTCCAGTTCATCGCCCTCTGCGTAGCGCGCAGTTCCATCCTGAATGAATGCGACATCAACATCGGACGACGGATCACGTAGGCGACCGAGATTTTCGCTGGCGCCGGCCGATGGCTTGAGCACCAGCTCGATGCCATAACGCGCCAATACATCTTTGTAGAGAGTGCCAAAACGATGATAGGCACCGGCCTCGCCACCGGTACTCAGCACCAATCGCGACGGCGGTGCCGGCTTGATGAACTGTGCCGCTGCCCAGAACGCCAGCGCTGCCAGCAGAACCAGCGGCATCACCACCAGAAACAAATCGCGCAGGGAAACCTGGCGCAGAGATTTGCTCAAGCCGAACTCAGATCCTGTGCAAACCCGCAGTCAAGCGCAAGAGATCGGTGACGCAAGTCTGGAGCAGCGCCTGCTGACCTGCGTCGGCGAGTATTCCGTCGCTGCCAAAGGCCTGGTCCGCCCGCGCCAGAGCCAGTTGCCCGGCGGCAACATGGACACCCAGATTGGACAGCAACAAGCGCAAATGGGGCAAGCCACGAATGCCACCCAGACCGCCAGCGGAGGCGGCGAACAAGGCCGCCGTTTTCCCGGCAAACGGCGACGGCGCGCCGGCCACGGGGCGCGACACCCAATCGATGGCGTTTTTCAGCAACGGCGTGAAAAATCCGTTGTATTCGGGTGATGCAATCAGCAAGCCGTCGTGACCCTGAAAGGCGACCTTGAGCGCCAGTGCCGCCGCCGGTATGCCATTGGCCGCTTCACGGTCCTCATCGAACAGGGGCAACAGATCGGTCGTCAGCGCGAACTCGGTCACGTCGGCACCCGCCGTCCGCGCCGCTGTCACCGCCACCTTGAGCAGACGCGCGTTGATCGAATCCTGACGCGCACTGCCACACAGCGCGAGTAGTTTGACCGTCATGATCAGAACGGAATGTCGTCTTCAAAATCGTTGAAGTTGCTGCCACCGGCCGGTGCGGGTGCCGGGGCACGTTGCGGTGCACTGCTACCTGCCGGGCGGGCACCGCCACCACTTTCGCGCGGCGGCGCATCGCTCATCCCCTCGCGCGAACCGAGCATCTTCATTTCGCTGGCGATGATCTCAGTGGTGTATCGCTCCTGCCCTTCCTTGTCGGTCCATTTGCGTGTCCGCAGCGAACCCTCGACGTAGATCTGGCGTCCCTTCTTCAGGTATTGACCAACGATCTCGGCCAGCTTGCCGAAGAATGCGACACGATGCCATTCCGTCGCCTCCTTCTTTTCGCCGCTGGCTTTGTCCTTCCACGTATCGGTCGTCGCCAAGGTGATATTTGCAATCGCTTCACCCGACGCGGTGAAGCGCGTTTCGGGATCCTTGCCTAGATTACCTACCAGAATTACCTTATTAACCGATGCCATTGTTATCGTCTCCTTGTATCGAATTGTGTCAACTCAGGTCTTGGGTTCCAGTATGCCATGGGCCGGCACGACAGGTTTGCGCGGCGCCACTGGCGGCATGGTCGCGGCCAGGAACAGCCAGATTCCGGCCATCAGCGCCGCGCCGACGAACACCGCCGTCGGGCCATGATGCTTGGTCAGCCAGCCACCTGCCAGCGCGCCGGAAAACACCCCCAGCGCCTGAGTCGTGTTGTACACGCCCAATGCCGCGCCCTTGGCCCGCGCTGGAGCAATGCGCGAAATCAGCGACGGTAGCGTGGCTTCCAGAATATTGAAGGCGACGAAAAAGCTCAGCAAGGCCGCCGCCAGCCCGGTCAAGCTGCCGGTGCCGAACATGAACCCCACCTGTGTCAGCAGTAGCAGAGCGACTGCGGCGACGAACACCTCTTTCATCTTGCCGCGCTTCTCGGCGATGATGATGGCAGGCACCATCAGCACAAACGACACCAGCACCGCCGGCAGATAGACCTTCCAGTGTTGCGCCACCGGCAGCTGACCGGCAGCGACCAGAGCGCTGGGGACGACGATGAACATCGCCATCTGCGTCATGTGCAGCGTAAAGATGCCGAAATTCAGGCGCAGCAACTGCGTGTTGCTCAAGACTTCCATGAAGGGAACCTTGGGACCGGGCGGAAAAGTCGGTGCTGGCGGGACGGCGGTACCGAGTAGAGCGATGGCACCGAGCGACAAGGCGGCCGTCATCCAGAAGATGCCGCTCATCCCAATCAGGCCGTACAGCGTCGGCGCGGCCACCAGCGAGATGGCGAAAACCACGCCGATCGAGGAACCGATCATCGCCATCACCTTGGTCCGATGCTGTTCACGCGTCAGGTCGGCGGCCAGCGCGGTCACCGCCGCCGAGATCGCCCCGGCGCCTTGTAGGATGCGGCCGGCGATCATCCAATAGATATCCGGCGCCATGGCCGACACCGCCGATCCCAGCGCAAACATCAAGAGCCCCACGACGATCACGCGTTTGCGACCAAAGCGATCGGACGCCATTCCGAACGGAATCTGGAAAAAGGCTTGCGTCAGCCCGTAAGCGCCAAAGGCGATTCCGACCAGGGTCAGGTTATCGCCGCCGGGAATGGTCTGCGCATAGACCGAGAACACAGGCAAGATGAGAAACAGGCCCAGCATGCGCAAGGCGAAGATTGCGGCAAGTGAAGCGCCAGCGCGCTTCTCGTCGCGGCTCATGGCGTCGGAAGTAGATGAAAGCACTATGGGGTATGAAGTTGGGGAAGGCGATCAGCGTGATCGGGACGGCGCAGTTTAGCAGTTGCGGCGGCGCGTCTCGTTGCTTGCTATCCCGCTTGCTCCCGCTTGACTCGACAGGAAGTGCCCTCATCTGACATCCATGAGCGCGATCGAACCCCTGCTACGACTGCTGAACGGCCCACGCGACGGAGCGCTTTTGCGTTTTTCGCTTGGCAACGAACTCTTGAAGCTGAGCCGTCCGGCCGAAGCCGCTGAACATCTGCAGGAAGCCGTGGCCCGTGACCCAAAGTATTCCGCCGCGTGGAAATTACTGGGAAAAGCGCTGCTGGATGCCGGCGATCCAACCGCTGCGTTGGCCGCCTACCGGCAAGGCATTACGGTCGCCGAGTCGCGCGGGGATATTCAGGCGGTGAAGGAAATGAAGGTCTTTGCGCGTCGTATCGAAAAGACCCTCACGGCACCTTAACCGGCTAACACTAGCGGTAGTTGTAATGCCCGGTGACACCCGACCGCGTAAGCTCGGCCTGATAAGCCACCGCATGATGGATGCCTGGCGCCTGTGATGCCGTTGATCCATTGGGCGTTGCCGGTACTGACGCTTGCGCGGCGAGCGGTGCAACCGTGGCTGGATCCGACTCGTGCTGATTCGAGTAAGCAACGCTACCCATGAAGACCGCCAACACCGCCCAGGTTGCCACTACCCACGCCGACGGAAAGCGTAACGCAGCCCAAACCGCCGCCATCCGCGAACGCTTGGCGACAACTGGCATGGCTTGCGGCGCCGGCGCCGTCTGCGAATCCGTTGGCCGACGCTTCAAGAGAACCTTCTTTGGCGCCACAACCGGTGCGACTTCCACCACCGGCGCAGTGATTGGCTGACGCTTCAAGAGAAGCTTTTTCGGTGCCGCGCTCGGCTCGACCGCCGGCACAACAGTGGTTGCAGCGGCAACCATGATGGGCTCTGGGGCGACCATCACTTCAAGCCTTGAATCGTGCACCGGCCCCAGGTTCGGGCTGAGGCGGATCCCTTTGTAAACACGCCGAATCGGCTTTTCCTTGGATGCCGCCGGCGAAGATTTGACGGCGGCCGCCACTGTTTTCTTTGCCGGTTTGGCGACGCTGGCAGACGTCTCGGTGTTGGCGACAGGAGCTGGTTTCGCCACTTTGGTCGCTGGCACCGGCTTCGCTGCGGCAGCAAGCTT
>CAMDMZ010000076.1 GCA_945902805.1 Propionivibrio dicarboxylicus | reverse complement strand
GATATTTGCCATGTGGGCCCCGACAAATCTACCGAGGGTGCCACGGTTATCCCGCGCGCTACGTTATTACATTCGACTGTCCAGTTTGCCTTGGAATCAGTGTCCAGATTGCCTTGGAATCACTGTCCAGTTTGCCTTGGAATTCGCACCCAAGCTATCGGATTCGTAAAAACTGACGACGTTGAGGAGTTTTGCGCCAGATGCTCCGGTGCGATGGAACTTGACGGCATCCACGCCTTCCTCGCTGAAGTAGAGACCAAGAAGGAACTCCTGGTTTCACTGAAAGACGCCTTGCTGGCGTTCAATTTGTCCGTGGCGGAGTCGCAGGTGTCTATTAAGACATTCGAAACTGAAAATGCGGCTATCGCGAAAGAATTGGAGGAAATCGTCGCCATTTCCACGATTGGGACTGCGAACGCCAAGAGCGAGGGCGAGGCGAAGCAGGCGATCAATAAGTTCAAGGCCGACAACGAAACCCTCATCAAGGAGGCCGAGGCCGAAAGGCCGGGAGTAGAGAGGAATAAGGCGTACTGCGGCGCATACGCAACGTTCCGTAAGAAACTGCTCGATTACAACGCCGCGCTCCCGTTGTTATTGGCGGAAGACCTGAACGAAAAAACGCTAAAGCTCTACAACGAGATCAACAAGTATGACCACCAGTCAGACAAGCTGAAATCTCTGTCGCTCCCTACGGCGCCTGGCGGGAAACTCGACATCGAATTCGAGACCGGGGAAAAATGCGATGCGCTCCAGGTTCTTAGCGAAGGGCATATCCGCTGCCTCGGCTTGGCGATCCTGCTGGCCAAAATGATGCGCGACGACCTTCCCTTCCTAATTTTCGACGACGTGGTGAACTCGATCGACGACGAGCACCGGGGTGCAATTATCGAAATCATTCTGAATCCGGAGGAAATCGGTAAGAGGCAGCTCATCATCACGACTCACGGGGAGGATTTCGTGAAACGCCTTGAAAATGCCGTGCCGATGAAGGAGTACAAGGAAACCGTAACACGCATTGATTTCCTTCTGCCGGTCGCGGCGAAGAAAATCAACGTCAAGTTCGATACCCCCCGGCATTACCTCACCGTGGCATCGAAGAGTTTCGACGACGGGCGGATTCGCGATTCGTTAAGTTACACCCGGAAGTCGTTCGAAGAACTGCTCAACAAGCTCTGGAAAAAGATAGCAGCCAAAAGCTTGTCAGCGCAAATCAATATCGGAATGAGAGGGCCGGGCCTACCTGACCTCATGAGCCTTGCTACCGGGCTCCACAACTTCCTCGACAGGACCGAAGTGGTAGTTTTTAAGGAAGCCGTACCGCACCTAGCAGAGATTCTCGGACAAGGCGAAAAGCACAAGATCGAGTGGAACTACCTCAATAAGGGAACCCACGAGGAAGGTCAGGCGGAAGAGTTCGACGCGGCAGTTGTGAAACGGATGATCGATACCCTGATAAAGCTAGACGACGCAATGGAATCAAAACCAAAACCAGTAGCGGCAGGCATCGCTCAAAGGGCGTAGGGCCGCAGGATGTACCTGGAGAAGACAGAGGGGGCCAAGTTCTGGCTCCAGGTGATTCCGTTCGTCGCACCTTCCCGGTCGTCCCGCATCTTTTGGAATTCGCACCACTCCCGCTGCTGCTTTTCGCCCGTGACTTCGTATCGAACTCGGCGGCCTGCTTAACACACCGCGTAACTCTGGGCCTCCCAAGAGCCCCGTCCCATCCGGCAACCCAACCAAACTTGCCTAGTCTTTGCCGAGCGTCAACGCGACACGAAACCCCACACTTTGCGAATAGGGTGTTGCCAAAGGCACCGAGTAACTGCGTGCCGCAGACCTCAAACGGGCAGTACCTTCGTCCCAAGCCCCACCGCGCCGCACATGCATAAGGCAGCCTGCTGGAGCATAGGCACTGCCATCCGTAGGTGCAGCGGAGTAAGTCTTCTCCCAACAGTCTTGAACCCACTCCAACACATTGCCCATCATGTCGTGTAAGCCAAACGAATTGGCTGGATAACTTCCAACCTTAACGGCTTTTCCCGGCTGGCTTCCAGGCTTATCTTGGCAACTCGTTTTACCTTGGCTACCCGCACTAAAGATGGAAATCAACGCCTTCGACAGCACCTTCAACGAAACTGTCGAAAAGTTTGCATGGTCTGCGTAGAGGCAGTCCCCAACTGAATAGGGGGAGGAAGTCCCGCCCCTTGCGGCATACTCCCACTCAGCCTCAGACAAAAGCCGATACGGCTTGCCGGTCTTCCCGGAAAGCCAGGTCACATAGTTCTGTGCGTGATCCCAAGACACATTGGTCACGGGCATACGACCACGCCCCCAACCAGAATCTGGGGGGTCGTACCACTCACATGATCGAACTTTATCGTTTGAGCATGCTGCCCATTCTTCAAACGTTACCTCATACTTTCCAACGGCAAGTGGATAGCTAATAGTCACTTGATGCTGCGGCCCTTCATCGGTTTCACGCCAAGACTCGGACTCAGGAGAGCCCATCCGGAAGGATCCCGTGGGAAGAATGACCATTTCAGGGCATTCCTGGCAGTCCCTGAACACCTTACCGGGGCGTCGCTTTTCTGCTTCTGCGGCTTTTACGGCTTCAGTACGTCGAAGCTCTACAAGTTTCTGCTGGGCTTCAGGAACATAGCGGCTGGATGGATAGGTCGCGACGAATTCTTGAAATCCAGAAATGTCCCCGCCAACCCGGATACGTTCCCAATGGTCGGCTTCGGCACGAGGTTGCTCCTCAGCTTGAGCTTTTTTTGCCTCTTGATCCCCAGCTTCTTTATTAGCCGTTTCGCGTGCCCGCATCAACTCAATGCGAGTTCTCGCCACGTCCAAGTATTTTCCCTTGGGGAAGGTGGCGATATAGATCTCATATTCTTCGAGGGAGTCCGTCTTTCTTACCGATGTCCAGAAAACATCCTCGGCAGACTCGGCCCCGATCACCCCTTGCCCGAAGAAAATTGCGATGCCCACACCGACGACAACTATCAGTGATCGCCAACGCGAATGCATCGATCGTCCAACAATTACAGACGCGATAATCGCGCTTTGGCCAAAGTGGCATAAGCGCTGCTGGGATGCGCTTGCAAGAAACGCTCATAGCCTATGCGGCTATTGGCGCGCTCTGCCGTTTCCCACGCCTGTGGCTCACTCATGCCGCTCCCTTCAAGCTTGCTGATGCGATTCCGCGCCAAAATATTGAAAGTACCCTCAGGATAGGTCTTGACGTATTTCTGATAGGCCACCAGTGTGTTGGCTTCTTGGGCAGCGGTCCACGCTGCAAGATCGGCTTTAGCAGGATCGGGAGCGACTTTGTCCATGCGAAGTTTGGCCAAGGCCGCATAGGTTCCCGAGGGGTACTTGTTGAGATATTTTTGATAACCCGATGCTGAATTGCTGGCTTGTGCAGCCTCCCAAGCGGCCAGTTCTACTTTTGCGGGATCGGGTTTATTCGGCACTTCCGACTTCACCGGCGGCGTTTTGGCCGGGGTGATAGCAGTGTCAGCGACGTCGAATTGATCAAACGGATTACCCGACTTTACCGGTGGCGGTTTGACGGGGGTGATAGCTTTGGGTATTGGCGCTGCAGGTTCTGGGTCAGGCATCTGATGCTCGACAGCAGCGGGTGCGTTCGTATTGGGCTTCGCCAAAGCAACTTCCAGGTCCGTTGGGCGCGCACTCTTTGGTGATGATGCCACCACCGCGCCACCACCTCCCCCACCTTGAATCGCCTTACCGCTATTCTGAATCGCCCACACCGTTCCCAACGCAGCAACAGCCGCGATTCCCCCGATGACGGCCCATTTCAACCCAGCGCCGGATGTCGTCGGTTTCGCTGTTTCGCTATGGGTAGACGATGAAGACAGCGCTTTCGTAATCGCCCGCATACCGCTGTTTCGGGGTTTTGCGTTGGGGTCATGTTTGTCGATGGCTTCAATCAGCGCTTCGGCGGTATTGAAGCGATTCGCCGGGTCTTTAGCCAGCATTCTGTCCAACAGCGCCTGATGACCGGATAGCGGCTGTGGCAACGTCGGAACTGGCTCGGAAACATGCATGATGCCGATCGCCAACGTTTCTTCGGCATCGTACGGCACCTTCCCGGTGAGCATTTCGTACAACACGATGCCCAGCGCGTAGATGTCCGCCCGCCCATCGACATCCTTGCCGCGTGCTTGCTCCGGACTCATGTAGTGCGGGGTGCCGATACTCATCCCCATGCCGGTCATTCGGGTACCGCTACTCACCGCTCGAGCAATACCGAAGTCAGTCAGCACTGCCGTCCCGTTATCCCGGAAAAGGACGTTTTCTGGTTTTACATCCCGATGAACAAAGCCCTTCGAGTGTGCGTAACCCAGGGCGGATGCAATATCGCGGACGATCTTAAAAGCTTCCGCGGGTGGCCGGGCACCATGCCGGATATGCGATTTCAGATCACCAGCACCCACATATTCGAGCGCCAGATAGTGATCATGCCCCGCCACACCCACGTCGTAGACGGCAACAATGTGGGGGTGCGATAACTGTGCGATGGTGCGCGCTTCCTTTAAGAAGCGCTCAGAAAAGGTGCGATCTGCCGCCAAGGCTGGCGACATGATCTTCAACGCCACTGGCCTTCCCAGTGAATCCTGAACCGCCAGATACACGGTAGCCATGCCACCATGCCCTAACTCGCGCTCGATCGTATAGCCGGGTATTTGCATGTATTAATTGTACTGCGTGACGTCGGCATCGATGGCGACGCCAGCGCTGACTTTTGAATCAAGCGAAAAATTACTGCCCGTTGCGTACGAGTCGAACGTGGTAGGTACCGCCCTTATAACCGGTAAGTGCATCACCATTTCCAAAAACGACGAACCAAGCGTGTGCCGGAAAGTGGTCGTCGAATGAACTCGACCAGAAAGATGCGGTAGGCGTATTGGGAAATGCGTAAGAGTTAATCGTAGGACGTAGATATGCTCCCTCACAGGGTTTTCCATCGCTCCACGTCGTGGGATTTCCGCTGCTGCAATACAGCAGTGACTTCAATTCTTCGATTTTTGGCAGCCGCCAGCCTGAATAACCGCCAAAATTGCTGTTCATCAAGCGTGCAGCCTCCCACGTATGCTTGTCAGCAGTGCCCTGACAGGTGGATCCATCCCAAGCCTGCCCCACAGCGCAGCGCATCCATTGCAGTTTGTTCTTGAAGTCAGTCACAGTGCCATCATCATTGTCTTGGTAGCGATTGGCAATTTGTTTTGGCGTTGGCAAGGTTGCAAATTTCACCTGTGCCTGAGCTAAATACTGACCTTGCGGATATCGTTTGATAAATCGCTCCAACGCCGCTCTACTCTTCGTGTATTCCGCCACCGCCCATTCCTTGCTTTCCAAGGTATTGAGCCGGAGCTGCAACAAGGGTTGATACGCGCCGTTCGGGTAAGCATCGCCGTAAGCCTTGTAGCTATCAAATTCGCCTTTTGCTTCGGCCGCTTTCCAAGCAGAATCCTCCGCTTCACGCGCCTCTTTTTGGCGAGCTCGTTCCAAAAGGGGGCTAGCTTTAACGCGATGGCGTCCTTGGGGATATGCGTCGAGATATCGCTGCATCGCCTCGGAACTTCCGAGCACTTCAGCAAACCGCCATGCTTCATCGTCTGCCTTCAGTGCAGCATCCTCACCTTCGCGCACCAGCCTCTGCAACTGGGCTTTGGCCGCTTGAACAAAACGCCCCTGAGGGTAAGCTTTCAGATACGCTTGGTATTCCTCGATGCGATGATTCTGCTTCAAGGTGGCCCAGAGGACGTCTTCCGCCGTGGCGTCTGCGCCCGTTCGAACTACAGGCTCGGGCAACTCTGCTCCGATCACTTTCCCTTTGAGCCTTTCCAGTCGCCGCTTGGACTCTAGCGCAAATTTCCCTTTGGGATACTGATCCAGGTAAAGCTCATATTCCTCTGCGACATTGCCTTTGGACACGGAACTCCAGAATCCGTCTTCTTTGGGGTCGGCGCGGACCACTGATGAGATAAGCATCGATAAACCTAGAATCGCTATCACGTTACCTATTTTCATTTTCTTGGTTCTACCGATATTGTTCTCGATTTCAGCTAATCGTCGAAGAGCATGCACCGACTTTTGGGATCAAAGTGGTGAATCACTGACCTCCACGTACAAGCCGCACATAAGCTCCACTGCCGATATTGCTACCCCCGGCATAACCATTTCCGAAATACACGCCCCATGCCTGACCTGCATTCAAATTGTTGGATGATCCTGACCAAAAGTAGGAATTTGAAGTTGGAAAAACCTCGACCACAATCGTTGGCCGCTGGAACACAGAACCTTGACATACTTCGCCGTTGCTCCATCTTTGGGGTTTCCCGCTACTGCAGAAGACCAACCCGCGCAACTCTTCAATTGTCGGTAACCGCCAATCTGAATATTTCGAAAAGTTGCTCCGCAATTGGCGGGCTTCGTCCCATTTGTATTTGGTCGCTTCACCTTTACAGGTGGAATCGCTCCATGCTTGCCCAATCGCACACCGCATCCACTGAAGTTTGGTATTGACATCAGTCACTGAACCATCACCATTATCTTGGTAACGATCCGATATCAAGGCAGCCGATATCGCAAGCACTGCTTTGGCTTGCGCGACATAGCGCCCGTTCGGATACCGCGTAGTAAATCTCTCCAGTGCCACTCGACTCGTCGTGTATTCCGCCACCGCCCATTCCTTGCTTTCCAAGGTATTGAGCCGGAGCTGCAACAAGGGTTGATACGCGCCTTTCGGGTAAGCATCGCCGTAAGCCTTGTAGCTATCAAAATCGCCTTTTGCTTCGGCCGCTTTCCAAGCTGTATCTTCCGCTTCTCGCACCTCTTTTTGACGCGCTCGCTCCAGCAGCGGTCCGACTTTACCCCGATGGCGCCCTTGGGGATAAGCATCGAGGTAGCGTTGCAGGGCCACTGAACTCCCAAGCAATTCAGCAAACCGCCAAGCTTCGTCATCAGCCCTCCGTGTAGCCTCTTCACCTTCGCGCACCAGCTTTTGCATCTGGACTTTGGCCGCCTGAACAAAGCGCCCCTGAGGGTACGCTTGCAGATACGCTTGGTATTCCTCGGCGCGATGGTTCTGCTTCACTGTGGCCCAGAGGATGTCTTCCGGCGTGGCATCGACACCAGTTCGCGCCACAGGTTCCGGCAACTCTGATCCGCTCACTTTCCCTTTAAGCTTATCCAGCCTCCGCTTGGCTTCTGGAACATACTTGCCTTTGGGATACTGATCCAGGTAAAGCTCATATTCCTCGGCAACATTGCCTTTGGACACGGAACTCCAGAATCCGTCTTCTTTCGGGTCGGCTTGTACGCCAGATGGAATGAGGATTGAGAGACCCAAAGTCACCGTCAGGAAAATTCGTTTCATCTTTTTATCCCTATCGCCGTACCGCCAGAGCCGACCTTTCATAGCAAAGGGCCAAAATCACTGTCCGCCGCGCACGAGCCGAACGGAATCGCTGCCGTAGCGACTGACGTAGTAGGCGCCGCCAACGCTGAAACTCACGCCCCAAGCGAGGTTCGAACTGCCGGCGTAGGGCGAACCCGACCAGAAATACGAACTAGGCGTATTGGGAAAAGCTTCGACAATAATCGTAGGAAGCTGGAAATCGCCCTCACACATCTCACCTTCGCTCCAAGTTTTGGGTTTCCCGCTGCTGCAATAAGCCAGACTGCGCAATTCCTCGATCTTCGGCAGACGCCAGTCTGTATAACCGGCAAAGTTACTACTTAACTGCCGGGCTTCTTCCCATTTGTACTCATTGGTCTTGCCAAGACAGGTGGAACCATTCCAACTTTGGCCCATAGAACAGCGCATCCACTGAAGTTTGGTGATGATGTCTGTCACTGTGCCATCCCCATTGTTCTTATAGCGCTCAGCAATCAGTGGTGCCGGCTTGGCGACGTTGGCTTCCGCTCGGCCAATACGCCGCCATGCCTCGCCCAAATACTTGCCCTTCGGGTATTGCTCAACGTACAGTCGATATTCCTCAACCACGTCACTTCTGGTCACTGATTTCCAGAAAATATCTTCCGGCGTATCGGCGGCAATTGCCGATATGGCAAACAGGCCCAAGGCCAGAATGAACAAGAAATGTTTCATCGGTAGCGCATTCCAGCAATTTGCACTTGGTGCCTCTTCCTCGGTAACTATCCCCATGCAAACAATTGATCTAGGGATAAAGAAGGAGCGCAGAAACATCCAATTCACGGGAGCATCCTGGCAGGACGAAAACCGCTACTACTGTCCCTGCTCTCCGAACGGTCCGCGTTGCGGTAGGTGGCACGGGTAAACTGCGAGATGCCGGTCCACGAACCACCACGTAAAACGCGTCGATCTTGGAAACATCCCGTAGTCCATGCACTTCCATCGCTTGGTGCCACACTGTAGTCGGTGTGATAACAGTCCTCCGTCCATTCCCACACATTCCCGCTCAGGTCGGCCAAGCCCCAGGCATTGGCCTGCTTACTTGCCACCCCATGAGACTTGCTGCCACTGTTTTTGTAGTACCACGCCACGCTATCCACGTCATTACTGCCGCAGTAGATGTGCGTTCCTCCCGCACGGCAGGCGTATTCCCATTCAGTTTCACTGGGTAATCGGTAGGTCTTGCCGGTCCTCTGGCTCAGCTTACGCACATAGTCTTGCGCATCGTTCCAATTCACCTTTTCAACAGGGCAATTGTCGCCACAGCTTGCGAAGTGGCTTGGATTGCTGCCCATGATGGCTTTCCACTGAGCTTGGGTCACTTCAGTCTTGGCCAGCGCGAAGGCTTTGCCAATCTTGATGCTATGGGCAGGCTTTTCGTCGCTACTACCACTGTTCGAACCCATCTCGAAACTCCCGGCGGGAATCACCACCATCTCGGGGCATTCAGGACAATCTTTGAACGTCATCCCAGGCTGCAAAGGTAACTTGCTCTGCGTGAGTTTCGCCAAAGTGACAAACCGACCCTCTGGTCGCTTTCCGATAAATTCTGCGTAACCCAACCAGGTATTGATCGCTTTGGCACGTTCCCAATCAGCCAGCTCGGTACGAGTTTTTTCTTGGTCAGCCTGTTCCGCAGCAAGTTTGGCATCGGCTGCCGCTTTCGCTTCAGCCACCCGTCGCTGCTCACTAACGCGGGCTTGTGCCTGCCGTTCATCTGCCTCCAATTGGGCTATTGCACTCTTGGCGTCCGCCACATGCCGTCCGCGCGGAAACTGCTCAAGATAGGCTACGTAAAAGGCTTTTTGCTTACTGGCCTTTACGTCGGCCCAAAAGGTGGCTTCTGCTGGATCAGGCGGGGTTCGCGCCGCTTCCATCGCTTCGATAGCAGCCCGCGCCTGGCCAACGTATTTGCCCTTGGGAAAGCTTTCAAGGTAGGCCCGATACTCTTCAATCGCGGCGCCCTTCTTCACCGACTTCCAGAAACCATCTTCCGGCGTGTCAGCGGCATTCGATATCACGGTAAAAAGGCCAATGGTCAGTATCAACAAGAGTCGTTTCATCATTTCCTCGTTACCGCCGTCCCGCCAACACCGACTTTTCGAGCGTCAACTATCCTGAGCATGATGATGCCGAACACTATGTGCCTTTGGCGATGTAATTCACGCCGGGCAAGCCCTGGTAGTCAATATCTTGAGTCCACAACGTGGCTTTATGTTCCTGCGCCATGCTATACATGGCGGCGTCGGCCAGGGCCAAACTGTGCGTGGTGGCGGTTATCGATGCCGCGACAGCTCGCGCATCGGTGAGTTCGAGCACACGCCCAAGTCGCATAACCTCAAGACAATTCGCCACGACTTCGCTGGGCAAATTCCGACTTAAGCGCTTATGGACTTCATACAAGGCGATGACGGGCACCAGCAGATGGCGAGTGTCTTCAATGATGGGCTTGAAATGAAGCCCGTTGGTGCTACCGAGAAAAAACTCGATCCATCCAGACGAATCGACCACATTCATAGTTCGCGATCCGGTTCTTTGGGAATGTCGGTGTCGCCAATATCGTGGCCCTTAAGCAAGCCGAAATAGGCACTCATAGGCAATTCTGCCTTGATGACAAGCTCTTGTCCCCGCAGTTCAAAGTTAATCCGCGAGCCCGCCTGAATGCCCAATTTGGCACGCATGGCGGCGGGAAGAGTGACTTGCCCCTTGGTGGAAACGGTGGAGTGGTTTTGCATTTTATGTTCCTTACTCGAGAAATAGTAACCATCTACAACAGTAAGTCACATTTACAAGTAAAGCAATAGATTGGTAAAGACATGTTGGTAGATTCCGCGACGCTACGGGAGCATCCTGGCGGGACGGAAACCCGATCCGATCAAATTAGAAGATGAGTCATAGCGGCCAGTAGCACGGGAAAACCCAGTGTAGACATGCGAAGCTCCACCGCGCTGCATATGCATACTACAGTCACCACTGAGCCATGCACTTCCGTCGCTTGGTGCGCCTCGATAGTTGAGATTTTTACAATCTTCCAGCCATTCCCAGACATTTCCACTCATGTCGTACAAACCCCACTCATTAGGCTGCTTGCCAGCTACCGTATGATTGGTGTTGCTACGGCTATTACCGGCATGCCAAGCAACGTCATCGATGTCGTTGCTGCCACAGTATTCATACCTGCTATCAGCCCGGCAAGCGTATTCCCATTCTGCCTCTGAAGGCAGACGAAAGGTTTTGCCTGTCTTGTTGCTCAACTTGCGCAAGAATTCTTGCGCATAGGTCCAAGTCACCTGCACTGCACAGTCATCACAGATCTTAGCAAACGATAAATTGTCGTTGCCCATCACCGCACGCCATTGGCGCAGGGTGATCTCGGTCTTGCCCAAAGCGAATGCATTACCAATGGTGATGTTGTGGATGGGCATCTCGTTGTCAAAATCGATTGATCCCATCTGGAACCTACCAGCCGGAATAACCGCCATTTCTGGACAATCAGCGCAATCCTTAAATACTTTGCCCAAACGCCGGGCCTCAGTTTCTACCCGCCGTCCCGCCGGCGCCGACTTTTGTTCGCCTTCGATTTGGCCAATCCGCCGCCATGCCTCGCCCAAATACTTGCCCTTCGGGTATTGCTCAACGTACAGCCGGTATTCCTCAGCCACATCGCTCTTCTTCACCGATTTCCAGAAACCATCTTCCGGAGTGTCGGCGGCAATTGCCATCAAGGCAAACAGGCCCAAGGCCATAATTAACAAAAGATGTTTCATCATTTCCACATTTTATTTCGTCGCTTAACTTATATAAAGTTAAGCATCTAACCTTATTCATCTATATCATCGACAAAACAAATTCTTTTAAAAAAGTCATCAGACTTTCGTGATTAACAATCTGATTCCTTCGCTGTGCAAGCCCCGAGGGCTCTAAGTGCTGTGGTCACTTCCGCAGCATCGCTCTTATCCATTCTATGGAACTCCATAACTTGGAGACATCCATAAAACAACGTCAGAATTGGTAGGTCACGATGTATGAACAGTATGCTTAAGGTTGAGTTGTATCTAATTTTCTTTATTTCATTAAATTTTACCCGGACGCGTTCCTTAGATGTACCACAAGACCCCACCTTTACGACATAGGGATCGGTTGCCCAATCTCGCCCGAGCCTTCTTTCCAAGATTTGGTGTGCAACAGCAGTTGGCATTATCTCGGCGAATTGAGTGTCAATTGGCACTGTAGCAATGCATCCGGGCAGTATGATTGAAACTGCCGCAATTAATATTTGCTTAATCATAAAACATACCCAATCCAAGCCCCTTCCAGTCCATTTTATTTACAGGCACCCGGACTTCAATAAATGCAATATCATCCACCGAATAAACTAGCAAATAATTACCAACTGGTTGAGCATTTAGATATCCAATAAAATTCCGTGTAGCCATTGAATTAACAATTCGGCAACTTATTTAAATAAATTTTCAGAACCAGTCTGAAAATGTACAGCCCCCATACCCACAAGTGCATCTTGAATCGCTATTGCCTCATTCCTCTCGATTGAGTCCTTCCAGTAAACCCCATAACTACAGGGCAACCATTGGTTGTCTCCTGCGGAAATCCGTAGCCTCTTTGTTCTCTCGAAATATACAACACGAAATATCTTATCGTATCCGTAATAATATTTTACTGAACTACTTTTCGAGCAAAAGATGTCTGGCGAGAAAAAAGGCGCATTAGCCCAGTCATTTCCCAACAATTTGGCCACAATACCCTTGGCGATCGAGTCTGGCATAAGAGACTCTCTACTCGCCGAGGGTGGCCGAGACGAACAACCAACAACAAGAATCACAATAAACAAAAGGTAATTATAATTTCCAAAAATATTCCGATGTGCCATTCCATCAATCCAGATTATTTAATCGCCAATTTCCACATGATTAGAATTTGTTAGTGAAACATAAAAACCGGCTTTCCCCGAGCCTGCATAGTGACAAAATCCGCTGTTAATGTTATAGATAACCGGGAACCGGATTGCTTTTCAGCACGCCCTAATAATCTTTTCCCGTTCATATCAATATAAACTCTTGAATTGACTTTCACTTGCCTTGTGACACTCGCGACCAAGAAGCCATACTGCTCATTAACGTCAATAACTTTTCCTATTTCCACTGCAAGCTCATCGGCCTGCTTCCTATTCTTGAATTTATCGATTCTTTCGGAAATGAACCGTGGATTCCAAGTGGACTCAAGTTCTGATCGTTCAGATTCCGAAAGAGATTGTTTCCACTCGTTGAATTCTGAACTCTTGGAAATAATCCGCCAATCAGGTTGTAGGCGATCTAACTCCCTAGCTGCATCGATCTCTTTTAGCGATTTAACTTGAGCTTGAGCATCAGCGACATACCGGCCATTCGGATACTGCTTGACGTAGATCTCATACTCGTCCAATACATTTGCCTTGCGAACAGATTTCCAAAACACATCTTCCGGCGTCTCGGCGGCAAACGCTGTCATGGCAAACAGACCCAAAGCAAAAATGAACAAAATACGTTTCATCGTTAGCGCAGTCCCACAATGTGAGCTCGGCGTCGTTTCCGTCACAACCATCGCCATGCAATCAGCGAGTAAAGGGGTAAAGAAGCAAGGCTTAAGCTTCCGTTTCACGGAAGCATCCTGGCAAGACGGAACCCGCTGCCGTCGCTCCGGTACGTGGTGCCGCCCCTGTCGCGGCCGGCGGCGCGGGTGACCTGCGGACTGCCGCTCCACGAACCCCCGCGAAGCACGCGCTGCCCACAGTCGCCGTTCGTCCAGGCACTGCCATCACTTGGCGCACCGCTGTAGTTGCCATTCCAGCAATCTTGAGTCCATTCCCACACGTTACCGATCATGTCGTAGAGGCCAAAAGCATTCGAGCGATAACTCTCCACCGGTGCGCTGAACCAATGACCATCATCGCACTCGTGCTTCTTAACCCAAACCAGCCCCGACGGCGACTTTGTCTGGTCAGTGACATTCGCATAGGTGCACGCTTTGTTCAAATCATCACCCCAATAACGAATAGTCCTCGTCCCCGCGCGGGCGGCGTATTCCCATTCCGCCTCACTGGGCAAGCGGTAGGGCTTACCGCTCTTTTTCGCCAGCCAGCTCGCATAGGTCTTGGCATCATCCCAACTGATGCAAGCCATCGGATGACTGTCCGTTTGCGTGTAGCCCGGATCACGCCAGTTCTTGCCGCTCTTTATTTCCCATTTTCCACTCTCGAAGACGTTGCACTCGTTTCCTGAGGAATATCCGCTGTCTTTGACAAAGGCGGCAAACTGGCCACGGGTGATTTCAGTCTTGGCCAACGCAAAGGCTTTGGCCAACGTAACCCGGTGCTGCGGCCCTTCGTTGTCGTTCCGGTCGGTTTCGGATGACGGTGACCCCATTTCGAAGGTGCCCGCCGGAATCACCACCATGTCAGGACACTCAAGACAATCCTTGAACACCTTGCCTGGGCGTAAAGCCTCAGCCTCAGCGTCCACTCTGCGTGCCTCGATCGACTTGTATTCTGTCAACACGCGGATGGCAAAACTCGGATCGAGCGATGTGCGAATTTCCTCTTGTCGCACTGCTGGCAGACTCTCCACCCATTTATTGAAGTTCGGACTGTCTGTGATTTCCTGATAGTCAGGGTAAGCAATTTTCAGAATTTTCAAAGCTGAGTCTCTGATCGACTCAAGGGATTCCGGTCGCTTTTGATCCTTTTGCCGATCTTGTGTAAGTCTGCGAACTTGCTTTTTCGTTGGGTTCTGTTCTGATATCTTTTCGTTTAGCTTTTCGATTCGGCTACGGGCCTCGCTTACGTGGCGTCCATTGGGATATTGTTTCAAGTAAATCCTAAACTCATCTACTGAATCCCCTCTCAGTACCGACCTCCAAAAAGCGTCTTCTGGTGTTTCATCCTGAGTGGCAGCGCGGGGCGGTACTTGAACGGGAACAACAACGCAATTTGAGCCATCAACTCTTTGGTTGTTGGGCGGCCTCAAATCTGAAGTGCAACACCTGATCGAGTAAGGTGTGCGCATGGAAGAACAAACGAAGTATCGCCAGTTGCAACCGGAAGAGCGGATGACGATTGCTAGCATGAATCAGCAGGGATCCAGCCTGCGGGCCATGGCCCGC
>CAMDMZ010000075.1 GCA_945902805.1 Propionivibrio dicarboxylicus | reverse complement strand
ACACATCAGAGGAGATCGTGGAAATATGGTCAAGCCCGACCAGCTTTCACAATCAAATGTACAAAACGAAGGATGGGCGAAAACTACAATTTGGTGCCTTCGGGGACGACTCACCGGAAGGCGAGATGGACCTTGTATGGCGGATTCAGACATAGAGGCTAAGTCAGACGTTACCAATCGGTTTATGGTGATCGCTACCCCGTACCAAGGGTTTGCAGGCATCAGATTCTGATTGTTTTCGCCGCTCCAGTGCCCCCAAAGAAAAGTGCTGCTTACGCAGCCTGCAGGATGCGCGAGTGCTTCGGCAGCAACGTCTGTAATAGTTCCATCTGGTCAGACAGTGTGCGGCGATTTTCCAGAATGAGACCCTCTTGATGGTTCGGGGCGTACGGCAGGTACAGCAACTCCCAACCGAGTTCCTCAAGGGTCTGAGATCCCTTGGCAAGGTTACAAATCCGACAACAAGCACAGACATTCAACCAGTGGTCCGATCCACCTCTGGACAGCGGAATAATATGGTCTCGCGTCAGCCCTCGAGGTGTCACCTTCCCGCAGTATGCACACATGTATTGATCCCGACGGAACAGCGCACTGTTTGTCAGCGGAATTGAGTGCCGCCCCCAAAAAGCTGGACTACGTCCACGTAGGACCAGGATGCTCTTAAGCGTAATCAATGAATCGCGTCCAGTGACCCGGCTGTGACCGCCCCGGCACGTAAACTCGTGTTCGCCGAACCCGTATGCAATCTTGCCTAGTACGTCGTGCGTAACAGCGTCTTGCCAAGTGAGCCAATGTGACGGGTACCCTGTGCAATCAACCGCCAAAATCAGGTGGTCCATGGCCGCTTCCCACAAACTAGTGACCCGTACCGGTAAGGATCACGAGTTTTCCTCGACTTGAAAACATTGCAACGACAGGGGTGGCACTCACTCACGCGATGTACTAGTGAGTGTTTTGATCCGGATATAACACACGCGGTGACGACATTCATCCAGGTGTCGCGGCCACCGCGGGAGACGGGCAGGATGTGGTCGCGGGTCAGGCGTTGACCGGGGAGCTCTTTGGCGCAGTAGGCACAGATGTGGCGGTCACGGCTGAATAGTTCGCGGTTTGATAGTGGTGGGGTGGCCAGCAGGCTCTTGCCGGTCAGGGCGCGGCCACGGATGGCAATGATGCTGCTGGTGGTGAGTGTGGAGCGTTCGCCGGTGTGGCGGCTGATGCCGCCGACAAAGGTGAAAAAGGCTTCGCCCGCATCCCAGGCCACGAGGTCGCGCGCGACGTAGACACAGGCGTGCTGCCAGCTCACCCAGCGATGCGGCGAGCCGTACTGGTCCAGCGTGAGAATCAAAGGATGCGTACTCATCATTCAGAGGATGACTAAACTCCGGGACAACGCCGTTCAATGTAGCAGACGCGGATGCCAAAACAAAGAACCGAATACAAGCAAGAAGGCCGCCGCCGGCTGCGGCAGGGATTTCTGTGGTCGCTGGCGGCGCATGTGCTGGTGCTTGGGATGGGGTTCAGCCTGCCGCATTGGCCGGATGGTGCCGGCACGGCGCTGATTGATTCGCGGCTGAACGCACGCTTGCACGGTCCGGTTGCCGAACCAGCCACGGCGCTACCCGCCGCGCCGACCAGCAAGCCAAGTTCGCAGGCCAACACGTCAACGCGCGTGGTAAGCACCGTAGCCTCTGCGGGCCATCTCCGGCCTGACGCCCTCGCCGTCCCGCCAGCACCGACTTTTTCGGCCGCACCGACCACGCCCACCGTGGCCTTCGAACGCAAGCAGTCGCTTGAAACCGCAACGTCCAGCGTTCAATCCGAGCAAGATTCGGCGGGCCTCGATGCGAACGCCTTGCGTGGTTATCGGCTGGCCCTGGCGATCGAGGCGCGGCGTTTCAAGAGCGTCCCTGATCAGGCGCAGGCTGAGGGTTGGGCGGGTACGGCGGACGTGCGTTTGGCGATTGCGGCAGGTGGGCGAGAGATCAGTGTCGAATTGGCGAAGAGTAGCGGTCACGCCGCGCTGGATACGGCCGCGCTCAGTATGATCGATGCGGCGGCACAGCGCGCCTTGGTGCCACCGCTGCTGCAACAGCGGGCGTTTGTGCTCAACCTGCCGGTCGTCTTCAAGGCGGCGGAATCGGGGGGCTAGCGGGTGCGGGGTGACCGGGCGGTAGCTCGAGATCGAGGGTATGAAAGCCGAACGCCCCGGCGGCGCGGTCGGCGAAGAAGCGGCGCAGGCTGATCGCGATGGTGCGGAAGGCGATCTCGTCCCAGGGGATTTCGTCTTCACGGAACAGACGCAATTCCAGCGTTTCCTCGCCGGGATCGAAATCGAGATCGAGCAGCCGGGCGCGATAAATCACATGCACCTGGTTGATGTAAGGCACGCTGATCAGTGTGAACATCGGCCCGAGTTCCAGGCGCGCGCCGGCTTCTTCCAGGGTTTCGCGGATCGCGCCGCCGGCGACGGTTTCGCCGTTTTCCATAAACCCGGAGGGCAGGGTCCATTTGCCGTAGCGCGGCTCGATGGCGCGGCGGCAAAGCAGGACGCTGTTTTCCCATTCGGGCAGGGCGCCGACGACCAGGCGCGGATTGCGGTAGTGGATCGCGCCGCAGGCGTCGCACACGCCGCGTGGCAGATTGTCGCCGGGTGGGACGCGGTTGCTGACCGGGCTGCCGCAAACACTACAGAAGTTGAGGGCGGGATCCATCGCACAAGGTTTCGATAAATGCGAATATGATACGCGAAGCCATGCCTACCAACGCCAAAATACCCGATTCCGCCACCGCGCCCAAGGCCTCCAAATTAGGCTTGTTTGACCTTAAGCGCTACGAGCAGCTCAAGGCGACCGGCGATCTGCCGTCGCCCAAAGGCGCGGCACTGGCCGTCATTCGTCTGACCCAGCGCGAAACGCTCTCGATTCCCGAACTCGCCCAGGTGGTGCGCACCGACCCGGCCTTTGTCGGTCGCCTGATCAAGACTGCAAATAGCGTGCAAGCCAATTCGCGGCGCCCGATCGTGTCAATCCAGGATGCACTGAATGTGCTGGGCGTTGCCGCCGTGCGGACTCTGGCCCTGGGTTTTTCGCTGCTTTCGGGCTATCGCTCCGGCAAGTGCAAGAAATTCGATTACCAGCGCTACTGGTCACATTCCTTGGTCTGTGCGGTGGCGATGCAGGCGCTTGCCTTGCGGGTGCGGATGTGTACGCCGGATGAGGCATTCAGTATCGGTTTGCTCGCGCGCATCGGAGAACTCGCGCTGGCCACCACCTTCCCTGACGATTTTTCGCGGATTATCGGCGAGCGCGAGGTCGATGCCAGCCTCAAGCTGCCGGAGCTGGAGCAACAAGCGTTTGCCATGACCGATAGCGAGCTGACCACCGCGATGCTGTTGGATTGGGGGATCCCCAGTGTTCTCGCCGAGCCCGTATATTTTCACGATGACCCCGATCACAGCGGCTTTATTGAAGGCTCGCGCAAGGATGTGATCGCCCGTGCGTTGGCGCTGGCTGAATATATCGGCGATATTTGTCTTGCTACCGATTTCGAACGTCGCGCCATGATGTCGCAACTGTTCATGCTGGGTGGGCGCTTGTCCATCGATGCAGAATCGCTGACCGCGCTTTGCGACCGTGTCGCGATCGATTGGGCGGATTGGGGCTTGTTGCTGAATGTGAATGCACCGACCGTCCCGCCTTTTGATGATTTGCTGCGCGCCCCAGCGGGACCGGCGCTGGATGGCAGTGGTCCGGAAGACAGTAATCAGTCGCGTCTGCGTGTTCTCGTGGTCGATGACGATCGCAGCATGCGGGCGGTGCTCAGAGGCTTGCTCAATCAGAGCGGACACGAAGTGTTTGAAGCTAGTACCGGTGAGCAAGGCTTCGAAATGGCGCTCGACCTGCGCCCGCACCTGATGGTGATCGACTGGATGATGCCGGGCATGAGCGGCGTCGAGCTGACGCGCGCTCTGCGTGAGACCAAGATCGGCCGTGGCATCTACGTGCTGATTCTGACCGCGCTTGAAGATGAAGGGAAATTGATCGAGGCCTTTGAGCATGGCGTGGATGATTTCCTGACCAAGCCCCTCAATGCGCGTGTTCTCGCTGCGCGCTTGCGAGCTGGACATCGCGTGGTGCAGTTGCAAAGCGAGATCGAGCGCGATCGTGAGGACATTCGCAAGTTTGCCGCCGAACTCGCGGTGACCAATCGTCGTTTGCAGGAGGTGGCGCTGACGGATTCCCTGACCGGCTTCCCCAACCGTCGCTACGCCATGGAGCGAATTGCCCAGGAATGGGCGGCCGGTGATCGCAACAAGCGGCCGCTGTCCTGCATGGTCATCGACCTGGATGCGTTCAAGGGCATCAACGATACCTATGGCCATGACGTGGGTGACAACGTCTTGAAAAGCACAGCCGTTGCGATTAAGAGCGGTTTGCGCGTGCAGGACGTGGTGTGCCGCATTGGCGGCGACGAATTTCTGGCGATTTGTCCGGATACGGATCTCATCGCGGCGATGGCCTGCGGCGAACGGGTGCGCTTGGCTGTTGCGGCCATTCCCGTTGAAGCCAACGGCGTGCGCCTGCGGGGCAGTGTCTCGATCGGCGTGGCCACGCGCGACGTGCCGATGTCGGGCGTGGATGCCTTGATCAAGATGGCGGATCGCGGCGTCTATCTGGCCAAAGATCGAGGCCGAAACTGTGTTGCCAGCGTACAAAACGGACAGTGAAATTCCCACCAAAGGAAGGTGTTGAAGTCCTTTCTAACGGCAAACTGAATTTCTAATCAGTAAGATAGAGCGGCTTTGTAAGGGTTTTTCTTACAAGGTTGTCGCAAGTGTTTCTTACAAAAGAATGGTTTTTCCAGTGATTCTTTTGTTGTCAAGTAACGTGTGATCATGCAATTGCCGTGATGCGGGTTCATTTTTGACCCCCGGCGGCAACATCCAAGGAGCGCATGATGAAATCGACTGACACCTACAATGACATAAAGGAAGTCAATCTTGCCTACCTGATGCTGGCACAGAGCATGGTTCGTGGCGATCGCCCCGCAGCCATCTTCCGCCTCGGCATCAGCGAGGAGATTGCCGACATACTGCATCGCCTCACCCCGGGGCAAGTGTTAAAAATGGCCAGCAGCGACATGTTGCTGTGCAACTTCCGCTTTGACGACACCCTGCTGATCGATCTGCTCGCCAATCACGAGCGTGACCGCGGCGTCGGTCATGTGCATGCGGCGATTCTCGCTGCCGGCCGGCCGGTCGAGGTCATGGCCTGATCCTCCGGATCAAGTCTGTATCGCCACACATATAACAGCGGAGGTTTCATGCGCAATAAATCTGTCATCGTCGAGGCGAGGGATATTCGTCTCGCCATTGAACTAATCGAACTCGGTGCCCGCCTGCAAATGCTTGAGGCCGAAACCAATCTTTCGCGCGAGCGTCTGCTCAAGCTCTACAAGGAGGTGAAAGGCGAATCGCCACCCAAGGGCATGCTGCCCTTCTCGACCGACTGGTTCATGACCTGGCAGCCGAACATTCATGCCTCGCTGTTCATGGCCTACTTCCGTTTCTTCAAGGAAAACACGCAACTGAAGGGGCTGGAACTGATCATCAAGTCCTACCGCATGTATCTGGAGCAGATCAAACGCGGCCACATGGATACCGTGTTGTCGCTGACGCGGGCCTGGACCATGGTCCGTTTCTTCAATTCCAACATGCTGCAAATGGCAACCTGCAAGGAGTGTGGCGGCCACTTTGTGGCTCACGCCTACGATCCGACCAAGGGTTATGTGTGCGGTTTGTGCCACATGCCGGCCCGCGCCGGCAAGACGCGCAAGGCAGCCGAAGCCGCTGCGGCTGCCGTGGCCGAGCGCGCCGAGGCCATCGCCGCCTAAAAGAGCTTCTTTCATCTGCGCATCCTTTCGGGCGCGTCGTCTTCCAAGCGCAATAAGTCGGCGCTGGCGAGACGGCGCGCCCGGTTTTATTGGCGCCCTTATTGGCACTGTATGCCTCTGCGCCGTGTTTGCCGCTATGATTAGCGCTGTCGCAAAGCCGTCGGCGTGGGAGAGCGCTGGCGGGTCAATGAAAACCCGAGGTCGACAATGTTTCTGATCATAGGCTACGTCATCATTCTTGCTTCGGCGCTAGGCACCTATTCCGTGCACGGCAGCCTCGGTGCCCTTTGGGTGCCACTCGAATACATCGCTATTATTGGTTTGACGATCGGTTATTTCGTCGCCTCGAACAGCATTGGCGGCATCAAGGCCGTGCTCAAGGCGGTGCCTTCCGTGTTGAAGGGCTCCAGCATGAACAAGGCCGCCTACATGGACCTGCTGGCCATGCTTTACGAAATCTTGTCGAAGGTGCGCAAGGAAGGTCTGATGTCCATCGAAGGCGACATCGAAAACGCCCATGACAGCCCGATTTTCTCCAAATATCCCAGCATTTCGCATGACCATCATGTCATGGAGTTCATCACCGACTATCTGCGCATGATGGTGGGTGGCAACCTCAACGCCTTCGAAATCGAAAACCTGATGGATATCGAAATTGAAACTCACCACGGCGAAGCGCATGCGCCGGCGCACATGGTGGCGTCGATTGCCGGCGGAGTTCCGGCATTCGGTATCGTGGTGGCCGTGATGGGCGTGGTCAACGTGATGGGCTCGGTCGGGGAGCCCCCAGCAGTGCTGGGCAAGATGATCGGCGGTGCGCTGGTCGGCACCTTTCTCGGTATCTTGGTCGCCTATGGTTTTATCGAGCCGATTGCCAACCAGTTGAATCAAAAGGTTGAAGAAGGCAGCAAGATCTATGCGTGCATCAAGGCAGTGCTGCTGGCCAGCATGAACGGATATGCGCCACAGGTCGCGGTCGAGTTTGGGCGCAAGACCCTGTATTCGAGCGATCGTCCGACCTTCATCGAGCTTGAGGAAGACCTCAAGAGCCGCAAGGGCAAGTAAGTCGGCATGCTTAAGCAATCAAGGGCGGGGAGCAGGCTCGAATGAGCGACGATACCCAACAGCCGATAGTCGTCAAGAAGATCAAGAAGGGCGGCGCTGGCGCGCACGGTGGCGCGTGGAAGATCGCCTACGCCGACTTCGTTACCGCCATGATGGCCTTTTTCCTGCTCATGTGGCTACTGGGCTCGACGTCGGCTGGCGATCTCAAGGGAATTGCCGATCACTTCAGTTCGCCGCTCAAGGTGGCGATGGCGGGCGGGTCGGGTTCCGGTGATTCCTCTTCCGTGGTCAAGGGCGGCGGCGAGGACTTGACGCGGGCGCACGGCCAGGTGCGTAAGGGCGATGTCAAGGCAGAGCGCAAATCAATCAACCTGCAGGCGCTCAAGGCTGATTTTGAAAAGATGGAGAAGTTGAAGCTGCAGGGGCTAAAAGACCAGATCGAGGCCATGATCGATGCCAGCCCGACACTGCGCCAATTCAAGAGCCAACTGCTGCTGGACCTGACAGCCGAAGGCTTGCGGATCCAGATCGTGGATGAGAAAAGTCGACCGATGTTCGATTCCGCCAGCTCGGAACTCAAGCCCTACACCAAGGACATTCTGCGCAACATTGGCGCGGTGCTCAATAGCGTCGACAACCGCATCAGCCTGACCGGTCATACCGATGCCCAGCCCTATGCCGGCGGTGCTTCCGGGTTTGGCAACTGGGAACTGTCGACCAATCGCTCGAATGCGTCGCGCCGCGAAATGGTGGCCGGCGGCTTGGTGGATGCCAAGGTGATGCGTGTGGTCGGTCTTTCCTCCACCGTGTTGTTCGACAAGGAAGACCCGTATAACCCGGTCAATCGCCGCATCAGCATCGTGGTGCTGAACAAGCGTACCGAAGAGGCGATCATGGCCGACGGTAAAGCCACTGAAGTCGAAACCGAAGGCGAGTTGACGCCGGAAATGATTCAGGACGGTGCCAAGGGGGCTCAAAGCGTGGGCGCCAAAGGCTAGAACGATGGCCGCTTCTAACCGTGAAAAGTCCCACCACGGTTGGCTTGCGACCTTCCCAAGAACTCATTCGGGTCTATGTCCAAAGTTAAACCATTTCGTCGTTGTGGAATGCGTCACCTGTACCGTCTTCCTTGTTGCTCTTGTGGGTAGAATCGACACACTATGAATCCTCTCGCGATGAAATCATTCTGGTTCGGCCTGGTTTGGCTGCTGGTGGTTGGTGGCGTGGCAACCGTCCTTGTCCCGGAGAGTTTTGGCTTGGCGGCGTGGGGCGTGTTGGCGGTAGCCGGAGTCGGCTGGACGGCGATTCGCCAGTGGGTTGCAACGGCGGAAATCAAGGCGTGCCTGGCGCTGAATGCCGACGATGGCGCCAAAGCAGCGCTGATGATGGAGTTCCATGATCTGCTCGACGAGTGCGTCAAGCAGTTCACCGGCCAGTTCGAGGCGACTCGCGGTGAGTTGGCGCGGGTGCAGACCCTGCTCAGCGATGCCATCGAGTCGCTGTCGGCCAGTTTCCATGGTCTGCATGAAGAGACAACGCACCAGACTGCTCTCACCGTGGCGGTGACGACGGGCGCGGCCGATGGTGGTTCAGCCATTCAGTTCGACGAATTCGTCGCCAATACCACCAGCGTCATGGAAAAGGTGGTCGATAGCATCGTTTCCAACAGCAAGCTCGGTATGGAACTGGTGGATCTGACCGACAGTATCGCCAAGCGCACGCAATCGGTGCAAAGCATCCTGTCCGAGATCGGGGCGATCGCCAAACAGACCAATCTGCTCGCCCTCAATGCCGCCATCGAGGCGGCGCGGGCCGGCGAAGCGGGGCGCGGCTTTGCTGTGGTGGCCGACGAAGTGCGTGACTTGTCCGCCCGCACCACCCAGTTCAGTTCGCAGATCAGCGGTTTGATGCAGGGCATGCAGATTTCCGTACGCCAGACCGAGGAAGCAATTCAGCGCATGGCCAGCCAGGACATGACCTTCGCCCTCGATTCGAAAACCCGCGTCAGCGAGATCATCACCACCATGCAGGGCCAGAACAAGATCCGCCTCGATGCCATCGGCCAACTTGCGGCGAGTGCCCATAGTGTCGAGCAGCAGGTCAATCGTGCCGTGACCGGCCTGCAGTTCCAGGACATGGTCTCGCAGTTGATGACCCATATCGGTAAGCGGGTCGATGCCCTGGATGGCGTCATTCGCCACCTCGGTGAGCTGGCGAGTGCCTTGCAAAGTGATGCCAAGTCGTCCGATTCCCGGTCGGCGCTGACGCAACTGAGTGAAGAAACGCGCCGTGTCACCGGCAGCCTTGCCAATCTGCATGTTGAAACGAAACACAATCCGGTCGGCCAGAAGCAAATGAATTCCGGCGACGTTGAACTTTTCTGACCACACTGAAAAACCCAAGGGGAGAACCTCCAGATGTCCAAATCCATTCTTGCTGTCGATGATTCCGCCTCCATCCGCCAGATGGTGTCGTTTACTCTCAAGAGCTCCGGCTACGAGGTAACCGAGGCTGTTGACGGCATGGACGGCCTCGACAAGGCCAAGGCCAAGACCTTCAATCTGATCCTCACCGACCAGAACATGCCGCGCATGGATGGACTGACGCTGATCAAGAGCCTGCGTGCCATGCCGCAGTACAAGAGCACGCCGGTCTTGATGTTGACCACCGAATCATCCGATGCCATGAAGTCGCAGGGGCGCGCCGCCGGCGCCACGGGATGGCTGGTCAAGCCCTTTGATCCGCAAAAGCTGATCGAAGTCGTCAAAAAAGTCATTGGCTGATGGTGCCAGGTTGTTCCTCCCGGGAATATTCCCGGAGGCTGGCTGATCACCGCCCAACCCTACAGACGGAGGCCCCATGTCCATTGACATGAGCCAGTTCTATCAGGTGTTCTTCGAAGAAGCAGCGGAGCATCTGACGAACATGGAATCGCTGCTGCTCGAGCTGGATCTTGACGATCCGGATATGGAACAGCTCAACGCCATTTTTCGCGCCGCCCACTCGATCAAGGGTTCCAGCGGCACATTTGGCTTTACCGATCTGCAGGACGTCACGCACATCCTGGAAAACCTGCTCGATCGCATTCGCAAGGGCGAGTTGGCGATCAGCAGCGAGATGATCGATGCTTTTCTCGACACCGGCGATGTGCTTCAGACCCTGCTCGGTGCTCACCGAGGTGGGAGCCCGGCTGATCCTGCAGATGTCGAAGCAATCTGTGCTCGCTTGAAACAGCTGACTGTTGATCCGGCGGCGGCGACACCGGCCACACCAGCGACCTCGGCCACACCGGCCGCGCCAGCGACCACGGCGACGGCCCCTGCATCAACGCCTACGGCCACGGGTTTCGACGTCAGCTTTGTGCTCGATGACATGACTGCCGAAGATGCCGCCACCACCGTCGAGAACCTGGTGGGCGAATTGGCACAACGCTGGCCGATTCGTATCGTTGCGCGTGCCGCCGATCAAAGCCAGCCCTGGCGCGTCGCCCTCGGCGAAGACGCCGACGAAGAAATGGTGCGCGGCATGCTGGAGTTTGTCGCCCGCAGCGACAGTATTCGCGTCCATCGTGTGGGTGACGAGGAGACGGTAGTCGCCAGTGATCCGGCAGGTGCGTATGGTTTCTTTGGCGAGGATGAGCAAACCGCTACGGCCACCGTAGCCGAGGTGGATGACAGTTTTGGTTTCTTCGAGCCATTACCCGCAGATGCTGATACCGCCGCCGCGCCAGCACCGACTTTTTCAGAAGCGGCGCCGGCGAACGAAACCGCCTACGGTTTCTTCACCGATATTCCCGCCAGCGTGCCGGCCGAACCGGCCGCGATGGTAACGCCGGCGCCGGCGACCGAAGAAAAGGCCTACGGCTTCTTTACCGAGATTCCTGCACCCGGCGTCGATGCCTCGGCCGCCACGCTCAGTGTCGCGAAGCCGGCATTGGCGGCAGTGGCGGGTACCGACGGTGATGGCTTTGGTTTCTTTGTCGACATTCCACAGCCGGTGACCAATGTGCCGTCAGTGGCAACGACCGCCGCGCCGACCGCCGCAGCCACCGTGGCGACGGCAGAGGAAAAGAAGCCGCGCGAGCGCAAACCGGCGGCCGCCGCAGCAGCTGGCGGCGATACCTCGATTCGTGTCGGCATCGACAAGGTCGACCAACTCATCAACCTGGTCGGCGAACTCGTCATCACCCAGGCCATGCTCGCGCAATCGGCCCAGGGGGTCGATCCCGTCGCCTTCGAGCGCCTGCACAACGGTCTCGCCCAGCTCGAGCGCAATACCCGCGACTTGCAGGAATCGGTGATGTCGATCCGCATGATGCCGATGTCAGTGGTCTTCTCGCGCTTCCCGCGCGTGGTGCGCGATCTGTCGCAGAAACTCGGCAAGCAGGTCGAGCTCAAGACCTCGGGTGAAAGCACCGAACTCGATAAGGGCTTGACTGAACGCATCACCGATCCGCTGACGCACCTGATCCGCAACAGTCTCGACCACGGCATCGAAATGCCTGAAGATCGTGCCGCCAAGGGCAAACAGCCGGTCGGCACGATTACACTCAAGGCCTATCACCAGAGTGGCAATATCGTCATTGAGGTCGGTGATGACGGCGCCGGGCTTAACCGTACCAAGATCCTTTCCAAGGCCAAAGAGCGCGGGCTACCGGTGCATGATCAGATGACCGACGCCGAGGTCTGGATGCTGATCTTCGAAGCCGGCTTCTCGACCGCTGATCAGGTGACAGAAGTTTCCGGCCGTGGTGTCGGCATGGACGTCGTCAAACGCAACATTACCGGCATGGGCGGACGGGTTGAAATCGATTCCATGACGGGAGTCGGCACGCGCATGACGGTGCGCCTGCCGCTGACTCTGGCGATTCTCGACGGCATGTCGGTGTGCGCCGGGCGCGACACCTACATCATTCCTTTGGGCTATGTGATCGAAAGTCTGCAAGCCGAAAAGGGCATGATCAAGAGTGTCTCTGGCGTTGAGCGCCTGATCCAGGTGCGCGGCGAATACCTGCCGGTGATCGCGCTGCACGAGATATTCAAGATCCCGCGCGCCATTACCCGGCTCGAAGACGGCATCATGGTGATTGTCGAGGCCGATGGCATCAAGGCGGCGCTCTTCATCGATGCCTTGGTCGGCCAGCATCAGGTCGTGATCAAGAGCCTGGAAGCCAACTACCGCAAGGTTCCGGGGATTGCCGGCGCCACCATCATGGGTGATGGCCACGTCGCTCTGATTCTGGATGTGGCGGCACTGGTGCAGATGGTCCGCCACGCGCAACAAGGCGTGCCAACGCTGCCCCGGGCGGCCTAGAACGATTGAGTCTGTTTAAAGATTGTGTCCGCTGCGACGCGGTGAATCCACGCGAGAAAGAGAACCATGGCAAACGAGAACTCTAAAGACGAAAGCGGCTTCGCCCAGGAATACCTGACCTTCACCCTCGGGCCGGAGGAGTACGCGATCGATATCCTCAAGGTGCAGGAGATTCGCGGTTACGAGAATCCGACCACGATCGCCAATGCGCCGGCGTTCCTCAAGGGCGTGATCAATCTGCGCGGCACCATCGTGCCTATCGTGGATATGCGCATCAAGTTCAATGTCGGCAAGGCCGACTACACACCCTTCACCGTCGTCATCATCCTTAATATCGCCGGCCGCGTGGTCGGCATCGTCGTTGATAGCGTGTCCGACGTCACCATGCTGCGCGCCGATCAGATTCGTCCCGCGCCCGAGTTTGCCGCTACCGTGGATACGAAATACATCAACGGCCTCGGCACCTTGGGCGAACGCATGCTGATCGTGGTCGACATCGAAAAGCTGATGATTTCGAGCGAGATGGCGCTGGTAGACGAAGCTGCAACAGCCTGATTCCGGACACATTCTGCGGTATTTTGAAGTGAAAAGGGCATAAATATGACGCTGAATCGTCGGTTGATTATCTTGTGCGTGATTTTTGCCGCCGGCTTCCTGATCGCGGGTGTTTTCAGTGCGGTTACGTTGAACAATGTCAAGGTCAATGGCCCTGTTTACCGGACTATCGTTCAACAGAAAGATCTGCTGGCGGACATTCTTCCGCCTCCGGAATATCTCATCGAGTCCTATCTCGTTTCTCTTCAGCTATCCACTGCTAATGCGACAGAAGTGCCGACGCTGGTCGCGAAGTCCAAGGCTTTGGCAAAGGACTTCAACGATCGCCAGGACTACTGGGCAAAGGAGCTGGATGAGGGGCAAGCCAAACGGCTGATCCTGGGTGAGGTGGGGAAGGCGGGCAAGGAGTTTCTGGACATTCAGCAGCGTCGCTACATTCCGGCGATTGAGGGCAAGGACGTGCATGCCAGCAGCGAGGCACTTGCTGCAATGACGGTTGTCTACTTGCGGCACCGAACTGCCGTGGACGAGTTAGTTAAGATCGCGACCGAAGCCGCCGCTCAGCAAGAACGATCGGCGATAGTTTTGGTTGATCAGAAGGCTCTGCTGCAATACACGCTGATGGCCGTTCTGTTGGCCCTGGGTGTTTTAACGGCTGGGTATACCTTGCGTGTCGTGCGTCGGCAACTCGGAGGAGATCCCCAATCTGCGGTAGATATCGCCAATCGCGTCGCCAACAACGATCTTGATTTCGCCATTGAGATGCAGCCTGGCGACGATACCAGCCTGTTAGCCTCGCTTAAGCGCATGCAGGGCAATCTGCGTGAACGTACCGCAGCCGAACACAAGATCGCCGCCGAGAGTCTGCGGGTCAAGATCGCTCTGGATAACGTATCGACCGGGGTGATGATTGCCGATAACGAGCGCAACATCATCTACGCCAACGCCGCCGTGCAGAAGATTTTGCAGACCGCCGAAAGCGATATTCGCAAGGTGTTACCGAGTTTCAGCGCCGCACAACTGATCGGGCAGAACATCGACGCTTTCCACAAGAATCCAAAGCACCAGGCCGATTTGCTGGCCAAGCTCACCACCACCTATGCCGCCGATCTGCAAATCGGCCGGCGCCACATGAAGGTGACGGCTAATCCGGTGATCACGGCGGAAGGCCAGCGGGTCGGCGCCGTGGCCGAGTGGCTGGATCGCACCGCCGAAGTCGAAGCCCAACAGGAGATCAGCACGCTGGTGCAGGCTGCGGCAGCCGGGGACTTTGCACAGCGGATTGCAGTGGCCGGTAAAGCCGGTTTCTTCCTTGATGTGGCAAGCGGACTCAATCGGTTGTCCGAGGTGACATCCAACGGGCTGGCCGATGTCGCCCGTGTCCTGCAGTGCCTGGCGCAAGGTGATCTGACGCAGAAGATTGATGCCGACTATCGCGGCGTTTTCGCCCAGTTGAAAGATGATTCCAATACCACCGTCGAGCGCCTGCGCGAGGTGATCGGTCGCATCAAGGACGCGACCGAAGCCATCAACACCGCCTCGCAAGAAATTGCCGCTGGCAACACTGATCTGTCGAGTCGCACCGAAGAACAAGCCAGCAGTCTGGAAGAAACCGCCAGCTCGATGGAGCAACTCAACGCCACCGTCCGTCAGAACGCCGAGAACGCCCGCCAGGCCAATGAACTCTCGCGCAGCAGCAACGACATCGCCGTGCGTGGCGGCAAGATGGTCAAGGACGTCGTCCACACCATGAGCGGCATCCAGGACAGCTCGAAGAAGATCGCCGACATCATCGGCGTCATCGACAGCATCGCCTTCCAGACCAACATCCTGGCCTTGAATGCCGCCGTCGAAGCCGCCCGAGCCGGTGAACAAGGACGCGGCTTCGCCGTCGTCGCCACCGAAGTGCGTAACCTCGCCCAGAGAAGCGCCACCGCCGCCCGCGA
>CAMDMZ010000074.1 GCA_945902805.1 Propionivibrio dicarboxylicus | reverse complement strand
CCCACCCCTTCCGTCGCATCGACCCAACAGCCGCCTGCCGCACAGTTCACCCCCTTGCGGTCACCGTTGTTGATCGCCGTGACAGGAAATCTCGAATCAATCGTGCTGGAGGCCGAGGCCACGCCACCGTTCGTCTGCAATGCCACGTTAGTACTAGGCAGTGTTGTTTGTGATCCCGCAGCTTGGGTAACCACGACAATTTGATTCCCGACATTCAAGGTAACTATGCGTTCGCCACCCGTATTCGCAGAGACGGAATAGCCAATGGTTCCGTTGCCACTGCCCGAAGCAGACGAGATTATGGTTAACCATGGAACAATGCTGGTGGCAGTCCACTGACAAGTACCAGAGGTGGCGATCTCAATGGAACCGGATTGTGCGGTGGAATCCAGTTGTACCAATGACGGCGAAACTGAATAGATGCACTCTGTGGCTTGAGTGACTTGAAAGATCGTGTTGGCAATTGTCAGCGTGCCGATGCGTGGCGGCCCATTGTTAACGCCTGCCGAGTAGGAGACGTTGCCACTCCCATTCCCGGAAACACCACCGGTCACTACCAACCATGCGTCATTGCTTTGGGCTGTCCATGCACATCCAGTCGGTATTTGGACTGCAATGCTTCCCATGCTCCCCGCACCGGGAACAGTTGCACCTGAAGGGGTGAGTACTGGTGTGCAATCCGGACCGGCAATAGCCGGTTTGTAAGCCCAGACATCCCCCTGTACGGGATGATAAAGTCCAATGAAAACATCCCATTCAGGAATGTATTTCCATTTGCCGGCCGAACCTCTGAATGCGTACTGGTTGTAGTTGTTATCTACAAGCACTTGCTCTGCAATACGGTCCGGAAAAACACCGCCTGCTGAACTGGGTGTTAGCCGTTTGATTGCCCAGTTCCCGCTTGCCAAATCTGCCGGGGCCTTTAGTTCCCAGATTTCGTTGATACCTTCCCATAGCAGGTATCGATCCCTGGCGGCGTCATACTCGATGCCATATCGGTCACCCAAAAACGGCCATACTAGGGAACCAAAATTAAATGTTCCCTCATCAGCAGGCGAGTCATAGACGATGCGATTGTTGAATATCCTGACAATGGCCGGCAATGCGCCACTCAAGTCGTAATACTGGAGATCTGATCCACGCAACTCGACCCAGAGGCGCCTTGTTGGATCATAAGTTCCGGACCCATGAGGATGACCACCCGCATCATTGATTCCCACTAGTTGATACTGATCCTGGGATGGGTCATTCAGGTCATTGATGAGGTATCGCCACAACGATCTCCCACCACTTAAGTACAAAACGTCCTGGCCGTTTTCATCTGCATAAGCCGTGAAGTTAGAACCAAATATTCGATCGCTGCCGGGCGGGATGCCTTGCGGATAACTATCTCTGTTTTGCCACATATTCCCGCCGAGAATAGAATCAGCAGGATAACTACTCGTTATGATATGGCTGCCATTGATGCCTCCTACCTTCCACGGATCAGCCTTGGCGGGATCCCATAAATAAGGACCAGTCGGTCGCAACGTTTCATTGTCATACCGGCTGGGTCCACCAACGTTGTACGCGGGACCACCAAATGTCAAAAAGCGATCCAGCCGAGGTAGATAAATATTGCCGTCATAGGTATGCATGGAAATGGGCGTTTGCAAAGGCCCATCCACCGTCTCGTAACGGCCAAGCAAGTTCGGATCAGCGACAACCCGCGTAGGTAATGACCCTCTGCTCCATGTGCCACTTGCCGAATTCCATAAATAGATTTCGTTGCCGTTGTAATTTGCATGGCCGCCACCCCAGAGGATGATGTTGCCGCGCAGGCTGTCCCATGCAAAGGAACTCCAGGCTTCGATCACCGCTTTGGTATTGGCGGCCGTCAATCCATTGGGTGCCCACGCGTCAGAAAACTGGTTGTTGTTGAGCCGCACCCAACTGTTTTGGGGCGCGTTCCTAATTGCTTGAGGGATTGTCCCTGCTAAAGAAGGAATACTTGCTAAGAAAAAAAACCATGTAAGCACAATCAACCAAGAATACCGGCGCCTCATATCGCTATCCTTCGGATGAACCAAAATTAGAGAATGCCACAACATCGTATTCTACGGGCACAAGTGGGTTGCATTCCTCGGCCGCATTTGATCGATTGGCGCAGCCTTGCTGACGCTGCCGCTGTTGCGTTATCAGTTGGCCGAAGGAGAATCGACAGATAGCTCCGCCTCGCTGTGGCCGACGAGAGGCACAGTATATCCGGCTTTCTCGATGCGTTCTCTAAGTCCAGGAAAGGTTGCTCCCTTTCCATAAGCCTTCCGAGCATAGGCGGCTGCCTTCTCCCAGTTCTTCAGGTCCGTATGGAGTAAGCCGAGGTTGTATGATAGATAGGTGCTTTCTTCGCCCAATGCCTCAGCCTTTTCGTAGGCAACAAGAGCTTCCTTAAAGTTCCGTCGCTGATGAAGATGCATGCCATAAACAAGGTGTACCGCCTTGTCTTCTGGCCTAAAACGAATTGCCCGATCAAAGAAACAATCAGCCGAGATTTTTGGAGTGAAAACTGTTAATGCTGTTTGAGGCAGTTTCCCTCCTGCAACCCTTTCCAGCTTCGACAAAGCATGCAACGCTTCAGGGTGATTGGGAAATATGCGCAAAGTATATGTAAACTCCCCAGACAAACGATCAATAGAAAACTGCTTAAGGTTGATAAGCTTCATTTCATCTTGAAAATGTACGTTTTCAACACGTTTTATACGGCCCATTGGGTCGGCGCCGGTAGATACCCGATTCTCAGGGGCTTGGTAATCAAACGGGCCAAAATCGTTGAAGTTTTTCAGCGGGCCACAATCATGTTCGCCAGCAAATCCAGTACTGACCATCAGCAATGCAAGCACAGCAGTGCAGAAGCTTGCCTTGATGCCACCACACGACATTGATCTGAAATTCATACAATTACCTCGCAACGATGCACATGGCGATTAATATACAGGCTTCTAGTTACATGTAAGCATCATTGTCCCCACTTCGCCATGACATGCCTACTCATCGCCAACTTCTTTACCCCGATTAGAGGGGGCTCAGCGGTCGTATACCAGGCGCTCTGCGAGTTTTCCTCGCCCGGCTCGATGATAGTGCTTGCGCCTTGGCGTATGTTTGCAGATGGTTCCGAGATTCCGGGCTGGCGCGAGCACGATGCGGCCGCGAAGTATCCGATCCATCGATTGGAACTGCTCAGACCGCGAGAAGCGACTGGATCTTCGAGTTTCCTGATTTCGGCTTGGCGCTGGCTCACCACCGATCTGCCGCTAATGGTGAGAGTCTTTCTCAAAGTGCGGGAGATCGTCAGGCAACACAACGTCAAGGTGATCTGTATCGGCGAACTGGTCACCAGCAGTTGGATTGGGCTGCTCGGTCAGCGCTTTTTGGGTTGCAAGATGATTAGCTACATCCACGGCGAAGAAATCACCACCGAGATGGGTTATCGTTTCTATGGCAGGCAGCGCAAGCGCTATCTGCACAAGGCGGATGCGGTGGTGGCCGTCAGCCACTTCACCGAGAAGGCGCTGATCCGCCTTATGGATGTAGATCAAAAAAGGATTCACCTATTCCATAATGGCGTAGATGTGGAGCGCTTTCAACCGGGACCGAAACGAGCGGACCTAATCGCTCGCCACGGGCTCGCCGGCAAGCGCGTCATTCTCACCGTCGGTCGCATCGTGCCACGTAAGGGTTTCGATGCGGTGATCCGCGCGATGCCGAAGATTCTGGAACAGGTGCCTGATGCGCATTACCTGATCGTCGGCGGTGGACACTACCGGCCGACGCTGGAAGCTTTGGTGGCTGAACATGGCGTGGGCGAACATGTCACTTTTGCGGGTATGGTGACGGATGAGGACCTCGCCGATTACTACCGGCTTTGCGATCTGTTCGTGATGGCTAACCGCGAGATGCCTGATGGCGACACCGAGGGGTTCGGTCTAGTCTTTCTGGAAGCAAATGCCTGCGGCAAACCGGTGGTTGGCGGCATCGCCGGCGGCGCGGTCGAGGCGGTGCGACAAGGGGAAAACGGCCTGCTCGTCGATAGCTGGAGCGTCGCGGAAATTGCGGAAACCATTACCCGCCTGCTGACGGATGCTCAACTTTACGTCCGTATCGCCGCGCGTGGCCTTGAAATCGCCCAGGATTCCAGCTCCCGGGCGAAGGCCGAGCAGTTCCAGGAGCTCTGCAACCGGCTGACAACAGTAGCCGGATAAATCTTTATGTCAGTGGCCCTTTCCCCTATGATCGAGCAAGAGAAACTGGCGGCCATAGACGCGACACGCGGATGGGCAATTATTTTGGTCATGCTGGTGCATAGCCTCGCCATTCTTCCTGAACTGCCTTGGCCTGTCGTGAAAATCGGCAGCTTTGGCTGGTATGGCGTCCAGTTATTTTTCATCGCCAGTGCGCTGACGTTACTGTTGTCCTGGCACCGGCAAACAGGCCCGTTACCCACCAAAATCGGCAATTTTTTTATCCGCCGTTTCTTTCGAATTGCGCCCATGTACTACTTTGCAGCACTCATCTATCTCTACCTACGCCCTCCAGGACAGCTATTCGAGATCGAACAAATGTTGCTGACCCTGGGGTTTCTAAATGGGTGGTCACCCGACTGGATGGGCACCACAGAAGGTACGTGGCAAGTGGTACCGGGGGGGTGGTCGATATCGGTTGAGTTCTCTTTCTACTTAGCTTTTCCGCTATTGGCTCTCTACTTGACCACGCTGCAGCGTTCGATTTCCTTCTTGCTGGCTTCGTTGTTTATCATGGCAGCGAGTCATCAGTTCGCAGCAGGTCTGCTGATACCCCGTCTAGGTGAAGATATTGCAGGAAACTTCCTGTTTTTCTGGTTTCCAAACCAATTGATTGTCTTTTCTTTAGGTTTTCTGATCTTTCACATCATCACCAGCCCGGGAATTGTATCGCACACTATTTGCGCCAGCTTTCGCAAGCATGGTCGCGAATACCTATTGCTTGCGGTCATTTTGTTCTTGTCACTGACACAAATCGGCCCGGTCAAGACGCTGACCACTAATTTTCCGTGGCTACCCACCCATGTACTTGTATCGGTTCTGTTTGCCGTGGCACTGATGGCCGTACTGCTCGCTGAAAGACCATTGAGGCTATATTCGAATCGGTTGACGCAATCGCTTGGTGAAGTAAGCTTTAGTGCTTATCTGGTTCATTGGGCCGTCATCGATTTTCTTCGCTATATGGGCAGCATCGGGATTTACGACACCACCATCACTGGCTTTCAGGCCATCGCTGAATTCATTCCGGCCTTCGTATGTGTAGTGGCGATTACATTCGTAATATCGCGTGTCACCTACCGCTTTATCGAAAAACCGTTCATTGCCATTAGTAAGCAGCCTTGGCTGGTTGCCCGCCTTGCCCAGCGTTGAAAACTGAGAACACGCCATGCCACCGGATCAATCCCGCACCGTCCTGATCGTCGCCGCCGAGTTCCCGCCACTGAAGACCATCGGCCGTATCCGCACTGTAAAGTTCGTCGAGCATCTACGTCAGCACGGTTGGCAATCGATTGTTGTGACACTGGAGCCCAACGGGCGCGAGCCGATCTACGACCCAAAGCTGATAGCCGAGATATTGCCCGACATTGAGGTGATCCGCCTGCCACTGGTGACATTCGACGAACGGATCACCAATTTCGCCAAGCGCCTGCTCGGTAAGAGTCAGTCAGAAAAAAGTCGGCGTTGGCAGGACGGCACACCTACCACTGCTTCGCCTTCAAGTATCGGTCAAGCCACGGCGCTTGGGCTGGGCGAACGCCTGCAACTGGCTGTGAAGCGCTGGATTCGCCTTGGGCTGGACATCCCGGACAACTACCTGCCCTGGGCATTCGCCACGGTGCCACGCCTGCGGCAACTGTGCCGTGAGCGCAAGATCGATGTGATCTTCACCACCCTGCCCCCCTTCAGTGCCGCCTATGTCGGCTACAAGCTGACGCATGAAACCGGGATTCCGTGGATCGCCGACTATCGGGACCTGTGGTACGGCGACGTACTGCGCGAATGGCTGCCGCGATGGCGCCAGCGTCTCGAACTGCTGATCGAGAAGCGCCTGCTGCAGCGTGCCACCGTGGTCGTCACGGTGTCCGAGCAGAAGACTGACTACATGCGCCGGCTTCACCCGAGGCTCAAGGCCCGCTGGGAGACACTGACCAACGGTTTCGACAACGAGATCTACGCCGACCGCGTGCGGACGCGCTGTTTCGACGGGGGTACGATCGAGTTTGTCTACACCGGCCGCCTCTTCAAGAACCGGCGCGGTTACGCCTTCGCGGAAGCGTTGGGCCGGCTCAAGCGGTCGCTTCCCGATCTGGTGGCGCCCGTGCGGGTTCGCATCCTCGGTGGTATAGCGTCCGAGATTTCTGCTCGTTACACGGCAATACTGGATGAATATGGCCTGCGCAAACATTTTGATTTCCCCGGTGACGTAGAGTATGCACAAGCCATGGACGCCCAGGTGAATTGCGATTACCTGCTGCTAATCGTGGATACCGGCGAGACTTCGGACGGGGTCATTCCCGGTAAGCTCTTCGAATACGTAGCTGCACGGCGGCCGATCTTCGCGCTGTGTGATCCCGGTGCGACGCAACAGATCATCGAACGGGCCGGATTGGGGACCGTCGTGGATGCGGAAGACATAGCGGCCTGCGTAGAAAAACTCAAGTGCCTGCTCTCACTACCCGTGCCGCGCAAACTCGAACCCGATGAGGCCTATCTGGCGCAGTTCGACCGCCGCAACATCACGGCGCGGCTGGCTCGCTTACTCGATCAGGTTTCATCCGCGAACGGCTAAGGATGAAGCGCGCGGTGAAGCGCGATAGATTCCTATCCCATGGCGTGAAGCGTGGGATCTGGAACTGATCCCAGTCGCGCGTGACCACTCCCCACGACGTACTGAAGGCGGCGTTGAAACCAGCAGCAGCAACGAGGTTTACATCGCGCATACCGTAGTCGTCGCCTGGCGTGCCGTTCGGATAGGCGAAATAGCGTACCTCCGCCTGCGTGAGTTCTTCCAGTTCGCGCTTCGAGTCGACGATTTCCGCGCGAGCTGCATCGTCGGGCAAGCGAGTGAGAATGGGATGGCTGCAGGTATGGCAGCCAATTTCCATGCCGTCGCGTTGCAGTTGTCGCACCTGTTCTCGCGTCATCATCAGGTCGGTGGGTAGGTGTTCGGGCAACTGCCGAACCAAGCGGTCGAGCATCTCGTTGCGCCCCCGTGTGCCAATTCGTCGCATCCAGCGGAAGAGCAAGCCCCACGCCTGCTGGCGCTGGGCGAGATCCTGCATGGGAATACGCGGAATACCCCAGTCGGTCAGGTCGATCATCTCGTCCGGCCAGCGACGCACGATGGTTAGAAGCGTGTCGTTCCACATGCGACCACCATCGAGATAGCTGGAAGCGATGAAAAAGGTCGCCTTGATCCCCAGCGACTGCAGTATTGGCAAGGCGATCGTGTAGTTGTCGCGATAGCCATCGTCGAAGGTAAGGCAGAGTGCGAAGGGCGGCAGGGTGTTGTTCCGTAACCGGGCGAGCCCTTCGTCCAGTGGCAGGATAGTGAAATGCTTCGCCAGTGCCGCGATCTCTGCGGCAAACTGCTTGGCGGTGATTTCGTAGGGCAGCAGAGGGTCCGGTTCCTTGAGAATACGATGGAAGATCAATACCGAGAGCCGTGAGTGCACCGAGTCTGGAAAGGCATACCCGCCCACCTTGGCAAGCAGACCGGCACCCCAAGCATCTATTTTGGATGAGCGGAACTCGTAACGGATATCGCCATAGCGTATCGGTTCGGTCATGAACGTATCCCTTGCCTGCCGTCGAACATGGGGGATTCCTCTTTCACGATGACTTCCTGAACATGGGAGCGCAACACCACCACCACAACCAACAGGTAGAATGGCATGTCCCAATAGGCGAGGCTCAGAAACGCTCCGCCAACAGCGAAGCCGATTAGGCTCACTTTTGACATGCTGGCAAGCATCATTGCCCAATTCAGGTCTTTTCTTCCTTTGGTCAGTTTGATGATGCGTCCAGCCATGATATAAGTCAGCAGCCACATCAACAAGTAAAGCCCAAGGCCGATGAACCCATGTTCGCCAAGCACTTGAAAATAGATACTGTGTGCAACGATGACGAAATTCGGATTGGGGGCGTATCTCGCATAGATATCTGGTGAGGCTGTCGCGAAACCGGCGCCAGTAATACGGTCGACCGCGATGTTGAAAGCCATGGTCCAGGCGTTGATACGCCCCATGGCCGAGGCATCTTCTTCGTAAGTACGAATCGTTTCCATGCGGCTGTACCAGCTTTCCGGCATCAGCATCAGGACGACGGGAATCATGAAGACGAACATGATAGTAAGCGGGAGTTTATTGTCGCTGCGCCACCAAAGTACGGCCAGCATCGCGCTGATGGCTAGCAAAGCGCCGCGCGACTGGCTGCCCATGGCAGCTATTCCGCACAGCGCGATGGAAAAGACCAGTGCCTGCTTGATTTTCTTCTTCCGGAATTCTGTCGCTAGGAAGCCAGACAAACCTATACTGACATGATTGGCCAAGAAGAACATCAAGGGTACGATTATAACCAGTGCGACTGCCAACTCGTTATTACCCTCGATAACGCTTTCTGGTGGCCCCCAGACACGGTGATTGCCACCGCTCAATATGGTGAAGATACCCCCCTTTATTCCATAGAAATTCATCGATGCCACAATTACCCAGATCAGGCCAATGATTTCCTCGCGGGTACGCACGACCAGTGAAATTACGACGGTCATGAATACTATTTTCGATAAAAAGACATACCGCTCGATACTCGGCTCGACGTGAATCGCAGCCAACGTGGTTATTCCCATCCACAGCATCAGCAGCAACAGCGAATGGAGCGGACCGCCGCCAGGCCACCGAATTTCTTTTGACTTGGCTAACATCCCCAGCAAAGTCACTATCACTGCAATTTGGGCAAGCGGTAGTGAATAGGCGAAGCCATATGTAAGCCGGTGGGGATTCATCAAACCTACCCAGACCCACAACAACGCTCCATAATAAGGACGACGAATCGCATTGACGGCCCCGATCGTGAATATTAGTACAACCAAAATGTCACGCATGCTGAAGCCGTTTCAACGTGTCACTAAAAATCCTGATTTGCCCTTGGCTTGTCTCATTCCATGAAAATTTCTTAGCAAAAGTTCGTGTGACGGCTCGATTTTGAAGCTGTGCCTGTAGCGCTTTCACGCCACGAGCGATACCGGACGCAGTACATGTATCCATTATTACGCCGGCTTCGGCGCTGGCGACAATTTCTGGTACCCCGCCGACATTGCTAGCGAGTACGGGCGTTCCGCAGGCCATCGCCTCAAGCAATACGTTTGGCCAGCCTTCACGCTCGCTTGCCAATACCAGGGCATCGACTGCCGAATAAAGCCAGCGCAGTTCAGGTTGCGTCAGTACGCCAAGGAATCGCACACGGTCAGCTACGCCCAGTCGGGTCGCCAAGTCACGAAATGCTTGCTCGTGCGGCCCACGACCGGCGATCAATAATTCGACATCTGGAAGTGAAGCCAATGCCTCAATGACCAGTTGATGCCCTTTCGTTGGAATCAGGTTACCCACCGAAGCAAGGGCGAAGCGCGTAATACCAAACTTGGCGCGAGCTTGTGTCCGGTCTTCCGGCTTGAAGAGATCCAGATCGACGCCGTTGCGCAGCACGGTGATCTTCTCCGCCGTCCCGCCAACGCCGACTATTGCATCCTTAAGTGAAGCGCTGACCGTTATCACTGCTGCGCAGTCTCTAGCAGCATTGATGATCATCTGCCGCGGTTTAGGGTACTGGGGAATCAGGTTAATGTCGGTGCCACGCGCGGTGATCACGACGGGTTTGTTGAGTGCCTTGCCGATCATGGTGGCAGCGACGCCGTCCGGATAGAAGTAGTGGGCGTCGATAAGGTCGAAGTCGTAGCCGCTGGCGATGAGGCGCTTTGCCGCGGCCAGTCCGGTCCGCGCCAAGGTATAGGGCGCCGAGTTCATGCCGATCTTGGGTAGCAGCAGGTAGCGCGGATGGTCAATATGGATGCCATTGCGCACTTCTTGGCGAGGGACGGCCGCATAGTGGGCGTAGTCGCCGAAAATGTTGTGCTGAAACGGAAACCACGGCACGGGGGCGATGACACGGGTTTCGACCTGGCCGCTAGTCAACAGGTGCCGCAGACGCGTCTCGACAAAAATGCCGTGACTGGGACGCACGCTGTTGGGGTAGAGGGTGGAAAACAGGAGGGTGCGGATCATCGATGCGTCAGGCCGGATGCAGTTCTTCCCTGATGACGCGTCGCAAGGTTTCTTCCATCTGCTCGCCCCGCATTGCCTGGTGTAGCGCCTGGTTGATGAGCGTCTGATAGCCGCGGTCCCCCGCCTTGGCTTTGAAGAACGCGATGATCGATCCATCCAGCATGATCGAGACGCGTTGCTTGCCCAGTTTCTCCTGGACAGCCACCGCAAATTCTTCCCGGCCGACATCGTTCAGTCCGATACGCAGACGCGGGGCTTTAGAGGTAACGAGAGAGGATTTCGATTTCATCGGGTTCTGCCTTTCTCATGGAGATGATATGGACTTCGTCATCGGTTTCGGTGTGGCAAATCGTTACCATGCTTACCCCAAGAAAACCCGTGGAATTGAAGCGTTGCTCGCCACCGTAATCACGCTCATCTTCCAAGGTGATCGTCGGCCCAGCAAACACCTGTCCCACATCGGCAAAATCGAGTCCGTGTTTGATCAGGTTGGCTATGCGCTTGGGTTCGTGCCATGTGATTTTCACGCTCAAATTATACATATTTATGTATATATTTCAAGCGCCAACACGGGGCGACGATGCGCATTTTGACGAAGATGCCGTGGCTCGGCCGCACACTGCTCGGGTAGAGGGTGGAGAAGAGGAGCGTGCGGATCATGCGGTCATCCACTCAGGCTTCAGCGGCTTGATTTTTTCGAACTTCTCCAGCTGCTGCTGTACATCCCATAAATCGACCGCCTCTTGCATACGCAACCAGCTTTCGGGGGTGGTGTTGAGCAGTTTTCCCACGCGAGCTGCCATTTCCGACGTCATGGCCCGCTTTTCATGGAGCAGGTCAGATACCGACAGACGCGATACGCCCAACCGCTGTGCGAATTCGGTTTGTGTCATTGCGAGCGCAGGCAGTACATCTTCCCGCAAAATGGCACCAGGATGGGTCGGTCGTCGCTTTGAGTATCGCAAACTTTCCATTAGTGATAATCCTCCAGATCAACATCAAGGGCGTTTTCACCATCGAATCCAAAGGTGATGCGCCAGTTGCCTGTTACCTTCACTGCATAGGTTCCTTTTCTGTCTAGCCTGCTACGGACTCCGTCAGTGTCCCGGTGGCCTGAACCCTCGGCGGCGTCATCGCCTGACCCTATCGGGGTCGACCATCGTTCCGCAGCAAGGACACGGAATCATCCCGGCTTTCTTTTGCTCGCGCTTGATCGCGGCGTAGACGGCTGAGACCCGCACACCAATCTGCTCGGCCGCCTTGTTTGCGGTGACGTTTTCCGATCGCATCAAAGCGATTGCCTCCTGCACTCGGCTCATTACGCACTCCATTTTTTATCTCTGCCAACTCAGGTAAGACGGTCAGCAACAAAAATATCGTATCCCAAGCAAGTCGCTTGACACGGTGTTAATACGGTGATAGTATACCTACTACTGAGTCCAATCAGCCACTACGAATGCCCGAACCGACTCGCCTTCAACGAAATGGAAACCACCTTATGTCCCTCCCTGTACATATTACTCATCTCGATTTCCTTCGTGGTGCGACACCACGTGACCGCAAAGTGGCCGAAGTCCGTCTTCAGCAGCGCGACCCAACGGCTAGTGCTATCGCCATTACTCTTCAAAGATCGGGAACTCGCACAAAGGCTCGTCTCGGCAAGCCATCTCCTGTACGAACAGTATCAGATCGCGGCGACCGCCCTGCAGACGGCTTAATCCGGGAATGCTCTGGCGTCATATTTGCATGGATAAAGCGTGCGACCCGATCAACGATAAATTGTCTTATTTACTTGGCAAGTTCGTTATCGAGTTTGCCCACAGCAAGGCGTTCGCCGGTTGTTGCATCCAATTTGGCGTGGATCGCCGTGAAGCCTAGGAAGCGGCAGTCACTCATCCACAACCTACGCCATTCCCCATGCAGATGCAGTGATATGCGCACGCTTCTCATTCTGCCAAAAGTGAAGTTACCACTACAAACGAACAACGGTTACTCGCGGACGATCTCCATTACCTCTCCTACGTCGCACGAAAAAAACATGCACAACTTGTCGATGTTGTCGGTGACCGTGCTGTACCCCTTGCGGTTGATCATCCGGCTCAACGTCATTCTGTTGATTCCGGTTTTTTCGGCCACCTCGAGAAGCGTGATGCGACGCCCTTCCTTGAACTGCATCTCGGACATTAGTTCCTGCAGTCGAAATCGAATCAAGCCTGTCTCCCTTTCGCTACAAACAACATCTTCAATGAGTAATAACTGTCTCATGTGCGACTAATAATACTCAGTAATTGCACCACGTAATCATAGCTGCCGTTTTTTAATCATTCTAAGGAGCATCTCATGTCTCACGTTGTAAATAGCATCGATATTTCCCACGTATCCCCCCGCCTCCCCCTGGGTTCCAGTGCTGTCGCCGACACACATCGGCGCCCTGATCACAGCATCGACGACGGCCCGCCCGTGCAGCCCACGCCGATGGCTACCGCCATTTCGGTGATGACGCAGCAGTTCACTCTTGCACCGAAGGTCAACCCGACCCGGGAGTTCCTCGAAATCACCACGGATTTCGCTCATCCGCTGGATATTGTGCGTGAAGCAATCAGCAACGCCTTCGACTCCGGTGGCACCGCGATTTGGTTCCTCTGTTCCACCCAGAGAGAACTCGGGGAGCACCAGACGGTCATCGAGATCCGTGACAACGGTCAGGGAATGGATCACGATCAGTTGGCGGCGTTCTTTGACCTCGGCAACTCCAGTTCGGCCAACGATCCCACCAAAATTGGCGAGAAAGGTCACGGGACCAAGATCTATTTCAACTCGTCACGAATTGAGGTGACGACGGTCAGCGCAGGCCGGACCTTCGTTGCGATCATGGATGAACCGCTCAAGGCGTTGCACCGCGGCAACGTACCGAATGTAGTTGTCACCGAAAGCTTCACGCCCACGACGGAGTCGGGTACGTGCATTCGAATCTATGGCTACAACGGTAATCGCCGCGATCGCTTCACCCAGGATTTGCTTCGGGATTACATCCAGTGGTTTACGAAGTTCGGCTCGGTAGAGGCGTATTTCGGGATCACGCAGCATTTGGGCGCCAAACTCTATCTGAAGGGGCTGGACGTGCCGCATGCCGAGGAAATTGCTTTCGGGCACTATTTCCCGGCTGAGTACTACGACATCGATCGACTGTTCGCAGAACATGGCGTGGAGGCGCCGGCGCATTACTGTCGAGAATTCAAGTTCGAGGGTCAGCTGAAGCGCTTCCCTGAAATCAGCTATCAGTTCCTCGCTTACGTGGAGGGCCACAAGGTCAAGTTGTCCTATAACGGGTTGCTGAGGCGACAAGGATGGACGCGCGGAATCTATACCGTGCAGGAGCGCTACGGCTTCTGGCTCGGCAAGGACTTCATCCCGGTGCAAAACGTGAATGAATGGGTTGGGCACCTCGGCACCGGCTACCAAAAATTTCATGGTTTCATCAACTGTTCGGCGCTGGGGCTGACCGCCAATCGCGGGAGCGTAAACAATACGCCGATCGAAATTCTGGATGAGCTCAAGGCCGAAATTCAAGCCCATGTGAACGGTATCGTCAATGGCGATGAATGGCGGGCACTGGAACGGCTAGAGTCGAATGCACGTGGGCACGCCTCCAGCGAACGCGAGCGTCGCGACTTCAAGGATCGAAAGCAACGTTTCAACCGGTCCGAGTTGGCCACATTCCAGGGACTCGAACTCGTCGAACCTCTGTGCGAGGCGGGCGTGTTTGGCCTTCTCATCCAACTGATGGCGATCAAGCCGGATGCATTCCCGTTTTGCATTCTCGATTACAACACGCATGAGGGGTACGATCTCTTGGTCAAGGGTGATGCCACCACGTCCATCAACCAGTCCGAGGTGTTCTACGTCGAGCTCAAATGGCAACTCTTGCGGGAGTTGAACCATTCGTTCCAAAACCTGACCGCACTGGTCTGCTGGGACACCCGAATCAAAAATGGTGCGATGGTGGTTGACATCAACAACGAGGAACGGCAGATGCGAATTGTCGCGCCACAGCGGCTTGGAGAACATACCGCGTACTTCCTGGATCATCCCCGTAGCGGCAAGAAAATCGAGGTGTTCGTGCTGAAGCACTACCTGCGGGAAAAGTTCGGCATTGCATTCAACTCGCGGAACGCGGGGCAGACGGTATAGGTCTGACGATGGCCGATCCGGGTGATGAGACGGGTCGGCTGTTGCCGGTGACGGCAGAACATATGTCCGCGCATGGAGTTGGTGCAGGAAATCTGAGCCAGGCAAGGTCAATGTTGCAACATACATTGCCGCAATGTGGCAATGTATGTTGCAGAGATGCAACATCTCACGCAACATCATTAACTTCTCGGCCATGTGTAAGGTATTAGCGCTGTGGCGTGGCGAGGTGGATTCGCTCAACTCGCTCACCCTCATCAAGAAAACACTCAAGGACCGGGTGCATCGCTGCACCTGCGGCTGCGAGTGCGATCGCGATGAAAATGCCGCAAAAACGCTGTTACGCTGGTTGCTCGAAGGCGATTTCTGGTCTGGAACAGGCCAGGCAGGCCCGCAAGGGTTGCTGTCAGAAAC
>CAMDMZ010000073.1 GCA_945902805.1 Propionivibrio dicarboxylicus | reverse complement strand
GCGGTACTCATCCAGCGCCGCCTCGACGGCCGAGCGCACGTCGACATCCATGCCATCGCCGAAAAATTCTTTTGGAAGACCAATGCGCAGTCCCGCCAGTGGCTGCTCCAGATCGCGCGTGTAGTCCTCGGCCGAATGTTCGAGCGAGGTGGAATCGCGGGTATCGAAACCCGCCATGGCGTTGAGCATCAGCGCGCAGTCTTCGGCGGATTTCGCCATCGGTCCGGCCTGGTCCAGCGAGGAAGCAAACGCAATCATGCCGTAGCGCGAGACCACGCCGTAGGTCGGCTTGAGCCCGGTGAGGCCGCACAGAGCTGCGGGCTGGCGGATCGAACCACCCGTATCGGTACCCGTAACGGCCGGCGCCAGTCGCGCGGCAATCGCAGCGGCCGAACCACCGGACGACCCGCCAGGCACGCAGCCGGTATTCCAGGGATTCTTCACCGGACCGAAGAAGGACGTTTCGTTCGACGAGCCCATGGCGAATTCGTCCATATTCAGCTTGCCCAACGTCACCATGCCGGCGGTCTTGAACTTCTCGACCACCGTCGCGTCGTAGGGCGAGACAAAATTGGCCAGCATGTGCGAGCCGCAACTGGTACGCCAGCCTTCGGTACAAAAGATATCTTTGTGTCCGAGCGGAATACCGCACAGAGGCGACAATGGCGCCGTCCCGCCAGCACCGACTTTTCGCGTCTCGTCGGCGGCGCGAGCCATGGCCAGGGTCTTTTCGCGATCAGTGGCGATAAAGGCGTTGAGTGCCGGATTGAGCGTGTCGATCCGATCGAGGAACAAAGTGGTCAGTTCGACCGAGGAAATCTTCTTTTCCGCCAGCGCAGCGGAAAGCGATTTGAGTGAGGAATTGATCATTCGATCACCTTTGGCACGAGAAACAAGCCGGCTTCGACGTCTGGCGAAATGGCCTGGAATGCCTCGCGGCGATCGATTTCGGTCGCCACGTCCGGACGCAAACGCTGCACCACGTCCACCGCGTGCGCCATCGGCTCGACACCGGTAGTATCGACTGCCTGCAATTGCTCGATAAAGCCGAGGATGCCGTTCAACTGGTCGCACGTGGCCGCATTTTCGGCGTCGGAAAGCTCGATCCGGGCAAGCCGGGCGATGCGTGAAATATCTTGAGTATTCAGTAGCATGGCGAATTGGAGCACCTAAACCGAAGTCTCCGGCGCTTATCTTGCAAAGCTTGATAGGTTATCATAAGGACATTCCCTGTCGTACCCGCATGCGGCGCGACGCTATGGGCTCGTGCTTGAGCTCCCTCTTTTGTCTGGACCTACGATGTTTGGCTTTCTCCGTTCTTATTTCTCCAATGACTTGGCTATCGACCTCGGTACGGCCAATACCCTGATTTACATGCGCGGTAAAGGCGTCGTGCTCGATGAACCTTCCGTTGTTGCCATCCGCGTCGAAGGCGGTCCCAACGCCAAGAAAACAATCCAGGCGGTGGGCAAGGAAGCCAAGACCATGATCGGCCGCAATCCGAAAGAGATTTCGGTGATCCGTCCGCTCAAGGATGGCGTGATCGCTGACTTTACCGTCACCGAACAGATGCTCAAGCAGTTCATCAAGCGTGTGCATGAATCACGCCTGTTCTCGCCCAGCCCGCGCATCATCATTTGCGTGCCGTCGGGTTCGACCCAGGTTGAACGTCGTGCGATCCGCGAATCGGCGCTCGGTGCCGGTGCCTCGCAGGTGTATCTGATCGAGGAACCGATGGCAGCCGCGATCGGTGCCGGCATGCCGGTTTCGGACGCCACCGGCTCGATGGTGGTCGATATCGGCGGTGGCACCACGGAAGTGGGCGTCATCTCGCTGGGCGGCATGGTCTATGCCAACTCGGTGCGCGTCGGCGGCGACAAGTTCGACGAATCGATCATCTCCTACATCAGCCGCAACTACGGCATGCAGATCGGCGACAACACCGCCGAGAATATCAAGAAGAAGATCGGCTCCGCCTTCCCCGGCACCGAAGTCAAGGAAATGGAAGTCAGCGGCATCAACCGCGCCGAAGGCATTCCGCGCAAATTCACCATTTCCTCCAACGAGGTCCTCGAAGCCTTGTCCGAACCGCTGAACCAGGTGGTCAAGGCAGTCAAGGATGCGCTGGAGAAAACCCCGCCCGAACTCGGCGCCGACATCGCCGAGCGCGGTATGGTTCTTACCGGTGGCGGTGCACTACTGACCGATCTCGATCGTTTGCTCTGCGAAGAAACCGGCCTGCCGGTCATCGTTGCCGACGACCCGCTCACCTGCGTCGCCCGTGGCTCCGGGATTGCACTGGAAAAGATGGACAAACTCGGCAGTATCTTTGCCAACGAGTAAGCCACTGTCCCTGTAGTGTTGCTGGCGGCGTGCGTTGCAAACGTGGTAGACGCGGCGCCGCCCGTGCCGTTCCTCTAATTCCCGCCCGAGAGGCCTCACCGCCTTGATGTCCGTCGTAGGTCATTCGCCACCGCCCTTTTTTAAACGGGGACCGGCGCCGCTCGCCCGTTTGATCTTCTTCGTCACGGTGTCCATCACCTTGCTGGTCGTCGATCTGCGCTTCAAAACCCTGGAATGGGCGCGACTCGGTGTCGCCACCGCCGCCTGGCCGCTGCAAAAGGCGGCTTTTCTGCCGATAGATGCCGCCGGCGGTCTGGAGGGCTACTTCAGTCGCTTGACCACAGTGCTCGCCGAAAACGATCGCCTACGCGCCCAGGCCTTGGAATCCGCCAATCTGCTGCTGCGCCAGGGGCATCTGGAGCAGGAAAACAAGCGCATGCGGGCGCTACTCGAAATGCGCGAACGACATCCTGCCGAAGGTCGCCTCGCAGAAATCATCTACGCGGCGCGCGATCCCTTTTCCCGCCGCGTCATCATCGACAAGGGTATGCAGCAGGGAATCGCCGCTGGCCAAGCGGTCGTCGATGAACTGGGTGTGATCGGCCAGGTGGTACGCGTCTTTCCCCTCACTGCCGAGGTTTCCCTGCTCACCGACAAGGATCAGGCGATTCCGGTTCAGGTCAGTCGCAATGGTCTACGCGCCGTACTCGCCGGTGCCGGCGCCGGTGTCATGGAACTACGTTTCCTGGCGGCCAACGCCGAAGTGCAACCGGGCGATGTGCTGGTCACCTCGGGACTTGACGGAGTTTATCTACCGGGACTGCCCGTCGCCACGGTCAGCCAGATCGACCGCGACAACTCATTCGCATTCGCCCGCATTACGTGTGAGCCGATCGGCGGTGTCGAACGGCACGGTCTGGTACTGGTCCTCGGCGCGCGGCAGGCCTTGCCACCGCAACCCGACGACGAACTTACGGCTAAGAGCAAACCCGGCAAGGGCGAGCGCGTGCGCAAAAGGATCCGTTAATGGCCGGTTCGCAAGCTAGTCACGCCTCGCGGCGCATCCTCCAGCCAGTAAAACACTGGTTCATCGTCCTCACCTTGTTCATTGGCTTGTTGCTGAACATGATTCCGTTCGGCCATTTGCCCGGCGTACCGGACTGGATTGCGTTGGTGCTGGCCTTCTGGTGCGTTCATCAGCCACTGCGCGTCGGCATGGGCGCCGCCTTCATTTTTGGCCTCGCTATGGATGTCATCGATGCCGCCGTGATGGGCCAGCATGCGCTCGCCTACGTGCTGCTGGCGTTCGCTGCGGGTGGCCTGTCCCGGCGAATATTGTGGTTCCCGCTGTCGCAGCAAGCCATTCACATCCTGCCATTGTTTCTCGGCACGCAGTTGGTGATGATGGCCGCGCGCATGATCGGTGGCGCAGAATTTCCCGGCCTGTGGTGGTTCCTCTCGTCTTTCACCGCCACGCTGCTGTGGCATCCGGTCACCTACATCCTTCTCACGCCGCAGTTCATGCCGGTCGAGAAGGATTCGGAACGTCCGATCTGACGGATAGCGGATGGAATTCAAGAATCCGCAGGAAGAACTTGAACGCTTTCGCGCCCGCCTGGGTGTCGCTGGCGGATTTGTCTTGGTCTGCTTTGCCGTTCTGCTCGGACGATTTGTCTGGTTGCAGATCATCCAGCACGACTACTACCAGACACGCGCTGAAGACAACCGCATCTCGCTGGTGCCGATTACGCCCAATCGCGGCTTGATCGTTGATCGCAACGGGGTCGTTCTCGCCCGCAACTACTCGGCCTACACGCTGGAAATCACGCCTTCAAAGGTGCGCAGTCTCGAAGAAACAATCGATGAGCTGGGCCAGATCATTGATGTCCAGCCGAAGGACCGGCGGCGTTTCAAGAAGTTGATGGATGAGAGCAAGAGCTTTGAGACCCTGCCGATTCGCACCCGCTTGACCGACGAGGAAGTCGCCAAATTCATCGCCCATCGATACCGCTTTCCCGGCGTCGAGATCAAGGCCCGACTTTTCCGCCAGTATCCGGGCGGCGCCTTTGCGGCGCACATCCTGGGATATATCGGCCGCATCACCGACCGCGATATTGAAAAAATCGAGGCGGTCGAACAGGAGGCCAACTATCGTGGCACCGATCATTTCGGCAAGACCGGTCTTGAGCAGCATTATGAATTCGACCTGCATGGCATCACCGGCTTCGAGCAAGTTGAAGTCGATGCCGGTGGCCACGCCGTCCGCACACTGGAACGAACCGCACCGGTGGCGGGCAACCAGCTTACCCTGACGATGGATGCCGAGTTGCAGCGCATTGCTGAAAACGCCTTTGGCGACCGCAAGGGCTCGTTGGTGGCGATCGAGCCCTCAACCGGTGGCTTGTTGGCCATGGTCTCGGTACCCAACTACGATCCCAACATGTTTGTCGACGGCATCGACACGCAAAACTGGAAAGAGCTCAACGAGTCTCCCAACAAGCCGATGGTAAACCGTGCGCTCAATGGCGCCTATCCGCCCGGTTCCACCTTCAAGCCATTCATGGCGCTCGGTGCCCTGACTCTGGGCAAGCGCACGGCCGCACAGACGATTTCCGACCCCGGCTTCTACAACTTCGGCGGCCACCACTTCCGTGATGACAAAAAAGGCGGCCACGGCATGGTCGATATGTACAAGTCCATTGTGCACTCTTGCGATACCTACTACTACATGCTGGCCAACGACATGGGCATCGACAACATTGCCAATTTCATGGGTCAGCTGGGACTTGGTCAGCGTACGGGGGTCGATATCGCCGGCGAATCGGAGGGCGTGCTACCTTCTCAGGCGTGGAAGAAAAAGCGCTTCAAAAAGCCCGAACAGCAAAAGTGGTACGCCGGAGAGACTATTTCGATCGGAATCGGCCAAGGCTACAACGCCTATACGCCGATCCAATTGGCCTTGGCAACGGCGACATTAGCCAACAACGGCGTCATGTTCCGGCCGCACCTCGTAAAGTACGTCACGGATACCAAGACCGGTGATCAGCGCCTGATCGAACCCCATCCGTTAAAAACGCTGCCGTTGAAGCAGGAACACATTGATGTCATCAAGAATGCCATGATCGGGGTCAATAAGGAGGGCACCGGCACGCGGGCTTTTGCCGGCGCCGGGTATGTGTCGGCAGGTAAAACTGGAACTGCACAAGTGTTCTCGTACAAAGGCGCAGTACACAAGACCGAGAGCATGGCGGCCAATCTGCGCGACCACGCGCTCTTCATCGCCTTTGCCCCGGCTGACAAGCCCACCATCGCGCTGGCCGTACTGGTCGAAAACGGTGGCTTTGGCGCTCAGGCGGCCGCACCAATTGCCCGGCAAGTGCTGGACTACTATTTGCTCGGCAAAAAGCCCAAAGCGCCGGCGCCGGCGGATGAAGAGGCCGTGGAGGCGGACCCCGAATGATGAATACGCTGCGTCTTTGGTGGCACCGCCTGGTGGATCCGATCGACCCTCCCCTGATGCTGATCTTGATCATGCTGATTGCACTTTCTGCCGGCATGATGGGAAGCGCCTCACCGGAGCGCATGGGGGCGCAGATGGTCAATGTGCTGGTTGCTCTCGCCATCATGCGCATCGTCGCCCAAATCCCGCCGCAGCGTCTGATGCATCTGGCGGTGCCGGTGTATCTGCTGGGCATCGCACTGCTGATCGGTGTGGCCCTGTTCGGCGACATCTCCAAAGGGGCGCGCCGCTGGCTCAATCTCGGCGTGATGCGCATTCAACCTTCGGAGCTGATGAAGATCGCCATGCCGCTATTGCTGGCCTGGTTCTTCCAGAGGCACGAAACCATGTTGCGTCTGCGCGACTATGGTGTCGCCGCCTTGCTGCTGCTTGTCCCCGTCGCCCTGATCGCCCGTCAACCCGATCTCGGTACTGCCGTTCTGGTCCTTGCTGCCGGCTTTTACGTCATATTCCTCGCCGGATTGTCGTGGAAAATCCTGGGTGGAATGGCCGTCGCCGCCATGGCTGCGGCACCACTGGCGTGGTCGCTGATGCATGATTACCAGCGCAATCGCATCCTGACCCTGATCGACCCGGAAAAGGATCCGCTGGGCAAAGGATTCCACATCATTCAGTCAACGATCGCCATCGGCTCTGGCGGCATTCTCGGCAAAGGCTGGGGACAGGGTACGCAAGCGCAGCTCGATTTCCTGCCGGAACGCCACACGGATTTTATTTTTGCCGTCTATTCCGAAGAATTCGGCCTGATTGGCAACGTCGTTCTTTTGTTCCTGCTTTCGCTGTTGATCGGGCGCGGCCTGATGATCGCCGCCAATGGTGCAACCATGTTCGCCCGCCTTCTGGCCGGCGCGCTGACCATGATTTTCTTCACCTATGCGTTCGTCAATATGGGCATGGTCTCGGGCATCCTGCCGGTGGTTGGCGTGCCGCTGCCCTTCATCAGCTATGGCGGAACGGCCCTGGTCACGCTGTCGCTGGCCGTTGGCATACTGATGTCGATTCACAAGAACCGGATGCTGGTGCAGAAGTGAAATCGTTGTTCTATCTGCTCTTGCCGGCCCTGCTTGCCGCCTGCGGCTCGCCGTTAACGCGTATTGAGACTGATCGTGGCGAGAAAAGCGCCGTCTCGCCAGCACCGACTTTTTCACCACCGGCCAAGAAACCCTCGCCGTGGGTGCTCAAGAAAGGCGGCGGTTACTATCAGGATGACGGCCCCGGCGACGATGCGCCGGAAGACCTCGACGCCATTCCCGATGCCGTGCCGAAGCTGGAACCCTTGCATCGTTTTGCCAACAATCCCTACAACGTGCTCGGCAAAGACTACACACCGAAAAAATCCCTCGGCGGCTACCGCGCGCGCGGTGTGGCCAGCTGGTATGGCAAGAAATTTCACGGCCAAAAGACCTCCAGCGGCGAGATCTATGACATGTACGGAATGACCGCCGCGCACCCAACACTACCGATCCCCTCTTACGTGCGTGTCACCAATCCGGCGAGCACCAAGTCGGTCGTGCTGCGTATCAACGATCGTGGCCCCTTTCACGCCGGCCGGTTGATGGACCTGTCCTGGACTGCGGCGGCCAAGCTCGGCTATATCGGCAATGGCAGCACGTTGGTGGAAGTGGAAAGTGTCGTTCCCGGCCAGGAAACGCAACTCGCCATGGCCAGCCTGCTGCCGAAAGCGCCGCCGTTGGAAGACCCGATCGCGCGCATCGCAGAGGCGACCATGCCGACACCGACGCCTCTCACCGCCACCCACGATGCCGCCGGTCACTATCTGCAACTCGGCGCCTTCGGCAATCGCGAAAATGCCGAAGCCCTGCAGTCGCGCATGACGCGCGAGCTTGGCGAACTGAGCGACAAGCTGGTGATTCGCAGCGCCGGTAACCTGCATCGCGTTCAGCTCGGTCCCTGGGTGGATATTGCCGCCGCCCGCCAGGTCGCCGAACAACTGCGCAAGAAGCTCGACTTCATGCCAGTCGTTGTCCAACGCTAAAACGCGCCAAAACGGCCGACAAAGACCGCCACGTATAATCCGGCGACTCCTCTCCACTTTCCTATCCAGCCTCTATCCTCATGCGCATCCTGCTGTTTCTGCTAAGTTTTATCGCCCTCCCGAGTTTCGCCCAAACTCCGCCGAGCCTGACCGCCAAGGCCTGGTTATTACTCGATTACAACAGTGGTCAAGTGCTAGCCGCCCAAGACCCCGACGCCCGGCTGGAACCGGCTTCGCTAACCAAGGTCATGACCACTTATCTGGTCGCCGCAGCGCTCAAGCAAAAGACCCTCGCCCCGGAACAGATGGTGACCATCTCGGAGCGCGCCTGGCGCACGCAGGGTTCGCGCACCTTCCTCCAGGTCGGCTCGCAAGCTAGCGTCGACACCCTGTTCAAGGGCATGGTGGTGCAGTCCGGCAACGACGCCTCGGTGGCCCTGGCGGAAGCCATCGCCGGCAGTGAAGATGCTTTTGCCGAACGCATGAACAAGGAAGCGCAACGGCTTGGCCTCAAGGACACCAACTTTCTCAACGCCAGCGGCTTTCACGATAACGCCGAGCCCAAGCACTATTCGACGGCGCGCGACATGGCGCAACTGGCCGTCGCCCTGGTCCGCGACCATCCAGAAGCACACGCCCTGCACGGCATCAAGGAATACACCCACGACGGCATACGCCAGCACAATCGCAACCGCTTGCTGTGGATCGACCCCAGCGTCGACGGTCTGAAAACCGGGCATTCCAGCGCCGCCGGTTATTGCCTGATCGCCACGGCCAAACGCGGCCCACGGCGCATGATTGCCGTCGTCCTCAACACCCCGAGCGAAAGTGCCCGCGCCGACGATGCCATGAAGCTGCTCAATTATGGCTTCCAGGCCTTCGATGCGGTCAAGCTCTACGACAAGGACCAGGCCATTGTCCAGTTGCCCGTGTTCAAGGGCGTAAGCAACACGATTGGCGCTGGTTTCCGAGAGGATTTCATCGTCTCGCTGCCCAAGGGTTTGGCCACCAAGGTCAGCGCACAACTTGACAGCGCACCGCGCCAGATAGCGCCGATCAGCGCCAATAGTCACCTCGCCACCTTGAAGCTGATGGTCGATGGCAAGCCTTACGGCGAGTACCCGATCGTTGCCCTGGGCGATGTCCCCCTCGCCGGTTTTGCTGGCCGCACCTGGGATAGCATCCGGCTTTTCTTCCAGTAAGCTGGCGATGACTGAACGCGCTTCCCTACTCGAATTTCCCTGCGATTTTCCACTCAAAGTGATGGGCGCGGCGGTGGATGGCTTTGCCCAGACTATCGCCGCCGTGGTGTTGCAACACGCTCCGGATTTTGATCCGGCGACGATCGAGATGCGGCCCTCGCGCGCCGGCAATTACCTGTCGCTGACCTGCACCATCCGCGCCACGTCGCAGATCCAGCTCGACGACCTGTATCGGGTGCTGTCCTCGCATCCGATGGTCAAGGTGGCGCTGTGATCCTGCGCCAACTCGGTCGCGTCGATTACACCGCAACCTTCGAGGCGATGAAGGAATTCACGGCCTCGCGCGACGAAAACACGCCCGACGAGTTGTGGCTATGCGAACACCCGCCGGTGTTCACCCAAGGCCTGTCGGGCAGGCCCGAGCACCTGTTGCGCGACATCGGCATTCCCGTCGTGCAGATCGATCGCGGCGGTCAAATCACCTACCACGGCCCGGGGCAGGTCGTGATCTACCTGCTGCTCAACCTGTCGCAGCGGGATCTCAAGGTGCGCGAACTGGTGCACAAGATTGAACAAGCCGTTATCGACCTCCTCGCTGACTATGGCATCAAGGCCGGACGAAAAGAGAGTGCTCCAGGCGTCTATGTCGCTGCGGCCAAGATCGCCGCACTCGGCTTGCGCATCAAGCACGGTTGCAGTTATCACGGCGTTTCGCTAAATGTCGATATGGATCTGGCGCCTTTTGACGCCATCAACCCCTGCGGCTACGCCGGCTTGCGTGTAACCCAATTGCGTGATTTGTGCGGGGAAGCCGATACCGAACGGGCTGGCCAACGCTTGGCTTACCAACTGGAAAAACAGCTGAAATGAGCATCAAGCAAAAAGGTGAGGCCAAGACGGCGCGCATCCCGATCAAGATCGTGCCCGTCGCCACGCCGCTGAAAAAACCCGAGTGGATTCGGGTCAAGGCGGGCAACTCGGCGGCGCGCTTTGGCGAGATCAAGCAGATTCTGCGTGATCACGGTTTGCACACGGTCTGCGAAGAAGCCACCTGCCCCAACATCGGCGAGTGCTTCGGCAAGGGCACCGCCACCTTCATGATCCTCGGCGATTTGTGCACGCGGCGCTGTCCGTTCTGCGATGTGGGCCACGGCAAACCTTTGCCGCCCGCCGTGGATGAACCGGAGAAGCTCGCGCAAACCATCGCCGCGATGAAGCTGAAATACGTCGTCATCACCAGTGTTGACCGCGACGATCTCAAGGACGGTGGTGCCCAGCATTTTGTCGATTGCATCCGGCGCACCCGCGAACTCTCGCCGGCAACGCGGATCGAAGTTTTGGTGCCGGATTTTCGTGGCCGCCTTGATGTCGCGCTGGAGATCTTCGCCGCTGCGCCACCGGATGTCATGAACCACAACCTCGAAACCGTGCCCCGCCTCTACAAACAAGCCCGACCCGGCGCCGATTACGCGCATTCACTGCAACTGCTCAAGGACTTCAAAGCACGTCATCCGGCGATTCCCACAAAATCCGGCCTGATGGTCGGTATCGGCGAAACCGACGAAGAAATATTGCAGGTGATGCGCGATCTGCGCACCCATGGCGTCGAAATGCTGACCATCGGCCAATACCTAGCGCCCTCCGGTCATCACCTGCCGGTCACGCGGTATGTACATCCGGATACCTTCGCCATGTTCGCAGTGGAAGCCGAAAAGATGGGCTTCACTCACGCTGCCAGCGCGCCGATGGTCCGCAGTTCGTATCACGCCGACCAGCAGGCGCATGGGGCAGGTGTGGTGTAGCCAGCGTAGCCCCTGGCAACGTCCCGCCAGCACCGACTTTTCATGTGACGAATTCGCATCACCTTCCAGATTTGTCCAGCTTAAATACCGGGCAATTCATTCTCAGAGCATCTGGCCTGATCGTCATTGAAAAGCCATCCAGCAGCCCTATCCGCTGATTCTGATGGACATGAAAATGCCGCGCATGGATGGGCTGGATGCCACGCGAGAAATTCGGCGCCTGCCGGGCTATGCCAAAACGCCGATCATCGCCGTCACCGGCAATGCCATGCTGGAAGACCGTAAGCTCTGCCTACAGGCGGGCATGAACGACCATCTTGTCAAACTGATCGATCCCGACCAGCTGTTTGCCAAGCTCTACAAATGGCTGACCGCCACGCCGCAGAATCACCCCGACGGGGCTACAGCGGCGCATATTGAATGAATGCTGTGCGAGCTAACGCCCAATCCACCGATCCAGCGCTTCATACATCAGGTCGGCCTTGATTGGCTTCGAGACGTAGTCGTCCATCCCGGCCTCAATGCAGATTTCGCGATCGCCCTGCATGGCATTGGCGGTCATGGCGATGATGGGGGTGCGCGCGACGCCGGCAGCAATTTCGCGTTTGCGGATCTCGCGTGTGGCCTCCAGGCCATCCATGAGCGGCATTTGCATATCCATCAGGATGACATCGAAGCGGCCATCGGCAAGAGCGGCGAGGGCCTCCAATGCTTCGATTCCATTTTGCGCCAGGCTAACATGGTGGCCGCGCCGTTGAAGCAAGGCCGTCGCCACTCGCTGGTTGACTGCGTTGTCCTCAACCAGAAGAACGTGGGCCGCACGCGCGGTGGCGCCACTTTCCGTAGTCGATACCACGTCGGCAGGTACCACCTTCATCGCTCCTGTTTCTGCCGCGACCACGGGCAGGTTGAGCTCGAAATGGAAACTGCTCCCGACCCCCGGCGTACTTTCCAGCCACATGCGGCCATGCATCAACTCGACCAGGCGGCTGCAAATCGAGAGGCCGAGCCCGGTCCCGCCAAAGCGCCGACTGGTGGAACTGTCTTCCTGGGCGAAAGCCTCGAAGATGTGCTCCTGCTTGTCTGGCGGGATCCCGATGCCGGTGTCGCGTACCGCAAAATGCAATAGCGCCGTCTCGCCAGCACCGACTTTTGCCGCGACCTCGATCGCGACCTCGCCCGCCTCGGTGAACTTGATCGCATTGCCCAAAAGATTCAGCAGGATCTGCCGCAAACGCACCGGATCGCCAATGACCTGCGCCGGGACGCTGGGCGCGATGCGGCTGACGCAGCGCAACCGCTTTTCATCAGCCCGCGGCGCCAGCAGGCGCACCGGTTCGGCGATCAACGCATGCAGGTCGAAAGGAATCGCCTCGATGTCGAGCTTGCCGGCCTCAATCTTGGAAAAGTCCAGGATGTCATTGATGATGGTGAGCAACGCATCGGCCGAGGCCTTGACGGTCAGCAGGTAGTCCCGCTGCTCGGCTGTGAGCGTCGTATCGAGGGCGAGATCGGTCATGCCGATGATGCCATTCATCGGCGTGCGGATCTCGTGGCTCATATTGGCGAGGAATTCACTCTTGGCCCGATTGGCCGCTTCGGCAACTTCTTTGGCCGACTGCAGCTCGGCCTCCGCCGTCTTGCGCCGCGTAATATCGGTACAAATGCCGATGAACTGGTCCGGCTTGCCGTTCGGTCCGGTGAGCGGCACGATGGTACTGGCGAACCAGTAAAGCTCGCCACCCTTGGCCCGGTTGCACATTTCACCCTTCCAGACGCGGCCAGCCAGGATAGTGCTCCAAAGTTCGCGGTAGAACTCCGGGCCGTGGACGCCAGATTTGACGATACCGTGCGTGTTGCCGAGAAAATCTTCGCGCGGGTAGCCGGCGCTGGTGCAGAAGCGGTCGTTGGCGTAAAGGATGCGGCCATCTTTGTCCGTGATGCTGACAATGGCGTGCTGATCGAGCGCAAACTTCTGGTTGTCCAGCGCCAGGCGACCAATCTCGCGTTCGATGACCAGGTCGCCGATCATTTTCGATACCACGCCGAGATCATCATGATCGCCCGTGATGCGCGGCGCATTCTCGGGCAACATCGTCTCCAAAAGGGCACGCAGCGATGTGAGTGCCTGCTCGCGCGCTGCCAGTTCCTGGCGCAGGCTATTCGAGGTGTTGGCCAGCACTTCGAACATGGGCCTGAATTCGAGCGGCACCTCGTTGATCAGTTCGGCGCCAGAATCGATGCCACGCACCCGATCGAGCTCGAAACTTTGCACCCGCTCCAGGGTTCCCAGCCAGCGCTTGAGCGGAAACCAGATCAATGCCAGACCGCCGGCGAGGCTGGCCAGCGCCAGACCGAGGGCGACCAGCAAGAGTTGCCACAACGATCCGGCGATGTTGTCGACCGAGAAGGTGAGGCGCAGTACGCCGTAGTCGATGCCGCCCACCGAGATGTTGCGATTTACGTCATACAGCTGATCGGCAATGCGTTCATGCAGCCAGGCCGGCGGCACCATGGGCGGCTTGAGTATGTTTTCGCTGCGCATCACGCCACCTTGAAGATCGATGAAGGCAGCTGACGAGAACTGCGAACGAGCGATGGCCTTTTCCAGCGTGCGCTTGATCGTGTCGTAGTCGCCGATCACCGCGCTTTCAGAAATCACCTGCGCCACGACTTCGACCAACATGGTGGCCGCCGCCTGGGCATCCTCGATATCCTGCCGCACCTGCGACTGGTAGAACACGCCCAAACCAATGCCCACAAACAAGAGCAGGGTCGCCGAATACAGCGCATAGACGCGCACGACAAGCGACTTCGGCAGCAAGTTGGCAAGGAGGTTCATGCGGGCCGACTCAGTGCCTGACGTTTAGCGCAGCGATGCCGGCGCGCTCTGGTAGAACTTGCGATAGTTGGCGAAGTCGGCCTGTGTTGCGGCGGTGAAATAGGCATCGGTGGGGATGCCGACATCCGCCGACGCCTGGTGCAGGATGTCCTTCCCGCGCGGGTCCTTATGCATCGATGAGAACGCATCAGCGACGGCCTTGAAGTCTTTGTCCGGCACTTTGGCCGACGCCATCAGGGCCAAATCGTGATAAGGCTCCGAGGTCCAAAGAACACGGAACTTCTTGTTCTCGCGCGCTGCATAGCCTTCGATCAGTTGCGAATTACTGCCGACAGCTTTGGTCTTTCCGGCAAACAGCTGGGCAAACGCGGCGTTCTGGTTACCGCCGAATACCGGCTTGATGTCGACACCCCTGGATAACAGATAGGCATACGGCAGCTTGTAGCCAATGAATGCTTCCGGGCCGGCGAACGAAACTTCCGCGTCCTTGAGATCTTCAATTCGCGTGATGGGCGAATCGGCGGGCACCGCAATCGCGCCGCGGATTTCGGACGGTTGACGGCGACCGAAGACCTTCCAGCCGAGTTTTTCGCGCTCGGGGCTAAACAGGTGGTTGGAGAAGACAAACTCAACTTCCTGCGCCAGCACATAGGATGTGGTGTCGGCCGAGGTACGGCCAATTTTCAGCTGTAGCTTGACCCCGCTTTTTTCCGATACGTAATTGATAATCGGGTTCCAGTAGGCCGCAGTCTTATTGATATCCCACTGATTAACCGGCGAAAAACGATAAACCGCATCCTGGGCAAGGCTGGACGAAGCCAGCAGCGCTGTGCTCAGGGCGAGAATCAAGTGGCGAATCATGATTTTCCTTCCTAGGATTGTGTTTTGATTATAGGGATGTTGCGCGCTTGGAGCCGACCGCTACACGCACCAATGCCATACTGCGGGGAACGCCCGCGCCGTGATCAAGCAACCGCGAGCGCGCAGTTCGTGGCAGATGTTGGCGAGAACGGGCGGAATGGAGCTTCGGAGTCTAGACCAGACTACCTGTGGCAATCGATAACATACGGTATGGTTCGATCTAACTAGTTGTTAAATATCATGTTTAACGGGGATTGCGCAGGCGATAATTTTTAGCCGCTTGTCGATTTAGCGTGAAAGACCCGCGGTCCAAGGCGAGGGAGTGCCTGACCGGCGAAAGTCATGTAGGGAAGGCACGTGACAATCAGGCGTTGGCTGGGGTGATGAAGCCGAACTTGGTCAGGGAGGATACAACGCTGTCTGTCCTTCATTCGTAATTAAGCGTTCGCGAAGCCGAACGCGAAACTTTCCGTGGAGTGGGATCTCGTGCGGGAATCGCTATCGTAATTGGCGGTTCATTGCTATTGAGCCCACAATAATCACTGATTCGGAGGGTATGACCTTGAGAACCATGACCGCGCGCGATGCCAAGAACCGTTTCGGCGAATTCCTCGACTCCGCCAGGCGCGAGCCCGTCGTCGTCACGAGGAACGACCACCCCGTCGGGATCATGATCTCGATCGAGGACACGGCTGACACGCTCATCCCCGAAATGTTCATGGAGAAGGAGCCGGGATACGAGGAGTGGCTCGCGTCCAAGGTCGG
>CAMDMZ010000072.1 GCA_945902805.1 Propionivibrio dicarboxylicus | reverse complement strand
GCCTGACGCGCCTGATCGCCCTTGATGTTGAGGTCGAACTTGACGTACTTCACGTCCTGCTCTTCCCCGCAGATCGCGGAAATCGAAACGCTCCAGAAGGGCTTGAACTTCTGACCCTTCGACTTATCAGGATTGACGAGGCGCAAGCGGCTCATGTACCCCAGACCCGCAGTATGAAGATCGAAATACTGAGCTTGTGTTTGATTTTGCATGGTGATTCTCCTTGATGGGTGAGGCAGTAGGGAGACCATGCGCCCTGACGGGGATGGTGTTCCCCGAGGGATAGAAAAGGTGATTCGATTATTTGGTGGCGGCTTCAATCATTGCGGCATGCTGCAATGCCCGAGTCTGACCGGCTTTGACCAGTGATGCGCCGGCCATGGCATGGAGTGCGGCATATGTGATGAGAGCTGCAGCAAAGAACTTGGAAAAGCGCGACATGATGATTCTCCTGAAATAGAAAGACGGAGAACCATGTCGTGAATGAGCACGCCCTCGCAGGGAACAGGATTCCCCAGGTGGGTAGGTGCGGCACGGAGGTCGAGAAAGACCCGACAAGATGAACTGACGAAGCCTCTCGTCTTACGACGAGGCGCGGTTACAGAGGCTTATCGCGCGCAAAAGGACCGAGATGACGCCATCGGAAGGCGGGCACAAAGGCCAATGAAACGTGAATATTCCAGCACAAAACGTCGGTGATGTCAATTGACCGAAATGGTCGTCGGCGAGTTGCTGCAGCCGCTCCAGCTTGGCGTGAATGGCGACAGTGCGGGCGAGATAGGCATCGAAGGCGGTTTGCTTGGTGTTCATCGTGGGCTCCGTGGTGTGATTGACGACGCCACCATGAACGCTCTGTTCGCTCAGGAAGTCGAGCGAACTATCACAGAAACACAATTACGACAGTTGACACGGCTAATTTACATGCCTAAAATCACAACATCGACCAGAAACGTGTTTTCTACTGATATGACAAAATTGGGGCAAGTGGCAACCATCCGCATGGGTTACCCCTTCCGTTCGCGCCTTGAGCACGATGCGGCGGGTGCAGTCGCTGTTGTGCAGATGAAGGACATAGACGACGCCAGCTTGCTGCACTTGGAGGATGCCGTTCGGGTGAACATGCCAGACTTCAACGAGCATCACCTGATCAGGCAGGGGGACTTGGTATTTCGCTCTCGCGGGCGGACCAATTCTGTAGCGCTAATTTCGGAAGACGTGGGGCCGGCGGTTCTTGCTGCTCCCATGCTGTTGATTCGCCCAGTTGATGTGCTGCCGGCCTACCTACTCTGGTACATCAACTTGCCGGCAATTCAGGCAGCGTTGGCAGCACAGGCAGAAGGTACGGCGGTGCGAATGATCAGCAAGGCGGCGCTGGAGCAGTTGGTGATCGCAGCTCCGCCCTTGGAGACACAGCGGCGAATCGTCGAGATAGGACAGCTTGCCAGTCTTGAGGCAAGGATCACAACCGAATTAATGGATCGGCGTAAAGCGCTGATCGACGGAATTCTGATGCGTAAAGCTCAGGATACCCACTGAGGCCAGGTGGGTCAGGACGCCGGCCCAGGTACTGGTAATACCTGAGCCGGCACGTTATGCAACACAACGTATGAGGTACATATCATGGCAAAAACGCCTTCAACTAGCAACACCCGTTTTGTTCAGCCCAACCCCCAAGGTGGCTGGGACAACAAAAAAGCCGGCGCAAGTCGGGCTGGTTCACATCACGACACCAAGCAGGGAGCTATCGATGCCGCCCGGCAAATGAGTCAGCGCGAAGGATCTGAGTTGAAGATCAAGAACCTGGACGGAAAGATCGCACAGTCGGATAGCCACGGTCACGATCCGAGAAACATCCCCGGCTAAGACCAAAGGCGGGAGGAATCCTCCCGCCTCTCCCAAACATCAAAGGAATTTCGGATGAACGACAAGATCACACAACAAGAAGTCAACTCGGCTGCGTGGGCCGCCTGCGACACATTCCGTGGCGTTGTCGATCCGGCCCAATACAAGGACTACATCCTCGTGATGTTGTTCCTGAAATACATCAGCGACCTCTGGCAAGACCATTACGACACCTATCGCCAGCAATACGGCGACGACGACGAGCGTATCCGGCGCAAACTGGATCGCGAGCGCTTCACGTTGCCATTCGTTGAATTCAAAGATGAAAAAACCGCCGAGATCATCGAACGCTTCGCCGGTGATTTCAATAGCCTGTACGAGCGACGCAACGCCGCCAACATCGGCGAGCTGATCAACATCGTGCTGGACGGCATCGAAGATGCCAACAAGGCCAAACTCGACCGTGTCTTCCGTAACATCGACTTCAACTCCGAAGCCAACCTCGGCCAGACCAAAGATCGCAATCGCCGCCTGAAAAATCTGCTTGAAGATTTTGCCAAGCTCGATCTGCGGCCCTCCCGCGTTTCCGAAGACGTCATTGGCAATGCCTACATCTACCTGATTGAGCGCTTTGCCTCCGATGCCGGCAAAAAAGCCGGCGAGTTCTACACGCCCAAGCAGGTTTCGCGTCTGCTCGCCCGGCTGGCAAAGCCCAAACCTGGCAACCGCATCTGCGACCCGGCCTGTGGTTCCGCTGGTCTGCTGATCGAGGCAGCGGCACTGGTGGAAGAAACCGGCAGCCGTGATTTCGCCCTCTTCGGCCAGGAGGTAAATGGCAGCACCTGGGCACTGGCGCGCATGAACATGTTCCTGCACGGCAAGGATTCTGCTCGCATCGAATGGGGCGACACCCTCAATAGCCCGGCGCTGGTCGAAGCCGACCGTCTGATGCGCTTCGACGTGGTGGTGGCCAACCCGCCCTTCAGTCTCGACAAATGGGGCTCAGAGCATGCCGAGTCGGATCGCTTCAATCGCTTCTGGCGCGGCGTGCCGCCGAAGTCCAAGGGCGACTACGCCTTCATCACGCACATGGTCGAAACCGCATTACCGCAGGCCGGTCGCGTGGCGGTGGTCGTGCCACACGGTGTACTTTTCCGTGCCGGTGCCGAAGGCCGCATCCGTCAGAAGATGATCGAGGACAATCTGCTCGATGCAGTCATCGGCCTGCCGGCCAATCTCTTTCCCACCACCTCGATTCCGGTCGCCGTTCTGGTTTTTGACCGGTCGCGGGAAAAAGGCGGCGAGCGCGAAGCGTGTCGCGATGTCCTTTTCATCGATGCCAGCAGCGACTTTCAATCGGCCAAAACGCAGAACGCCCTGTTCGATTCTCACCTAGACAAGATCGTCGCCACCTTCGATGCACGCCAGAACGTCGACAAATACGCCTACGTCGCCACGTTGGCAGAGATCGCCGAGAACGACTTCAACCTCAATATTCCGCGCTACGTGGATACCTTTGAGGAAGAAGAAGAAATCGACGTGGCTGCAGTGGAACAGGAAATCGAACGCCTCGAAGGCGAGCTGGCCGAAGTGCGGGCGAAGATGAAAACCTATCTCAAGGAGTTGGGGGTATGAGCAAAAAATCTGATGTGCCGGCATCCGGCGCGGAAAACCGCGTTGTGCTGTTTCAGGAAAAATCCATTCGCCGCGTATGGCAGAACAAGGAATGGTGGTTCGCCGTCTCTGATGTGGTGGCAGCCCTGACGGATTCCCTGGATGCTCGGCAATACATCAAGAAGATGCGCAGCCGCGATCCTCAACTGGACGCCAACTGGGGTACAACTTGTACCCCCCTTCCCCTTCTTGCGCCTGACGGCAAGGTTCGCGCGACCAACTGTGCCAACACCGAAGGCATTTTCCGCATCATCCAGTCCATCCCCTCGCCCAAGGCTGAACCCTTCAAACGCTGGCTGGCGCAGGTCGGCTACGAACGCGTCAAGGAAATCGAAGACCCGGAACTGGCCAGCGCCCGTGCCCGCGAACTCTACGAAGCCAAGGGCTACCCCAAGGACTGGATCGAAAAGCGCATGCGCGCCATCGCCATTCGGGGCGCGCTGACCGACGAATGGAAAGCGCGCGGTGTCGCCGAGGGGCGCGAATATTCCATCCTCACCGCCGAAATCGCCCGCGCCACGTTCGGTGTTACGCCCGGGAACCACAAGAAGCTCAAGGGACTGGCGCAGGCGAAAACCGCCAACCTGCGCGACCACATGACCGACCTGGAATTGATCTTCACCATGCTCGGCGAAGCCGGTACCACTGAAATCGCCAAACGAAAAAATGCCCAAGGCTTCGTCGGCAACCGCAACGCCGCCAAGGAAGGCGGAACCGTCGCCGGCAATGCTCGCAAGGAACTGGAAGCCAAGACCGGGGTGCCAGTGGTCAGCCGGCAGAATTATCTGGCAACGCCTGATGCGACGTCGGCGGAAATCGCCGTTACGGCTTTCGTTGAAACGCAGACCGAGGCGCCAGCGGCATCCTCGGCGGACAAACCCAAGACCCGCAAGCGGGTCGCGGCAAAAGCCGCAGCAACCATTGCCGACTTGCAGGGCAAGACCAAAGTGCGGAGCAAAAAGCAATGAGCACCGGCGAATTTCTGCTCTACACCACCGAAGACGGCATTGCCAAGCTGGAAGTACGCATGGTGGATGAAACTGTCTGGCTGTCGCTGACGCAGATGGCCGAATTGTTCCAGCGCGACAAATCCGTCATTTCTCGGCACATCAAGAACATATACGAGGAAGGGGAACTTGCCCTGCAGGCAACCGTTGCAAATTTTGCAACGGTTCAACGGGAAGGTGCCCGTGCAGTCGGGCGGGAGGTCACCCACTACAACCTCGACGTCATCATCTCGGTTGGCTATCGAGTCAAGTCCCGCCGCGGCACCCAGTTCCGCATCTGGGCGACCCAGCGGCTGCGCGAATACATCGCCAAGGGCTTCGCCCTGGACGACGAACGCCTCAAGCGGGAGAGCCGGAGCAACTACTTCGACGAGCTGCTGGCGCGCATCCGCGACATCCGCAGTAGCGAGAAAATGTTCTGGCGCAAAGTGCTCGACATCTACGCCACCAGCATCGACTATGATCCGAGCGCCGATGCATCCCAGCGCTTCTTCGCCACCGTGCAGAACAAGATGCACTGGGCTGCCCACGGCCACACCGCCGCCGAGATCGTCCTCCAACGTGCCGATGCCGCACAGGCCAACATGGGCATGACCGCCTGGATGGGCGAAAAACCGCGCAAGACCGACGCCATCGTCGCCAAGAACTACCTGGCCAAGGACGAACTGCAAACCCTCAACCGCATCGTCAACGTCTACCTCGAATTCGCCGAACTGCGCGCCATCGACCGCCGGCCAATGTACATGACCGACTGGATTGCCAAGCTCGACGAATTCCTGCGTATCTCAGATCGCGAAATCCTCGATCACGCCGGCAGCGTGTCCCACGAGCAGGCCTTGCAAAAGGCCGAAATCGAGTTCGAGAAATACCGAAAGGCCTTGCTCAACGAAACGAGCCCGGTGGAGCGGCATTTCGAGGAGGCGGTAAAGACGCTGAAGTTGCTGGAGCGGGAGAAACCGACGTTGGCGGCCAAGGGGCAAAGGAAGAAGAAATGAAATGGCCGAAACATAAGGCTGGAGAACTATTCGATATCCAACTGGGAAAGATGCTCAATGAAAAAGCCAGAGCAGGTGACATGTTTCCGTACCTCGCCAATTTCAACGTGAGATGGGGAAAGTTCGATTTGATCGAACTCAACCGAATGGCATTTTCCGGCAGGGAGCAAGAAAAATTTGCGATCCAACCCGATGACCTGCTGATGTGTGAGGGCGGCGAGATAGGGAGATGCGCAGTTTGGACAGGCAGCGATTCCCCCATCTTCTTCCAAAAGGCGCTACATCGCCTTCGCCCATTGGATGGGCGGATAACTTCGCATTTCATGCACTACTTCATGCTTCACATTTCGACGAAAGGTGATCTGCCGAAATTAGTCGGTGAAACAAGCATCGCGCACCTAACTCGCGAAAAGTTGGCTGGCTTATCCATCACTGTTCCACCTCGAACTATCCAAAACAAGATCGTCGAGGTGTTGCTGACGTGGGACACTGCCATCGAGAAAGCCGAGCGGTTAATTGTGGCAAAAAATCAACTATTGAGCCACCTGCGCGAACACCATCTGACCAAGCCACAGCAATCCACGCGAATCAAACTCAAAGCAGCCACCCACGAATCCACAGCGCGCAACGGCAAGCGACTCGGGCGCGAGGCGATCATGGCCGTCACCAAGCAAGTCGGCCTGCGCCCGATGCGCGAGGAAACGATTGCCGCGGCTATCGACCGCTACAAGGTGGTCCGCCCGCAGGCGTTCGCCTACAACCCGATGCGCTTGAATATCGGCTCCATTGCCATATCGTCCTTCGATGACGATGTCTTGGTCAGCCCCGATTACGTGGTCTTCGAATGCGACGAGGCGAAGCTGCTGCCGGGTTACCTGAACCATCTGCGCCGAACCCGGCACTGGGCCAGCCACTTCGAGGCCGCCGGCAGCGGCGGGGTACGCATTCGGATTTACTACGACGATCTCGGCGCCTTCGCCTTCGCGCTTCCGCCACTGGCGGAGCAGGCCCGAGTGCTTGCCGTGCTCGACGCCGGTGTGGCCGAGATTGAAACCCTGGAGCGCTACCTGGCAGCGCTGCAAAAACAGAAGCGCGGCCTAATGCAAAAACTCCTCACCGGCCAGTGGCGGGTGCCGGTGCAAAGCAAGGAGGTAGCCGCATGAGCAGTTTCCGCTTCGACGAGAAACACCTCTCGCAAATCCCCGCCCTGCAACTGTTGGCCAATCTCGGCTATCGCTATCTCACGCCGGAACAGGCGCTGGCCATGCGTGGCGGACGCCTCTCCTATGTGCTGCTGGAAGAAGTCTTGCGCGACAGTCTCAAGCGCATCAACCGCATCCAGCACAAGGGCGACCAGTATCTGTTCAGCGAAGAGAACCTGCAGACCGCCATCCAGCGCCTGAAGAACGTCAAGTACGACGGTCTGCTGAAGACCAACGAGTCGGTCTATGACCTGCTGACTCTGGGCGTGGCGCTGGAGCAGTCAGTGGAAGGGGCGGTGCGCAGCTTCACGCTCAACTACATCGACTGGAAGAATCCGGAAAACAACGTCTATCACGTCACCGCCGAATTCGCGGTGGAGCGCACCCGCAGCCACGAGACGGCGCGGCCGGACATCGTGCTGTTCGTCAACGGCATCCCCTTCGCGGTGATCGAGTGCAAGTCGCCGAAGATCGAGGTGTCGCAGGCGGTATCGCAGATGATCCGCAACCAGCGCGACGAGTACATCCCGACGCTGTTCACCTACGCCCAGTTGGTGATCGGCACCAACAAAAACCACTGCAAATATGCCGCCGTGGGCACGGCGACAAAGTATTGGTCGGTGTGGCGCGAGGAGCGGGAAGAGAAGGACGAGGACGGCGCGGCCTTGCGTTCGGTACTGGATCAACCCTTGCCGCAGGAAGCCAAGGCCGGCCTCTACGAGTTGCTCGCCGAAGCAATGGGAGTAGGTGCGGGCGTCCGCGAACCGAGCGCCGACTATCTGGTGCGTCGTGCGCTGACCGAGCAGGATCGCACGATTTACGCTTTGTGCCGGCCCGAGCGGCTGCTGCGCATGGCACTGGCTTTTACGGTATTCGATGGTGGCCGGCGCAAGATTGCCCGCTACCAGCAGTTCTTCGCGGTCGAGCGCATCGTCGGACGGGTCAAGCAACGTGATGAGGCCGGGCGACGGGCCGGCGGTATCGTCTGGCACACGCAGGGGTCGGGCAAGTCGCTGACGATGGTGATGCTGGCCAAGGCGCTGGTACTAGATCTTGCTATCCGCACGCCGCGTATTGTGTTGGTCACCGATCGCGTCGATCTCGACAAGCAACTCGGCAACACCTTCGCGGCCTGCGGCCTGACGCCGGATCGTGCCGAGTCGGGGCGGCATCTGGTGGAACTGGTGGCGGATAGCAAGGCACACATCGTCACCACGCTAATTCACAAGTTCGACAAGGCGCTGTCCACGCGCAGGTTCCAGGACGAATCCACTGAGATTTTCGTGCTGGTGGATGAAACCCAGCGCACGCAGCTAGGCATGTTTTCGGCACGGATGCGGCAGATGTTCCCGAATGCCTGCTACATCGGCTTCACCGGCACGCCCTTGCTCAAGCGTGAGAAGAGCGACGTGATGCGCTTCGGCGGCATCATCCACACCTACGCCATCAACCAGGCAGTCGCCGATGGGGCCATCGTGCCTCTGCTCTACGAGGGGCGATTGGTCGAGATCGAGCAGAACAAGACGGCGATTGATGTCTGGTTCGAGCGCCATACCGAGGGACTAACGGCAGCACAGAAGGCCGATCTGAAGCGGAAATACGCCCGGGCCGAAATGCTCAACAAGGCCGATCAAGTCATCTATATGCGCGCCTTCGACATCAGCGCGCATTTCCGCCAGAACTGGCAAGGCACGGGATTCAAGGCGCAGCTAGTAGCTCCGTCCAAGGCGGCAGCACTGAAATACAAGGCCTTCTTGGAAGATATCGGCGAAGTGACCAGCGAGGTCATCATCTCGGCACCCGATGAGCGGGAAGGGTTTGATGATGTGGATGATGATGAATCCACCGACGAGGTTGTCGCTTTCTGGCAGCGCATGATGAAGCGTTACGGCGATGCCGAAGCCTACGAGACGCAGATCATCAATGCCTTCAAGCACGGTAGCGACCCGGAAATACTCATCGTGGTCAGCAAACTGCTGACCGGTTTCGATGCGCCGCGCAATACGGTGCTCTATCTCACGCGTAACCTGAAGGAGCACACCCTGCTGCAGGCCATTGCCCGCGTCAATAGACTCTACGATGACGACGAAGGAACCCAGCCCAAGGAATTCGGCTACATCATCGACTACGCTGGCGTCTTGGGTGAACTCGATCAGGCACTGACCACCTACAGCGCACTTGAGGGTTTCGAGGAAGGCGATCTCAGCGGCGCACTGGCCAGCATCAACGACGAGGTGCGCCAACTGCCACAGCGCCACGCCGAGTTGTGGGACGTATTCAAAACCGTGTCCAACCGGCAGGATGAGGAAGCCTTCGAGCAACTGCTGGCCGATGAAAAGATTCGCGAGAATTTCTACGAGCGGCTATCGGCTTACGCCAGAACGCTGGCCATTGCGATGTCCTCCGAAGAGTTCATTACCACGACGCCGGAAAATCGCCTCAAGAGTTACAAGGCCGATCTCAAGCGCTTCACCAATTTGAAGGCGGCGGTGAAATTGCGTTATGCCGAGTCCATCGACTATCGAGACTACGAGCCGAAAATCCAAAAATTGCTCGACACCCACATCTCGGCCAATGAGGTGCTGAAGCTCAACGAGCCGGTCAACATTTTCGATGGGGTAGCCTTTCAGCAAGTTGTCGAGGAGCAAGGCCAGGGCAAGCCAACGGCCGCCAAGGCCGACATGATTGCCCATGCCACTAAACGCGCCATCACTGAGCACCTTGATGAAGACCCTGCCTTCTTCGAGAAATTTTCCAAGCTGATTCAACAGGCCATCGACGACTATCGTGCCGGCCGGATTTCTGACCTGGAGTATTTGAAGCAGGCCAGCGAGATCAAGGAGGCTGTGGTTAATCGCAAGGTCGACGATGTGCCTGCCGTCCTGCACGGCAACGATCACGCGATTGCCTGTTTCGGTGTCCTTGAGCCGTATTTCGGTCGGCATATTTCAGATGCCACACAGGCAAAGGACGTGGCGGCAAACGCGGCAGTCAGCATCTGGGGTATCGTTGAAAGAAACAAAGTCGTGGGGTTCTGGGACAACCTGGACGCGCAGCGGCGAACGATGAACGAGATGGACGATTTTCTCTATGACGAAATCCGGGGTGAGCGGGGCGTTCCCTTAACCACCGAGGAAATGGATGAAATCATCGACCGCTCGATGCAATTGGCCAGACACCGGATGCCGGCGTGAAGACCATGCGGCAAGAAATCGTCTTCGGCACTGAAACCATCGGCTATGAAATTCGATTTCTGCCGACGCGACGCACACTCGGAATTGAGGTACATCCCGACCTGTCCGTGATTGTTCGTGCTCCGTCAGATTGTGATCCGGCGATCATCATTGCCCGAGTTGGAAAGCGCGCGCCATGGATCAGTAAGCAACTGACCAATTTCCAGCGCTACAGCCCGAGGACGCCGGCGAGGCAGTACGTCAGCGGGGAAACACATCTCTACCTTGGGCGGCAGTATCGGCTGAAAGTCGGCGCTGGCGAGACGGCGTCGGTAAAGATGAGTCGCGGCCATCTGGTAATGACCCTGCCCGGCAAATCTGATCCGGATCGGGTGAAAGCACTTCTGCACCGCTGGTATCTCGACCATGCCCGGCAGGTATTTATTGATGTACTGGATGAATGGTTTCCCCGTTTCAAGGGGCACCAGCGGCCACGCCTGACTGTGCGGGCAATGCAGTCTCGCTGGGGCAGCCTGTCGCAGGCCGGCACGATGACACTGAATGCCAATCTGGTTCGGGCACCCCGTGCCTGCATCGAGTACGTAGTGGCCCATGAGCTTTGCCACCTCAAGCACCGCGATCACGATGCGAGTTTCTTTCGCCTGCTCGGGCAGGTGATGCCGGATTGGGAGAAGCGGAAGCAGCGCTTGGAAACGGCACTATTGTGAGGGTTGAGTAATGAGCTACCAAGCGACTGTCTTCAAAGTAATGATCGCATCTCCCGGCGACGTTGCAGCCGAGCGCAACGTGATCCGTGAAATCATCACGGAATGGAACAACGTCAATGCCGATTCAAGGCGTACCGTTCTCTTGTCCATAGGATGGGAAACGCACTCCGTTCCAGAGATGGGAAATCGGCCCCAGGCAATTATCAACAAGCAGATTCTTGGAGGTTGCGATCTCCTGGTAGGTGTCTTCTGGACGCGTCTCGGCACTGAAACGGGAGCCTATAGAGTCGCCGTTCAAGAACCCCATCATCCAGATCGTCGGGCAACGGCCAGCTCAATCCGGCATGGCCGGCCAGCTTCAGGTATTTGGCGAAGACGCCTTTGGATATGTTGAGCGCCGGAGCGATGGCGTCAAGGCTCAGCTCGGTGCTGTGGCGTAGTCGGAGTACGTCTCGTATCTTTCGCATGGATAGTTTGTCCTGGGGCATGCCCGTTCGCTTCCAAAAAAAGCGGCGAGGCTACCTTCAACTATCCATACAGCACACCCACCATCGGTCACGATAACCGCGTAATCGCGGTCACCCTTCCGTGAAACGTCGGTCACGCTTTGGCGAAATCACCGGTCACGATGGCGTGAAATACGCACACCATCCGAATTCGCGGCCCCAGCCAGAACGAAACATAGACAAGTACCGTAGCATCACATTAAAATCCCTCACGTCATTGGGGAGTAGCCGCCCTTTATCGAAAGGGGCTTACGTCAACATACTTGGCCGGAAGGTCATGGCGTAAGCAGTTCCCGAACCTGGCAAGACCTTTGACCACGCTGCCTTCCGATTGGCCGGAGGGGTGATGTGGTCATCTGTCTCGATCCGGCCAGGGAACTGATATGGAATCCTTTCTCATCTCTGCAGGCATTGTTGCCTTGGCCGAAATCGGCGACAAGACGCAACTCCTCGCCTTCATCCTTGCCGCCAAATTTCGCAAGCCCGTGCCGATCATTTTCGGTATCTTGGTCGCCACCATTGCCAATCATGCCTTTGCCGGCGCACTCGGTTCGTGGATTACCTCGGTTGTGGCTCCGGAAACCATGCGTTGGGTGCTTGGACTCTCCTTCATTGCCATGGCCATCTGGACACTAATTCCCGACAAGTTTGACGAGGACGACGCCAAACTCGCACGCTATGGCATTTTCGGAACCACCCTGATCGCATTCTTTCTGGCTGAGATGGGCGATAAAACTCAGGTCGCTACCGTGGCACTGGCGGCTCAATACCAAACACTCATTGCCGTGGTGGCCGGTACGACCTTCGGCATGATGATCGCGAATGTGCCAGCAGTCATCATGGGAGATCGAATCGCCAACAAAATGCCCGTTCGTTTGGTTCACGCCATCGCCGCTGGTATTTTTGCTGTGCTCGGCATCATGACGCTGGTTGGCTTCGGCGAGCGATTCGGCATTTGAAGAGGCTCTGACCTAGATGCATACACACAATCTTTCCAACTGGTCACACGACCACATTTTCGATACTGGTAACCAAGCTGCCGAACGCGGTACCCGACTCGTGATGTGGATCACGGCGGCGATGATGGTGGTCGAAATCAGCGCTGGCTGGTGGTACAACTCGATGGCGCTGCTGGCCGATGGCTGGCATATGAGTTCCCATGCTGTGGCCATTGGTCTCAGTGCCTTTGCCTATGCTGCGGCCAGAAAATATGCGCACGATACCCGTTTCGCCTTCGGCACCTGGAAGATCGAAGTGCTGGGCGGGTTTGCCAGTGCGATCTTCTTGCTGGGTGTTGCTGCCCTGATGGTATTCAGTTCGGTCGAACGAATCATATCGCCGCAACCGATCCACTATCAGGAAGCCGTGGTGATTGCTATTCTTGGCCTGGTCGTGAATCTCGTTTGTGCGCTCATCCTTGGCAAAGCGCATGATCACCACGACCACGGGCATGATCACAGTCACAACCATGATCATGGGCACGATCATGACCATCACGACCACGAGCATCACCATGACCTGAATTTGAGGTCGGCCTACCTTCATGTGATTGCCGATGCGGCAACGTCCGTGCTGGCCATCATTGCCCTGATCGGCGGCTGGATGTATGGCTGGTCATGGCTCGACCCAGTAATGGGTATTGTCGGTGCAGCCTTGGTGGCCAAATGGGCGAAAGGGCTACTGACTGAGACTGGCAAAGTGCTGCTTGACCGGGAAATGGATCACCCTGTTGTGGAAGAAATTCGTGAGGTTGTCGAAACAGGTCCGGATGCGGGTGATACGCGCATCTCCGATCTGCATGTCTGGCGTGTGGGCAAGGGGGCTTACTCGTGTGCGATCAGCGTGGTTACCCATGACCCAACGCTAACGCCGGCGCGGATTCGACAAGACCTATCCATCCATGAAGAGATCGTGCACACGACAATCGAGATTCAAGTCTGTACTGGAGATCACGGCTAGTCGTCGGCTCGGGGACGGTTGCACTCAGTGACGAAGGACTGCTTCCGGGAAACGAAACACCAGCGGCGGCTTTACGGCGATGTACTCTGAATGGTGGCGGTCATGTCCCGCCCCTAAACGGTCTTACGCCTTTCTTATCTTGACGGTAAACCAGAAGGTGCTGCCCTTGCCCGGGCTACTGTCGCAATCAGCGTCGCCACCCATGAGATGGGCAATTTTCTTCGTCATGGCCAGTCCGACTCCCAGGCCACCGTATTTGCGTGTAGATGAGTTATCAACTTGCTCAAAGATAGAGAACAATCGCGACTGGTCTTCAGAGCTGATACCGATCCCCGTGTCCCTGACCTCGAATCGGATCATCGCGGTTTGATTACCGTCTTCGATCACCTGTGATCTGATTGCCACACTACCCATTTCGGTGAAACGGATGGCGTTAGTCACATAGTTGAGCAGTGCTTGCTGAATGTGGCGCTTGTCACCGACGAACCGACGGGGAACGGCCAGAGCCTCTACAGTCACTTGCAGATTCTTTTGTGTCGCTTGGTCCTGAACGATGGCAAGCACATCATGCAGCAGTTCATCCAGACTGAACGGCTCCTCAACAACATCGAATTTCCCTGCCTCAAAATGCGTCAGTTCGAGAACGGTGTCGATAATGGCGGTCAGGTTGTGGCTCGCAGTGTCGAGTTTGCCCATCTTTTCGATCTGTTTGGGCGTCAGCGGTTCGCGGCGAATCAAGGTCGCCAAACCGATGATGTGATTCAGCGGGGTGCGCATCTCGTGGCTCATGTTCGCCAGAAACGCGGTCTTGGCGACGTTTGCAGCTTCCGCCTTCTGCTTTGCGATGAATAGATCGGCCGTCCGCTCAGTGACTAGCAATTCGAGGTGATCCCGATGCCTGGCAAGCTCGACCTCAGTTGCTTTTCGGGAAGCAATTTCCATTGCCAAGCGACGATTCCAGTAGAGGAATGCCAAGATCAATAGCGTCGACGCGGCAAGGATTTGCCACGCCAGCGTGTAGTCGATCTGCGGTCTGACCTCAACTTGAGTCCATTTCTGCGTGAGGCTGTTCCGCACCTCAATCGGCATGGCCGCAAGACCTTTGTTGATAATGGATGCCAGCACGATCCAATCCTTGCGAATCGCCATCGCCTGCGTGTGATCCCCGTAGGGCGTTGGAGCGGCAACGACAAGGTTGGCAAAACCAAACTGTCGGATCAGATAGGACCCGACGGCGAGATTGCCGACGTAAGCATCGGCCCGCCCCGTGGCTAACGCACGCAACGCCTCTTCCGAATTTGCTTCCTCAATAAAACGGATATCCGGCTGATCCTTTTTGAGCATTCCCTGAATCACATAGCCTTTTTCTACCGATACCAGCTTCCCGGCCAGACTGGCGATGCTGCTAATGAAAGGGCTGTCCTTGCGGGTGTAGATGACCCACGGCATGGAAAGATAGTCCTGGGTCAAGGCAAATTGCTGCATCCGTTCCGGGGTCCGGTTGATGGTCAGGAGCAGATCAAGACGCTGGCGCGGCCCCATTACGTCCTGCATGGCCTCGGGCCAGCCGATGGGATCGAGCACATAGACGACCTTGAAGCCGTAACGATCGGCGATGGCATTGAGCAAATCAAGAGACAAACCTGACAGTTCGGGTTTCCTCATCTGATAGGGCGGAAACTCGCCCACCCGCACGCGCACCGTATGCCTCTCTGCCAGCCACTTTCGCTCATCGTCCGTCAAGCCATCGACTGAGCTTGCCGTTTTGGCCGTACCGGCATCTGCATATGCCAAGCCGCCAAATGGATCAGCTGCAGTGATAACGAACAAGCCGACAACCAAGGCAAGACGGAAGCAGGCACGCTTGAAAATAATGGGGAGGAAAAAGTGCACGGGTCGCATGCTGTCGTTTTTTGTTATTACTGACGCGAATATCAGAAAGCGAACGTCTCTTACTGGCTGGATGCGCCAGTATAGGCAGTGTGCTACATTGCTGCCAAACAGTTCGTCAAATATCTACGGAATCGATTGACCGCAGATAGATCATTCTTCCGTCGCACGAGACAGAACACACTCTGGCAATGTCGGGCGCCATAAATGGCGAAACTCTCCCTGCCAGGCGGATCAAAGACGGGCGACCAGAGCACCCTGCAACTTCGACGTATCCCATTTTCCAGAAGATAGCCCCGTTGCCTGTTGATATGCCTGGATCCTCGTTAGCTTCAGTAAACGAGTGTGTTTACTTGGGTTGGCAGCCAGCAGCGATTAAAGCTCTCCGCGCGTTGTGGTAAGTGGATTCAGTAA
>CAMDMZ010000071.1 GCA_945902805.1 Propionivibrio dicarboxylicus | reverse complement strand
TGCGTCGCTTCTGCGTCCATCGACATCTCCTTCGGTCGGGGTTACCTCGCAGATTCGGCATGTCTTCGACCTTCTTGATCCTTCCTCGGTTTTACCCCTCTGTTCCTCCCTTTCGATACATCAGCGTTCACCACTTTCAATTACACCCCTGCTCGACCGGCTTTGCCAGTCATCAACGAAGTTACTTTGCCAACCCCAGTTGTCAGCAAAAAAGTCGGTGCTGGCGAGACGGCGCTCGTCAAGCCGGGAGCGACGAGCAGTCCGCAATGCAACCCAAAAAATTGACGATCCCGACCGATACTGTTAGCGTCTGTCCATCCCGACTTGCCCCATCCACTCTGAAAAGGAAACGCATGATGAAAACACCTGCTCGCGCGCTCGTTACCGCTCTCGCCGGACTCGGCCTCGGTCTCGGCCTTGGCTTCCACGCGTCCATGGTTGCTGCCCAGACCAAATGGGATATGCCCACCCCTTACCCGGTGACCAACTTCCACACCGAGAACATCACCCAGTTCGTCGCTGACGTCGACAAAGCCAGTGCCGGCAAGCTGAAGATCACGGTGCATGCCGGTGGCTCCCTGTTCAAAGCGCCGGAAATCAAGCGCGCCGTACAGGGTGGCCAGGTACAGGCCGGTGAAATTCTGCTTTCCGGCTATTCCAACGAAGACCCGCTGTTCGGGACCGACAGCGTACCGTTCCTCGCCACCTCGTATGCCGAGTCGAAGAAGCTGTGGACCGCGCAGAAGCCAGTGCTGGAAGCGCATCTGGCAAAACAAGGCATCAAGCTGCTCTTCTCGGTGCCGTGGCCGCCGCAGGGCATTTTCTCGGCCAAGCCGATCAATACTGCCGCTGACCTTAAGGGGGCCAAATGGCGTGCCTACAGCCCACAGACCTCGCGCATTGCAGAGCTAGTCGGTGCCCAGCCGGTCACCATTCAAGCGGCCGAACTGTCGCAAGCGCTCGCCACGGGTGCCGTCTCCGCCTTCATGACCTCGGGCGCGACGGGCTATGACAGCAAGGTGTGGGAGCAAGTGAAAAACTTCTACGATGCCCAGGCCTGGCTACCGAAGAACGCCGTACTGGTGTCGCAAAAGGCCTTCGACGCGCTCGACAAGCCGACCCAGGAAGCGGTGACAAAGTCCGCCGCCGAAGCCGAAACCCGGGGCTGGAAGCTGAGCGAAGAAAAGACCAAGTTCTACCTCGCCGAACTGGCCAAGAATGGCATGACCGTGGTGGCACCATCGGCGGCCTTGCGCGCGGACCTGAAGAAAGTCGGCGACACCATGATTGCTGAATGGATGAAGACGTCAGGTGCTGACGGCAAAGCCATTATCGACGCCTACCAGAAGTAAAACGTGCACATGAAGCGGACGCTTGATCGCCTGTATGGCGGCGCGGCTTGGTTGGCGGCGCTGTTCATGATCGGCACCCTGAGCATGATCCTGCTCTCGGTATTCGGGCGTCTGTTTCATTTTCATGTGCGCGGCACCGATGCCTACGCCGGCTATTGCATGGCGGCAGCCGCTTTTTTGGCACTGGCGCATACGCTCAAGCGCGGCGAGCATATCCGCGTCACGTTGTTCCTCGACCGTCTCGGTCCACGCGGCAATCGCTGGCTGGAGTTGTGGTGTCATGGCCTTGGCACCCTGCTCGCCGGCCTGTTGGCCTGGTTTGCCGGGCGACTGGTGATGCAGTCGTTTCAGTTCAACGATATTTCGCAAGGCAATGACGCGACGCCTTTGTGGATTCCGCAACTGGGCATGGCCATTGGTGCGCTGGTCTTCCTGATCGCATTGCTCGAAGATTTCTTTGTCATCCTTAAAGGCGGCAAGCTGCGGCATCGCGACCCCGATGCCGAACCGGTGCGGAGCGAATAATGGAATTCGCCATCACCTTTGCCCTCATCGTTTTTCTCTTTGCCCTGCTCGGCAGCGGCCTGTGGATCGGCCTGGCGCTGCTTGGCGTCGGCTGGCTCGGTATGGAACTCTTCTCCGCCCGCCCGGCAGGCGATGCGATGGCCGTCACCATCTGGGGCTCGGCATCGTCGTGGACGCTCACGGCGCTACCGATGTTCCTCTGGATGGGTGAAATCCTGTTTCGCACCAAGCTCTCCGAAGATATGTTCAAAGGCCTCGCTCCGTGGCTGGAAAAATTGCCCGGGCGACTCCTGCACACGAATGTAATCGGCTGCGCCATCTTCGCCGCCGTCTCGGGATCGTCGGCCGCGACCTGCGCCACCATCGGCAAGATCACTCTGCCGGAATTGGCCAAACGCGGCTATCCGGAAGCCATCACCGTCGGCACCCTGGCCGGCGCCGGAACGCTCGGCCTGCTGATTCCGCCGTCGATCATCATGATTGTGTATGGTGTTGCCGCCGAGGTCTCGATTGCCAAATTGTTCATCGGCGGCGTTCTGCCCGGAATCATGCTGGCCGGCCTGTTCATGGGCTGGATCATCGCCTGGGCGCTGGCCAACCCCGGCGCCATTCCGCCCATCACCGAGAAAACCACCTTCGCGCAGAAGCTCTACGCCTCACGCAACCTGATCCCTATCATGCTGCTGATCGCGGCGGTTCTCGGTTCGATTTATATCGGCGTCGCCACCGCCACCGAAGCAGCGGCACTTGGCGTCGTTGGCAGCCTGATCCTTGCTGCCTTGCAGCAATCGCTTAACTGGCACACCTTCCGCGACAGCCTGCTCGGCGCCACGCGTCTGTATTGCATGATCGCGCTGATCCTCGCCGGATCAGCCTTCCTCACCCTCACCATGGGCTATCTCGGCCTGCCGCGCCAACTCGCCGAATGGATCGGCGGCCTGCACCTGACGCCGTTCTGGCTGCTGTTCGGCCTGATGTGGTTTTACATCGTGCTTGGCTGCTTTCTCGATGGCATTTCGATGGTGGTACTGACCATCGGCGTGATCCAGCCGACCATCATGGCAGCCGGCATCGACCCGGTCTGGTTCGGCATATTCCTTGTCGTCGTCGTCGAGATGGCGCAAATCACGCCTCCGGTCGGCTTCAACCTGTTCGTCTTGCAAGGCATGACCAACCGCCAGATCACCTGGATCGCACGCACCGCCTTACCCGCTTTCTTCCTCATGGTGGGCGCCGTGGGCTTGCTCTACGCCGTCCCCGGCCTTGTCACCTGGCTGCCGCAGCGCATGGTGGGGTGATGGAACCACGAATCGTCGAACTGGGTGATGCGGCACTGACCCTGGAATTCGGCGACCGCATCGACCGCGAGCTGCATGCCCGCGTAATGGCCGCCCAGGCCGCGCTTCCGGCCCTGGCGGGAATTGCTGACGTGGTACCAACCTACCGCTCGCTGACGGTGCATTTCGATCCGCTCCAATTACCTCACGCAAGGCTTGCAGCCGAACTTCGTGCGGCGGCCGAAAAGCCTATGGAAAAGTCGGTGCTGGCGGGACGGCGCTGGGAAATTCCGGTCTGCTTCGGCGGCGATTTCGGGCCGGATCTGGCGGCTGTGTCCACCGCCACCGGGCGCAGCGAACAGGACATCATCGATACGCTGTGCTGCCTAGAACTGCGGGTCTTTTTGATCGGCTTCCTGCCCGGCTTTCCCTACCTGGGCGAACTGCCCGACTGGCTGCGCCTGCCGCGCCTGACCACGCCCCGCACAGCGGTGCCGGCCAACAGTGTCGCCATCGCCGGCGCTCAGGCCGCAATCTATCCCTGGCAAAGCCCCGGCGGCTGGCACCTGCTGGGCCGCACGCCGCTGTGCCTGTTCGACGCCAACAACGCTGCCCGTCCGGCATTGCTGGCCCCCGGCGATAGCGTCAGCTTCCGCGCCATAACGCTTGCCGAATTCGCCGCATGAACACCACGCTCGACATCCTCGCCTGCCCGGTCCCAGCCAGCATTCAGGATCTTGGCCGTCCCGGCTACCGCCATCTCGGTGTGCCACTGTCTGGCGCGCTGGATACCGAATGGCTGCAAATCGCCAATGCCCTGACCGGGAATCCGCTGGGTGCCGCCGCGATCGAAATGCGCCTCGCCGGCCCGCTTCTGCGCGCCAATGACGACTGCGTGTTTGCCCTGGCTGGCGAGGTCGACGCACGCCTGATCAATGCCGACGGCGAACACCTCGTCGCGCCTTGGCAAAGTCATCGCCTGCATGTGGGCGAGCAATTGCGCGTCGCGGCGGTCAACAGTGGCGTCGCCTATCTTGCCTTTGCGGGCGGAATTGATTGCGCGTCGGTGCTCGGCAGTCGCTCGACCTATGCCCGTGCCAACTTGGGCGAACCGATCCTCATCGGCAAGACTCTCAAGCTCGCAATTGACGCAAAACCGCACGCAGGAAACCTGTTGTGCCTGCGTCAGCCTCCTCAGCGCCGCGACGCACCGATCCGCATCCTCGCCGGACCACAACGTCAGCACTTCACGGCCGCCGCCTGGGATACCTTGCTTAGCACCGAATTCGAAGTTAGCCGCGCCGCCGACCGCATGGGTCTGCGTCTTTTGGGCGCACCACTCGAGCATGTCAGCAAAACCGCCACCGACATCGTCTCGGATGCCGTCACGCCCGGCGTCATCCAGGTGCCGGGCGACGGCGCGCCGATTGTCTTGCTGGCCGACTGCCAGACGGTCGGCGGTTATCCCAAAATCGCCGTCGTAATCAGCGCCGATCTGCCGCGCCTGGCGCATCTGCTGCCCGGCAGCCGGCTGCGTTTTTCCGAAATTTCGCTCGCCGAAGCACTTGACGCGCGTCGTCACGCCGCGACGAATTTGATGCAAATACTCGGGCAAATCGAGACCATCAACGAAGGCCCCGATCTCGCGGCTCTCTATCAATCCAACCTCATTGGAGGCGTCATTCATGCGGATTAATCTCAACGCTGACCTCGGCGAAAGTTTCGGCCCCTGGACTCTGGGCGATGACGCGGCAATGCTGGCCATTGTCGATTCGGCCAATATCGCCTGCGGCGCCCATGCTGGCGACCCGAACGTCATGCGGCGCACTGTGCATCTGGCGGCCGCCAACCGGGTCTCCATCGGTGCCCATCCGAGCTTTCCTGACCTGCAAGGATTTGGTCGGCGGGTAATGCCGATGCCAGCCACCGAACTCGAAAATCAGATCGCCTTCCAAATCGGCGCCCTGGCCGGCATCGCGGCCCTGGAAGGCGCGCACCTCACGCACGTCAAACCGCACGGCGCGCTGAACAACATCGCCTGCGCCGATCGCGCAATAGCCGATACGATCTGCCGTGCCGTCAAAGCCATCGATGCGCGGCTGATCCTGCTTGCCCCCGCCACCTCGCAACTGGTCGTCGCCGGCCACGCCGCCGGACTAAAGGTGATCGAGGAAATCTTCGCCGACCGCGCCTATCAGGCCAATGGCGAACTGCTGCCGCGTAGCCAGCCCGGCGCCGTACTGCACGATGCCGCAGAGTGCGTTGCGCATGTGCTCGCCATACTGGATGCCGGCGCCCTGATTGCCGTCGATGGCACTCGTCTCGCCACCGCCATTGGCAGTATCTGTGTTCATGGCGATAACCCGCACGCCGTCGACGTCGCCCGCGCCGTTCGCCATGCGCTAACACAGGCTGGGCATACGCTGCTACCGCTGTCCGAAATGTAGCCGGCCCCGGCCGTAGAATCATCATCATGCAACTGCTGCTGCAATCCCAACTCCGCGAACTCGAACAGCAACACGCGGACGCTGCACCCGCGCTGATGGAACGCGCCGGCCGTGCGGCGGCTCAATTGGCCGTCGAGCGCTATGGCGTCTGTCGTGTCCTGATCTGCGCCGGCCCCGGCAACAACGGCGGCGACGGTCTCGTCATGGCGCGAGAACTGGCCAAACTCGGTTGCCCGGTGAGCACGCTGCGGGACGATGCGGATGTGACGAATGGCGACTACGGTTTGGTCGTCGACGCCCTCTTCGGCATCGGCCTCACCCGCCCAATCGAAGGCTGCTACGCCGCGCTCATCGAACGCATCAATGCCTTCGCCGGCCCGGTCATGGCGCTCGATGTGCCCAGTGGCCTGAATGCCGATACCGGCGCGGTGCATGGCATCGCGGTGCGCGCCGACCTCACCGCCACCTTCATCGCCGCCAAGCCCGGTCTTTACACCGCCGAAGGCCCGGATCATTGCGGCGAAATCTGTGTATTGGATCTGGACCTTGCGTTGCCCATCAGCCCAGGCGCCCTTCTTGACCGCACCGACTTTAATTCGGTGCTCAAACCGCGTCAGCGCAATGCGCACAAAGGCAGCTACGGTACGCTGGCGGTGATCGGCGGCGCGCCCGGCATGGCCGGTGCCGCGCTGCTTGCCGGGCGCGCCGGACTGATGCTGGGCGCCGGCCGGGTCATGATCGGCATGCTGGAACGCCTGGCGATTGACCCGACAACACCCGAGCTGATGCTGCGCACACCGGATGAAGCGCTGGCGCACGCCACTGCCATCGTCGCCGGACCGGGTCTGGGTCAATCCGACAATGCACTCGAGCTCCTGCGCCGTCTCGCCAGCACCGACTTTTCACTGTTGCTGGACGCCGATGCCTTGAACCTGATGGCCCGGCATCCGGTAGTGGCGAATGTCGTGGCACGACGTCAAGCGCCAACCCTGATGACACCGCATCCCACTGAAGCGGCGCGCCTGCTCGGGACCGATACCGCTGCAATCCAGACCGACCGCATCGCTGCCGCGTTGGCACTCGCTCGTCGCTTCAATGCCTGCATCGCGTTAAAGGGCGTCGGCACTGTGCTCGCCCACCCTGATGGCCGTTGGCGCGTCAATACCACAGGCAATCCCGGACTCGCCAGCGGTGGCACCGGCGATGTGCTCGCCGGCATGGCCGGAGCTCTGCTCGCTCAGAGTGCCCCGGCGTGGGAGGCACTGTGCGCGGCGGTTCATCTGCACGGTGCTGCGGCCGACGCCGCCGTTGTTGCGGGCAACGGCCCGGCAGGACTGACCGCAAGCGAGCTGATTGTTCCCGCACGCCGACTGCTAAACCGTTGGATCGCCGAACGTGTCTGAAGCGCTTGCCGCACAGCGCAAGATCGGCTTTGCGGTGCTGCTGATGCTCGGCGCAACGCTCTGCTTTGCCGCCCTGGACGCCACCTCCAAGCATTTATCGACAAGCTACCCGATACCCATGTTGGTTTGGGGACGTTACAGTTTTCACTGCCTGATGATGGTCATTTTCCTGGCGCCTTCGATGCGCTTTCAGTTGATCGCCACCTCACGCCCCGTCGCGCAAATCGTCCGCGCCCTGATGCTGGTGGGCACCACCGGTTTTGCCATGGCCGGATTTTCCATGATGCCACTGGCCGAAAGTACCGCCTTCCTGTTCGTCACACCGCTCGTCGTGGTCATTCTTTCGCGCTGGTTGTTGAAAGAAACCGTGATGGTCGGCCACTGGTTTGCCGTGATTGCCGGCTTTTCCGGTGCGCTGCTAATCGCCCGTCCCGGCGGCGCCCTGAATCTCCAAGGCATCATCTGGATGAGCCTGGCCGCCGGCTGCTACGCGATTTACCAGATCCAAACACGCCAGCTTTCGCCCACCGAAAATACCGTCACCATGCTGTTCTACACCGCCCTGATCGGAACCGTGTCAATGACGCTGGCCGCGCCACTGTACTGGGGCGGACCAACACCCGACTGGCCGGACGCCGCGCTGATCGCATCGCTCGGCATTTATGGCGGTACTGGACATCTGATGCTAACCCGTGCCTTTCGCTACGCTACGGCTTCATTTCTGTCACCCTTTCTCTACGCCCAACTGATCTGGGCTACCCTGTTCGGCGTCATCCTGAACAGTCACATGCCGGATGTATTCTCGGTAATGGGCATGCTCGTGATCGTTACCAGCAGCGTCAGCGTAGCGGTGCTGGCACGATCCAGGCAAGCCCGTTTAGCACCGACAACATAGCGTAACTCCCGCTAGAATCAATCGCAGAACTCTCTCGGACCGGAACCCATGGACCTCTCGCTTACCCTCGCCGCTGAAATCGAACGCAACGTCCTCACCGCCCTCACCGAAGATATTGGTAGCGGAGATCTGACGGCTCAGCTCACGCCCTTCGCGCGGCGCTCGCACGGCGCCGTCATCAGTCGGGAAGACGCGGTGCTGGCCGGCACGGCCTGGTTTGACGCCTGCTTTCGCCGTCTCGATAGTTCGGCCACCGTCACCTGGAACGCGCAGGATGGTCAGCATGTCGTCGCCGGGCAGGTGTTGTGCGAAATCGACGCACCGACCCGCACCCTGCTCACGGCAGAGCGTGCCGCACTCAACTTTCTGCAACTGCTCTCGGCCACCGCTACTGTTACGCGCAGATACGTCGATGCCATCGCCGGCACCCGTGCCCGCATCGTCGATACGCGCAAAACGTTGCCCGGATTGCGTCTAGCGCAGAAATACGCCGTCACTTGCGGCGGCGGCGCCAACCATCGCCTCGGTCTCTACGACGGCATCCTGATCAAGGAAAATCACATCATGGCCGCCGGTGGCGTTACCCAGGCGCTGACCCAGGCGCAAGCACTGGGGCGCAACGACGTGTTCATCCAGATTGAAGTCGAAACCCTGGAACAGCTTGCCGAAGCCCTCGATTCTGGCGCCCGCATGATCCTGCTCGACAATATGACGCTGGAGCAAATGCAACACGCCGTCGGCCTGACAGCCGGTCGCGCCATCCTTGAAGCTTCTGGAGGAGTGCGCCTCGAAACCGTGCGCGCCATCGCCGAAACTGGCGTCGATCGCATCTCGATTGGCAGCCTGACCAAAGATGTACGCGCCATCGACCTTTCCCTACGGCACAGCGAAGGCTGAACCTGCTAGAATCCGCGCCCTGCATCAAGTGCCCCCACTGCGGAGAGGTGGATGAGCGGTTTAAGTCGCACGCCTGGAAAGCGTGTGTAGGTTCATAGCCTACCGCGGGTTCGAATCCCGCCCTCTCCGCCAGATACCAATCAAACAAGCGCCTTTCGGGGCGCTTTTGTTTTTGGTCCCCCTATTAGCCCCCCTATTGGTTTTGGTTGGGTAGCCTTTGGGTTGCAATGGAAAATATTTTTTGCATAGGGGTATTGACAAGCTGCGCACCATGCGTGCCATTATTCTCCCTGCAATATGAATCGCGCTACACCGACGAAACGATCAGGCCGCCTGTCTTTGGCATGCCGCATGAGGCGACGTGGGAATCTGGAAGGTCACATCGTCTGTGATCAGAGAGCATACAACACCGCCCATCCAGGTTAGCCGGGGTACTCCCGCAAGGCGCTAAGTAGGTCCGTTATCGCCCAGGACCGGAATTGCACAGGGTTTCCGCAAGGAGATTCAAGTGCACGATTTACCTTTTACCTACTTGACCATCAAGGACGTCATCGCGTCCGTTGGGTTTTCGACGTCTCGCATTTATGAACTGATTCGCCAGGGCGAGTTCCCTTCTGGTGATCTGATCGGCAATCAGTCCCGTCGCTGGAAATCGAAAGATATTGCCGCCTGGCTTATTGCGCAATCCGAGAAGTCGGCGCAGCGCGAAGCTGATATGGCTGCCCCCCTCAAGCGCAAAGCCGATCAAGCTGCTCAAAGGTCGGCGCTGGCGAGACGGCAGCGTGCAACCCTGGCCGCTGGGGGTGCGCTATGAGAACAAATCTCGAACGGTTCGGCGATGCAGCGGAGCAATACGGCAGTTACATCGCAGAGGCAATGCTGAATTCCGTGCTGAACGCGGATGATCAGGCTGAAGCCTGCCGCGTTGTAGTGGCCGCGCTGACAAACGCCTTCGCACTTGGCGATGATCTGGTGAAAAGCCGCATTGGTGATGGATTTGGGGTTCGGATCGTCAATGTGATTGAACGCGGCTTGGACGCGATCCGTGCTGATGGGGTGCAATCATGAGCCCCTGGGGAATGAAAACGCCAACGGCTGTGCGGGCCGCTGGCGCCAATATGTTAAGCAAAGAGGCGGGGAACCTCAAGACGGATGATAGCGTGCATGGCACGACCGTCGCCCAGCACCGTGCCGCATCGATTCGGAAGCAGGCCCTCGGCCAGATCGGCGGTGCGCGATGAACGCACTCACCAAATACAACGCCGCAAGAACAGCGCTGGCCGAAGCGCATGCCGTCGATGAGGTTAAAGACATCCGCGACAAGGCCGAGGCGATGGCCGCGTATGCCCGGCAAGCCCACGACACGGAAATGATCGAGTGGGTGACTGAAATTAAGGTTCGTGCCGAACGGCGTGCGGGGGAATTGCTTGCAGAAATGCCGAAGTCGCCTGGCACAAAAGGACAACTTCAGGGCAAATCTTCTGGCGGTCACATCGTAGTACCGCCAGAAGAATCAGCAAGAACCTTGGCCGATCTGGGGATTTCCAAGAACGAATCCAGCCGCTGGCAAAAGCTCGCCGCCGTTCCTGCAGATAAGTTCGAGCAGGCAGTTTCGGCGGCTAAAGCGATCGCGGGTGAGGTCACGACTGCGGCCATGCTCAGGGCAGCGAAGGTGGCCCAGCCGACGAAACCACTTGATTCAGTCGCGCCCCCCGAGCCGGACCCCGAGCCGGAATATGACCTGCTCGCCGACTACGAAAGAGAGGTTGCTGAGAACGCGGCCTTGCGCCAGCGCCTCGACACTCTGACCAAGGATGACATGGCAGCTGAGTTGGACAGGTCGGTGCAGAAGTTCCACCAGCTTGAGGGCCGCCTCGGTCAAGCGATCACGACCAGCAACGAGGCACAGCGACAAGCGACCCGGCAGGGGAAGCTGTTGAAGCAGATCCGCGACTTCCTTGGCGTTGGGCGCGATTCCGAGATTCTGCCGAAGCTGAAAGGCGGTGCGCTATGAGCATCGAACTTCGCGATTACCAAGGCGAGGCAGTCGAGCAGCTGCGCGAGAACATTCGAACTGGCACCCGTAATCAGATCCTCTGCATGGGCACAGGAAGCGGGAAGACGGTTGTCGCTGCGTACTTGGCCGATGAGTGCAATCGGAAGATGCGACGGCTCGTGTTCGTCGTTGATCGCGTTGCGCTGATTGATCAAACATCTGCTACGCTCGACCAGTACGGCATCCCGCATGGAGTAATTCAAGCAAACCACTGGCGCTCTCGGCCCTGGGAACGAATCCAAGTGGCGAGCATCCAGACGCTGGCACGCAGGAAGTGGCCGGACGCGGATCTGATTGTTGTCGATGAATGCCATGGCGTTCATAAAGCCGTTGTCGACCGCATCGGTAAGCGTGACACGGTGGTAATTGGCTTGACGGCGACACCATTCACCAAGGGGCTAGGCAAACATTACGAAAGGGTTGTCTCCGTAATCACGACTAATGCCCTGATTGCCGAAAAACATCTGGTGCCCTTCAGGGTATTTGCCGCATCAGAGCCCGACATGTCCGGCGCGAAGGTGGTTGCCGGCGAATGGACCGACAGGGAAGCCGCTGAACGCTCCATGCCGATTGTTGGCGATTGCGTTGCCGAATATTTGAAGCACGGCGAAGAGCGCAAATTCATTGCCTTCGGCGCGAACGTGGCGCACTGCGAGGAAATCCAACGTCAGTTCATGGCGGCGGGCGTCATCTGCGAGCTTTACACGTACCGCACTGGCGATGACGCCCGCAGGGATATGGTTGCCGAGTTTCGGAAGCCGGATTCAACAATTCGCGGACTGGTGAGCGTGGCCGCCCTCAGCAAGGGTTTCGACGTGTCGGACGTGGGCTGCATCATCATGGCGCGCCCGCTCAAGAACAGCCTGGCCGAGCATATTCAGATCCTTGGCCGTGGCCTGCGTAAGCATCCCGGCAAGGTTGATTGCCTTGTGCTTGACCATTCAGGAAACTGTGTTCGTTTCTGGGATGAAATGCAGGATTTTTTTGAAACCGGCATCGTTGACCTGGATGACGGAAAGCGACCGGAAAAGAAGCCAGCCGCCCCCAAAGAGAAGAAATCAGCAAAGTGTCCCGATTGCCATTGCGTTCATGATGCCGCGCCATCCTGCCCATCCTGCGGGTATCCATACCCAAGGAAGGCGAGTCAGGTTCAACACGTTCCAGGAACGCTGAAGGAGTTGATCGCCGCTGGCGACCGTGCAGTAATAGCGAAAAACATCTGGCCGCAGCTCGTCGCCCTGGCACATGAAAAGGGCAAGGCCGAGAATTGGGCGATCGGCCTCTATTACCGAATCGCTGGAAAGCCAGACAGGTATCTCGACTTCGATCGCACCCAGCCGATAACGCCCTCGCGGGAGGTGAGAAACAAGGTCACATCCGTGCTAATTGCCCGCGCAAAGGGATTCAGCAAGCAATCAGAACGGAGGGCAGCAACATGATGGACTTCCCGAACTTCTGCCGCGCCGCTGGCCTGATTCCGCGTGATGTTGAACCGGATGGGAGCTGGCACCGATGCCCAACAGAATCGCACCCGCACTCGAAAAATGGTGCGTACAAGTTGGCGATTGATGGCGGTGTCGGGTTTGCTATGGATTGGTCAATTCATCCCGAGCCGCTGACCTGGCGTCCGGAGGGTGATATCCATCTTCATCCGCAGGTTGACCGCGCCGCAATCGCGCGACGGAAGGCCGAAGAGCGCATGCGTACCGCTGCCGCAACTAAGGCCGCACAGGAATACTTTGAATCCTGCCGACCACTGCGAGAGGGGCATCCGTATCTGAAGGCCAAGCACCTTGATATGACTGGTTGCCTCGGCTTGCGTGTTGATGAGGTTGGTTGGCTGGTTGTTCCGATGTTCATTGATGGCGCATTCGCCTCGGTGCAGCGCATCAGCCCCGATGGAGAAAAGCTGTTCTGGCTGGGCGCATCAACGCGAGCGGCCAGCTACGCGATTCAACGTCGTGATGCCTCTCTGACCGTACTCTGCGAGGGGCTGGCGACGGGGTTGGCCATCTACGCCGCCACGCCTACCGCGCGCGTTGTCGTGGCCTTCAATGCCGGGAACCTGCCCCGTGTTGCCGAAGGGCTCATAGGCCGGCGCGGCCTGTTCGTCGTGGCTGCCGACAACGATCTTGCTACTGAGGCGAAGACGGGCACAAACCCAGGCGTCAGGGCGGCTCAGGAGGCGGCAGGCATCCTCGGCTGCGGAATTGCCGTACCGACTGGCATCACCGGCACTGACTGGCTCGATTATCGAAATGAAAGGGCCGAGGAACGACGGCAGATTTGCTATCGCGGGCGCGGCCCATCGGATTCCAGCATCAGGCGTGCAGTTGATGCGGAAATTTCCGCATCGATGCTGCGCAATGCGAAATGGAGGGCTGTCTGATGGGCGCTGATCAAAACGAAGCACGCCGCCAGCGCGCGGTGGATAAATCCAAACGCACAGTGCACCCGTATGTCGCCATCCAGCATCGCATCATCGATAGCCCAGCGTACGCGGATCTAGGATTTGCTGCACGCAACCTAATCGATCTAATGGCTAGGCAACTGACGCGAGACAACAACGGCCATCTTCAAGCGACATTCACATGGTGCAAGCGCTATGGATTCGGTAGCGAGCATACCTTGCGTGCCGCCATTGCCGACCTGGTGTCGCATGGGTTCATCTTCAAAACCCGCAGCCACGGAGCCAATGGAGCGTGGGCGCGGTATGCGCTGACGTGGCTTCCGATCAATAAATCAGACGGTCTGTACCTCGAAAACTTCACGCCGTTTGCTTACCGAAATTGGAATCCATCGATCATGCAAAATGGCTTTTCCTCACGGCAGAAAGTGCTGGAACAATCCGGCAGAAAGTGCAGTTTCACCCCCGAACATCCGGCAGAAAGTGCTGGAAGTGGTACGGCAGAAAGTGCAGTCTATGAAACATGTTGCCATGTTAGTGCGGATACATCGCGCGTTTTGCAGTTCGTCGACCATGGCATCGATCGTCGCGCCGGCGCTTCCTGGATGACACCTTACCTGTCCCGCCTTTCCGATCGCGGGCTGGCCGGTCATCAGTGCTTTCAAGTTCCGGAGACATTGCAATGACGACACCAGAGCCGCTTTCCCTTTTCGCCCAACTTCTTCGAGCGAGCGCCGCAAGGTGCAGCACGCCAAGCGACGGTCGTGCCGCATACCCATCCTGGCCGGTCAATCCGTTTCCAAGAGGGATCCGCGAGGGATCCGCAACCGATCGCGTTTTGGCCGAACTGCGACGCGTCGCTTCGAAGCCGATGGAGCACGGACAGCTCCGATTCAATTTGGGAATAACGCGGGGGATGTGCACGTGGGCTCTTCGCTACTGCGAAGCTCACGGCCTTGTCGAGCGGCTGCACGATCCGAGAAGTTCAAGCTTTCGACTCTGGCGGATTACCGAGAAAGGGCTTCGCCGAGCAGCCTGGCCTTACCGAAGCTACTGATCGATGGGGCTGTCAAGCGGTTGAAGCACATTGAATCCAATGGCCGTATCCGTCTAGTGCTTGGTACGCCAGTCGGAGGCTCACCTAGTGGATCTTCGACTCGTCAGCATCAGCATCGGATGGAGTATGACTTTCGCCATAACAGCCAACCAGGCGATGAAATTCCCCTGATTATTCTGTTGATTTTCGTGGAGAATGGACGCCCTGATCGGCCAATAACAAGAAAATCAATCGTTGCTGAAGCCCGAACAAACCAGCCTACCGCCGCCTCCAGGTCATGACCATGTCAAACCCTTTCTTTGATCACCCGATCCTTAACTCTCCTTATGCCTACCCGCCGAGACATTGGGAGCTTGATGAGGAAGGGCAACCCACGCAGCAGATCATCGAAACTCGCCGCCGCGCGAAATTCATCACGCCAATCCCCAAGCCCAAGAAGCGCAAAGCCGCTGCCAAGCAGGAAGGGTTCGTTTTCGAGGATGACGCCGGTCTGTCGACGAAAGAGCAGCAGTACGACCCGACCTCGATCATCAATGAAGTGCGCGGTCATGTGGACTCCTGGCGTACCTTGCCCAATCCAAATCAATGGCAGGTTACGCCGGAGACCGCCCGCCTGTTGCAGCACTGGCGCCATCACAAGTTCAACGACATACGCCCATTCTTCTGTCAGGTGGAAGCAGTTGAAACCGCGATCTGGCTGACCGAGGTTGCGCCCCAGTCCAAGCACGGCAAGCGCATCCTCGAACACCTCGATGCGGCGAACAAGGATGCCAATCCAGAATTGATGCGCCTGGCGCTCAAGCTTGCCACCGGCGCTGGTAAAACCACGGTCATGGCCATGATCATTGCCTGGCAGACTATCAATGCTTCGCGCCATTCGGGGAGCAAGAACTTCACGCGCGGTTTTCTGATCTGCGCCCCTGGACTGACCATCAAGGACCGCCTGCGCGTCCTGCAACCCAACGACCCGAACAGTTAGGGCCCGTCCAGATTTAACCTGAACAGTTCTTATCGATGGTGTAGTTCCATTCGCCGTGGAATGCTGCCTTGGTCAGGTTGACCATTTCCAGTTCATCATCGCTGACCCGAATGCCTTTGGGGTAGATATTGGTGTCCAATTCGGC
>CAMDMZ010000070.1 GCA_945902805.1 Propionivibrio dicarboxylicus | reverse complement strand
AGGAACTGACCCGGCATAAGGACTTGACCGCCCGTACCGGCGTGGCGGTCTATTTCTGCGACCCACATAGTCCGTGGCAACGGGGTACCTGCGAGAATACCAATGGACTGCTGCGCCAGTACCTGCCGAAGGGCATCGATCTCTCTACTTTCTCTCAAGACGATCTTGACGTCATCGCCGACAGCCTGAATAGCCGGCCTCGCGCTACCCATGACTTCAACACGCCTTTTGCGGTATTCAAAATGATGCTTGCCCAGATTCATCAACCCCCAGTTCCAATTCACTAACCAAGGTCTGTTGCGCTTGGGATTTGAAACCGCCGAAGGCATTCGTACGCAACAAGCCCCTCTGACGACACGAGGAATATCCTCAACGCATTCCCGACCTGAGATCCTCTACGATCGCCATCTAGCGTAGATATTTCACTAGCGTCATCACCGTACTGGTATAGGAGAAGGTGGATCTTGTTTGTACCGGAATTTCTTTTCGCTTCAATTTTTCTTAACTTATCAGTCACGTCGTCGAGGCGAAAGGCCTTAAAAGTTGAGTAATAGTCAACCAATAATTGTCTGGTCCGCACCATTTGTTTCATACCTTGCTGATGTCCAAGAGCTGCATCACGAAATCGAGCTGCCCCGAACCGATCTTTGCTCGTAGCACCAACAAATTCAACATAATCACTGTTCATTTCCTCAGGGCACCGATTCACAGCCGCAAGAACAATCCCCGATGTCATTACGAGCACAATGCTGCCAAGCAGTAATCGAAATATGTATCGCACTGAAATCCCCAATATTTTGAGCAGTCGCATAGTTTGCCGTATATTTGTCTTACACGGCCTTATACGTGCTTAAGTTGAAACCTTCGAGTTAACCCTTAGTATTTTTTTTTGTAATGTCATTCCCTGTCCTGGCCAAATCGCCAGATATTCGGCGTGATCCTGCAGGCGCCCTGCCTGATGATCATGATTTACCAGTATCAGTATCTTGGCTTCGCCTGGCGCAGCAAGCGCCTGCCAGGCAAGGTGTGGCCGAAGCGGATCATCGCCATCACCATGGGAGGGATGTTCGGGGGAATGCTGGTGCCGGTTCAGGTGGGACTGGCCGAGGAATGGTTTCATGACCAGCAGAAACCTTTTCTTGCGCAACTCGATGCAGCGCCCGACCGCTGCGCGGCGTTCAAGCAGTATCTGGCGGAGAACCCACCGAGCGGCAAATTCGAGACGCCGGACCTGTATCACGGCGCGGTCGAGAATGTGTATAGCGGCCGGCCGCTGTATGTGCTGGCGTTTCGCGCAAGGGCCGACATGGAAGGCATGATTGTTTTCTATTATTCGGGATCGCGGAAGTGGGTCACCACCAAGCGCACCAACGAAGAACGCATGAAGCGCTACCGCGCAACCATTGCGCCGCTGGCGCGTTGCGATGGGCCGGCGAATGGCCCTCACCATGAACGGATCTGACGGTATGGATAGATCTTTGAACAGGCGGATGGTGATATTGGCGGCATGCGGATTAGTCAGTCTGGCAAGCATGGCCGACGAGCCTGCAAAACCGCGTTGCGCGATGCAGCCCACGGTTTATTCGATGACAATCCCAAAGGCAGGATTTGTATGGGCGCCCGGCGAAGACAGCAAGGGCGAATGCCTTATGAAATTTGGGTCACCTGTGGAATGGGAAAAGGCTCCGGCAGGAAACATGCTGTATGTTCAAGCCGAAGGCCCCGGCGGAAGTGGGCATTACTGGTCGTTAGTCGTTGGCGTTTCGGATGTGGCCGATCAACCGCCGCAACGCGGGCTATGCCTGGTTCCAAGCACCGTGGGATGGCGCACCCTAGGACGCTACCCGACCTGGTTCGCTTGGTTGAAGGATGCCGATGGCGATGGCCAGGCCGAATTCATCGAGTGGAGCGGTTTTGGTCTCCACGAAGACGCATCGTTGAGCGAAATTGGCTTGGTGGGTTGGGTCTATCGGTTGAAGGCGCCGGATCAATTCGAACTCGATCTGCCCCTCAGCCGGCGCTTGGCAAAGATGCTGGCGGATGAATACGCCGATCAGCCACCGGAGTCGACTTCGCGGCGCAGACCGCGCACCGACCGGGTAGCCGGGGGTTTGCTGAGGAAGTTTGCCGAAGATGGTTGCCGCATAGTGAAAAACGCCGGCAAGAAATAGACACGTGAAGTCGGCGCTGGCAGGACAGGGATAGTTGGCCGCGACAGCGGCCCTGCATTTTAGGACGAGAAAGCACGATGAACCGGCCCACTTACGTTGTTTTCATCGATTTCGACGGCGTCACTCATCCACTGCGCTGCCATTCGCCGAAACAACTGGACGAACCGTTAATGGGGCGTGATACACCCTTCCAAACCCCAGACCTGTATTCGGGCGCTGTCGAGAATCTGTATGGTGGCCAGCCGCAATTTGTGCTCGCGTTTCACGCCAAGACCGATATGGACAGCATGATCGTGTATTACTACTCCGGCTCGCAAAAGTGGATCACAACCTTCCGGGACAACGAGCGCGGCAAACACTTCCGACTTCAGGCATCATCGCACTTGACTTTCCGCACTTGGTCGTTCAGCCAGTCTTGTTGCGGCGACTCGAATCCGCAAAACTTCGTTGAGGTGAAGGCATTTTATGCCATTGTTTTTGTGCCAAAAAGAACGATACAGGATCGCGCTAGACACCTACGATCCACTGCGAGGGGCTTGGTTACTGGAGTACCTTGATCCAAAACCAAGTGGCAACTCAAGCGGCGCGCCATCGTGGTATCGCGTGGCCTTTGCCATTCTAATCCTCTACTTTCCGATGGTAATCCTCTCTGCCATCCCATCTGCGGTGTCCGGGGGGAAGCTATTGGGGATGGGTTCCCTTACCGCAGATATCGGAAACATTTCGGTACTGCTGTTTCTCGTTATCTCGATTAGCCTTCTTCCAATCGGTCGGCGGTTGTTGGGGGTTCTGATAAACGAACTAGAGACCCAGGGGGTGGTTGATTCGAACATCCGTGACTTTGATCCACGGATTGCTTGCCGAGGAAGATTTCTTCGGGGTATCGAGTGTTTGTCTCGCGTGGAGGGATACCGTAATGCGCTACGGCGGACTACTGATCTCCCCCTTTATGCCAGTCGTTGTCGATAGGCTTCCCTATTTGGTTGCCTTACTGAGGACGTACGTTGGCTTCTGACAGACTGTAGGATCGCGAATTTACTTCCGGTTTAGTCTCGGCGGATTTGGAGGCATATCTGCTTTCAATCGGACAGCAGCTACTGGAACAGGAAATTTTGGCGACACACAACCAGTTCGGCGTGAAGAAAAGTAGCCTAGCCACATCTATTCTCCCCAACAACCGTGAGTGCTCAGGAAATCCCTATGACTTCTGACCAACAAAAGAAATTCCGTGCAATGACGCTGACCGGTAGCGGCTGGCCCGTCCTGCCCCTGCCTGTTTTGCGGGCCGATCTCGGCTTTGTCGCGTCCTACCCCCTCGACGAGTTCGAACGCATCTGGCGCGGCGTAACGCCAGAGGAGATGGAAGACAAGTGGTTTATCTATTATGAGCCACCGTGGCTCTACTTCCATCGTAGCTGGACCGGCGCCTGTCTTTTCGGGCTCAAGTTCGAGATCTCGGACACAGAGGCCACACTAGTCGATTCATGGGTTTCGCGGGATACAAACTACTACAAACAAACGGATCTCGACTACGACCGGCAATACGTCCGGTTCCTGATTGATGCACTACTCCTGGATAAACCGGCGACCTTTCCTGTTCGTGCTGGCGATCCGACCGGGATTGATCGCCTGGCCCAGCAACACAGCATGGTGGGCCGGGTCTATCCGGGGCAGTTGTTCGCCACGACTACTCCGAGTGCGGCCCCTCTGGACCCCCGTGATCGCGCCTGCGGGGTCATGGTGGGGCTGGCGGTCGGGGACGCGATGGGAATGCCGCTGGAGTTCCTGAGTAAGCAGGAGATCACGGTCCGCTATGGCGGCAAAGTCACCGCCTACATCAAGGCAACCACAGGACATCCCTGCGAACGCCTGTCCCCCGGCCAATACACAGATGACACGCAGATGGCGTTGGCTCTTGCCTACGCCATCCTGGACAAGGGCGAATTCAGCCCTCACGCCTTCAAGCGCCGGTTGATCGAATGGTACGAGTGCAAGGATCATCGCGCTCCCGGCAATGCCTGTATCGAGTCCGTACGCCGCCTTGATGAGGGAGTTTCCTACAAGGAAAGCGGACAGGAAGGCGCTGCCGGCTGCGGCTCGGCGATGCGGGTTCCGCCACTGGCCCTGGTGTATCACGGCAAGGACCTGGTCCGGCATAGCCATCTGCAAAGCATGATGACGCACCGGGATCCGCGCGCGTCGATAGGCACGGTGCTGACCGCCCAGATCGTCAGCCGGCTAATGGAGACCGAAACGGACTCGTTTGATCGGGACGCCTTTCTGAATGAGATCACCCGGTTTGCTGTTGCTCTGGAAACGAAGCTCGGGCACCGGAAGCAGGAGTTTTCAGAAAAGCTAGCGATGTTTCCCGATCTGCTCGCCATGCCCTTTGAAGAAAGCATCGTCAAGATCGGCACCGGTGGCTATGTCGTGGAGACGGTCATTGGCGCGTTCTTTGGCTTTCTGCACACTCCGCATGATTTCGAGCAAACAATCATCAATGTCGTCAATGAGGGCGATGATGCCGACAGCGTCGGCGCAATTGCCGGCGCTTTCAGCGGTGCGCTGAATGGGATGGCGGCGATACCAGAGCGCTGGCGTAGTCCGCTGGAAGACCTGGAGAAGATTATCGGCATCGCTAATCGGCTGTTTCAATTAAGGACACCGTGAGCCCACTACACCCGAAAGAACATGCGGCGGCCGTCGATGCAATGCTACGGCGCGCTCAAGCCGAGCCTACGCTCAGTGACTTGACGCAGGAAATCTGGTACATCCTGCAGTATGAAATTTATCAGCAGATACCAGAGAGCGAAAGACTTCTGCCCCGTCTGCAGGCCGCAGTGACGTCACCGCCGGGTCGTATTGCCTTTATTTCTGACATTCACGGCAACCATGCCGGTCTCATGGCCGTACTTGCGGATATCGAGGCGCAAGGCTGCGACAGGATCATCTGCCTGGGCGATCTGGTCGAGGGCGGGCCGGGAAACGAGGAGGTCGTGGCTTGTCTGCGGGAAAGGCGCATTCCCTGCGTACGCGGCAACCACGACGAGAACAATGACGCCACGCTGGCTGGCGACACGCGCCGGTTCCTGGAGGGGATGCCGGAATCGATCGTAGAACATGACGTTCTGTTCACCCATATTTCGCCGCGAGACAAGAAGCGCAAGATCGACCATGCGGTGGAGGCGTGGAATGTCTTCGAGGAAAGCGCGCACCGACTGACCTTTGTCGGCCATGCCCATGTACCGTACATCTTTGGCGAGCGATCGCGAACCTATGGCGAGGCCACGCGACACGCCTTCGAATACGACCGGCCCTTCCAACTGGAAAAGGAGGATCGCTACATCGTCAGTGTCGGATCAATCGGCTATGGGCGGGATGCCGTGGCCAGGATTCGCTACTGCATATTCGATCGCGTGGCGGATACCGTGGAAATGCGCGCCATTGACGGGCCGCTGCTTCCCCTCGATTACTCCGTCGCAAAATTCTCGTAAACATGCCGATAACGCCTTTCCATTTCGGCCCTGGCGCACTCATCAAGGCGGTTGCGCCCAAACATGTCAGTTGGACGACGTTTGCCTTGGCCAACTGCCTGATCGATCTCGAACCGATCCTGTATTTCCTTTTCACGGGCGAACCTGCGCACCGCTTCCTTCACACCCTGCCCGGCGCAACCCTTGCAGCACTGATAGCCATCTGGCCCGGAAAGCCCGGCTGCGAAATGATGCTGCGCTTCTGGAATCGACGTCTCGATGTCCGCCAGGCGAAGTGGCTGGGTACGGGAGCCGCCATCGCGAATGTTCCGGCCGTTATGGGCGCGCTGCTGGGCGCTTGGACTCATATCGCGCTCGATGCGGCGATGCATGCCGCCATGAGGCCGTTCTGGCCGCTACTGGAGAGCAATCCGTGGCACGGTTGGTTGTCGGTCGATGGACTGCATTGGCTGTGTATGGGAAGCGGATTGCTGGCGCTCGTGGTGTGGCTTGGAATTCATAGTCGACGCGCTTGAATCCAATGATCGAAAAGGGTTGCTATGCCGAAGCTCTCATTATTGCCCACCGGTGCACGAACATACGTCCTGCTCGGCTGTTTGCTGCTTCTGCTTGCAGCCTTGCCATTCAAACAGGAGATTCGCAACTTCGCATCACCATTCGTCGGTTGGATCAAAGGTCGGCCGACCGTTGAGCAACGCCTCATGCAGTTCGGCACCAGTGCCAGAGATCGCCTAGCTCCGTTCTTCAAGAACAGGAATCTGGCTTACCCGCCCAGCCAACTGACCCTGCTGGTTTTGAAGCGCGAACAAATCCTCGAGATATGGGTGCAAGATCCACGCGGCAACCCGGTGCTGATCAAGACCTACCCCGTGAAATCCATGAGCGGAAAACTCGGACCAAAGCTCATGGAAGGGGATAACCAGGTGCCGGAAGGCATCTACGCAATCGAATCCCTGAACCCGAACAGCACTTTCCATGTCTCCCTGCGCCTGAATTATCCGAACGAGTTTGATCGCTTGCAGGCCCGCAGTGAGCAGCGCAATCCGGGCGGGGACATCATGATTCACGGGGGTGCCGTATCGATCGGTTGCGTCGCGATGGGGGATGAGGCCGCCGAAGAACTGTTTGTGATCGCCGCCGATACTGGATTGCCCAATATCAAGGTGATTCTGTCACCCATCGATTTCAGAAAGCAGCCTGTTCTGGCAATGCCTCAACCGCCTCAAGCGGCCTGGGTCGGTAATTTATACGCCGTAATCCGAGAAGAGCTGAGTGCGCTTTCCCTTCCCGATCACGCCGGCGTCAATCGCGCAATGGAGCGTTGAATTGGAACCGTTTTTCAAAATCTACATTGCCAGCTGGTCATGCGCCTGCCTGATTGCGCTCTCGCTTTACCTGCGCAAGCCCGCCGATTTCACAATCTCGCGGCGCAGCTATTGGCATTTTCTCGCCGAGCCGTGGAAGCTGGTGACATTTGTGGCCGGCACCGCGTTGATCACTCTCGTCGCGCCTTATACGGGAGACCCAACCTGGGATTACGTCGACGGCTTCTTCATGTCGTTCCTGTGCTTCGCTACCGCCCCTTGGGTGGTCGGCGTGCTCTATGGTCTGTTGCGTAGCAAAGTGCGCTGGGTGGAAGGCTACGTCGCGGTCTGTACCTGGCTGTTCTCCGCAAGCAGGTCGTATGACATCTATCTGGTCTGGCGCGACGGCGCATAAAGGAAGCGACATTCTATGGTCACTGGGTCCACTATCGGACTTGGCGATAGTCACACTCAACACACCGCCACCGGAATCTCCCCCCACTGCGTCGTGTATCCCGGACTTTTCCTTTCCCGCCGCATGGCACTGGCAGCCGCGCCCGTCCCACTTGTAATCGCCAGGCGAAGTGTGTCCCGGCCGTACCGGGAGTTCACGGCATCCATCGCCGCCATCAGACGATTCGACCGTGATTCATCATACGTCGAAAACAGATCCAGTTGCCGATCTCTTCTCGACTCAAGACCCGTCAACATCACCCCGGCTTTCTTGTACTGGAAACCCGGTCGATAAAAGCACTTCAAGCCGTACAACGCGGCACGGGTAATCCGCATGCTGTCGTCGGTGGCAATGGACAGCGGAACCAAGATCGACGGGGTGTATTGCGGTTCATCGACGGCAAAGCGATTCGTCATCGCGAAGACCTGTACGGCGTTCGCGACACTGCGTTGCTGACGCAGCTTTTCCGCCCCGCGTGATGCAAATTTGGTAATCGCCGCCGCCAGTTGATCCTGTTCTGTGACGGTTTGCCCAAAACTGCGTGAGGTCATGATTTGTTGCTTGCTTGGAGTGACGTCGTCAAGCACCAGGCATGCTTCGCCATTGAGTTCATCCACGGTTCGTGCCAATACCACGCTAAAGCGCTTCGTCATCGTGGCACGATCGGCACGCTTCAGATCCAGGGCGCTGCAAATTCCCATCGACTGCAGTTGTTCCGTGAGTCGGCGCCCTACTCCCCAGACTTCACCCACCGTGATGGTGGCCATGACCGCCGATACATCCGCTTCGTTCAACGATTCCCAAGCAAATACGCCATCCAAGTCGGGGACGATGCTCTTTTTCGCCACATGGTTCGCCAGCTTGGCCAAGGTCTTTGTCGCGCCGATGCCTACACAGGTTGGAATCCCGATGGCTCTGACGATTCGGGAACGAAGTTCCTTGGCGGTGGCAAGGGAACGTGCCAGAGAGCCATGGGACAAGTCGATGAAGCTTTCATCGATCGAATAGATTTCCTGCCGGGGCGTGACCTCCCCCATGATTCGCATCATCCGGTTGGAAAGATCCGAATACAGCGCGTAGTTGCTGGAAAGCGCAATCAAGCCCTGGTGCTTGATCTCGGCCGGAATCTTGAACAGCGGTTGCCCCATCTTGACCCCGAGTGCCTTGGCTTCGTTACTCCGGGAAACGGCACAACCGTCGTTGTTGCTGAGAACGATTAGGGGACGGCCATTGAGCTTGGGTTGGAATACCCGCTCACAGCTACAGTAGAAGTTGTTACCGTCAATGAGGGCAATGCGGCGTTTAGAGGGGATGGACGACATTGGTGACGACACCCCAGACCAGCAACTCCTGTCCATCATTGAAGACGATATCGGCGAAGTCGGGGTTATCGGCCTTCAAGGCCACCGTGCCGTTCTGTTGGTAAAGGCGCTTGACGGTGAATTCGCCATCGACGACGGCAATCACGACATGGCCGTGATTGGGTTCCTTGGTGCGATCCACCACCAAGATATCGCCATCGTGGATGCCGGCACCGATCATGGAGTGACCTTTGGCGCGCAGGAAGAAGGTGGCTTCGTTGTTGACGATCAGCAATTGATTCAAGTCGAGCCGGTCTTCGACATAGTCGGTGGCCGGTGAAGGAAAGCCGGCCGGCACTTTGTCAGAAAACATCGGCAGGAGGATTATCGGGGCATCTGGGTCTGGGGTCATGGCTCCAGCGGGACGGAATGCCGGGGCCTTGTACGCCTCCATCAATCGCGTTACGGTTGGCTTCAATAGCGCGGGTATACGGACGACGAGCGTCTTGATGGGGGATGGTTTGCGGCCACCGCCGGGGCGGCGCTTGCGTTGGGTGGTATCCATTAACTAATTCTGTTACAGAAATAATGGATAGTCAATTCTCCGCGAGCGGGGCGACCTGGCGCACTCCGGATCAGTGAGGGGCACGCTAAGTTGACTGGCGATCGCTGACTCAGTTGCCGGGTTCGCGCACTTCCTTCCCCGCCACAAAGCACTCTGGCGGCAATAGCCGCAACATCGCCTTGGCTTTATCGGGCGTTGCCGTCAGCCAATCGGTGTATTCAGTCTCGGGCACGATAAACAGGGACCGTTTTTCATCGCCAGGTTTGTGAAACCGCTTCAGGACGGGGTGATCATCGGCATTGAGGGTAAGAAGGGAAAACGATGCCCTGCCCTCCCCGGTTTCCGGGCTTTTCCACCATGACCAGATGCCTCCGACGGCAAAGTCCTGGCCATCGGCCATGGCAATACTCCAGCGCTCCGCTTTGCCACTTTCGTAATTGGGTTCAAAAAAGGCCGACATTGGGACCAAGGCGAAATGTTGCTTTTGCCATGAGTTCCTGAAGGAAGGCTTTTCGGCGACAGTTTCCGAGCGGCAATTCATGGTGCCGGATGTCAGTTTCTTGGCGTCGGCGGCAGTCTTGCACCAGGGCGGAATCAATCCAAATTCAGCCAGGATGACCTTCGTGGTCCCCTCGCGATTCAGAATGATCGGCGCCGAATAGCCCTTCCAGGTTTCTGCGCGGAAGTCGCCAGGGACATCCAGCGCGTAGCGCTGCTGGATTCTCTCTCGTGTGGATGGTCGGTAGTTGACGCACATGCGCGAAGCTTACCAACAGGCACCGTGTTTGGCCAAAACATTGCTCAGGTTTAAACTAAGGGCATGGACACTACCGCCTTTTGCTACCACTGCCGGGTTCATCACCCGAAAGAGGTCATGCGCCAGATTTCGACGAAAGTTGGAAAGCGTTGGCGCTGCATTCGCAGTATCGAAGCGACTAAATCCGATCGTGCTTCACGGGAAGCTTATGGAAAGTCGGTTACAGAGGCCAACAAGGCGGAAGCGGCGTCCAAGGCAAGAATTACCAATTCGGCGAGATTCGAGAAATAGCCCCTGGCAAGGAAAGGGCGGAACCCCTCCGATGCTTCTGACTTATGACCGTCGGCGCTGGTCATACTTTACATAACTAAGAAACCAGCATTGCCTTTTGAGTTATCTGTACTACGATGAACTGCTCAATTCATTGGAGCCGTTATGCAAACAGAAACTCGTGCAGAGCAAATCGCTGGGATGCTTCAAGGGTGGGAAACCGATCCAGTCACGGTTTCGCAACGGCAGCGATTCGGCATCAGGGCCAAGCAAGTGCTGATCATGCGATTCATGCACGACATGACGTTGGAACAAGTGGGACAGACACTTGGTATCACCCGAGAAAGGGTCCGTCAAATTGAAGCGAAAGCCCTCCGAATGATCCGGGCCAAGGCTGAATTGCGTCCGCGAATTGCCGACGTCCTTTCGGAGTTGGATGCGCGATGAGCGTCATGGCAAGCATGGCGATGGTGCTGGAAACAGAAAAATCCGGCGCATAAACGACAGTCGTAACGATTTAGTTTCCAATCCAAGAGGATTGCTTCTTCAATGACTCAACTGCTCTTAACGCTACTCGTCTGATATTTGCGTTCTCGCTATCTTCCGCTAGCTTTTCAATAAACTTTCGAGTAATCGCCGTGTCACGAGAGAATCTGTACGCAAGTTCTAGTGATGTAACCGCCTGGGCATCATTACCCTCTATAGCAAAAGCCTCAGCAAGATTCGCCCATGCTGCACTGCGAGTTGGAACGATAGCCAATGCATGTATAGCGAACTTTTTCGCACCCTGTATATCACCATCTCTAAGGTACGCATAAGCGAGGTTGTTTATAACCTCAACATCACCGGGAGCAATCTTCATGGCTGCGCTAAACGTAGCAACAGCTTCAGCATTCTTCTGCTGACTTAGGTACCGCAGCCCTTCCGTATTCATGGATCGCGCAGTCTTGCGATTGCCTCCTGGTATAGGTGGACTTGACTCTATTTGTGCTCGGAAGTTCTGCACTTGTTCAATATCACCGTCACGAGCACTGGAAATCATTTTTACAACTAAGGCCAGACGATCATCAGCAAGTTCTACCTGATGCCTAATCGAAGATCTTGCAGGATCGACAGCATTTGAATTCACATTCCAGTTAGACGTGACAAAAAAAGCGAGAAAACCAACAAATACACAAAATCCAATTATGACAAATGTGATAACGGGCGCCTTTCTGCGCGTCACTGCAGCAGCGCTTAATTGCTCGTGATCACGATTGATGGGGCGCTGCATCTCATCACCAACGCCGAACTGACGCAAATTATCTACATACTCCATTGAATCGGCCAGTGAAAGTCCTAATCGTTCACGAACTAGAGCTACAGCGGAAGTCATTCCCCCAGAATGAAGCCGGCTCTGAACCTCGGTCTCAAAATCACACGCTTGTGCAGTTGTTTGAGGATTCTCTTCTATATTCGAGAACGATAAATTATTATCAGCTTTGCTTTCCTCAACCTTACGCTCTTTTGATACGTAATTAGAGAAATGTCGATCCACCTTATTCAATCCAATGCTATTCGACGAGTTTTCCTCTATATTGAGGCTTTCAACATATGCCTTTGCCATTTGTAAGTCGAACTTAAAAGTATCAGTAGCGACCTTGATGGCTTCAATTTTGCGGTTCTCTTTGAGCAATTGAGTAATCGCTACCACAACAGAATCATGATTTGAATCTATTCTCTTTGAGTTTGATGCAAATCGCTCTTCATCAAACGTGTCACTCATTAATTGATCAACAACATCTTTAGCCTGTTTAAGCCCAATCCCCCACTTTTCTCGCGCAAGCTTTATCGCTTCAACAGTATTGCCACTTAGTGCAATCTTTTTAATATATTCGCTCAATCAGGCACCCAATTAGTCTATTCATAGATGAGCCACGATTACGATTCTCTCACCCTCTAGGCAAGCATTGCCGGGGGATATCGAATATCATCCAATACTTGAAAGTAACTCGTTAGTTTTTTCAATGACTTTTTGGGTGTAAGGAATGGACTCTCTCTCAATATGTTCCGAAAGTCCGTCAAAGTACCTTGACAACTTATCGATATGATCCTCCCGAAATCTAGAAACAAATTCCTGAGGCAATCCTTCCGCCTCAAGTCTATCAATAGTATTCTTCATATTCGAATGATATTCACCAAGTTCGCTATGCATTCTTGACATCTCGCTACGCATGAATTCAAGGCGATCCAGCACATCTCTAATCTGCATGCTATTCACTTAACGAACTCCTTTACTAATCAAACCCACTATCGCCAATATTGCAGATAATCCCGCAACTCCAATAGCAATATTAATTTTCATGGATAGAGAATCTAGCCGGCTTATCAGCTTCTCTGCAAGATTATTAATTAATTCCTTGTTTGCGACAGTAGCTTCGATCGTTACGTTGATAATCTTATCACCAAACTGACCATTTCTTTGATGAACCAAGTCCAGCTCAGCTTTTATTTTATTTTGATTATCTAAGTTGGACTTTTCAAGACTTTCGGCGGACTTAAGGACTTCTCTCTTAGAACCAATGAGTTCGGATCGCAAGACTCCCTGAAAATCATCCAGTTGCTTCTTTGTGTGATTGAATATCTGGCTGAACTGCTCGCCAATCTTTAAGCTCTCCAGTTGATTCTTGAGGTACTCATCTTCACGGCTGAGAGCACTCTGAAGGAACCTACTATATTCCTCAGCAGGTTGTCTATTTTGGGTCGCCAAGATTTTATCCTTCCTCAACTAATGAAAATGGTTTAAATACAGAAACTTTGTCTGGATCTGCCGATGTTAAGTGTATAGCCATTCCATCTCGCGTTGAAATTGAACCACTTATTCCAAGCTCACTTTCCAAACCAGTCCCAGAAGACAATAGAATACGATGATAGATTTCATGCGAAATTTTCGTAAAATCAATAACATCGCGAAGCCGCTGTTTAGATCTCACTCCGAAAATAATAACTCGTGAATTTACAAGATCATCTGATATTAGTTTAACGAAGAGTTCGGCGGCCTTCGATTTCGAATAGCCGCTAGCCCTAAAGAACTGAATGGACGAAATGTCTGGCACGACCAAATAGTTCTTGGTTTCGCTCTTGGATGTATCAGCGCATTCTTCACTACAATAAGAGATCCATGAATCTTCATCAGATATCCATCGGCATCTGGTTGGAGGCTGATCACCGAAATATTGAAGCAATTCGGATTTAATATCTCCCTGAGCAAGAACAGTGATTCTCATACCAGTATGATCATGGGCAAGTAATTGAGAAAGCATTGAAATACAGAATTCAATCATCCCATTCGAATCTATTGACCCAAACATACAGTGTGATGGACGGCTGTCTTTAATATCTATAGAGTGGAATGATTCTGAACTCATATAGAACGGCTCGCCAACGAGGAGGTCAATGTTCCCATACTCCGTAAAATTACCAATATCGATATTGGGTTGAATTATCTTGACGCTTGGATCGAAAACTCGCTTTGGAATGCCTCTGCCATCGAGTGAGTATCCGTGTTCGCCTAGATCATCATTCATAAATAACTTATCAATGATAGAGGGGGTCGTATCTGCAACGTTGAAATACTCATTCGCATCTGGCGCACCAGAGCGTGAGTTAAGTACTGCTTGGCCATACTTCTTAAAAGTCGAGGGCTCAAAATTACCAGGTGTTAAAAATCTCTCGCTATCGTCTCTCGTTACCCTAAGAACCAGCCTAAGTGGAATTTGAGAAAGAGTTGACGTTTTTAGCCCGACTGAAGCAAGGGATTGTGACGACAGCACAAGATGTATCCCGAAAGATCGACCTCGTTTAGTAATGTCATCTAATAGTTCAGCGACTCTGCGTTGCCCTCTAAAACTATCTTGAAGAAGAACTTGAAACTCGTCAATAACAATGAGTATCCTTGGAATGGACAATCCAGACTTTTGTCTAGCGTCGGAGATGTTAGCCACCCCGATTTCTTTAAATAGCTTTCCACGTTCCGAAATAAAGCTCCTAACGTAAGTTAGAAAACTGAGACCAAATTCTAGCTCTGATTCGATGGCCACAATTCGGACATTGGGAAGTTTCTCGTATGCTTGAAATTCGGTGCCTTCCTTATAGTCGAGAAGGCAAAACTGCAACTCATCAGGTGAATAAAGATACGAACCATTAATTATTAGATTGTGCAATAAATACGTCTTACCACTACCTGTAGATCCGCCAACCAAAGCATGATAAGCTCCAATATCTCTGGATAACTCAAATTCCATTAATGAACCATCACCTTTGCGGCCGATCGGAATCTTTATGATGTCAACTGATTTTCTAGGGGATAACATTCGTTCGTTGATGACGCTTTCAACAATTGAAACTGTTTGTTCAGCATGTAGTTTAATCGATGACTCGATACTTCGCAGAAGGCTGTCAAACACCAACTCCGACGGGTAATAGGGAAAAAAGGGAAGAATTCTATTGGGAAATTGACTAGAACACGCGGATCCTGTTAAATATACACCGCAGTCGCTTAGACTAAATACGGAAACTGCGGATGCAAGGAGGCGTTGGAATGTTTCTTCCTTCAGATCAGTATTAGATATTTCTAGTTGAGCATCGCAGTTTAATATACAAATAACTCCAGCTCGCGATCCGGTTCGAGCTATGTCAATCAACTCCTGACAAAATTGATCATTCCATCGATATGGAAACCCATTTATGAGCAGTATGTTTAGTTTTTCATTGGAATCTTTATGCTCAGGTTGAATGAGATAATCCCAAAGTGTGCTTGAGTTGGAATTTCCGCCAAGTACGTCGTGATTTACGGCGGCAATCCGGTAACGAAGATCAGTAAGGATTTCTCGCAAATCAGACTCAGTAGTCGCTACTCGCTTTGAACGAATTCCAAGTTTGGAAAGCCGTGACAATAGCGGGAAGGATGAACCAAGATCTAGTGGATCATGTACATGAAGTGCAACGTTTCGCGGAAACGCAGCGCATAACGCTAAGACTATATGTTCCTCGATAATTGTCTTACTATCTGTATTAGATCGAGCGTAGTTGACAGCGAGAACCCCTGATAACTTTGGAGAAAACAACGCCGGAATGTGTTTGTTGGAATACAGCCTAAAAGCGCCAACCGGAACTGAATACCTTGGTAGGTTGGTCCATAGTTCATCCGTATGACAATTGGCGTTTTCCATCGCTTCTCGTTCTCACTTTTTCGAGCCGTATGACAACATTCGAGTTCCCGATTACCCTATCGGCCAGTTCGTTAATCGTCGCTCGACATCATCGCCATAATGCCATGATTTTGGAAAGTACGCTTTACCAACAATGCATAGGGTTATGGTTTGGCCATAAATGGGCAACCTAGAGGATTTGCCTGTGCATGGTTGTGAATGGCGGAGTAAAAGGGAGCCACGTAGCGGAGTGAGGAGCCAGTCCTGAAGCCTAATCTCTGAATCTGGAAAGGATCGGAGAAAGGCAGAAAGGATGTACCGAGAAATGGACCTCTACGCCAAGGTCAGGCGCGCCGTGATGGT
>CAMDMZ010000069.1 GCA_945902805.1 Propionivibrio dicarboxylicus | reverse complement strand
GTGAATTGCCGCGAGACGGGTATTACGTGTTCGAACGGAGTTTCCTCTGTCCAGTTCAAGATGTCGAAGGAATTTCTCGATGAAGAGCCCATCGAACTCGTTCAGCAACAATTTGCAAGGTGCCCGACCCAGATGTTGCGCAGCGAATCTCAGCAGCAATCGGAAGGTGTCGCGGTAACTCGCCACCGTGTCCGAGCTGAGGCCTTGCTGCTCGAGCAGGCGCTGCGTAAAGAAGCGCTGTAGTAGGGACGTGAGGCCAGTGGAGTTCATGGTCTTTCTCCCGCCGGCTTCTCGCCAAGATAGTTCGCCGCGAGTTGCAGTAGCTCCGGGACCGCCTCGATATACCAATAGGTGAGGGCGACATCGACGTGGCCGAGATATGTGGCCAGCTTTGGCAGTTCGCGCGCGACGTCCTTTCCGGCGCGATACCATTCGACAAGTCGGCCCGTCGCGAAACTGTGTCTGAAATCCTGGAGACGTGGCCCATGGCCATCGCGGTGGTGCCCATTGGCTTCTCGCAGGCCGATCGCACGAGATATATTGGCAAATACGTGACGTGCGGAACAACCCGCCAACCGTTTGCCACGCTCGCCAATAAGGAACGCCTCGGTCAGTTGAAGCGAGCAGAGTTCGTCACGACGTTGTGCATAGCGCGCAAGCGCCATGCGCGTAGTCTCTTCAATCGGCACGAAGCGGGACTTCCCGAACTTCGTTTCTCGGATTGAAAGTATCCCGCTTACAAGGTCGACGTCGGACCGGTCAAGTGCGAACGCCTCTCCTGGCCTCAGGCCGGTCGAGACCAGAAGCCCGATGAGCGTTGAATAGGTCAAAGCCCGCAGCCCAGTGCGCGAATGCAGACGGCGGGCCTCGGCCATGAGCAGGTCGATCTCCTGCTCTGTATAAATGTGTGGGGTATTGCGTCGCCGACGGGCATCCAGTAGGTGTTTCGGCGGAATCTCGGTTCGGACATCAATGGCACTGAGCCACGCAGCGAATCCCCGTACCTGGCCAAATCGCCGCCCCCATGTGGCAAGTTGAACGAATTTCGGTTCCATCGCCCAGCGCAGGGCGAGATCGGTGGTGATGAACTCAGCTCCTTCCTGTTCGAGGAAGTCGACAAAGTGATCAAGTGCCAGCGCCGGTTCATAAAACTTCGTTCCGAGGACGCGGCGAACTGCCACATACTGGGCCAGGGCATCACGAATCGCGCTCATGATGCATCTCCCGTCGTTGGCCAGTTTCGTGCGACGTCACGCAGGGATTCAAACGAGACCTTCGCGTAGATTGCGGTACTGTCTTGGGAGCGATGCCGCAAGACTTCGGCGATCTCCGCCATGGATGCTCCGTGGCGAATCATCGTTGTCGCCAGACCATGACGGAACAGATGCGCCGCACCGCGGCATGATGGACGAAATCCAGCACGTGCAAAGGCTTGGCGCACGATGTGCCCAATGGATCCTGGTCCGGTCAAGCCAACGTGAGGCGCCCACATTCTCAAGAAAACCCGGCGAGATGCGCTGGCGCCACGATCCTCATGAAGATACCGGGCCAGTGCCTCGCCAATGTCGGACAACAGAGGCACGTGCTCGACCATTTGCCCCTTGCCGTGAACTACGAGTTCCCCTGAACGCCAGCGAATATCGTCGAGTTCGAGAGTGACGATCTCTCCCGCGCGCAGGCCAAGCCGGGCCAGCAAAAGAAGAATCGCGTAGTCACGGCGTCCAGTCGGTGTCGATCGGTCCGTAGCCGCGAGAATATGTTCCTCCTGCTCAGGCGTGAGAAATGCCGGCACAGACGATTGGCGCCACGTTTTAACTGGCGACAGGAAATGCGAGTGATCGCGCACAGTATCCCCATGAAGAAAGAGGAAGCGGCAAAGCGAACGGAGCGCTATGGACAAAAGCCGCACATACTCGCCTGATCGACCCTTGCCGCGAATCAGGAGATAGTTACGGAGCGTCGCGGCGTCGAACGCGCGACACGATATACGGCCGTTCTCATCCTTCTGGCTCGCGAGAAAATCACGGATGAAGGGCGCGTAGACATGCACTGAATTCTCCGCCAGGCCGCGATCCTGACGCAGGTACTCCACGTATTGGCGATGGAGGCAATCAACTTCTGGCTCGGGATTCGGCGCCGGTGCTCGTACCAGCGTCTCGACACGCAGATAGGCAAGGTGGAGCCGCAGTACCGATAGTTTGAATCGAACGTAAGACGCTCGCGCACCCTGCAGGTTCTTGGCGAACTCGGCGAGATCGGATTCCTCCAAATTCGCCAGAACGATCGACTTACTCCGCATCCATCGCGAAAAAGCGTTCAGTACCCGTCGCTTTTTAGCCAGAGTTACTTCGGAGTAGCCGGAGTGGCGCAGATGCGCAAGAAATGCGTCAATATGATGTTTGCGCAGCCCGAGGGACGCGCCATCTTCAACTGTGTCGGTCGTGGTCATTCGATTTCTCCTTAGCCGGCAAGAGCGCCAGCCCGAAGAAATCATATGAATTATGCCGAGCCCTAAGTCGTCGAACGCTAGTCGCCATCAGGGTCTTCAACCCATGAATCGGCATAATCCGGGAGTCGGCATTATCGGAATCATGCCGATATCGGCATGAACCAGATTGTTATCGAATGGAACGGCGGGGTTGATCAGGAACGCAAGACATCATCGGTATAGCGCCGCAATCGCAGCAGTAGATTGGTTGCTGTCGATTGCTTGACTGGGCCACGACGCCCCTCACGCGCAGGGTTTGGTGGGTTGAGCAGGAGCCCCTCGGCCACGAGGGTGTCGAACGCAGCCTGAAAGCGACCACCTGTTCTGCGGCCACCGGCTGGTGGTGTTCCTTGGCGTGATCGGCGATGGCCTTGGCCGCACAGAGCAGGTCGATCAGGTTGGACGGCCAGGTTTGCCCGAGGGTTTCATCCAGCCAGACCAGTTCGCGCAAATGATGGGCATTGCACAGACCGTGAAGGCAATCGTAGTCGCGATACGCGGCCAAGCCGTCATGGACCGCCACACCAACAAAGTGAGGCAGGATGGCGAAGTGCTCCATGGCGATCAATCCTCGCCGGGCATGATGTCCGTACCACGACAGATGATCCGTCGCAGCGGTATGCAACCAATCGAGTCCGCCTTCTACTTCTACTTTGTCAGATTTCCCAACTGGTTGATGCAGCGCAGGTCGCGAGTTGTTTTCGATACGCAGAATCTCTTGCTGTTCGTCGGCGTCGATGTCGGTTGGCAATCATCTGGGCAAGTGCTTTGTCGGTAGAGACCTTTGTGGGCAACTTGTAACGCAAGATGTCGATCAGATCGTTGCACGAGAGCAGTTCTGCGGTTTGGCGGTTCGCCAAGCGTTCCTTGGCGAGAAACATCAAGGCAATCATGACCAAGGCCATGTGATGATTCCAGGCATTGAAGCCCCTGACCTGATAGTCGGCCATACCGCAAGCGCCCTTGGCATCTTCGAAGCCCCGTTCGACGAAATGGCGCGCCGCCTGCATTTCAGCCAGGTGGCGCAAACTGGCCTCGGGTTTGGCATTGGACAAGCAGAATTTCACTGTCAAACCATCGAGTTCGCGCCGAACCAGAAGATGCCAGCATCGCGCCCGCTGCTCCTTCCCATCCCACAGCCACACCCGCTGGGTCAGGTAATCAGCGACCACCGCGCCTTTCTCTCCGTCGCGGATAGACAGTCGGCGCCAGCGCGACGGTGCTTGCATCGCCGCCCATTGCGTCACCGTCAGCGGCAGCCGCTGCGCCTCCAGACGGGTTGGTTGTCGTCCCTGTGGCGATCGCCGTTCCGGAACGAAAGGAGCCGGATCGCCTCGATAGATGACCTGATCAGGGGTGGCCACCTTGCGCAGGGTACTTCCCGGATGACCTTTCTGCCCGCCTCGCTTCTTGCCACTGGATTGACGCAGCGATTTCGGCTTTCTCATGCCATCCGAGGACGGTGGCTTGCTGGAGTTGTGACTATCCTTGGCCAATCGGCCTTTGAGCTCCGCAACTTCTGCCGTCAGCGCATCCACTCGTGCCGTCAGGCTTTGCACCATCGACCACAAGGTGCGAATGAGTTGGTCTTTCTGTGTGTGGCTCAGGCTCGACAGCTCAGGTAATTCCTTCATGCCTATTTATCGGCATCTCCTCAGCAACCTTCATTTCGAACACACAAACGTTTCTTGACTACTTCGTCGCTATGGCTGAACAGTTACATCAGGTCATACCTTGTATCGGAAGATGCCCTTATTGGGTTAGTATTGCCCATATTAAAGACTTGCTTTCGCCCTAATGGGGGCTTTATGAAGATTCGTTTTGGTACGAAAAAAGTACAAAAGATGGGGAGGGTTGCCCTTACCGAAGCGTTGCTACGCAATGCCGGCATCCAAGAGGGCGATTCGGTGGATTTGTACTTCGAGGCCACTACCAAGGCCATCATTCTCGAGCGCACGCCATCAATCGAGTCAGCTGAGCCGTCTCTTAGCGCGAAGCATACAAAGAATAAGACCAAAAAACTATGACCATCGCCGATCGCTTTTCCGGACACGAATCCTTCATCTGCCGATACGGCTGGCTACCTAAGGCCTATCAGGCGGTCTCTGTGGATCCCGGCCTGCTAAAGGATGAAGAGCGGGCGATGCACACGCTGGGCATAGGCCGCAATATGCTGAAATCGCTACAGTTCTGGTGCGAGGCCACGGGCGTTCTCATACCCGTGGCGGGTCATGGTCACCAGCTGGGGCCCATCGGGCGAAAGCTGTTTGACCCCGAGTACGGGTGGGATCAACATCTGGAGTCGTTTGAATCGCTGTGGTTGCTCCATTGGCGTCTATGTACTGGCGCCGCGCTGGCTGCTTGGTCGGAGGTGTTTGGCGAAGGGCGGCTTGTGCGCTTCGACCGCCAGCAGCTGGTTGCAGCACTAGCCCAACGCGCTGAAGGCCTGGCCAGACCGCTCGCTGCGAGCACGCTGGAACAGCACGCTGCCATATTTCTCCAGAGTTACTACCAAGCCGAGCGCAGCGGCGACGACACCTCTTGGTGTCCGCTGCAGGACCTCGGCTTGCTGCGTGCCGCCAAGGAGGAAGACGGTCGTATCGTCTTCAACACTGATCTGCGTACGCCGATTGGCCTAAGTCCGCGTGTGTTTACTATCGCGTTGGTGGCGTTCGTAGCGTCCCCCGATCAAGGCTCATCTGTCGATTTCCATCGATTGCTAAAAGGCGTGAATAGTCCAGGGGTGGTCTTCAGACTGGATGAACACCAGTTGCGCGCTCTCGTTGAAAATGTGGCGCAAGGGCCGCTGCGCGATGCCATTCGTTTCGTTGACACGTCTGACACACAAAGCGTTGTGCTCCACCGCGACCGCATCGATCCAAATTACCTGCTGGATGCACACATGGAGGCTCCCGTCCATGCTTAAACGAATCATAGATGGCTTGGAGCTGAACTCGAACCACACCCGCTCCATCTCACTAAGCCGCGATCTCTACGACGAAGCGGCTATATCCTTTTACCTGCCCACGCCCAATGGGATCCAGGCACTCAAGCAGATTGGCACAGCGCTTACGGAGTGCCGGAGCCAGCGCGCGTGGAAGGTGGTCGGTCCTTACGGAAGCGGCAAATCCGCTCTGGGGATCGTGCTTGCCCAATTGCTGGCCGGCTGTGAAACTCATCCTGCGGCTTGGAAGATGTTGCGTGAGGCCTCTGCGTCTGTCTCCGACCTATTCACGGCTTCCAAGCGATTTACGCTCGCGATCGTAGGCGCAAGGCTGTCAATCGGATTAGCGTTGGAAGCGGCGGTCCATCGCGCCGTGGAAGCCTGGCCCGAAGGCAAGGAGATCAATGCGCTGAAGCGCGACCTGGGCGAACCGGGCTTCTACAAGGGACGCCCCATCAACGCTGTTGCAGGTGAACTGATGCGTGATTTCACCTTTGTCGCCCGCGCGCAGGGGTTCAGCGGCACGTTGCTCTTGCTTGATGAAGTGGGCAAGTTCGTCGAGCACGCGGCCATGCATCCAGACGCGGGGGATCTGATTGCACTTCAGCAACTGGCTGAAGAGGCATGCCGGCAAGCGGACGATTCGCTTGCAATGGTGGTGCTTCAGCACCAGCACTTCGCCAGCTACGCTGCAGGTATTGGGCGCGCCCTAGGCGACGAATGGCACAAGGTTGCATCGCGCTTCGAGGAAATCCCCTTTGACGAGCCCGTCGAGCGCTACTTGCATTTCGCGGCCAATGCACTTGGCACCAAGCCCGCGTTAACCCGCGATCCCAAGCTTGTGGATGCCGCACGGGCGCTCTTCGGTAAAGCGTTGGAGCAATCCTTTCTACGCGCGCCAACATCGGCTGACCGTCAATTATTCCAACATCCTGAAAAGCTCTATCCCCTCCATCCGCTGACGCTGGCGTCGCTCGCCATCGTCTCCAAACGTTACGGTCAGAGTGAACGCTCATTCCATGCCTTCCTCAATAGCAGTGAGCCAGCGGGACTTCGGGACTTCGCGCAAATCACGCCTGTAGAGGGATACCCCTGGTATCGCTTGGCGCAGGTGTTCGACTATTTAGCCTCGGGCGATGGGTTACGTTTCCGAGACCTACCTGCAGAGCGCCGTTGGGCGTTTGCGCTAATCAGCATTGAACGGCAAGCGAAGGACGCCGATGCCCTGATGGCACTCAAGACCATCGCCGTGCTGGAGTTGGTGCAGGCAGCCCTCGCCCTACGTATCACTTCGGATTTGGTAGCCTTCGCGCTAGGCGGACTCGAAGTTTCTGAGACACGTACGCTACTTGACCGCCTCGTTGAACAGGGCCTGCTGATCCGCCGACACAACCGTTCCGAATACGCATTCGCCGTATCGGACGCCGTCAACATTGAAGCGCTCTACGAGCACGCGGCACAGGCCGGTGACGACGAGCTAACCATACGAGGGGCTTCGTACGCGCTGGGGAATCGGTTGGTCGTGGCCAACAAGCACTATAGCCATCGGGGAACAATCCGTACCTTGGCCATCGACGTCGGCACCGTCGCCGCTTGGCCTCATGTGAGCAGTGGTGCTGATGTACAGGCCGACGGCTGGCTTCGCCTAATCTTGGTAACTGCGGGCTCGCGGGAAGAACAACAGGCCCTAGACCGCGTGCGCCGCACGGACGATCAGCTCAGCTTGTATTGCTACCTGTCGTTGTCCGCTCAGGGGCGTGCTGCGCTCGCGGAACTCGCGATCTGGCTGGCGATACAGGGCGAGGTGACCGCCAAGCGACTCGATCCCTGGACCAGCCAGTATGTCGACGGCCGGCTCCATCATGCCAAGGAGAATGTAGACGCACTCGTGTTTTCCGCATTGACTCCCGACTCGGGGAGTCCTGGGCCAGTCTACTGGCATCAGGGTGAGCCTGTGCGAGAAAGTGAATCGATGAATGTCAGCCAGGTGGCATCCTGGTTGTTCGAGAAGGTATTTCACTGTGCGCCGCGTATTATCAACGAACTGATCAACAAGGACCGTCCCGCCTCTGCCATAGTGCTCGCACGCCAGCGACTGCTGGAAGCTCTCCTGTCAGGTCGAGGCAAGACCCTTCTATTTGGTGACAAGGAGTACCCTCCCGAACGGCTGATCCACGCCACACTGCTGCGCGACACGGGCATTTGGCAGGCTGACGGCAACGGCTGGGGTCTCGTCGAACCCAAGCCGGGGGCTCAAGTCGACATTTGCTTACTCTGGACCGAAATTTCGCTCATCTTGGCGAAAGAGGAAGCTCCCACGTTCGAGCAAGTGCTGCAGGCACTTGCTGCTCCACCGTTTGGGATACGCAATGGTCCGGCCAGCGTATGGAGCACGCTCTACCTGATAATCCATCGAAGTCGCTGTGCCGTCTTCGAGCGCGGCACATTGGTGCTGGAACTCACAAGCGAGCATCTGCAGCGCATGCATCGGAATCCGCACACGTTCACGTTGCGAGGACTCCCGCAGGCACAGGGCGGCAGCAGTTTGCTTCGTGACTACGGAGCCGTACTCGCCTCTCTGGGGGCTGCGCCTAGTGGTGATACGACCTATCTGGAATTGGCCCGCGCGCTGTACCGCTGGCTTGCAGGCCTGTCAGATTTCACGCAGCAGACAGGACGGGTTAGCAAGGATGCCACCTTGGTCTGCTCGGTCTTGCGCAAAGCGCAAGACCCGATCCAATTACTGACTTCGACACTACCGAAAGCGCACGCCCAGAGCAAAGGGGCACTCCACTTCCAGGGATGGCTGTTGGCGGCGTTGACCGATCTTGGCATAAGTCAACGTAAGCTGCAGGACGCTGTCGTCGCCGAACTGGCTCAGGCGTTCGAGATGGCCGGTCCTTTGAGCAAGATTCGTAGTCAGCTGCAGGCCGAATGCTCGGGTGCCGCCACCGGATTGGCGGACGCCCGGCTCAAGAGCTTCATTCTCCGGTGCACTGATCTGACATTGACGGACGAAAAGTGGCTCGATTCCGTGGCCAGCCTGCTCGTCCAGCGGCCGCTAGACGCCTGGACAGACGAGACCATTGACGGTTTTGCGCAGGCCATGACGGACATCTCCGGCCACTATCGGCGCTGGCTGCGTCTGGTGATGCAACGCAAGAGTGCGCCACCCGCTGCGGCGCGCTTCTTGAGTCTGACGCTCACTGGCTCTAGCGGGCAGGAGTCTGCACTGCTGGTCGCCACGACCGAGGAGTCCGGCCGGCTTGCGCGCAGCGTGTTGGACCTGCTCTCGCAGGAGGTCGGCGCCGACACCCAGACCGCCGCTGCGGCCCTAGCGCAGGCGCTGCAGGACCTGCAGGTGCTGCATTCACCGACGGATTCCACCGAGGAAAAGCACCATGGCAATAGAGAAGCGGGTTAGGCACATCCTCAGTTTGTCCGGAGGAAAGGACAGTGCGGCGCTGGCCATCTACCTGCGCGACCGTGTGCCAGATATGGAATACATCTTTAGCGACACGCGCAAAGAGCTGCCTGAAACCTACGAGTATCTGCAACGCATCTCAAACTACCTCGGCAAGGAGGTTACGCATCTCAATGCAGATGTCGGGTTTGACCATTGGTACGAGATGTACGGCGGCATGATCCCATCCAATCACAGGCGTTGGTGCACACGGGCCTTGAAGCTCAAGCCATTCGAGCAACACTGTGGTGACGACGAGGTCGTGAACTATGTGGGGCTGCGCGCCGAGGAAGATCGCAGCGGCTACATCAGCCACAAACCCAATATCAAGGCAGTCTATCCGTTCCGCGAAGACGGACTCGTATTGCGCGACATCGAAGAGATCCTACGGACCTCCGGTGTCGGTATGCCGCCTTACACGCGCTGGGGGCGTACCCGCTCGGGGTGCTACTTCTGCTTCTACCAACAGAAGATCGAGTGGGTCCGCCTAAAGGAGACGCATCCGGACCTATACGACAAGGCCAAGGCGTATGAGAAGCCGTATGAGAAGACCGGCAACTTCTTCACGTGGAGCCAAGGGGAAAGCCTGGCAGAGTTGGAGCGGCCCGCGCGCATGGAAGAGATCAAACGCGAGCACGTGATCCGCATCGAACGCAAGGCACAGCGCCGTGAGAACGTGAGGCTGATGGAAGTCTTTGCTCAGGCGGATTCCGCCGAGGCGCCTGAGGACGACGATGATCAAGGTTGTTTAGTGTGTCAACTATAAAAAAGATATGTCATTCCGAATAACCGCCCGAACGATTCTTCATCTTGGCTCCGACCTTATTTCGTCGGATGCCGTGGCTATTTATGAGTTGATCAAGAATTCGATCGACGCAAAATCGAAGAACGGTGTCGACGTTCAGTTCAACGTTGTTATTCGTCAATCGGACTTTGCCTCTGCAATAACGGCCATTGAAGAAGCCGTCGACATTTCTCTCGAGGATGCTAAGAGCACCTTGCTGGCCAAGGTGAACCGAGAGGCGGACGAGGAACTGAAGCAGGGCTACTTCAACGCGGTCAAGGGCGCCAAGTCGAAAGCTGCGTTGATTGCCGCAGCCAACGAAGCCTACAGACATTGCAACCGGATCGTGATTAGCGATACGGGGGAAGGGATGTCATTTGAGAATCTAAGGGACATCTACCTCACAATTGGCACCACCAATCGTGCCAAGAAAGTGCGACAGGCGCTTGGCTCCGGTGCCAAGGAGTCCCCGTATCTCGGAGAGAAAGGGGTTGGAAGACTATCCGCGATGCGCTTGGGCTGGTTGCTGCACGTCGAGACAAAGTCCGAAGACGATTCGAAGACCAGCACATTGGAGATCGACTGGAAGCGATTCGTGGACGCCGATGACGCCGATGCCACGACCGTCGAAATCTACCCCAAGGAGGGCGTCGAATCTTCGGTGGCGTCCTTCACCAAGATTACGATATCCGATCTCCGATCAAGTTGGTCGATCTCCCGGCTGACGGAAGTTGCAAGAAATCAAATCGCGCGCATGACAGACCCGTTTTCGTGGTCGGGACGGCGATTCCAGATTAGGCTGGCGTTCAACGGGGTTGCCATCCAACCTGTTCGGGCAGTGGTGCGAGAGCTGCTCGATCAAGCACATGCGAAATGCGTTGGGAAATTCTTCATCGACGACAATGGAAAGCCGGCAATGTTAGCCACGGTGGAGTCGTCGTTGTATAACGGAGATGCCACGGAATTCAAGTTCGACATCGTGGATCTCATGGGCATGTCAGGCCTGAGTGAATCAGGTCAGCCCAGTTCAATCCTCAGAACCCTAGGCCCGGTGTCGTTCGAATTCTATTGGTTCAATCGGCAGAGGCTAAAAGCACTTGCGGGAGTCGGAGACAGAGAGGTCGTCAGGTCTCTTGTGAAGACCTGGTCCGGCATTTGCCTTTTCCGTGACGGGTATCGTGTTCTTCCATATGGCGACGAAGGTGACGACTGGCTGGATCTCGACGTCACTGCGCTAGCTTCAAGTGGCTATAAGTTGAATACGAAACAACTGATCGGCCGAGTGCAGATAGGTCGGCTGACCAATCCCCGGCTTTTGGATCAAACTAACCGGCAAGGCCTTGTAGAAACACCCGAAAAGGAAGTCTTGATCGGGCTCCTGCGTGTGCTCATATCAAAGTGGTGGCATGACTATCTGAATGAGGCTTCGCGGGCGAAAAAACGCACGGAGCTCGGCGAGTATGAGCCGGCCGACGAAGAGTCAGTTGTCGAGTCGCTCGAGACACGTGCGACCCAATCGTTGAAGCAAATTAAAAGTCACTACACCGGCGAGGCACAACTCCTAAGGGATGTACGCGATGCCTTTGCCGAGATAAAAGACGCTCATCAACGTGCCGTTCAACGCATACTGACGATCGAGGAAGAGAAAGAGCGCCTGACCCAATTGGCCGGCGTCGGCCTGTTAGTAGAAATCATAGCGCACGAACTTACCCGCGCTACTGAATTGACGCAAGCCACGCTGAAGGATCTCGGCAGGAAGAAAATAGACGCCGACGCTGCGGCGGCGCTTAAAACATTAGGCCAGCAAATCAAAGTTATTCAAAAGCGCCTGCTGGCGTTGGAGCCGCTATCGATAACGGCCCGCAGCCGTAGATCTAGGTTGAAGCTATCCAATATCGTCCAGTACGTGATGGATGGCCACATCGCCCAGTTCGAACGTCACAATGTCGAATATACCTTGTCCAGCTGGTCTGATATAAATGCGATCGGGTTTGTAATTGAGGGCCACGTCGTTCAGATTCTGGAGAATTTGATCAGCAATTCCATCTACTGGCTGGACCTGGAAAAGAAAGAGCACCCTGGATTTCAACCTAAGATTAAGGTCGTAATCCTCCAAAACCCGACACGGATCATTTATGCAGATAACGGCCCTGGCATCCCAAAGAGTCGCAGGGAATCCGTGTTTGAACCATTCTTTTCGACGAAGAGCGGCTCTAAATCTAGAAGACAGGGCCTAGGACTGTATATAGCAAGGCAATGTGCAGAAATGATGGGAGGCTCGCTGGATCTGGTCGACATCGGAAAACCGCACGAAAATCGTTTTAATACATTCCAACTCGAACTAAAAGAGGACGTCGATGAGTCTTAAGGAGCTTCTGGCGGAGCGCAACATCACATGTGCCCATATTGTTGATGATGCGTTCGACTCTTCTCCAACGTCGCCGCTAACCCCTGAAGAAATCCAGACTGTTCTGGATAATATCGACGACGACGCACTCAACAGCATCTGCACTGTACTTGGCTTGCAGCCTGACGATGAAGATGGCGTAAGGGAAAGCCTGCATGGGATCGACAGTACGCTGTCATTGTATCAGCGACGCACGGAGTTAGCTCCCGCAGCGGCATCTGCTTTATTCGATCAATTCACGTTATTCGCAGAGGGAAAGCTCACTCAGCTTAAGCCATTGCTTGAATTGCTGGACAATGCGGGGATTAAATGTGAGATTTTCGGTAGCGATTACAACCCCAAAGGTAGCACTGCGCCTAACCTGGTTTTTGTTGATCTTAAGCTGAAAGAGGGCATGGCGGGCTCGCCCAGGCATGAAGATGCAGTTGAGGTATGCGCCAAGCTGAAGGCCGAGCACCCAGAGAGCCGGCCTTTTGTGTTTTTGATGTCATCCTTACCGCTGGCCCTTGGTCAGAAGCGTGAGGTGTTCAGAAAGGGAGCAGAGCTCTTTCAATCTGAGTTCGACGACATCGATAAGGCGACGTTTGCGAATGCGGATGAACTGGAGCGGATTCTTGCCAGCTATACCAAGTCAGTAGGCCAGCTTGCTGCACTCAGAAAAAGCATGGAAGGCGTGGCTTCCGCCGTCAATCAGGCCGGAAAGAACGTGATGGCGGAGTTGAAGGCGCTTGACCTTGCAGATTACTTCGTCCTATATCACAACACCGCCGCCGTCGAGAAAACCCAGCTAGGCACATACATCGTGGAATTGCTCCTCGAGTATTTGGCACACGAGGTTGAAGGCCAATCCCAGCTTTGGGATTTGGCGAAGGTTCTTGATGGCCTGAATGTTGAAGCACTTCCGCGAGCGCGGTTTGGTATTACACCAGCTGCGGCTAAGCTGTATTCGGCAAATATGCTGCATTCCGAGGCAATGCTTTTGGCGGAAGACGACAACAAGAATGGTCCGGCACATGGCCATTTCTTTACCGGCGATATCTTCTTTGAAGCCCAGTCCTTGAATCTACCAACCCCCACGCGTGCCTTTGTGATCATTACACCGGTTTGCGACTTGGTCCGTCCCGATCAATTGAAGGGAAAGAGCATTCTTCTTTGTGAGGGAGAGGTTAAGGATTTTGAGACCGGTTCTAACCTAATTGCTGGCGACGAGCTCCCGATCGTTGTGATGAAGAATCCACGTTCGTCGGAAAAGCTAATTACGATCGAGTGGAAAAAGAAGAAGTTGCATATATGGGACGACGAAGACCGCGCGAATTTCGCAAATCCGCAGAAGTGCGTCTACGTCAGAAAAGGGCGTTTGCGGCCTGTTTTTGCATTGCAATTACAACGTTCGGTGACGTCCGACCTGAGCAGAGTCGGCACACCGAAGCCGCCAAATGCTCTGGTCCCACACCGCATCAAGTGCTTTGTATCCGACGGTGAAAGATGGCGGAAGATTTATGAGGACGATAAATCCGACGCCGCTGCGTTATCGCGGTGGGAAGATGAAGATCACAAGAAGTGGCTAATGCTCATCATTTCTGATCCAACACTGCATAAAGTCATGGCGGCTCTGTCTACCTGGCTAAAGGAACATCAGACCGTCCCAGGGAAAGCTACGCTGGATATGGTGTTGGGGGAGGATGTGCCGGAAGTTATTCGTGGATATAAACAAAAAGTTCCAGAAAAAGCCCCCCCGAAGGTGCAACTTGATGTGACCGCGTATCCATTTGCCGAAAAGTGGAATGGACAAGGTAAAGCTGTTGCACTTGTGCCGGCGCGAAGTGCGTCCCCATATAGCAACATTGCGGACGGGCAAAAGGTTGGGGGAGATAAGCCGGCGCTAATCGTCTTTATATTCGAAACGGCAATAGAGGACGAGTCCTCTACCGAGGATACATTGATCGCTGCACCGGCGGCCGCTTCGGATCAGGTGCATGAGGTCGCTGCAACGGCGTTAGATGCTGCACCGGTGGAAAACCAACCGCCAGCTACAGTTGCGGAGGTGGCAAACGCTGGAGCCGCAGAAGTGGCTGCAACGCAATCCATAACCGATTAACTGTAAGTGAGCGTTGCGATCTCATGCCCGAAACTGCCTTGGGTTTCCTCGGTGGTTATTCTTGCTCGGTTATGTCCACCTAATCGGCGTGAAATTCGTGCTCCTGTCGATGTGGTTCTCGGACTCCCAGAAGAGTGCTGATCTTAGCGTTTGCAGAGTCCGAATTGGAGTGTAAACATCTCCGGAAAATTACTTTAATGCCGTTGGAGAAAGAATAATGGCGGTCAACGCTGAAAAATGGATCAGCTTCGTCAGGCAATATGGTCCCCTCGCGCGCAACGCGAACATGTACGACGAGGAGATTCGACGCTGGTCGAAGAAGCTCAACGTCACACCCATCTCCTTCGAACATCCGCTCTGCCGCGACGTATTGGCCTCCTTCATTGACCGCAAAGAAGGCCACGGCGGCGTTGTCGTCCTCACTGGCACAGCTGGCGACGGCAAAAGCTACCTCTGCTACCAAGTATGGGAGGCGCTGGGGGGCTCGCCCGACGCCTGGGCGAACAATACGTCTTATTTCACGTTGCCTGTGACCATCAATGGCCACACCTACACGCTCCATCTCATTCGTGACCTGACACCGTTCTGCAAAAACGATCCAGACGGCTCAAAAGCGCAGCTTCTGCAAGAACTGAGCTCCGCGATATTCGAGCCCTCGTCCAACCTATTCCTCGTCGCCGCCAATGACGGACCGCTAGTCGAAAACTGGCGCAAGCTAGGCATCCATGGTGCCTCACAGCGAGCCTTGGCGCTGTTCGAAGCCCGGCTCATGAATGACAATGATCCAGAGCCAACCGACCGCCTACATTTTTTCAATCTCAGCACTGTATCCAGTGCGAGCGTACTGACACTCTGTCTCGATTCACTCCTAGAGCACGAGGGCTGGCAGAGTTGTTATGCTGCCGCGCAACCAAATGGGTTCTTCGGCCCTGAATGTCCGATCCGGCACAATTTTGAGCTTTTGCTCGACCCGCTCGTACGTTCCCGCCTCGTGGCGCTATTCCAACTTTTAGACTTCAACGAACTTCACACGCCTATCCGACGCGTCCTTCTACTGCTTGCCAACGCTATCCTAGGCCATCCTGCAGCCAAGGACGGTCTCATGTCTGCATCTGATGTGACCAAAATCATCGCCGATGGAGAAACCCATAAGGCGAGCCTCTTCGCAAATCTCTTCGGCTCCAATCTGAAGAGCGCGAAGCGCGATGCGCAGGAAATTTTCGACTATCTCAATCGGTTTGGGATTGGTTTTGAAACCACGAACCGGATCGACAACATCCTAATTTTCGGTTCGGAAGATGAGAACATCAGCCAATATTTCCATGATCTGGTCGAGGCCGATGGCTTCTACGGTGCAACCGAACGATATCGTGGAGAGCAACGCAGCTATATCGAGATGCCGGAGACGCAAAACGGTGAGTGGCACGCCTTCCTAAGCATGCTCGTGGATCAAAGGCGCAGACTTTTTTTCAAGATTCCAGACACCGATGCCGACGAACTAAAACTTTGGCGTTTAACAGTTTTCAATAGCGCAGGCGAATATCTACACGATGTTGCGCAACCACTAAAGGACGGCCGACGTGTTTCCCGTCAAACGGTCAGCAAGCTCGTAAATGGGCTCAATCGCATCTTCACTGGACTCCTTACCACGACAAAGTGCGAATTCCAAGGCAAACTGGACAGTGATTCCAAGGCAAACTGGACACTGATTCCAAGGCAAACTGGACAGTCGAATGTAATAACGTAGCGCGCGGGATAACCGTGGCACCCTCGGTAGATTTGTCGGGGCCCACATGGCAAATATCA
>CAMDMZ010000068.1 GCA_945902805.1 Propionivibrio dicarboxylicus | reverse complement strand
ATGCGTCGCTTCTGCGTCCATCGACATCTCCTTCGGTCGGGGTTACCTCGCAGATTCGGCATGTCTTCGACCTTCTTGATCCTTCCTCGGTTTTACCCCTCTGTTCCTCCCTTTCGATACATCAGCGTTCACCACTTTCAATTACACCCATCGCGCCCATACAGTTGGGGATCAAACGCCAACCGATGGTAGGGCCGGAAACAGGCATAGTCGCGTCGGGCTTGACGTGCTGCGCGGGGATCCGTCTGACGCAAATATGCCAGTACGTCGTCGATGGCCTCCGGCGCTTCGTACATGTCCATGCCGTAAATCGCTATCTTGGGCGATTGCCCCGGCGAGTCTTGATTCATCGTCCGCAAATTCTGCAATGTGGCCGCAAACTCGGCGTTGCGCCAGGTCCAACGCGGGAAGCGCTTTACGCCCGCGAAGGCAGCGCGAACCGGCTGCTCGGAACGGCCTTGCACATAGGCATTCATGGGCAGCGCCGGAGCCCATCCGGCTTCGAGGATGAGTGCGCCAAACCCTTTTTCCTCGATCAAGCGACGAGTAATGCGGGAACGCTCGGCATAGAACTCGGCGGAACCATGCGTCGACTCGCCCATCAGTACGATGTTGGCATCACCTATCGCATCAAGGAGATGCGCGTAATCGTTGGCGGCTCCAGTCAGGGAAATGGCGGACTGGCGCAGTTGCGCAATCAAAACGGAATCATCAACAGCTGCGATCGTCTCGGCGCAGGCTGCCGAACTAACTGAGCCCACCATCATCCAGAACAGCAGCAGCAAGACTCTCGCCGACATCACATCATCTCCTGCGCCGTCCCGCCAGCACCGACTTTTTGCCCGCAGAGAGCAAAAAGGCCCGGCAGAACCGGGCCTTTGCGTGGTGCTAAAGCGTAACTACTTACAGAACTTCCCACACCGTGGTGATACCCTGACCGCCACCGATACACATGGTGGCCAGACAATATTTGCCACCAATGCGCTTGGTTTCGTACAGTGCCTTACAGATGATGACCGTGCCGGACGCACCGATCGGGTGGCCGATAGCGATCGCGCCGCCGTTGGGGTTGGTCTTCTTCATGTCCAGGCCCAACGCCTTGGCGACCGCCAGTGACTGCGCGGCAAACGCTTCGTTCGACTCGATCACATCGATCTGGTCGAGGGTCAGGCCAGCCTTGGCCAGTGCAATCTTGGTCGACGGGATCGGGCCTTCGCCCATGATTTCATTGGGTACCCCACCAATGCCGTACGACACCAGACGGGCCATCGCCTTGTAGCCACCGGCAGCGGCCTTGGCCGCATCGGCCAGCACCAGGAAGCCGGCGCCGTCATTGATGCCAGACGCGTTGCCGGCAGTGACGGTACCGTCCTTCTTGAATGCGGGCTTCATCTTGGCCAGCGATTCCATCGTGGTGTTGGCCTTGATGTGCTCGTCGGTATCGAAAACGACATCGCCTTTGCGGGTTTGCATGACGATCGGAACGATCTGCTCTTTGAAGTAGCCTGCTGCCACGGCGGCGGCGGCACGACGCTGCGATTCGACGGCAAATGCATCCTGCTCTTCACGCGTGAAACCATGCTTGGTGGCAAGGTTCTCGGCGGTGATACCCATGTGGCCAACGCCAAACGGGTCGGTCAATGCGGCAACCATGGCGTCGATCATCTTGGTGTCGCCCATGCGGGCGCCGGAACGCATCGCGGTCGACAAGTAAGCTCCGCGCGACATGACCTCAACACCGCCACCAATGGCGAAATCGGCATCGCCCAGCATGATTGCCTGAGCCGAGCTGACGACCGCCTGCTGGGCCGAACCGCACAGACGATTGACCTGATACGCCACGGATTCCATCGACATGCCGCCCTGAATGGTGGCCACGCGATGCACATAGGGATAACGCGAATCGGTCGGGACAACATTGCCGACGGTCGCAAACGTGATTTGCTTCGGATCAACGCCGGAACGCGCGATGGCTTCCTTGATGACCAAGCCACCCAATTCAGCGGGCTCCATACCAGCCAGGGCGCCATTGAATGTACCGACGGCGGAACGTACTGCACTCAGTGCAACGACTTCTCTCTTATCTGCCATATCAACCACTCCTTTGAAAAATCAACCACCCATCCAGCCTGAAATCCAGACCAGCGCGAGCAACAACAACACGAGCACCAAGGTCCGCCAAACCAGACCAGTGGTGCTTTGCATCAAATCCGGATCTGCCTCTTCGCCCAACCCCAATTCCGGACGAATATCGTCAACATCATCCAACTGGGCCGGCGCAGCAAACGGCAAACCAAGGCGCACGCCCAAGGCGCCGGCGCCACTCGACAGAAGTATACCGGAGGCACTGTCCGCCCAACGGTTGGCCTGAGTACGCCAACAGTACACGGCATCCTCGAAATCGCCGACGATGGCAAAGGCAAAGGCTGTCAGGCGAACCGGCAGCCAGTCGATCACGGCAAAGGCCTGACGCGAAAAGCTACCGAATTGACCAAATTCGACGTCACTACGATCGCCCCAATGTCGTTTGAAGAGATCTGCAAGTCGATAAATGACAGGACCAACCGGCCCTACTATAGCGAACCAGAACAAGGGGGCAAAGACCTGACGATGTGATGCCAGCAGGGCTTCCTCAATCGCTAACCGGGCGACCTCGGAACTCGACAGACGATCGCCGGAGTGCTGTCGCCATGTGGCCAGCGTGCGCCGTGCGATGTCAATGTCACCGGAACGCAGGGCATCCTGAAGCTCGGTGAAATAATGACTGAACTGGCGGAAGCCCATGGTCAGATAGAGCACACCGATGCTGAGCAGTAATGCGGCCACGCTTTGATACACCCACAAATACGCATACAGTATCAGCAGCAACAGCGCCGGAGCCACCACCCCAAGCACCCAGGCGATCACACCATGGGCGTAACGACCGTCATTGAAGGATCGTTCAAGAAACCCGCTCAGTTTAGCGACTGGCTGGTGAACCACCTGAACCACCGGCAAGGCGTGCAATTGCTCAAGAATCAGGGCCAAGACAATGGCAATTAGCGTCATGGCGCGGCAAATAGGAAACGATGGAGACTCACCAGCATTCCCGCTGTAGCGCCCCAGATGTAATAGCCGCGCCAGGGCATGGCCCAGTATTCACGCATCGCCCCGCGAATTTCGATTTGGTGGCGTTGATGGTTTACCGGGTCGAGCAGGAAATCCAGCGGCGGCTCGAACGCTTCAGCGACCTCGAAATCGTCGAGCTTGAGGTTAAGAGGCGGCTGTACGAGACCCACTACGGGCATAACGGAAAAGCCCGTTCCGGTACGATATTCCGGCAATTGACCAATAACCTCTACCTGCTCAGGATCAAGCCCCACTTCTTCGTGTGCCTCGCGCAAGGCCGTCGCGATCGGCGACGCATCGCCTGACTCGCAGCGTCCGCCGGGAAAACTGACCTGACCGGCATGATCACGCAAATGCGCCGTGCGTAGGGTGAGTAGCATGGTCAAACCCGACTCGCGCATCACAATCGGAACCAACACGGCCGCCGCGATCAGATCGCCACCATCGGCTTCACCCGGTTCATGGACCCGTGCATAGTGTTCTGCATCATGGAGAGTTTGCGCATCGCCACCGCCATCGCAAAAACGCTGGCGCAGAAGATCGATCGTGGCGAGACTGGAATGAAGCACCGTGCTGGCTTTTGCGAATGTTATTCGGGACTGGACGCTGCTCTACATCATAGGCCGGGCGAACAATCAGTCGCGGAAATTTCCGTATTGCAGGGGAAAATCGGTAATCGTCTTCTTGACCAAGCTAATGCATTCCTGCAGCAAGTCACGTTTGGCACCAGTGACGCGCACCGCATCCCCCTGAATGCTGGCCTGGACCTTGATCTTGCTGTCCTTGATCAGCTTGACAATCTGCTTGGCCAGTTCAGTCTCGATACCGACCTTGATCGTCAATTCCTGCTTGGACTTATTGCCGGACACAGTTTGTATCACGCCATGGTCGAGGCGCTTGGTACTCTCGCGTTCCTTCTTTTCCATTTCCGGGAAAAGAATATCCTTGACCTGATCGAGCTGAAACTCGGAATCGCCATACAACGTGATCTTCTTGTCTTTGTCATTCAGCTCGGCGCGAGCCGAAGTGCCCTTGAAATCATAGCGGTTGCCGATATGGCGCCCGGCCACATCGACCGCGTTCTTCAGCGCCACCATATCGGCTTCAGAACTAATATCGAATGAAGGCATGGCGTCAGGACCTCAACCGAAATGACAAACGTAGTGGTAAGGCGCGCCGGTCACTTCGATATCGAATGACGAATTGCCGGGGACGTTAAAGCTCTCGCCGGCGTTGGCGGCTTTCCAGTCTTCGCCCTTGAGCTTATAGCGGCAGGAACCGGCCACGGTCTCCATGATTTCCGGAGCACCGGTATTGAAAGTCAGCGTTGCCGGCAGAATTACACCCACACTTTTCTTGGTGCCATCGGCGAACTGGACGGTGTGACTGACGCATTTGCCATCGAAATACACATTGGCCGTCTTAATTACAGAAACGCTATCGAACTGGTTTTGCGAAACGGACATCAAATTCCCCACATTTTCTGGATAACGGATTTTGCAACAAAGCCCAGCATGCCGAACGACAACACGAAAAACAGGATGAAAGTGCCCATTTTTCCTGCCTTCGCCCGCCATGCCAACTCACCGATGATGAAGAGCATATACAGAATGAAGGCACCTACCCCGAAGGTCATGCCAAACTCTGCTAACTGCTCCTCTGTAATACCGAACACCGGCGACGACTCCTGATACTTAGTTTTGCCTCGGTTTAGCGCTTTTTCTTCGCCGCTGCGGGTGCACTCTTTTCACGGCTCGCCGCACGATTCGCGGCGATGCGCATGCGCAGTGCATTCAAACGAATAAAGCCGTGGGCATCCTTCTGGTCATACGCACCAGCATCGTCCTCGAAGGTGGCAATGGTTGGATCAAACAGAGAATCAGTCTTCGAATCGCGGCCAACCACGATCACGTTGCCCTTGTACAGCTTGACCCGCACCCAGCCGTTAACGGTCGTTTGCGTATGGTCAATCAGCGTCTGCAATGCGCGGCGCTCGGGACTCCACCAGTAGCCGTTATAGATCAGGCTGGCGTAGCGTGGCATCAGGTCATCCTTCAGATGCGTGACTTCTCGGTCGAGGCAAACAGATTCAATGGCACGGTGCGCCTTGAGTAGGATGGTGCCGCCGGGAGTTTCGTAACAACCGCGCGATTTCATGCCCACATAACGGTTCTCGACCAGATCGAGACGACCAATACCGTGTTTGCCGCCGAGTTGGTTAAGCGTGGCGAGCAAGTCATGTGCCTTCATCTTCTTGCCGTTGAGCGCGACGGGGTCGCCGTTGCTGAATTCAATATCGAGGTACTCGGCCTTGTTTGGTGCCTTTTCCGGCGATACGGTCCAGCGCCACATTGATTCTTCGGCTTCTGCTGACGGATCTTCGAGGTGACGGCCTTCGTAGGAAATGTGCAGCAGGTTGGCGTCCATCGAATATGGGGAGCCGCCCTTCTTGTGCTTCATATCGACCGGGATGCCGTGTTTCTCTGCATAAGCCATCAATTTCTCGCGTGAGAGCAGGTCCCATTCGCGCCACGGGGCGATGACTTTGACATTGGGCATCAGCGCATACGCACCCAATTCAAAACGCACCTGATCGTTACCCTTACCGGTCGCACCATGGGAAATAGCTTCCGCGCCGGTCTTCTTAGCGATTTCGACCAAACGCTTGGCAATCAGCGGACGGGCAATGGACGTGCCGAGCAGATACTCGCCCTCATAGACGGTATTGCAGCGAAACATCGGGAAGACGAAGTCGCGGACGAACTCCTCGCGCAAATCGTCGATGAAGATGTTTTTCGGCTTGATGCCGAACTGAATTGCCTTGGCGCGCGCCGGCTCAAGTTCTTCGCCCTGCCCCAAGTCAGCAGTAAACGTGACCACTTCGGATTGGTAAGTATCTTGCAACCATTTGAGAATTACGGAGGTATCCAAACCACCCGAGTAAGCCAAAACTACTTTCTTCACGTCGCTCATATCGCTTCCTATCACTTATGTGTCAATTGTTTCCGTTGTTTCAATTGCTCACTTTACCCAGGAGCAGAAATTCAATCAGAGCTTTTTGTGCATGGAGGCGGTTTTCCGCTTCGTCCCAGACCACGCTCTGCACACCGTCAATAACCTCGGCCGCCACTTCCTCGCCGCGATGGGCAGGCAGACAGTGCATGAACAAAGATTCCGGACGCGCCAGTCGCATCATTTCGCCATCGACCTGCCAATCGGCAAACGCACGTAGACGTTCCTCGTTTTCGGCTTCGAAGCCCATCGAGGTCCAGACGTCGGTGGTGACCAAATCGGCGTCGCGCACCGCATCCATGGGATCGGCAAATTCTTCAAAGTGATCGGTGCCGTAGAGTCCGGCACGCTCCACTTCGACTTCATACCCTGGCGGAGTGGACACGTGAACATTGAAATCGAACACTTCGGCAGCTTGCAACCATGTGTTGCAAACATTGTTCGAATCACCAATCCAGGCCACAGTCTTGCCCTGTATCGGACCGCGATGCTCAATGAAGGTGAAGATGTCGGCGAGAATCTGGCAGGGGTGGTACTCGTTGGTCAGGCCATTGATAACCGGCACCCGCGAATGGGAAGCAAAACGCTCAATGATCTCCTGCTCATAAGTACGGATCATGACGATATCGCTCATTCGCGAAATGACTTGGGCTGCATCTTCCACCGGCTCGCCACGTCCCAATTGTGAGTCGCGCGTGTTTAGATAAATCGCCGAGCCTCCCAATTGATGCATGCCAGCCTCGAACGACAAACGCGTCCGCGTGCTGGCTTTTTCGAAGATCATGACCAGTGTCCGATCCTGCATGGGCCAGTAACGTTCATAGCGCTTGAAGCGCGCTTTGATCTCGCCAGTACGCTTGAAAATGTGCTCAAGCTCTTCACGCGACAGGTCACGGAACTGAAGGAAATGTCGAGGGGTCTTCATGCTCACGCCCCCAAGAACTTACGGATTACCGGCACCAGCCCCGACACCAGTTCGCTCGCTTCCGCATCCGTCATGACCAATGGCGGCAACAGACGAATAACCTTGTCGGCAGTGACATTGACCAGCAAACCGTCCTCCAGAGCCATTTTCACGATCTCGCCACACGAACGATCGAGTTCGATGCCGATCATCAAGCCATTGCCACGGACCTCGACAACGCCACCAACTCCGCTCAAGCCCAAACGCAATTGGTCGCAAATGGAAGTGCCGACTGCCGCAGCGCGAGCCAGCAAATCCTGCGATTCAATAACATCAAGTGTCGTCAAGCCTGCGGTGCAGGCCAGGGGATTGCCACCGAAAGTTGAACCGTGATTACCGGGCTTGAACACGCCGGTAGCAGCCCCGGCCGCGAGACAGGCACCGATCGGTACGCCCGACCCCAGCCCCTTGGCCAGCGTCATAACATCAGGCAAGATTCCCGACTGCTGATGGGCGAACCAGACACCGGTACGGGCGATGCCGCACTGAACTTCGTCGACCATCAACAGCCATTTTTTCTGATCGCATATCGCTCGCAGACTACGCATGAAATCAGGCGTGACGGCATGAATGCCACCTTCGCCCTGCACTGGTTCGAAAAGGACAGCGACAACATTCGGATTGCGCGCGGCAACCTGCTCAATAGCCCCGATATCGGCGAAAGGAACGCGGACAAAGCCGCTGACAAGGGGCTCGAAACCGGCCTGAACCTTGCGATTTCCGGTTGCCGACAAGGTTGCCAGGGTGCGACCATGAAACGAATGCTCCATGACAATCACCGCAGGTTGATCGACACCTTGTTGATGCCCGTAAAGGCGCGCCAACTTGATCGCGGCTTCATTGGCTTCGCACCCTGAGTTGCAGAAGAACACCTCGTCCATTCGCGCCAATGCGGCCAGGCGATCCGACAATTGCTCGGCTTCGCGAATGCGATACAGGTTCGATGTATGAATCAGGCGTGCGACCTGATTAGTCAGTGCCTTGACCAGTCGCGGGTGCCCATGACCTAGCGTATTCACCGCAACCCCGGCCATGCCGTCCAAATACGACCTGCCCTGCTCGTCAAAAAGACGACATCCCTCACCGTGCGTGAAGGCGACAGGTAAGCGTCCGTAGGTATTCATCAAATGGTGCGTCATTGTGGTTCTCCGCGCTTGGCTGCGCCCAGAAAAACAGACGGCGGCCAAAGCGTCAGGGCCGCCGTACTTGCAGACAAGGGCATCTTAAGTCAAAAATTGTGCCCTGTACAGGGCACACGGATCAGAACAACGTCGAACCCCTGAGTGCCGCAGCAACGGCGGATAAACGCCCAGCTGCTCAACGCGCAGGGAGGTTTTCGACTCCACTGAAACCCGCAACTGGAACCCGCACCGTGCCGCGATGAAAGACGCAATCGACGATCTCGCATCCGAGGTACATCTGACGCAATTTCTTCTCCGCCACGATCTCATCCCGAGCATGGATCATCAGGTTTTCAACGACAACACCCAAACGGGTGCGGATTCGAAAGGCGTACTTTGTAATCGGATTCACGTACATGGAAACCCCCTCAGATCCAGGCGGGAAAGGCCCTTGTGTCGACGTTCTCGACAAAACTCGAGCGCTTCTTTAATTTCGAAAGCTAACCGGTTGTTTTAACAAAACAATTTATCGGGGCCTGAAAACGACAATACCGCCCTTAGCGGCGGTATTGTCTAAATAAACCGAGAAACGGGGTAGCGCGGTCTGCAGCGGCTACGAACCGCTAGCAAGCAATCACAGTGCCTTGATAGCGGCCGAGAGACGACTCTTGTAACGTGCAGCCGTGTTCTTATGCACGATATTCTTGTCGGCGATCGAATCAATCACACTTTGCGAATCGTTAAAAACGGCTTGGGCAGCGGTCTTGTCGCCAGCGCCGATGGCCTTGCGAACTTTCTTGATTGCGGTGCGCAGCGCCGAACGCTGGCTCATATTGAGAGCGCGCTGTTTGTTTGCCTGACGTGCACGTTTGCGAGCTTGGGCGGAATTGGCCATGTATAGATCCGAAAAAGGGTTCCTGATGCAGATGGAAACTTGGAAAACGCGAGATTATAGGTAGTTCGCACGAGGTTTGCAAGGCATCTATTACGGCTTTTCCTCGCTAAGATTCGCGGCATGAACTTACTCCGCGCACTTGTCACGGTCAGTGGCATGACTCTGCTGTCGCGCGTACTGGGTTTCGTCCGCGACTTTGTCATCGCGCGTACCTTTGGTGCAGGGGCAACCACTGACGCGTTCTTCGTTGCGTTCCGCCTGCCAAATCTCCTGCGGCGACTCTTTGCCGAGGGTGCATTCTCACAGGCCTTCGTCCCCGTACTTGCCGAATATCGCGAACGCTGTGGCGAAAGCGAAACCCGACAATTGGTTGATCGTGTCGCCAGCATTCTTTTTCTCATCCTGCTGGCAGTGGCGGCATTGGGTGTCTTGGGCGCGCCGCTGATTATTGCGATTTCGGCTCCCGGCTTCCTTGCCGACGCCGACAAGTTTGCCTTGACCGTCGAACTCACGCGCATCACCTTCCCCTACATTGTCTTCATGTCACTGGTCGCGCTGGCCGCCGGGATATTGAACACCTGGAGCCGCTTTGCCTTACCGGCCTTCACCCCTGTCCTGCTCAACGTCTCTTTCATCGTCATGGCACTGTTTGTCGCACCCTACTTCGATCCTCCGGTATTGGCCTTGGCCTGGGCGGTATTCATCGGTGGCGCATTGCAGTTGGCGATTCAACTTCCCGCGCTGGCACGAATCGGCATGCTGCCGCGATTTTCGCCCGTTTGGCGTGATGCTGGCGTGCAACGCATCCTGAAATTGATGGCCCCCGCCGTACTCGGCGTTTCGGTAGCCCAGATCAGCTTGCTGATCAACACCATCTTTGCTTCATTTCTCGAAAGCGGCAGTGTCTCCTGGCTTTACTATGCCGACCGTCTGATGGAATTCCCGGCCGGTCTACTCGGCGCAACACTCGGCACCATCCTGCTGCCAAGTCTGGCCCGTGCGCACTCGCGCCAGAATGCCGAGGAGTTCTCCGGCTTGCTCGATTGGGGCCTGCGCCTGACACTGATGCTGACCCTGCCCGCCGCACTGGCACTGGCTATTCTCGGCATCCCGTTGGTATCAACCCTATTCCAGCACGGAGCCTTCACCGCCAACGATGTCTTGCGCACGCGGGAAGCTCTGGTTGCGTACTCGATCGGCCTCACCGGAATGATATTGGTGAAAATTCTGGCCCCGGCTTTTTATGCCCGACAGGATATTCGGACACCGGTTCGATTTGCCTTGATCACGCTGGCCTTAACCCAAGTACTCAATCTTTTCTTCATCGGATGGCTAAAACATGCGGGACTGGCGCTGGCGATTGGTCTGGCCTCTTGCGCCAACGCGGCCCTGCTTTGGCGTGGCCTGCTCAATCGCGGCAGTTACCATCCGGCGCCGGGCTGGGGCATTTTTATCGGCAAGCTATTGCTTGCCATGGGCGTGCTCGGCACCGTGCTCTGGTTTGGCAGTGGCGCCGAATCCGACTGGCTACGCGCCAGCCTCACCGAACGCTTGATCCGACTGTCACTCCTGGTGGTAGCCGGCATGATCAGTTACTTCGTCACGCTATGGCTGATCGGATTCCGGGTGAGCGATTTCCGTCGGCGCGGTGCTGATTCGACATAAAAAGTCGGTGCTGGCGAGACGGCGACATTAGCGTACGCCATCAAAAAAGACGCCTTCAGTGCCCCATGGCCAGCCCCTCGCGTCGCGGATCGGCGGCACCGACCCAGTCGCTGCCGCGACGCTGAATGACATGTAGTCCGCTGGGCATCGGCACGATATTGATCGCGTGGTCACGTTGCCGTAGATCGGCTGCATAGCCCTCGGCGGAGGTGCCTTGTTCCAACTCGGTGGCGCCATTTCGATTTCCGATGTGTGGCAGCGCGACAGCTTGTGCCGGAGATAGTCCAGCGCCCAGAAGTGCCCACGCGGTGCGCGCCGTGTAGTTGATGATGCGGGGACCGCCTGGTGACCCGAGCACGGCATGCAGGCGCTGCTTTTTGTCGAGAACAATGGTCGGCGACATGGACGACATCGGTCGCTTGCGCGGTTGCAAACGATTGGCGACGGGCTTGCCGTCGCGTTCGGCAAGAAAAGAAAAGTCGGTCAGTTGGTTGTTGAGCAAAAACCCGCGCACCATGATGCGGCTACCGAATCCGCTTTCGATGGAACTGGTCAGAGCAACTGCGTTACCTTCGGTGTCGACTATGGACATATGCGTCGTTGCCGGAATCTCTATCGACTGACCATCCGCATGTATCTGTTGCTGCGCAAACTCTCCCGGAACAGCAAGCCCCATGGAACGCGTCCGCGCAATCAAGTGTGCGCGTTGATCCAGATACGGGGATGCCAGCAATTGGTCCGTTGGAACGGCAACGAAATCCGGATCGGCCACGTAACGTCCCCGGTCAGCGAACGCGAGGCGACCGGATTCGGCGAACAAATGCACGCCGTCCGCTGACTCGGGCGCGAGCGACGATCCGCCAACCCTCTCCATCAGCGCCATGATCTGGGCCACGGCGATGCCGCCGGATGAGGGTGGAGGCATACCGCACACGCGCCATGCATGAAATGATCCGCAGACAGGCGTGCGACGAAGCGGGCGATAAGCCTGTAAGTCTTCGGCGTCGAGCACACCACCACGGGCGCGGACGGCACCTACGATTTCGTCGGCGAGCAGACCCCGATGCAGCGCCAGACTACCGTTTGCCGCGATCAGTCGCAGTGTCGCGCCGAGTTCGGCATTGACCAGCCAATCGCCGGCGCTCAATGGTTTCCCCGTGGGGTAATACAAGGCTTTCGCCGCTGGATCTACCATCAGAAATTTGTCTTCGGCCAACAAACCATGCAGCCGGGGCGAAACCGGAAAACCATTTTCAGCCAAGCGAATCGCCGGCCGAAACAAGCGTTCCCAGCGCAGTTTCCCGTGCATCTCGTGGACCATTTCCAACATCGCCACCAATCCCGGCGTGCCCACCGATTTTCCAGTCGCGACCACTTGATCAAAATTCAGCAGTGCGCCATCCGGGCCGCGCGCAAAGTCGGCGCTGGCGGCACGGGGCGCCGTCTCACGGCCATCGTAAGCCAGCACCTGACGTCTTTTCGCATCCCAGAACAAAAGAAAGCCACCGCCGCCGATTCCCGACGACTGTGGCTCGACAACATTCAGCACCCACTGTGCAGCAATCGCCGCATCAATCGCACTTCCTCCAAGCTCAAGAATTTCCGCCGCAGCTGCAGTGGCATGGCGATTCGCCGTGACCGCCATAAAACGGCGCCCGACGACCTCGGCCTGCGGCCGAAAGCCACTCGCGCTCTCCGGTTGAGCGGCGTCCAAAGGGAAAGCCGGAAAGCTGGACAACGCCAGCAAAAATAAAAGAATTCGGCGCATGAAATGAAATGGGCAGCCCGGTTCGTCGAGCTGCCCATGAGGGTCAGAAAGCTGCTTTCGGGATCAGATCATCCGGTCGTCAGGCAACCAGCGGCACGATCAGCAAAGCGACGATATTGATGATCTTGATCAGCGGGTTAACCGCCGGGCCGGCCGTATCCTTGTACGGATCACCGACGGTATCTCCGGTCACGGCCGCCTTGTGTGCCTCGGAACCCTTGCCACCAAAATTACCGTCTTCGATGTACTTCTTGGCGTTATCCCAGGCTCCGCCACCGGTCGTCATCGAGATTGCGACGAACAAACCGGTAACGATGGTGCCCATGAGCGCACCGCCCAGCGCCCGCACGCCAGCACCAACACCGGCCACCGGGGGCATCAGTGCATTCATGCCAAAGGCGACCACAACCGGAACCAGTACCGGCAACAAGGAAGGAATCATCATTTCCTTGATCGCGGCCTTGGTCAGCATATCGACGCAGGTGCCATATTCCGGCTTGGCCGTACCTTCCATGATGCCTTTGATTTCGCGGAACTGGCGGCGTACTTCAACCACCACGGCACCCGCCGAACGACCAACGGCTTCCATCGCCATGGCGCCAAACAGGTAGGGAATCAGGCCGCCGATGAAAAGGCCGATAATCACGGCCGGATCGGACAGATCAAAAATGAACTTCAAGCCCGGTTTGGCTGCTTCAAGGCCATGCGTGAAGTCCGCAAACAACACCAGCGCGGCGAGACCAGCGGAACCGATAGCATAGCCCTTGGTGACCGCTTTCGTGGTATTGCCAACGGCGTCGAGTGGATCGGTGATGCCACGCACGCTATCGGGCAACTCGGCCATCTCAGCAATGCCGCCAGCGTTGTCGGTGATCGGGCCATAGGCGTCAAGTGCCACAATAATGCCGGCCATCGACAACATCGACACGGCAGCAATCGCGATCCCGTACAGGCCACCCAGTGCATAGGAAGCCCAGATCGCCGCGCAAACCGACAGCACCGGCCACGCCGTGGATTTCATGGAAACCCCCAGACCGGCGATGATGTTGGTGCCGTGTCCCGTGGTCGAGGCTTCGGCCACATGGCGCACTGGCTTGAACTCGGTCCCGGTGTAGTACTCGGTGATATAGACCATCAGACCCGTCAGAACCAGACCGATGATCGCCGAGAGATAGAGACGCATCTGCGAACCACCCCGAATATTCAGAACGTAGTCAAGCAGATGGTCATTGATCATCCAGGTGGTGAGAGGATAGAACGCGATCAATGCCATGACGCCGGCCACGATCAGGCCTTTGTAGAGCGCATTCATGATCTTGGCGCCCGGCGTTGTCTTGACGAACATGGCGCCAACGATCGAGGCAATGATGGAGAACCCACCCAGCACCAGCGGATAGACCACTGCCGATTCCGCCATCGCGTACGAACCCTTGAATAGCAGCGCACCCAGCAACATGGTGGCAACGATGGTTACGGCGTAGGTCTCGAACAGGTCAGCAGCCATGCCGGCGCAGTCACCAACGTTGTCGCCCACGTTATCGGCGATCACGGCCGGATTGCGCGGATCGTCTTCCGGAATACCGGCTTCGACCTTGCCCACCAGGTCGGCACCGACGTCGGCGCCCTTGGTAAAAATGCCACCGCCGAGACGTGCAAAGATGGAAATCAACGAGGAACCGAAGCCCAGTCCAATCAGCGGATGGACGATGCTTTCTAGGGACGCTCTATCGCCGCCCATTAGTTTGAGCACGCCGTAATAGCCGGCAACACCGAGCAAGCCTAGACCAACCACCAGCATGCCGGTAATCGCACCGCCACGGAAGGCGACGTTGAGTGCTTCATTGAGGCCGACACGAGCCGCTTCGGCCGTCCGTACGTTGGCGCGCACCGAGACATTCATGCCGATATAACCGGCGGCACCCGACAGAACAGCGCCGATGACAAAACCGATTGCGGTCTGAGTACCGAGGAACTTCCAAATCACGATGGCCAGAATGGCGCCGACAGCGGAAATTGTTGCGTACTGGCGATTCAAATACGCTTGCGCACCCTCCTGAATGGCTCCGGCGATCTCACGCATTCGTTCGTTACCGGCGGATTGCGCAAGAATCCACTGGCTGGAGACCCAGCCGTAGGCAATGGCTGCCACGGCACAGATCAATGCAAACATCAGTCCTGACATATCAATCTCCCCATGAATGGATACTCAAGGCCCGAAATGGTCGGAATGGTTGGAATCCCCACCAAGCAGCCCCCTTTTGCTAACTTGGGAATGATGGCATAACCCATGTTTATATGACACTCCGAGGCAAAAAAAATCTGGCATCTCAACCGGAACGACATCACCAACGAGAAATGGTCGTTGCACAATACGCGCACGACAAAATTTTTAGGAGTTCGAAAATGAAGCCACAGGGAAAAGTCCTGGTCGCCCAAGGCGGTGGGCCAACCGCCGTCATCAATCAGTCGATGGCCGGAGTCGTCCTCGAAGCACGCAAGTTTGCCAATATTGAACGTGTCTACGGTGCGTATCACGGGGTCGCTGGCTTGATTCGCGAAGAATTTATTGATCTAACCCAAGAAACCACGGCGAATCTTGAGATGGTCGCGAACACACCATCGTCGGCATTGGGTTCAACTCGCGACAAGCCGGACTTGAAGTACTGCCAGGACATTCTGCGCGTGCTGAAGGCCCATGGCATCGGCTACTTTTTCTATATTGGTGGCAACGACTCCTCGGACACCGTACGCATCGTCAGCGAAGAAGCGCGCAAGGGCAACTACCCCTTACGCTGCATCCACATTCCGAAGACCATCGACAACGATCTCGTCGGCAATGACCACACACCGGGTTTTCCGTCGGCTGCGCGCTTTGTCGCCCAAGCGTTCATGGGCGCCAACCTCGACAATGCGTCCCTGTCAGGCGTCTATCTGGGAGTGATCATGGGGCGCCACGCCGGCTTCCTGACGGCGGCCTCGGCCTTGGCCCGTAAGTTCCCCGACGACGGCCCCCATCTCATCTACGTCCCGGAACGCACCTTCAGCATCGAGAAATTCCTTGAGGATGTGAAGCGAACCTACGACCGCTATGGGCGCTGCATCATTGCGGCTTCCGAAGGCATCCATGACGAAAGCGGCGTCGCCATCATCACCAAGCTGTCGGCAGAAATCGAAAAGGATGCCCACGGGAATGTACAGTTGTCCGGCACCGGTGCTCTGGCTGACCTTCTGTGCGAACAAATCAAGAGCAAGCTCGGCATCAAGCGCGTCCGCGGTGATACGTTTGGCTACTTGCAGCGATCGTTCATGGGGTGCGTCTCGGACGTCGATCAGCGCGAAGCACGTGAAGTTGGCGAAAAGGCCGTACAGTTCGCCATGTGGGGCGATCGCGATGGTTCCGTCGCCATTCGTCGCACGGGCTCCTATGCGATTGATTACCAACTGGTTTCACTGGAGTCGGTCGCTGGAAAAACCCGCGTTATGGAAGACGAACTCATTTCAGCCTGCGGCACCAATGTAACCGATGCGTTCCATGCCTATTTGCGCCCCTTGCTCGGTTCGGACATGCCGGATGCGCATCGCTTGCGCGCGAACAGAGTAACGAAACTTCTCGCGGGTTAACTCTGGTCAGGCCGATAGTCGCAGCCAAGCTGAAAATGCGAACGGCTTCCGTGATCCGGAAGCCGTTTTCTTTTGGCTGTGTTCGCAAATCATGTTGGTGGCTCGGCTAGTGAGCCCGCTGACGCGGATACTGCATGGCGTGGCGCGTGTGCGCCGGGCCCTGCAGGAGCGCAACATGAGGAAAGCCGAGTTGAATCGAATCACCGCCGCGCTGCGTAAGCT
>CAMDMZ010000067.1 GCA_945902805.1 Propionivibrio dicarboxylicus | reverse complement strand
CAGTACGGCGCGAGCGCCAGTGCGATCTTGAATCCCCGCCGAATGAACGATCACGGCAAGGATGAACCCCATCGTATCTACCGCGATGTGTTGCTTGCGTCCCTTGGTCTTCTTGCCCGCATCGAAACCGCGCTGCCCCCTTTTCCAGCACTCTTGATCGAGCGCGAGTCGATGATGGCAACCGAGGGTTCGGCGTTGCGTCCAGCCTTCTGTCGTGCCGCTTCGCGCAGGGCCCGCATCGCCGTATCCCAGATGCCTTCCAGACGCCAGCGCCGCAGGTATCCATACACGGTCTTCCACGGCGGGAAGTCCTTCGGCAACATGCGCCACTGGCAACCCGTCTTCAGAACGTACAGCATGCCGTTGATCTCGGCCCGGAAGTCCTGCTTGGGTGGCCGGCCTTTGCCACGAACCGCCGGTAGTGGCTTCACCACATACGGCGCCAGCACAGCCCACTGTTCTTCTGTCAGATCGGTTGGGTACATCGCTTCCTCCCTCTCGGTGGTTGATGTACCTCACTTATCGGCTCCAGTTACCATTATTTGAGACAGCTTCTAAGCCGCGAAGCATTCCGTGAAACGAATTTCCCTTAACTGCGGGGGGGGGGGAATGGCACGCCTTACACGCTTACCAGAACTTCCACCACCACTTTTTCTTCTTCATGGTGGTGCTTACTTCCTGGCTCCAGTTGGCGTAGCCCTTCAAGTGGTCAGTCGATTTGAAAAAGCCGCCGAAGCGTTTGTCGCTTTCGTTGATGTGCTGTGCAAGCCAGACTTTGAGAAAGTGAAGCAGCTCAAAGGTGATGGTTGCTCCGCCAACGTCCAGCTTCTGCTGAAGGTCGACGACTTGCTTGATCAACTCCTCGTGTTGCTGCTTGTGAATATCAAAGCCGGGATAATGCGTGACCCGCATCAGGCTTTCTTCAAGAAGAAAATGCGTGCGGGTGTAATCAGCCAATTGATCGAGAATCTTCCGCGAGGTGTCCTTGCCATGATGTTCGACGATGGCTTTATGCAGTTCGTTCAACATACCCACCAAGGCCTTGTGCTGCTCGTCCACTTCCTGGATGCCGACGTTAAAGTCGTCAGACCATTGCAAAAGGACACCTGTGGTCATATCACTTCCCATTTTCTTTAGTTTGAGAAACCGAGCCTGACGCAGGGTGCGAACTGAAGCACTTAAAACTTGGCCAGGAACAAGCCACCTTGTCGGTGAATCCCCACTACATCGTCGACGACAAATAGCAAAATCAACACTTTGGAACTATAACCAAAGCAATAGAATCATTTTTGATCTAGGTCAAGGATGCCCCTCTTGAACATGAAATTTCCTCACGCTAAAACCTTATGCCAAAAGCCGGCCCGCCGCTAGGCGCAAAGTCCGTCCGCAGCGTCGAGCCAGCGCTTCATCGTGCGTCACCAGTATCAGCGTCGTGCCCATTTCGGCATTCATAGCGAACATCAGATCAATGACTTGTGCGCCAGTCGCCACATCCAGGTTGCCGGTCGGCTCATCCGCCAGCAGCAGTTGCGGGCCGGGGGCAAAGGCGCGGGCGAGAGCAACCCGCTGCTGTTCGCCGCCTGACAAATGCTTGGGATAGTGATCGAGTCGGGCACTCAAGCCGACTCGGTCGAGCATCGCCTTGGCCGTCTTTCGCGCTTCGCTGCGACCGGCCAGTTCCAATGGCAGCATGGTGTTTTCCAATGCCGTTAAGGCGGGCAACAACTGGAAGGATTGGAAGACGAAGCCGAGCAAGCGGCCACGCAACTCGGCACGACCATCTTCGTCCAGCCGCTGCAGATCCTGGCCACCGAGACTCACCGTGCCCGTCGTAGCCAGATCCAGCCCGGCCATCAGACCCAGCAGTGTCGACTTACCGGAACCGGAGGCACCGACAATCGCCACCGCCTCGCCGGCACTGACCGAAAACGAAATATCGTGCAGAATCGTCAGCCTGCCGTCGCCACTCGGCACATCCTTGCCGAGTTGGACCACGTCAATCACGGCGCCACTCACCTCACCACTGGCGGCTTTATCACTTCCCATCGTATCGATTGCCCTCATGTTCAAGACTCTGTCCTTTCTACTGCTTTTATTCGCCAGCGCCACCGCCTTTTCTGCCGGGCACACCATCCTGATCTACGGCGACAGTCTTTCAGCCGGCTACGGCATTGCCACGGCGCAAAGCTGGCCGGCCCTGCTCGGACAACGCTTGCAGCAATCCGGTTCCGCCTGGACCGTCGCCAACGCCAGCATCAGCGGTGAAACCACTGCCGGCGGCCGCAGTCGCTTCGATGCGGCATTGACGCAATTCAAACCCACCATTGTCGTCATCGCCCTCGGCGCCAACGATGGCCTGCGCGGCCTGCCCGTCAAGGCCATGCGTGACAATCTGACGGCCATGATCGCCAGCGCCAAGACCCAGCAAGCCCGCGTGCTGCTCGTCGGCATGCGTTTGCCACCCAACTACGGACCGGACTATACGCGGGACTTCGAAGCCAGCTTTCACGACCTGGCCAAACAACACAAGGTGCCCCTGCTCCCCTTCCTGCTTGAACCGATCGCCGCCGACCGCAATGCGTTCCAGGCCGACAATCTGCATCCTCTGGCGACCGCCCAGCCCAAGCTCCTTGACCATGTCTGGGCGGTGCTGAAACCGATGCTGGACAAACGGCCATGAGCCGCACGCACACTCAGGCCACGATAGCCGAGCTGGGCGACTTTGACGCCATCATCGACGCTCGCTCACCGGGCGAATACGCCGAAGACCACATTCCCGGCGCCATCAGCATGCCGGTCCTGATCGACGCTGAACGCGTCCGCGTTGGCACGCTGTACAAGCAGGTATCGGCCTTTGAAGCGAAGAAAGTTGGCGCGGCATTGGTCGCCAAGAACATCGCCGGGCATATCGAAAGCCAGCTCCTCGACAAACCGCGCGGCTGGCGCCCGCTGATTTATTGCTGGCGTGGCGGACAGCGCAGTGGCGCCTTCAGTCTGATCCTGCGCGAGATCGGTTGGGACGCGCATCGCCTGCAAGGCGGATACAAGTCCTGGCGCCGGCATGTCATCGACCGCCTGGATGAGTTGCCCGCCAACTTCCGCTTTCAGGTAGTGTCCGGCGCCACCGGCAGCGCCAAGAGTCGGCTGCTCGAAGCCCTCGCCGAGCGCGGTGCGCAAGTCTTGCATCTGGAAGAACTCGCCGCCCATAAAGGCTCGGTGCTGGGCAACCTGCCTGATCAGGAGCAGCCGACACAAAAGGGTTTCGAGTCGAAACTGTTTTCGGCGCTGGATGCGTTCGATCCGAAATTTCCGGTCTATGTCGAAGCCGAAAGCCGCAAGATCGGTCGCGTGCACCTGCCCGAGAACCTCATCACCGCGATCCGCGCCGCACCCTGCCTGCGCATCGATGCCACGCTCGGCGCGCGCATCGAATTCCTGCTGCGTGATTACGACTACGCCATCGCGAACACCGACTGGCTGCTGACGCGCCTGAATCAGTTACATAGTCTGCAAAGCCGCGAAACGCTGGCCCACTGGGAAGCACTGGTCACCGCCGGCCAACACGAGCAACTGGTCCGCGAACTGCTCGAACTGCATTACGACCCGCTTTATCAGCGCTCACAGAACCACAACTTCACCAGCCACACCGCCGCCACGGCCTTCAGTACCGACGATCTGTCGCCCGCCGGCATCACCCGACTAGCCGAAAACGTATTGGCTACATCTGGCGAAACAAGTGCGCGTGTGCCCGACTGACCTGTAGCGTTTCCGGCCGCTCACGCAAATACAGCGTCACGCGGCCAAAGGCGTCGTGGCGCGCCGTGGCGATCTGGCGCACATTGACCAGCGTTGAACGATGCACTTGCCAGAACATTTCCGGATCGAGTTGCGCGCCCAGCTCCTTGAGCGGCGTGCGGATCAGTAGTTCGGCATCGCGGGTAAACACCGCCGTGTATTTGTCGGTCGCCTGAAAATAGCAGACCTCATCGACCGGCACCAGGCGCACATCGTTGCCCACGGAAGCACGCACCCAACGCAAACGCTCGGCCGGCTTTTCGGCCACCGGCAATAAGGCTTGCAACCGCGCCAGCAAATCCTCGGCTGGAGGCACGGCAGGGGCGCGCAACAGCCGTTCGATGGTGGCAGCGAGCCGGTCGTCAGTCACCGGCTTGAGCAAATAATCGGTGGCCTCGCGCTCGAACGCCTGCACCGCAAATTCGTCATACGCAGTAACGAAGACAAAGCGACAACTCGCCCGCACCGAGAACGGCAGTGCCACGACCACGTCCAAACCCGACAAGCCTGGCATGCGGATATCGAGGAATGCCACATCCGGCTGCAAGCGTTCGATCAGCTCGCGCGCTTCAATCCCGTTGGCGGCCATGCCGACAATGTTCAAGTCCGGCCACAGCGCCAACAAGCGATCACGCAAGTGTGCAGCGAGGTGCGGTTCGTCGTCGGCGATGATGGCTTTCATTGTCCATCTCCGACTGGAATGCTGATGACCGCCGTCACGCCAGCACCGACTTTTTCATGCAGAGCCAAGCTTCCGGCGCGGCCATACAAGGCGTCCAACCGCGCTCGGACATTACTCAAACCCATGCCGCCACCACGCGATGTCGCGGCCGTCTCCCGAATCCCCAGGCCATCGTCACTGACCGTCACGCTCAAAACACCGTCCTTGCACTCGGCCACCACACGCACGGTGCCGCCCTGGATCTTGGGTTCAAGCCCATGCGTAATCGCGTTTTCCACCAAGGGCTGTAACAACATGGGCGGGAAAGCCTCGCCCAGCAGCGCCGGCGCTACCTCGAACTCGAAACTCAAGCGCTCGCCCATGCGTATCTTCAGCACCTCAAGATAAGCCCGTAACAAGCCGATTTCATCGCCCAGCGTGCCGCCTTCAGCCCGCGTCCGCGTCAGGCTCGCACGCAAATAGCGAATCAGGGCGTCGAGCAAACTTGAAGCCAGCGGCGGCTCGCGCTGAATCAGGCTGGCGACATTGGCCAGCGTATTGAACAGAAAATGCGGCTCGATCTGCGCCTGCAACATTTTCAACTGCGCCTCGATGCTACGTTTTTCGGCCTCGACCCGCGCCAATTCACGCGCCTCAAGCTCGCGGGTGAGCGTTGCATTCCGTTCACGCAACCAGAAAAACGCACTCGCAATGCCACCAAAAAATAAGCCCATGAACATCGCCTGCCAATGCATCGCCGAGTGCTCGGGCGAACCCAGGGCAAAACCGGTCAGTATCGGCGCGAGGGTGATGCCAATCGCGGTCCCGGCCGTCACCGCAACGATCACCGCGCCGAACAGACGCGGGCCGGAGCGAGTGAGTTGAAGTGCCAACATTGCCAAACAGCACACGGATAGGCCGATGCACTGCGACCAAATCATGTTTTCGGGAAGCAGCTGGGCAAAACCACGGGCTTTGCCCCCAACCCCGATCACCGACAGAAAAACCGCGATCAGGGCGTTAAAGGCCACCGTCGCCAACAGCGCCGGCAGGATGAACGGTGAGCGTGCGGTGGCCGGAACAGACGAAACCATCATCCCCGGATTATCCCTTGTTCGTGAGCAGTTCATGCACTTGGCGGCGAACCTCACCTTGCTCGGGCGAAAGATTCGGAACGACAGCGGACGACGAACGACTCGACAAGTTGGGCTCCTTGAAAAACGCCAGCGGCGCCGGCATGAGCGCAGTTTCGCAATCGCTCGAAGCGCTTTCCATGACTTTTCGACGAACGGTGGTTTTCGTGGGGCGAATGGTGAAACCGCAGGCCAAACTGTCTGACCATCAGTCGGTGCAACATCGCCGTCCCACCATCGCCGACTTTTGGCGCAAGATCCAGGTTGGAGAGGATTTGACCGACCCGCCCTTTACAGCCAGAATCCGCGCCAAGGCAACATCAGGCGAAATCAGGAACCCCATGAAACAAGGACTTGTATACGTTGGCAAGACCCTGGCGCATGCCGCTGCGATCGTTGCGTTTTGGGCGCCACTGACGGCCGGCGCCGCTGACATCCGCATCGGCGGCACCGGCAACGCGCTGGGCACCATGCGTCTGCTCGGCGAGGCCTTCGCACAAAGCCATCCGGAATCTAAGCCGGTCATCCTCGGCAGCATCGGCACCAGCGGTGCCCTCAAAGCGATCCCCAAGGGTGCCATCGAAATTGGACTGGCGTCACGGCCACTGAGCGATGACGAAATCAGAGGTGGTCTGATGGCGGTTGAATATGCCCGCTGCCCGACCGTATTTGCGGTGCAGAGCAAAAGCAAAGTGATGGACATCACCCTGGCCCAGGTCGCCAACATTTATAGCGGCAAACTCACCCAATGGCCGGATGGATCGACCATTCGTCCGGTGATGCGCCAACCGAATGACGACAATACGCGGCAAATCAAACAGCTTTCGCCGGGAATCGAGAAAGCCCTGCTGGTCGCCGACCAGCGCCCCGGCCAGACTTTCGCCGCCAACGACCAGGAAGCCGCCGACAAGATGGAAAGCATTCCGGGCAGCATTGGCGTCACCACCGTGGCGCTGATCCAGTCCGAAAAGCGCAGCCTGCGCCCACTGAGCCTGGACGGCATTGAACCAAGCCCGAAAAATGCCCAATCCGGCCGCTATCCGATGCTGAAGACCTTCTACTTCGTATTGCCGAAAGAGCCCTCGGCGGCGGTTCAGGAATTTGTTAAGTTCGTGCGCTCGGCACCAGGGCAAAGAATCCTTGAGCAAACCGGCCATACGATTCGCTGATCGTTCCCCTGATCGCACCCGGATCGCTTTCCCGTGCCACCAACGCACGACCTTCTTGAACACAGTATCCATCGCCTGGCCCTGGCGATCTCGTTCGTCGTCGCGCTGATCATCCCGCTCGGTGTCGGCTGGTCGTCCTTCGCCCACGACGCCGCCGCCGTGGATTTCAAGGCCAGGGTAAAGGCGTCGGCGCTGAGCAGCTCGATCGCCAGCAATCCCGACACCTGGATGTTTGCCGAAAATCGCCTGCAAGGACTGCTGACGCGCGAACCGGTTCCGCTTGAGCACGAACTCGTGCAGGTGTTTGACAAGGATCACGCATTGCTGACCGAAGTCGGCAAACTCCCCGCAGCGCCGCAATTCAAGCGTACCTATCCGCTGTATGACGCTAGCCAGGTGGTTGGCGAGATCGTGATTGTCAGCTCGCTTCGTCCATTACTTTGGGAGACCCTGGCGGCGGCAGTGCTCGGCGTGTTGATCAGTGCGGGGGTCTATGTGGTGATGAAAACCTTGCCGCTACGCGCTTTACGCAAGGCCACGACGGCGCTGACGGCGAGTGAATTGCGCTTCCGCTCGCTGTTTGAAAACGTGCCCAATATTTCGGTGCAAGGCTACGACGCCGATTGCCGGGTGATCTACTGGAATGCGGCCAGCGAGGTCCTGTATGGCTACACGGCTGCCGAGGCTATGGGCCGTGACATGGGCGAGCTGATCATTCCGCCGGCCATGCGTGCCGATTTGATGCCGGTGCTCCGGGCGTGGCTACGCGGCGGGCCAGCCATGCCGCCCGGCGAAATTGTCCTGCAACGCAAAGACGGCTCCCCGGTAGCCTTGTTTTCGAGTAGTACGATTTTGACGAACGCAGCCGGCCAACCCGAAATGTACTGCGTCGATGTCGAGCTGACGGCACTGAAACGAACCGAAGCCGAGTTGCGCAAATATCAGGCGCATCTGGAAGACATGGTGAACGAACGCACTCTGGCGCTTTCGATTGCCAAAGAGGCAGCCGAAGCTGCCAGTCGCGCCAAGAGCACCTTCCTCGCCACCATGAGCCATGAACTGCGCACGCCGATGAACGGCATCATGGGCATGACCTACCTCGCCCTCAATCGCGCACAAGACCCCAAGCTTCGCGAGCATCTCACCCGGATCGACACGTCGTCACAGCACCTGCTGGCGATCATCAACGACATCCTGGATATCTCCAAGATCGAGGCTGAGCGGCTGACGCTGGAAAATATCCCCTTCACTCCTGGCCAGATCCTGAAGAACATGGTCGACATGGTGAATGATCGAGTGCGCGAAAAAGGACTCCAGCTTGAGATCGACGAAGCGCCTGAAATTGGGCACCAGACCTTGTTGGGCGACCCGCTCCGCCTGGGCCAGATCCTGCTGAATCTGGTCAGCAACAGCATTAAATTCACCGCCGCCGGGAAGATCACCGTGCGAACCCGCATCGAGCACGAAATGCCCGATCACCTGGTCCTGCGCTTCGAAGTGGAAGACACCGGCATCGGCATCGCCGCCGAGGACCAAAAGCGGCTGTTCGTCGCGTTCGAACAAGGCGATGGCTCGATGACGCGCAAGTACGGTGGCACCGGGTTGGGATTAGCGATCAGCAAACGGCTGGCGCAACTGATGGGCGGCGATATCGGGGTCAGCAGTACGCTTGGCCACGGCAGCACCTTCTGGCTGACGCTACGCCTGCAACGCGCACCGGCAGGCGCCGTCCCACCAGCACCGACTGTTGGTGTGCAGCTACGCAATCGCCTGACCCAGGAGTTTGCCGACCGCCGCATTCTGCTTGCCGAAGACGAACCAACCAACCAGATCGTGTCGCAAGAACTGCTGAAGATGGCCGGCCTCACCGTCGATGTCGCCGATGATGGCGCGGCGGCGCTGGCAATGGCGCAGGCCACGCACTACGACCTGATTCTGATGGATGTCCAGATGCCGATCATGAACGGCATCGACGCCACGCGCGCCCTGCGGGCGCTGCCCGCGTACCGCACGACGCCGATCCTGGCGATGACTGCCAATGCCTTCGATGAGGATCGTCAAGCCTGTATCGACGCCGGCATGAATGAGCACATCGGCAAACCGATCGCGCCCGCCAAACTCTACGAAACTCTGCTCAAGTGGCTGCCCCGGCAGCACGGCTGAACACGATTCCGGCGACTCACCCTGGCAACACCAAACTACTACCGCTGGCGCGCACCGCACACAGGCGCTGCACCATGGCTTGGCGTGGCATGGCCACCTCGCCTTGCTCGAACGCCACCACGGCGAGTTTGTTCTTCACCAGATCAAGCAGTTCGCCGGGGCGGAGCAGGAAGGCCGGATTTGACGGTTTGCCAAAGCGCTCGTTGCCGACCATGAAAGTTTCGTAGATCAGCACGCCCTGTGGCGCCAGCACTCGCAGCAGCGTCGGTAGCAGCGGCCGGTAGAGATAATTGGTCACCACTACGGCGTCGAACACGTCCGCATGGAAGGGCCACGGGCCGCCTTCCAGGTCGGCTTGCCGGGTTTTGATTCGCTCCACACCAACCAGAGTAGCGAGCGCTTCCGGGTCGCGATCGACGGCCTCGACATGGTAGCCAAGCGCTGCCAACAGCCGCGCATGACGGCCGTTGCCGCAGGCAAGATCGAGCACACGGCCCTCGGCCGGCGCCAACGTGGCAAAGCGCTTTACCCAGGGCGAAGGAATGTCGCTGTGATGTGGTGTCATGTCGAGTATGATTTTGCTTTGAAATGAATTCCTTGCCTAATTATCCTCGCCCGCCCGGCTATCCGGTGCCGCCGACAGTTCCCGATTCGTCCGATGCGACGCGTGAACCGCTGTCGGACACCGAGATGGCGTATGGTCGTTTCGTGCCGCGTAAGTTCCTCCATCTACTGGGCGTGAACGATATCCGCAAGGTGCAACTCGGGCATCAGGTCGAACGCACCATGACCATCGTGTTTTCCGACATTCGTGATTTCACGTCCTTGTCCGAGAGCATGAGCCCGCAGGAAAACTTCAATTTCCTGAATTCCTATCTGATGCAGATGGAGCCGGTGATCACGGCCCACGGCGGCATTATCGACAAGTACATCGGCGATGGCATCATGGCGCTGTTTCCCGATTCACCCGATGCGGCCTTGCGTGGCGCACTGGCGATGATCAGCAAGCTCGACGAATACAACGCCGGACGCGCACTGGCCGGCTACCGGCCGATCAAGATCGGTATCGGAATCAATACCGGCATCGTGATTCTGGGCACCGTCGGCGGCTTTGGACGCATGGATGGCACGGTGATCGGCGACGCGGTGAATCTGGCCTCGCGCCTGGAGCGTCTGACCAAGGAATACATGGTTCCGCTGCTGATCAGCGAATACACGCTCTACAGCCTCGAAAATGCCGCGACCTACTCGATTCGCTTTCTCGACCGGACGCGCGTGCGCGGCAAACATGACGACCAGTCGGTATATGAAGTGTTTGACGCCGACCCGCCGACCTTACGCATCGCCAAGCGCGAAACCCTGAAGCAATTCGAGCGTGCGCTAGCCTGCTATCACCTGGATGACATTCCACAGGCGCGTCGTCAGCTGAACGAAGTTCTCGCTGCCGCCCCGCTCGATGCCGCCACCGCCGCCTATCTGGTGCGCTGCGATCAACGTGCCGCCGGCATCCGCTTGCCAAATACCGAACTGACCAATCAATGGCGCGAAGAATACGGTTTCGGAGTCGATAGTGTCGATCAGGCGCATCAGAACATCCTTGCCGACATGAATGCGTTGGCGCGCGCCGCCCACGTCGGGGCATGGAACCTGGCGCCACCGCTGCTGGCACAGATCCAGTTTTCCGCCGCCGCCGACTTCACCATTGAAGAAGAAATGATGTACGAGAACGACTACCCGTTCACAGAATTGCATGCGCGTCAGCATCAACGGTTTTTCGAGTATTTCGGCGAACTTCGGGCCGAAATCGACAGCGGCAACGAAGACCGGCTCTATCTGACATTTCGCATCAAGCGCTTGCTGACGGACTGGATGGTCAACCACATTCTCAACGCAGACCACCATTTTGGCCATTTCCTGGTCACCAAACGGCGGCGTATTGCCGCCGAGAATTGCAAGAAAGCTGACAGCGATCCTGTCGCGCCCTGACCCCACCGGGACGCGTTTTGGAAGGTTTACTCTAGTTTTCCAGCCCCAAATTGAGCCTGAAAGTGCTATCCTTTGCTGCATAGCAGCATTGCTATAACATCCTGAGGTGCCGAGCCCGGCGCAACGACCATGCATTACGAAGAACACTACCTGAGTTCGCTGTTCGAGCCCAAGTCGATCGCCATTATTGGCGCCTCGGAAACGCCGAATTCGATTGGCGCCACGCTTGTCGCCAACATGCTGGACGGCGGCTATAAAGGCAAGCTCTTCTTCGTCAATCCACGCCACGAAAAGATCTTTGGTTCAAAGAGTTACGACTCAGTAGAAAGCGTTCCACAGCGTCTTGACCTGGCGGTCATCTGCACTCGCGCCGAAACCGTGCCCACGATCGTTGACGCCTGTGGGCGTGCTGGATGTCGCAACGCGATCATTATCTCAGGCGGTTTCTCTGAAACCGGCAAACGGGGTGCCTCGCTGGAACGTGCCGCACTCGAGAATGCGCGCCGTCACCGCATGCGTTTGGTTGGCCCGAACTGTCTTGGCATTATGCGTCCGTCGGCTAACGTCAATGCCACCTTCGCCCACGGCAGCGGCCATCCGGGAACCATCGGCCTGATCTCGCAGTCGGGTGCGTTGTGCACAGCAATCCTCGATTGGGCGCACTCAAAGAACATCGGTTTTTCCAACGTGGTATCGCTGGGTGCCGAAGGCGATGTCGATTTCGGCGAAGCGCTCGACTACATGGTGGCCGATCCACGCACTGAAAACATCTTCCTCTACATTGAGGGCATCAAGAATTCGCGCCGCTTCATGAGCGCACTGCGCGCCGCTGCGCGCTGCAAACCGGTGCTGTTGATCAAGGTGGGCAAACATGCAATCGCTGGTAAAGCGGCACTTTCCCATACCGGTGCCGTCGTCGGGGCGGATGACGTCTTCGACGCGGCGTTGCGCCGTGCCGGTGTTGTGCGCCTCAACAGCGTCGGCCAGATGTATGCGGCGGCGTCAGCCTTGTTTTCGCGTTTTCGCCCTCGCGGCAATCGTCTCGCCATCATCACCAACGGCGGCGGACCGGGTGTCCTCGCTGCCGACCACGCCGCCGATCTTGGGATTCCTCTGGCGCAACTACAAGCCGATACCTTGGCCAAGCTCAACGCGGATCTGCCGCCGACCTGGTCTAAAGCCAACCCTATCGACATCATTGGTGACGCCAGCCCGGAACGCTATGCGTCGACCTTAGCCACCTGCCTGGCTGATGATGCCATCGATGGCGTATTGGTGATCCTTACCCCGCAGGCAATGACTGATCCGACCCAGGCGGCGCGACACGTGATCGAAATCGCGACAAAGTCCGACAAACCGGTGGTGACCTGCTGGATGGGCGAAGAACAAGTCAAGGAAGGACGTCTGCTATTTGACGGTGCCGGTATCCCAAGTTTCCGCACCCCAGACCCTGCCGTTGAGCTGTTTTCGCATATATCGAACTATTACCGTAACCAGAAGCTATTGATGCAGACACCGGCATCAATTTCTGAGAACTCACCACCGCGCCTCGAATCGGCCAAGCTGGTGATCGAAACCGCGCTGATGGAAGGCCGCATGGTCTTGAATGAAATGGAATCGAAGGCCCTGCTGGCGGCCTTCAAGATCCCCATTGCGCAAACCGTTGTCGCCCGCTCTCCGTCCGAAGCCATGGTGCTGGCCGAGGAAATCGGCCTGCCGGTTGTCATGAAGGTCGATTCGCAGCAGATCACGCACAAATCCGATTCCGGTGGCGTGCGCCTGAACTTGAACAGCCTCGCCGCCGTGCGTGATGCCTACATGCAGATCGTTGAAGGCGTGAAGAAAAACCGCCCGGATGCACACATCAACGGCATCGCCATCGAGCCGATGATCCAGAAGGCCAATGGCCGCGAACTGATGGTTGGCATGATGCGCGACGAGGTTTTCGGCCCCACTATCATCTTTGGCCAGGGTGGCACTGGGATCGAAGCCCACAGCGGCCAGCGCGCCGTCGCTTTACCGCCGCTGAACACCTACCTGATCAAGGACATGCTGCGCTCGACCAGCATCAGCGCACGTCTCGGTGAATTCCGCAACATGCCTCCGGTCAACATGGAGGCGCTATCCTCAGTCCTGCAACGTGTCTCGGAAATGGTCTGCGAATTGCCGTGGATCCGCGAGATGGATATCAATCCCTTGATCGTCGACGAGAACGGTGCTGTCGCGGTCGACGCGCGCATTGTCATCGGCAATCTGCCGCTCACGGCGGGACGCTACGACCATATGGCGATCCACCCCTATCCATCGCATCTGAGTACCCAGTACCAGGCCAACGACGGTAAACAGGTGATCATTCGCCCGATCAAGCCGGAGGATGCCAAGATCGAACAGAGCTTTGTACAGGCACTATCCCCGGAAACACGCTACATGCGCTTCATGAACACGATTCGCGAGCTTTCCTCCTCTCAACTCACTCGCCTCACCCAAATCGATTACGACCGTGAAATGGCCTTTATCGCCGTCACCAACGGCGAGGGTGAACTGGCCGACCAACAGATTGAAATCGGCGTGGTTCGCTACGCCACCAACCCGGATGGCGAATCCTGCGAATTTGCCATTGTCGTTGCCGATGACTGGCAGGGTAAAGGATTGGCGCGGCGCCTGATGGGTATCATGATTGACGCGGCACGCAATGCCGGACTCAAGTACATGAACGGCGACTTCCTCGGCGAAAACACGCGCATGCTCAAATTTGTCGGCAGCCTTGGCTTCGTGCTCTCGACGCACCCGGAGGATTCCGGCCTAAAGCGCGGCATCCTGGTCCTAAACAACTAAGATTCGGCAGTCGTTTGCTACAACGACCTGAGCAGCGGCCGATCAGAGCGTGATCTCCGCCCAGCAGTTGGGCGTTTCGTAGAGTCGGACTGATTTCAGTCGAAGCTGGCCTTGGTAGCGGCTGGCAAAAATTGACGCCAGTGTATCCGCCGCAGTTTTGGCCAGATTTTCCGCCGTCGGTACGTTCGCGAGTAGCACAGTCTTATGCCCGGGAAGTGTGGCGAGAAAATCGACCACAACCTGGTCTTCTCGCCAGCACAGAAAGGCGTGATCCCACGGATCAACAACGTGCTGCTTGGCTAAGGACTTAATTTCAGAAAAATCCATAACCATCCCGTTGTCAGGTCGACCAGCATGGTCGATTATCTCGCCTTCAACTGTTATTTCAAGCACATAGCGATGCCCATGCAAGTGTTTGCATTGACTCCGATGATCGGGGATACGATGCCCCGCGTCGAATTCGAGGCGACGGGTGATCAGCATAGAGAAACTCACCAAGCTTCTGAACAAAGTTGGACGGCGTCAACGATCAAGTGACGCCATCAGTACAAAGGCGTAGGGGACAACCACAGAAGCTGTGGTTGTCCCCTACGTAGTCTAGTAAACCGATACCGCCGACGTCAGGCCGCCTTTTTGGCAGCCTTGGCCTGCTTCTTGAGTTCCTTGAACACGTCGCCCTTCTGCGCCTTCAAATACTCGATCACCTCGAAGTCGTCCTTACGGACCTTGGCAATATCGATTTGCTCGACATGAACCAGACGTAACAAATGCTGCACTGGGCGCGGCATATTGCGCCCACTCTCGTAGCGCGAACCGCCGCTTTGCGTGACCCCCAATTTGGACCAGAACTGCTGCTGGTTAAGGCCGAGTTTGCGGCGAATGGCGCGTGCATCAATAGCTTCGTTGGCTTTCATGGTCATGGTCTCCTGTTGTACTAAGTAAGTGACCAGCGGCATGAAATACCGCTGATCTTTCGGTGATAATCTTTACGCATAGGCCAAATGATTTCGACCTATAACTGAAGACATAGGCGCATAGTATAGACAATATCGCAACGCCATACCACGTACGGCAAAGATTTTTTGCCAATAATCTATCGATAAGACGAATCTAGGGCCGTGTGTATTGGCTTCAAGTCTGATTCGCATGAGGTAAAATTCGACCTCTTTTCATCACTAATTTTCAGCAATGGCACTAATCGTTCAAAAGTACGGCGGGACTTCAATGGGATCTCCGGATCGCATTCGCAATGTCGCGAAAAGGGTTGCACGCTGGAAGCGCAACGGCAACCAGGTGGTAGTGGTGGTTTCGGCGATGAGTGGCGAGACCAACCGTTTGATTGCACTGGCCAAAGATGTTTCGCCCCAACCCGACGAGCGAGAACTCGACGTCATGATTTCTACCGGCGAACAGGTAACCATCGCTTTGCTGGCAATGGCGCTTAAGGATATTGGGGTTAGTGCCAAAAGCTATACCGGCTCACAAGTCAAGGTATTGACAGACTCAACCTTCACCAAGGCGCGCATTCTTGACATTGACGGCCAGAACATCCAGCGCGATCTCGATGACGACACAGTGGTGATTGTTGCTGGCTTCCAGGGTGTCGATGCGTCTGGCAACATCACGACTCTGGGACGCGGAGGTTCTGACACGTCCGGTGTCGCCTTAGCGGCGGCACTCAAAGCTGACGAATGCCAAATCTATACCGACGTTGATGGCGTCTACACCACCGATCCACGCATCGTACCCGAGGCACGCAAGCTTGATCGCATCACGTTTGAGGAAATGCTCGAGATGGCAAGTCTCGGCTCCAAAGTGTTACAGATTCGATCCGTCGAATTTGCCGGCAAGTACAAGGTCAAGCTACGTGTGCTCTCCAGCTTCGAGGAAGAAGGCCAAGAGACCATGGGCACACTTATTACTCTTGAGGAAGATACAACGATGGAACAACCGATCATTTCTGGCATTGCTTTCAATCGCGACGAAGCCAAACTCACTGTTCTTGGGGTTCCTGACCATCCCGGTATTGCCTACCAGATCCTCGGTCCGGTGGCGGATGCCAATATTGATATCGACATGATTATCCAGAATGTTGGTCATGACGGAACAACGGATTTTTCATTCACCGTCAATCGCAATGACTTTGTCCGCACCAAAGCCTTGCTTGAAGATCAGATCAAGCCGCATGTCGGTGCGCGCGCCGTCTCGGGTGACAACAAGATCTGCAAGGTCTCCGCAGTCGGCGTCGGCATGCGATCGCATCCTGGCGTGGCCAGCAAGATGTTCCGCATCCTCGCGGAAGAAGGGATCAATATACAAATGATTTCCACCTCCGAAATCAAGATTTCGGTCGTAGTCGATGAGAAATATCTGGAACTCGCCGTTCGCGTTCTGCATCGCGCGTTCGAACTCGATCAAGCAACTTGATCGGATCAGGCCTCTGTGATCTAATTCGCCACCCGCAGTTTGGGCGCGAGAATTAGCGGTAGTAAACTGCCCTCATAAGGCAGTGAGAAGCGATGAGACAATTTATACTTCGACTCACTTCTTTGAACGTAAGTTATTGATTTTATAGCGTGGGCGGCTAGCTCAGGGGTAGAGCATTACCTTCACACGGTAGGGGTCGGGGGTTCGAAACCCTCGCCGCCCACCACGCTAAAATAGCAATTACCGAATTCCATGCGATCCAAATTCTACGGATTCGCGCCGCCGGCAATAACCCACAAACCTCCACGCAACTCACCCGACCATGTCGGTTTTCTGCTTCTTGCGCCGCAGTGTCGTTCGATCGATACCAAGCAGTTGCGCGAAGATTGCCTTGCTGCCGCGAGCCTTCTTGAGTGCAGCAAGCAGTTCGGCACGTAGCTGATCCATTGCCTCGTCACCGGAGTGCTCGTCGTAGATCATGGCTCGCTGGCGCGACGCCGGCACATTCAGTATGTCCTGACTGTAGAGACGAATGTCCTGCGGCAAACTATCGATATCGATCTTGCCTTTGTTGGCACAGATCACACTATGTTCGACCGCATTTGCCACAACATGGTGGGCGTCGAATCCTTTGCCACAGGGTGCAATCGAAAGTGTTGGACGCGCAGGGGCCGAACGCAAGAACAGACGGGTAAAACTTGAAGATTCAGAAAGGTAGAGGAAGTTGTGTCGATAACCGAAGGGAATTCCACCCAACGGGAGAATGGCATGCACAAGGGCGCTGAGAAGCAGGAACGCGGAGCGAGGACGTTGGGTCAAGGCTGGAGCGGCATCCGGTCATCAAGGCGCGCATCACGAAACTACTGGATCTGGTTGAGAACACAGGCGGCGACCTTCGTCGGGTGGATGATGCCGAACGACGGGCGATTGACGAGCTGCGCAGCATGGGACAAGAACTCCTGCACGACTGGGGCCAACGCGTGGCCGACGACGAAGGCCGATACTTGACCAAGAACGCCGCCGTCGTGCGACAGGTAAAAAAAACTTCACTGGCACAGCACCTTCGGTGAAATCACGGTTGTTGAGCAGACCTATGTCAGCAAGACAAGCGGCACGCTGCAGCGCCCCTTTGCACAGGTGGCCGACGTCCGCTGTCGTGGCTACTCGCTGCCGCTGCAGCGGGCCATTACGGATTTCGGTGCGGACAACGCCTTCGGCCGCGTCGGCGCGAAGCTCAAGGAACATTACGGCATAGTCGTCCCGCTGAGCGCAGCGGCCACCATCACCGAGCGACATGCCCATGCCCTGAGCGATGCCGACATCACCCCGGCGGCGAGTGTCATCAACCCATTGGCTCTCATTGTCGAAGTCGATGGCAGCATGATTCCGGTGGTGGAGAGCGGCCCATGCACACCCGAGTGCCGGACAAGCGCAAACACCGCACCCTGCTCTGGAAGGAGGCCCGGCTATCGCTGGTGCGTCGCCCCGACGAAGTCGAGCCGAGCTTTGATGTGACGCTGGGTGCGTATTTCACGCCATCGTGACCGGTGATTTCGCCAAAGCGTGACCGCCGTTTCACGGAAGCGTGACCGCGATTTCGCGGTTATCGTGACCGATGGCAAGGATGTTGTATGGATAGTTGAAGGTAGCCTCGCCGCTTTTTTTGAAAG
>CAMDMZ010000066.1 GCA_945902805.1 Propionivibrio dicarboxylicus | reverse complement strand
GTAGAGCACGTCGTAGGCACTCTTGGCCATAAAACCACCGAGAAAGGGATCAAGCTGACCGTTGACCTGCCTACCGACATCGCCACTGCCCCTCTCAGTGGCGATCCGCTACGCCTTGGCCAAATTCTCTTCAATCTCGTCGGCAACGCCATCAAATTTACTGAACGCGGCGAAGTGGTTCTACGCGCGCGTTCGGTTGGCGAAACCCCCGAAGTGATGCAGGTGCGCTTCGAAATTAGCGATACCGGGATCGGTATTGAAGCAGAAGCCAAGACGCGGTTATTCCAGTCCTTCCAACAAGCCGACAACAGCATGACCCGCAAGTACGGTGGCACGGGGCTGGGACTGGCCATCTGCAAGCGCTTGGTGCAGTTGATGGGAGGCGAGATCGGTGTCGACAGCTCGCCGGGCCAAGGCAGCACCTTCTGGTTCGTTGTTCCTCTTAAGAAGCGGGAACAGAGTGCCGTCTCGCCAGCGCCGACTATTACGACCCTCACCGCCGAACAACGTCTGCGTGCCGAGTACGCCGGCACACGCATCCTACTGGCGGAAGACGAGCCGATCGCCCAAGAAGTCTCACGCATCCTCCTCGAGGATGTGGGGCTGGTTGTGGATTTAGCCGAAAACGGCCAACAGGCATTGGCACTGGCCAAGCAGAACCGTTACGTTCTGATTCTGATGGATATGCAGATGCCGCTCATGAACGGTGTCGAGGCAACGCAAGCAATTCGCGCCAATTCGCTAAACCAGACTACGCCAATCCTGGCGATGACCGCGAATGCTTTTGACGAGGATCGGGAGGCGTGCATCGCAGCTGGGATGAACGAACACATCAGTAAGCCGGTTGATCCGGAGAAACTGTATGAGACTTTACTGGGGTGGATTGAGAAGCGCGGTCACTAATCCTTATTGCCTCAGCGACGGTCAATTGCAGCACTTATCGCAAGATAAAATCGTTATAGGGGAATGTGCGGCTGTATCAATGCCCTACACGATTGGCAAGAAACGCTATCGCACGCCGAATGTATGTTGATTTCAGCACGTGATTATCGGAACTATGCCGAGCCAAAACATAGGCGAACTTTCCCTCGCCGAACGGCTGCGTCTTTGGCCAAACACCCTCGTTATTTGCACAATGAATTAGCAGCTTCTCGAGCGTGTCTTGATCGATTGATTCACCGTGGGTCATTTCAACAGCGACGGAATGGTGTCGCTTATGCTTGGTAGCCTCGACCTCGATCCAGCAAATGACACGAGCTCCTACATAGAGCTCCACCACATAGGCAAATCGCTGTCTTGGCGGAGTCCCCGCCACCATTGACCACGGTCGCGGTCTCGCGATTTCCGAAAACGGAAAGCGGCAATACGTTGATCTGCCCACTCTCATAGAGCGGACCAGAGGGCATTCCGTTATATCGTCAATAATTCCTTCTTCCATCAGTGATTCCACGGCATCCCGAAACTGCTGAAATCGGTCCTCAACATCGTAAATTTGTTCGGGTGTGAATTGAGCACTAGGAGGCCCATCGGTTTTGTTGGGACTTCCGACACTGACATTATTCGGGGGCGATGCAGGAATCGTGGTTTTCGGCGCCGATCCGGTGCCTCCCTGAAGTGTTTTGAGCTGACGTCTTGGTGTTGGTAATCCAAGAATCGTAGCAGCAATGGTCGGGATTGCCAGATAACCTTTGGTCGGCCGACTATCCACCGGGACGGAAATAGTCTTGGCATCCCCTTTGGGCTTTCCCATAACGAATGAACCTGGTTTCTGTGAAGACGGGGTACTGTCCCCGACTTTACTGGGCGGCGGACTGTAAGTGATACTCGCAATCGTGTTTGGAAATTCGAACTCGACTATATCGGTGATGAGGAGAGTATCGCTTGTCGTGAGCTTCGTGACATGCGCATGGAGTTTAAATGGTTGGTTCTTGAACGGTGGAGCCGCATTGATCCAGACGTCACCCAATCGATTCGGAACTGACTTTGGATATATCGCGTTGGCAGCGTCCGTAGCTGCTTTGAGAAAATTGATCATGCAGAGAAAACATACGGTTGAAATTCCGCCGTTTTCTGCAAGGTCGATATGCCAGTGAGTCCCATCTGCGTCTTGGGTTTCCGTCGAATTACTAATGAACTGGCGTTTGGCCGTATCCCACGTCCTTGTCAGAAGTGAATTGCACAATCGAGATGACAGCCCATAAAACGCCTGGAAAACGGTATAGCAAGGAATAGCGACTCGCTCATTTGTAGTGGTCTTGGCATAAACGATGGGAGCCATATGCCCATTCACGTGACCGCTATTTGTGGGATTCACCGACAATGCAAGATCATTGCGATCAATCCAGGCGATGGAATTATCCGGAATATATGAGTTGGCGTTGACAATGCTCCATTCGGCGGGCGCTTGTATCTCGATCATTTCTTTTTTCTGCCCTGGCCAAGAGCGCTTGGCACGAACCTTACGACCGTTCTTCCAATAGGTACCTATGCGGAGTTTCGGGATTGCCCCGGCAGATTCGATGACTTGAACAATTCTTTTATTGACCTTGTCCTTCCCGTTTTCGTCGACCTCCATCAACCAAATGACTACACGACGAGTGCTTTGCTGGTCCTTGGGGACCAAAAGAAGACCGCCCCAGAAAATTCTATAGAGGCAGTCGTCTTTCGGAAACGGAATATGTTCCGGATCGTTTTTGGTCATGGCTAGCGCATATCAATATGCATGGTGGGCAATACCCGAAGACTAGCGCAATTACGTCAGAGGGTGGGGGCGAATCCGCCTTGTCCGGTCAGACTGATTTTCGGCCAAAATCGACGGTGGCCAAATTCGATGAAACTGGCGGCAACCCGTCACTTAGCCGCCGTTCAGACTTGAGAGGCCACGAAGGCAGCTTTTCTATCCAGCGAATGCGAAGCCCCGAACCTTTGCGAAACTTGCCACTTTAGGAAAGTGGTTGATAGCGTAGAGGTTACCGGCGAAGCACAGGTTCGTCGCGCAATGTCCGCTGGACGCATTGTTATGCATTACAAATGCGTCTTCAAAGAAAAAAGTGTTGCATACTTCTTCAGCCAGAAGATAGGCGCTATCGTAGTCAAATTTCTGTCCAAGCTTGGGCACCCACGACATCCCATGCGTCAGCCATTATTGATACTTAAATACACCGGGCACTCCATTGAAGCTCGGAGAAACAGAGGTGATATCTCACCATGTCTAGATCCGCACGCGGACTGTTCAAGCCACATGGACAGGTGTATTTGATGGCTGCCAAACTCCAACCATGAAGATGCCCGAGCTGTTGGTCTTTGCCAGGATGTTCGTAATTGGCTTCGTCGGAGCGGAGACCTTGCGCCTGACCTTCTACCTTGGCTCCAACTTCGCCAAACAACTAAACGAAGTTGCACTCTGGCTGAAGGTCGTTGGGATTTTGGCTGGACTTACGCTTTGCCTGACTTACGCAGTCAAGCGAAATGCGCACTTGGATGCAGTGCGTATCGGTCAGAGCTATCGGATTGACTTGCTGGTGGCGGTAGTCATCGGAGTTTGGTCAAACGAACTGGCTTCGCCTTGGCTTGCAAACGTACATGCAGCGGTCAAGTCTGCGGACCCGCATTGGGCACCGGCCATTCTCATCCTTCTCTGCTTTGTACTGTTGTCACCTCTCTTTCAGCAACATTGGTCAAGACCGAAAAGGCAGAGTTCGCAGCTTTATTTCGTCGCAGACGAGGAGATCAAGGACATAAAGGACGATCTACTTGCGAGCGAGGCGCAGGCCAAGTCGTTCGCAGATACAGTTCTTGCAAGCGGTTCACACCCCGGGCTGGTTTTTGGTGTCGATGGCCCATGGGGGGTTGGAAAAACCAGCTTCATCAATCTAGCTGAGCGCTATTGGAATTGTGCCGCAGACAAAGTTATCGTTTGTCGATTTGAGCCGCTTCGCTATGCCTCGGAGCCTGATCTAGCGGATCGTCTGATTCGAGATCTGTCGGCAGTGATCCAAGGCAAGGTCTTCGCTCCAGAGTTCAGACCGGCGGCATCTCGATACTCTCGACTAATCAAGGGAAAGGCCGATGTTTCATTCCTGGGTTTCAAGCTTTCGCTGGAGCCTTCGCAGGAGACGGTCGATGAACTTCTCGACGACATTGACGAGGTCCTCCGCCGCATTGACCGCCGTGTAATCATCGTCATCGACGACCTTGATCGTCTGGACGCGAAGACCACAAACAATGTCCTGTTCGCAACGAGGCGGACGTTCAAACTATCTCAGGCCACGTATGTCCTCTGCTATGACACCGAAGTGCTTGCGGGAAGCAAGGAGGAGGGGTCTAGGGCGCGCGAGTTTCTGGAAAAATTTGTGACGGTCAAACTGAGCCTGTTCGTCGACAGCTCCAGCCTTCGCAACTTCTTGCAGCGTGATTGGGAGCGCGACGAGAGCCAGCTTGTCTCGGTGCCATCTGACACGATGGTCAAGCTCGGTGCTGTACTCAACGAACTAGCAGGTATTCTAGATGGTGACTTGGCCGCGCATTACTTGCCTCTTGTTGGCGACCTGCGCAAGGTGAAGCGCTTCGTAAACGCGATGCTCCTGATGCAGATCGAAAAGACTAACTTAGGTAGAACCGACTTTAACAAGCGGGACCTCATCAACCTCATTCTGCTGCACCTGAACTACCCTGGATTGTTCCGGCGCATCTATGCAGAAGAGACAGAGGGTCGAAGCGGCACCTTCTCTCTGCAGCGCGAATACGGGAAGCAAGAGTTCAAGAACGCGGAGACGTTTGCGCAACTGAAGGATGAGTTCCAGGCTTCCGCGTGGTTCTTGTTGGCGCAGTTATTTGACGCTGGAACTTTGGGGATTGGTGATGGAAGCACAGTTGAGGAGTCGGTTCTTCGATCCCGAGCGTGCTTCAACAGCAGCGACTTCAGGAATTTAGAGGCGTACCTCAAGCTCATCGTTCGGTTTGCGACTCCGGAGCCGCAGGAGACGTTTGTTTTGTACCAAGACGCAGTGGAACGAGTTCGGACGGGTGCATCCATCGTTTCAGTGCTCACGTCGCCTAACTTTGAGTTGGCGCGAGGAGAACACGCTCATGATCAGTTCTGGCGGGTGCTCGTCAATCAATCCCATGACTTCACCAGTGTGCTGGCCGAAGACGCCATAGAGACGCTCATTGACTATCTTCCGCGTTATTCCGCATTCGAGCACGATGACCGGGGACTGCGTCAGCGGTCAATCTACTCCCTGTTGCGATTGTTAGACCGTGCCGGTTGGGGGAGGACGCCCGGAAAACGCCTTCCGAACAGCGCTGACAACGTCATCGAAATCGCTTGGCGGCTGTTCGGAGAAAGCGCCTATCAAGGGAAGGGTCTGCTTGAACGGCTTGCAAGCCCCGATCGTGGCGTTCTTGGTTGGAACGATCTTATGTTGTTCAGGCTCCAGTGCTCCGCTGACCGCCAGGGGCAACTGCACAATGTGCACACGGCCCTCATCGTCGATCAGGATAAGGCGGCTGCAACCTCCGGGCTGGTCAGCACGCTCGCTTTGACCGGGATGAGGAAGCTGTCGCAAGAGGTGTTTGCGCTGTTCAAGCGGACCTACATTGATTCGCAGCGAAACTTTCTTGCGGAAGCAAATGGCGCACCAGTTGAAGCGTTCCTCGGCATAGCCTTTGCTGAACTTCTTGAAGAAGCATCACGGCCCCCTCGGTCCGAGCATGGTGACAATTCGATTGCCCGGCACATCGCTTCGGCGCGCTCCGTAGTTAAGTCTTTCGTGATCTACCAACTCAGTAATTCGCTTCCCCCAAATGGTTCAGGTGTTGGCTGCGGGCACTATGACGAGGATGGGGTTGAGGACGGTGGGGGCATAGCGAAGGTGATGAACGACTACATGTTCAACATCTGCTTCAACCCCGAGATCCACCAAGGCAACGTACTTCTGTTCCTTGATCACTGTCTGTCGAATCTAAGCAGCTCCTTCTTTTCGGGTAGAGACGGGGATGGCTACGTCGCGACCAAGGCTGAACTTCCTGGAGGACTGGATCCGAAGGAGATGGGAGGCTACTGGCGACAACATCGCGAGCACATCCGTGGGCGTGATCTGCACGCCAGCGGGCGATGCGTCTTTACGCCGAACTACACAGCCTTCTATCACGACGATCTTGATGGCGTTTTCACAGCGCTCGATGAACTGGCCGACGAGCTCTCGGCGCCTGAGGCGGAACCCGCAACTTGAGGTAGACCAGAGCAGTGTTGCGACTTCGACATGCCGTCCACGACGTCACAATACTAGACAGCAGCTAACTGGCTCATTGCTGCCTGATTCTGGCCAGAGACCTGATGGCGGCAATGGCCGATATGCGGGAATTCCTTATAGTCAATTTCTGACCTCCAGGAAGGTGCTTTCATATGAACACGTTCGCTTCGGGCAGCAAAAAGTCAACGAATAAGTCAAGCAGAACGTCGGTAGTCTTCATGGCATCAATGATGAGTACGGTTCGCCAAAGCATCCGAAACTCATTGCTGAAGGGGCCGGTCAATCCGCGCAAATGATAATCATGGATGACACTAATGACGTCCCGCAAAGAGAGCGGGAGACAGACGTTGTCTACATTTTGAATGGGCTTTGTTATAGCGCTACCGTAAACGACAAGCTGAACTTCGCCCAATAAACACGAATTCCTCAAACCTACTTTTTGGGTCTTTTGACCGGTGTTTTCCGATAAGAGACACTTTTCTTGAGTAAAAAGTTGAGTTGGGATTCCATTGCATCCTATTGATTATTAATGAGTTTTCATGAAATTCAGGATTCCATTTGAGAACCATTCTCAGTCCTATATTTAACTGTTCAGTCGCATATTTAACTGTAAGTCTCAGATACAGATGTGGCTCGGCTTGCCCTACCCCGGGACTTTGAACGTCTGGCAGCGCCTTGCGGGGACAACCCTCGGCATCCTGGTGGGCATGCCACTGGTGCTGGTCTGGCGCAACAAGCCTGTTCATTGGATGGTGATGCCCACCCCTTACTATGTCTTCCTGATATTGGGGTTGAGCTTCTTCGTCGGACAGGTGGTCTTTCTTGACTGGATGAAAGATTCCCTGGGGCAGATTGCCCGGGGCTACTGGATGTTTCTCTTTGTGACCTGGGCCGCAGTCAAGCTCGGCCCGCATGGCGCCGTCTTGGTCATCGCCGGCATGGCTGTCCAGGGACTGGTCGGCGCCCAGTACGGGACGGGCTTCTTTTCCAACGACATCGTCAAGACCCATCTCTCGAACTATTTCTTTTACACGCTGTGCCTGTCGGCAGTGGGGATGGCGCTCGCCACCTACGTCACCGCACGGCAGAAGGCGATGCAGGAACTCGAAACGTATCAGCACCATCTTGAGGATCAGGTTGCCTTACGCACCAAGGAACTTTCCACCGCCAAGGATGTAGCCGAAGCAGCCAATCATTCCAAGAGCCTGTTCCTGGCCAAGATGAGCCATGAAATCCGCACCCCCATCAATGGAATCCTGGGCCTGGCCTACCTGCTTTCGCGCAACAACCGCGATTCGAAGGCAACGGAGCAACTCAACAAGATCCGTCTGTCCGGCCAGCACCTGTTGTCCATCATTAACGACATCCTAGATGTATCGAAGATCGAGGCCGGCAAACTGGTGCTCGATATGCGGAATTTCTCCACTGCCGACTTGATTGCCTCGGTGCAGGCCGTCATGGAGAGCAACATTCACAACAAGGGCTTGGTGTTCCAGGTCGAATGTGCAGACATGCCGGATTATTTGGTGGGCGACAGCAATCGGCTGACCCAAATCTTGGTGAATTACCTCGGCAACGCGGTGAAGTTCACCGGGCAGGGCAGCATTACGCTGACGGGCACGGTCAAGGGGCAAACCGATGCGGATATTCTGGTGTGCTTCACCGTCTCCGACACCGGCATTGGCATGACGCCTGAACAACAGGCCCGCCTCTTCAATGCGTTTGAACAGGCGGACAACTCGACAACACGCAACTATGGCGGTACGGGACTCGGTCTGGTCATCAGCAAGCGGCTCGCCGAAATGATGGGGGGCGAGGTCGGTGTGGAAAGCCAACCGGGTACAGGAAGTCGTTTCTGGGTGACTGCACGCCTGGGCAAAGGACACAAAGACCTCACTCATGCAGTGCAGACATCCAACCATCTCACCGAACAGGAGTTGCGCCAAAACTTCGGTGGCGTTCGGGTATTGCTCGCCGAGGATAATCCGATCAATCAGGAAGTCGCATTGGGGATCCTGCAGGAAGTTGGTCTGAACGTCGATCTTGCCGAAAATGGTGCAAGGGCTGTAACTATGGCTGCCACAGGGAATTACGCGCTCATTCTGATGGATATGCAGATGCCCGAGATGGATGGCGTCGAGGCAACCAAACGGATTCGTGGCGCGGGGAATCAGGTGCCGATCATTGCGATGACGGCCAATGCGTTCCGCGATGACCGCGAGCGCTGCCTGACGGCTGGAATGGATGACTTCGTTGCGAAACCCGTGGTTCCGGAGCTGCTATTCTCGACATTGCTGCACTGGATTCCGGCTCATATGCTCCCGGCAATGACGTCCCAGAGCGCCACTTCACAAGAAGCGCAGGCTGAAGACCCTGTCGAGGACAAGGTGCGTTCTGCGCTTTCCAGCATCGAAGGTTTAGATGTCGCCGCCGGCTTGCACAGTACCAGGAACAAATGGCAAGTCTATGTGCGACTGCTCAAGCTCTTCATTCAAGATCACGATAAAGATGACCGGCGTATCGCGACAGCACTGGATTCCGGTAAACAGGCTGAAGCACGGGAGTTGGCGCATGCTTTGAAGGGCAGCGCCGGTACGCTGGGCCTCACGCAAATTCAGCGACTGGCCGCGGCGGTTGAGCTGCCACTCAAGCAAGGACGCAGCGATGCGACTGACGCTGCCAAGGCAGCGCTTGAGGAATTGAGCGCCACATTGCCTGGCCTCATTGAAAAGTTGGGTGCCGCCGTTTCCCGCAGCTAGAGTTTCAAGCTGTTTGGTGGGACCACATCCGATTTGTTGTCGTTATATCTGGGTGACTGGAAAGGTATCGATAAGCGGTCATCGGCTTCCCCAAGCCCAAAAGCAGAGTGGCTGGAGTTGGCCGGTTGCACGAATACAACATGATGCCAGATAGCGGCCCTTGGTTTTCGGCGACGTTCGCCAGCGGCAGTCATGTGGCAAGATGCTCGTACTGGCGCACTCGGCCAAAAGCCGACGTAGCGAATGCCGTCGAAAGTTTTCGCAACAGGCTTCGGCCAATGGCCGGTTTACGGCAAGCAAATTTGAGCCTACTTTGACTCGCCCCGGCCACAAGCGGGGCTTTACAAACGACTGCTTTCAAGCGCCAGGATGTACATCAGTTTCCCACCTTGAATCACGCAAAATTTTTCGGTCGTACTCCGAAACTGGTAATAAATCAACGCGTCACTTACGAGGGAACCAATGCACCGCCACCCATTGCTTGGTAAAGCGCGACAGTATTCGATAGCCGCCGTGCCCGCACCTCCAAAGTATTGATATGGGCTTGCTGGGCTTGCTGCTGCGACATGAGCAACTGCAAATAGCTTGCTGAACCCAACGCATATTGCCGTTCAACTAGTTTGACTGCCTTTGTCGCCGATGCATTGGCGCTTTCCAGAGACTGCTGCACCAGCGCGTCGCTTTCAATCGTGCGAAGTACATCGGCCACGTTGCGCAGCGACTGCAGCACAGTTTGCTGGTAGTTGGCCTTTGCGGCATCCAGACCGGCCTCAAGGGCCTTGGTGTTGGATCGCAGTCCAGGATTAAACAGCGGTTGCACCAATTGCCCGCCCAAACTCCAGATTAAGGATCCTGTGCCAAACAAACTGGCCGTTGTCAAAGCTTGCGAGCCCAGGTTAGCGGTCAGTGTCAGTTGCGGATACAACTTTGCGACAGCGACCCCGTATTGCGCGCTTGCCGTTTGAAGCAAAGCTTCGGATGCCCGCACGTCAGGACGACGGCGCACCCACTCCGAGGGGACGCTCACGGGCAAGGTGCCTGGCAAAGAAAAATCAGCAAGCTCGAATTCAGGCAAACCGCTTTCACCAGGTGCCACGCCCGCCAGCATGGCTAAAAGATGACGGGTTTGCTCTTTTTTATTTAGAATTCCATGCAGCCCCGCTTGCGTTTGTTCCATTTGCGCCTGCAAGGCAAGGACTTCAAGTTGCGTCCCAGCACCTAATTCAAAGCGCTTGCGCGTGATGGCAATTTGCTCAGCTTGCCCTTGTAGCAGAATGTTCGTCGCGTCAATTTGAGCGGCGAGTTGGGCCTGAGTGATGGCAGTCAGCACCAGATTGGCCGCCAGCGTGAGGCGCGTACCTTCAAGCTGGTACGACTGATAGTCAGCTTGCGCTGTCAACGCTTCCAATGCGCGGCGGTTGCCGCCGGCCAGATCAAGGTCATAGCTCACGGCAACCGTAGCGTTGTACAGATCGTAGGTGCGCTCACCGTCAGGTAAACCCGCAGCAGCATTGTTGGCCCCAAGCCGTTGGGCGCCAAGCTTGGCGTTAACCTGAGGTAGCTCAGTCGCACCCGATGAGGCCGCGTAATTGTGCTGCGCTTGTCGTAAGGTGGCTTGCGCGGCGGCGAGTGTTGGGCTGGCAACCAACGCCTGAGCGATCAGGCGATTAAGCTTGTCCGATTGCAGCTCTTTCCACCATTCGCCGGGCACAGGTGCGCTTGTAAATTTCTGCGACCCACCATGAACGACCGGGCTGGCGGCAGTCTTGGCAGGCAGAATGGTGGTCGTAAAACCCGTCACGGAGGGTGACTCAGGGCGCTGGTAATCAGGCCCTGAGGCGCAGCCAACCAGTGCAGCGACCAGTGGTGTCAGTAAAAACAGGTGTGCCCATTGCTGTAAACAGCGGGACATGGTTTGTTGGTTCATTTTTTGGTTCCTTGGTGCGTCTAAAACTCAATACTCAGCGTGACTGAGCCATAAGCGTGGCTTGGGCCTTGCTCCTCAAATTCCCTACTTCGCCAAACCCGCATCACCGCCAGCCTGACAGCGCGGCCTGCCACCGGACTTTGCGCGCTAAACCCGACAGCAGCCTGCGCAACCCAGGGAATTCGGGTGACGCTGTGGCTGGACTGGAAAATGTTGCCGTCAAGCGCAAAGTCGTGCAACACCAGCTTGGTCTCAAGCGTTCCAAAAACATGGATGCCAGCACGCGGCCTGGTGGCGAGCGAGGCGGTGTCGCCCGGCCCCCCATGAATGGATGACGCAGATGGCGGACGGTTTTCAGCCCCCGGCCGGATCGGATAAGTGCCAAAATCATTCGGGATGTTCCAGCCCATGCGGCCTTCAATACCCACCGTGGCCGAGGTTTCAATGTTGCCCAACTGAAGACCCAGCCTGCGAATCGTGTCAGACGAAAACCCTGGCGTGATGGCACCTGTGCCGCGGTACGCCTTGAACTTTCTGTCCATCGCCATTTGCAGCGCTGGCTCATTGCCAAGCTGGTTGTCCCAACCCTGAAATTGAGCGACGCCGATCACATCGTGAACCAGGTTTTGAGCTTCCTGGGCCAACGCCAAAGGACCCATCACGCCCAGGGTGAGCTCACGTGTGTCAAGCATTTCCGCGTCGCCTTGGGGGTCGTGTTTGCGGCGGTTCCACGCCATGCCGACATAAAGCAGCCCGGCGTAGGGGCGGTCATTCAGAATCAAATCGGTTCTGGCGGGGTCTTGCGGCGTGAACATGGCCTGGCCAAATTTCACGACCACGTTTTGCGAATGTGTGGGTTTTTCCGCATCCGCCCAAAACCCGGGGTTCAGGAAGGTAATGAGTTCGGCTTGCAGACGCATCGGGGCAGGCAGGCATTCGGGTTTGATTTGACCGACGATGTCGTGTGACACTGCCATGAATGCCACGCCACTGGTGTAGTTCTGGTCGGTGTCGGAAAATAGGTCGTTTTCCAGCCGGGCGGTGAGTCCCCGAAATTTGATCTGCTCATGTGGTTGGCAATTCTTGGCGCTGGACAGATCGGTATGGGCTTCCTGCGCGGTGGCGCTTGTTGCGCCCATCATCAGCCCGAATACCATAGCGGCGTAACACAGTTCGCGAGGGGCATGCATGCCGAGCGGCAAGGTGGAAATTTTGATGAGGGGGCGCATGGTCAATCCAGTGTGGGGTCCTGCGCGGGTGGAATGGCGCGTCGTCATCGCACTGCACCTTTGGCGCCAACAGTGGGTCGGGCCTGGACATCGCTGCTGTTGTAGAAGTGCGCCACAAAAGGCTTCTGGAACTCGTTATGGCAGCTGTCGCAGCTTGCCTGGAGTGTTCGATACATCAGCTCTGCTCCTTGGACGTCGTTGGACTTTGCTGCCTTACCTACGGCTTGAGCATGTTCGGCGACTGACCCGTCATAGGCTTTGTATTTACTGATGCTGGTACCAACGAAAGCCATGATGCGCATTTTTTCAATAAATGGCGGCTGGCGATGATCTGCAATAAGTGGTGCGATTCTTTCCACCAATGGCCAGTCCTTTTGCGAGATGGCATCCGCCATGATGTGCATGTTTTTATCCATGCCTTGCATGATTTTGCGCAGGGCTAGTGGTGGGGTATCCGTGCCGTCGTCAGCCCATGTCATTGAGCCGATCATTGCGATGAGAGTGCCGATTGCGCCCATCGCAATTCGCTTTGCCGTTCGCACGTGCTTGTATTTCATGGAAGTACTCGGCTAACGCGGTTTTGACCGCCTACCGTCGTCCAAACCACATGCGTGACAGGAGGCGATCCTTGAGCCCGAACTGGTGGTAAACAACTCCCGCAACATGGAGTGCCACCAGTGCCATCAGCAGCTTTGCGACCCAACCGTGGACAACGCGCGGAGCATAGATGGCGAAACTGTCCGGCAGCGATCCGGCACTGCCCGCAAAAATCATCTGGGGCAATCCCGCTTGCAGTGCTGTAGCGGCGCCGCTGGCGGCCATGGCGAAGACCAGCAGATACAGGCCCACATGCGCACTTTTGCCCAGCAGGTTCAGTGCGTTGCTACCCGTAGAGGCAACTTGCGGGTGGGTTGTGCGCAAGCGAACGATCAAGCGCGCCATCATCAGTGCGCCAATGGCAAATCCCATAATCATGTGGCCCCGCAAGGCGCCAAGTTTGTCGGGAGACGCGTTGGGAATTTCTTTCAAAACGAAGGTGCCCATACCCATCGCAAGCATGATGAGCAGAGCCAGTAGCCAATGCAGACTGACAAGGGCAGGGTGATGGCGAGATGGATTTTGTGTCATTTTGGATTCCAGGTTGTTAAAAAAGAGTGAATGGCTGTTAGTTGGTTCCACGACCTTCACCCGCCTCTTCGTGGGTGACACCATCGCGAATGTGGTAGATCCGCTTGAAGGTGGGAATAATTTTTTCGTCGTGGGTGACGACGATGATTGCGGTGTCGAACTGCTTGGCCATCTGGTTAAGGATGCGGATCACTGCCAGCGCGCGTTCGCTGTCCAGCGGCGCAGTGGGTTCATCGGCCAGGATCACAGGGGGGCGATTGACCAGCCCGCGGGCGATCGCCACCCGTTGCTGTTCGCCACCGGAGAGCTGCGAAGGCATTGCTTTGGCACGGTGTTGCACATCCAGTGCGGTCAATAGCGCCATGGCTCTCTGGCGTGCTTCAGCGTTGGGAACGCCTGCCAACATGGGTAGCAGGGCGACGTTGTCGGTCACGTCCAGGAATGGAATCAGGTAGGGAGCCTGGAAGACGAATCCAATCTTGTCGCGCCGCAGGGCTCGCAGGTCAGAGATTTTCCAGCCGTTGTCGTAGATCACGTCCTGGCCCAACACCATGCGCCCGGATGTTGGCTCAATGATGGCACCCAGGCATTTAAGCAGCGTGCTCTTGCCCGAGCCTGAAGGCCCAACCAACCCCACAACTTCACCGGGTGCGACGACCATGTTGACGCCCTTGAGTGCGTCCACTGCCGTGTCTCCGTGACCGTAGCGCTTGGTGAGCCCTTCGATGCGGATGCCACGCGCAGAAGGATCAGAACGGTTTTTATCCACCGATGGCCTCCGCTGGGTCAACTTTGAGTGCGGCGCGAATCGCCAGCACACTGGCCAACACGCAAATTACAATTACCACTACGAAGCCGCGAACGGCATCGCCGGGTTCCAACAGCACATATTTTGGAAAGACCGGTGCCCAGAACGTAGCGGCGACTTTACCGACCACAAATCCGATCAAACCCAGGGCCACCGCCTGTTGGAGAATCATCCCGGCAATGGTGCGGTTGGTAGTGCCGATGAGCTTGAGCACGGCGATTTCCCGGATCTTGCCCATCGTCAGGGTGTAGATGATGAAGGCAACAATGGCCGCGCTGACAATGGCCAGAATCACCAGGAACATGGCAATCTGTTTGGCCGCAGTGGCAATCAATTTTTCAATCAAAATGCTTTGCATCTGCATCCGTGTGTACACGCTCAAGTGCTTCCAGCGCCTGATGGGTTCGGCCACAGCCTCTGGGTCTGTTCCGGGTTCTATCTGTACCAACACGGCGTTGACCGAAGTATTGGTACTTTGCGAGGCGATTACCGCATCCAGCAAGCCAGGCACGCCGGGGCGGTTCAGTGCGGGACTCTGTGCTGTACGGGCGCGCTGTGCCCGAATGGCATCGTTGTCCTTCAGAAACTGGGCTTCCTGCGCATCTTTTAGTGGAATGAAAACCATCGGGTCGCCGCCCGAGGAGACCATGCGGCGGGTCAGCCCCACCACGGTGTATTCGTTGCGCCTTATGCGGATGCGATCACCCAGCGCGAAGCCACTGGCAATGTCGGCTACCGCCTCGAAATGACCACGGGTAAGACGCCGTCCCTCAACAAGGTAGCCGGGTTGCCCGGGATGGCCCGCGCCATCAGGTGGAATACCGACCACCATGGCGCGCACATCGCGTGCTTTACCGTCGCCGATTTGGCTTACCTGCATGGTCAGGTAGGTTACATTGGCAACGCGCGCCACACCCGATATGCCCAGAATGCTACGGTAGGTGTCGTCGTAAAGGCTTGAGGACTCCGCATAGGGGCCTTGGGTGTCCTTCTGTACCACCCAAAGGTCAGCACCGCTGTTGTCGAGCAGCACATTGGCATCGTCCACCATGCCTCGGTACACACCAGCCATGGTCAGCGTCACCCCGATCAATAGCCCGAGTCCGATACCGGTGAGCACGAACTTGCCCCAAGCATGCAGAATGTCGCGTCCGGCCAAGCTGATCATGATGACTTGCCCACGATACGGTCAACCACCTTGATGCGGCTGTTGGCATCCAGCGCCTTGAAGCTGAACACCACAATTTGTTCGCCCCCACTGAGACCTTGAAGAATCTGCACGCGGCCGTCAAGGTCCGTTGCGCCGGTTTTGATGGGTGCAAAACGTAAGCTGCCGTCTTCAACCACCCACACACCGAGACGCCCATCCACGCGTTGAACGCTGGCATTGGGCACGACTGGCATCGACTTTTGTGCCGCCAGTGCTACCGTAACTTCAGCTAGTTCACCAATCGGCGGTAGCACTTGCGGGATTTGTGTAAACGCAACCTTGGCCAGGATTTCTTCGGTGACGGCGTCGGCATGGGGTTCAATGCGCAATACCTGTCCCGACAGCAATTCACCGGCACGCGAGCGTAGAACGATTTGTGCCGGAAGTTTGGCGCTTAGACCTTGTGCGCGCTGCTGATCGAAGCGCACGCTGACCCAAATACTGCTGGGCTCGACCACTTCAACCACCGCTTGTCCGGCAACCACGGTGGTGCCCGGGTCGGCGTCGCGGCGGGTGACGATTCCATCGACCGGCGAAATCAAACGCAGATTGGCCCGCTGGCGAACCAGGCCGTCCCGATCTGCCCGCACGCGGATCAGTTCCTGGCGTGATGCATCAAGGTTGGCGCGAGCCGCTGCCAAGGATGCTTGGGCAATCTGCAACTCTTGTCGTTTTGCCTCCGCACCTTCTTCGCTGACCGAGCTGGCAACCAGCAATTGCTCGTAGCGCTTGGTCTGGATTTCCGCGAACGCTTTGCGGGCACCCACTTCCTGGACTTGCGCCTCAACCGCCAACAGGGTGGCTTCCGCCCGCCTTAGGGTCGCCTCCTGGGCGCCGATCTTGTCGTCCAAATCGACGGGGTCCATTTCGCCCAGCAATTGGCCTTTTGCGACATGATCGCCTGATTGAACCTCCACACGCCTGATCCGTCCGGCGAAGGTGGGACCGATCTTGTGGGTGAATCGTGCTTCTACTGAACCTATACCGAACAAGGCGGGTTTGATAGCCTGGCTGTCGACGCTAATCACCGTAACGGCAACCGGTGCCATTGGCCCGGCTCTTAGCGCAACGTAGCCCAGCAAGCCAGCCAATAAAACGAGGACGCTCGCCAACGCGATTGTTCGGCCATGTAGTGAGATGAAATTTTTCATTGGACATTCCTCATACCGCGTTGATAAATTGCAAAGACACCAGGTGCGTCGGCGCGCATACGAAGAAGATCCCCGGACAGCAAGGACTGCATCACCAAGCCCTGAATGGTTCCGACGAAGAGGGTGGTGGCAGCCTGGGTATCCACCTCCGAAGTGATTTCCCCTATAGCCTTGCCCTCCTCGATGCGTGCACGTACGCGTTCGGAATAGCGCTGAATTAAGGTCTGGGCCATTTTTTTCGCCGCAGTCTCTTGCGGGCTTTGCAGCTGACCGAACATCATGCGTGGCACGCCCGGGTGTTCAACCACAAAGTCGATGTGGCTCATGAACATGGCCTGCATCGCGGTCAATGGTGAGGCAATGCCCTCCGCCGCGCTATCGATTCGCGCTAGCAGGCGTTCTGCCACCCACTCCATGACGGATTGCCAAATGGAATCCTTGCTGGGGAAATGCCTGAACAGTGCCCCCTGAGTCAAATTCATGTGCTTTGCAATAGCCGCTGTCGTAATGTCGCTGGGGTTTTGCGAACCCGCTAGCGCGATGACTGCCTCCACGGTGACGGCGCGTCGCTCGTCCGCAGGTAGTTTTGATTGGTCGTTTAGTGAAGTGACCATGTTAAATATAATATAAGTGAGTAATTAGTTACTATCTTATATCAAAATGCCCACGGTTACCACTGAATGCGAAATGTGGAGTCTTAAAAATGCGAAGTGGTCGCACTCGCATGGGAACCGATCAGCTGTTGTCGGGGACGCCTGAGCGTTGAAAGGATGAGGGGGTCTGCCCGGTGTCAATTACTTTGGCCGGTTGGCGTCAATTATCCTGAACGGTGGAAGCGAGGCATGTTTGGTTTAGCCTTTGTTCTTTGACGTGGGTCTCTGTTGCCGCACGGACGGGGTGAGCCCCGTCTGTGCAGCACGGCGGCGGAAGCTCTCGACGTTCATCTAGAAAATCGTTGATTGGTGCACCAATCGATCTGCTGCGGCGAGCATCATCAGCGGGCATCCATTGTCGTGAGGACCAATGAGCGGAAGTCCACCAATAATCTCGTGGTAGCCAGTGCCGATTAAACGAACATCAATGACTGCAATGATGACGGAGAACAAAGCTGCCCAATTTCCGCTAAGGGCACGATCCTGCTATAGCCTGAAGTTTGAAGCGGCCATTGACCGCCACCAGCGGCTAGACGGCAGGTAACCGTCGCATTGCCGCCCGACACAGACCGCAGGCTCACGGTCGGCTCAGGCCGAGTTGCGGGACTTGGCTATCCAGTAGGGACTCTTTCGACCAGTTGGCGACTTCCAACTTTTCCTAACATGGCCGTCGTGCCACAATTTTTGACTGTTTGCTCCACTTCACGCAACTTGGCTACATAACTGCTTAGTACAAGGAATCCCGATTTGGCGCCCATTCACGACAATCAGTCCGCCTACAGTCAGTTCATGAAGAGTTCGCGAGAAAGTTTCTGGCGTGAGATTGAGCAGTGAGGCAATGGTGCTTTTGGAGCTTGATAGGTTGATGGAAACGTCAAACCCTTGAACCGCTTCCGCAGGTGTCTCGTGAATCAGATAGTCGATAAGGCGCTGCCTGGCTGAGGGAATCGAGCAGGACTCGATGATAGTCATGAGTTGGCGTTCATGTGTCGCCATCGCATAAAGCATTTTGCGGCATAAGTTGTGACTTTTTTCCAATTCTTGGATCAGGGTATCTCTAGCAATGTGCAAGAGCACCGAGTCGACTAGTGTGTATGCAGAAGCAGCATAGGGTTTATCGAGGAGCAAACTGGCTTCGTCAAAGGTTTGGCCCTGACCAAGTATCGTGAACACACGTTCGATGCCTCCTCGAGAAGGGAAGGCGAGCTTTAGTTGCCCGGTCACGATGATGTAAAGACCGATACATGCGGTGCCTTTTTGGAAGAC
>CAMDMZ010000065.1 GCA_945902805.1 Propionivibrio dicarboxylicus | reverse complement strand
ATGGCTGCGCGATACCCTCGAGAAACTGCCAACCTGTCCCAATAGCCACATCGATTCGCTGTTGCCTCTGCGTGCCGTCACTCCTCCAAGCTCGACGACGGCCGACTCTCCGTCGCACTGAACCGTCGTGGTACGGCTGGACGCTTACCACCAGATCACGCATTGCATCGGTCAGTTGGATGCCGATGCGGCCGCACAGATCAATCGCTACGGCTTCGAACAGAACGCCACGCGGAAGCGTCTGTGGCCGGTATTCGCGGTGTGCCGCGTTCTTGATGTCTTGCGTTGTTACCCCAAGACGAGATGCCAATTGACGGTACGACCAGGCATACGGGTAACCCCAACCACCGTCGCGACGGACGATGGCACGTAACAGCATTCTGCGAATGGTTTCGGTCGAACCACCCTGCACCTTGATCCCGGACACCCGCAGTTTGACGGCGTCACGTGTTGCACGTTGGCCGGCATTGCGTACGGTTCGAGCGGCCTCGCGGTGTTTGATTGACTCACCAATCGTCGGGAATGCGCTCGAGGAGCCATCCGCGTGCAAGTCGCGCTTCCAATCCCAATCGAAATTGGCCTTCCGCATTTCGGATGTGTTGACGAGGTCGTCCGCATCGCCATCGGCGATGTTGAAAACGGAAACAAGTCGCTTGAAGGAAAGTAGGGATGGGTCTTCGGAATCGAACAGTTCTTCCATCGCCTGCATCACATCGTCGGCTTCGCCGTCGAGCTTGTGGCCACCCTTGGCGATGAATGTGGTCTTACCATGCAGCGCAAGCCAGTACCCGCGTGTCCGAAAAACACCATACTCGTCGCCTATGTGTTTCGGCTCGAGCCATCCGGCAGGGTCCTGACCGAGGTTGATACGTCCTTGTTGAACCATCCGGATCGTTGGGTGTTGATCGGTCGCATCGTAAAAATTGGGGAGTAACTGGCGAAAATCGGGCATTGGCTTTTGCACGAAACCCGAGTTGTCCCCGACATTAAAAACTGCCATTGCGCCGTCGGTTGTGGCGGCCAGAATGTATGCGCCGACCATGGTCATGCATTCTTCGAGGCCACACAGCACAGCTCTAACGATAGAGGTGATCGCAGCGGCATAGACGACGTTGGTGACCGCCGATTCGGGGAGATCGTTTTGCTTGCCGAGAAGATCACGGACCTTGCGATGCTTCGAACCTTGAGCCAGCTTGCCGTACAGCGAGTTGATGCATTCCTTGAGGAGCTGATTTTCCGCGCTCCCCTTCGGGTATTGATCGCGTTGTTGCACGAGACGACTAAGGTAACTGGCGAACGCAGGTACGACATCACCGGTGGCGTTGCGGAGAACGGTCCATGAGTAGAAGGCACGCAGTCTGATGGTGGCACCACGATCCAGGGCCAGCATGACCTCGGGCATCCCACAATGGCTGATGCCGGTCACGGGATACAAAAGGCCGGCCTCCGTTGACACCGGTAAACAAGGTTCCACGCCGGATGGAAATTCAAACTCCACTTCGCCAAGCGCAATCGGTTTGAACTGAGCATTGGCGTATTTGGCGCTGAGGGCCGTCAACTCAGCGATCTCGCGAATCCGTTCCGGTGGGATCTGCAAGTCAACCGCTGCCAGGATGCCCATTGCGGCCGAATAGGCACCGGCCAGGTCAAGATCGACGACGAGTTGATGCGATGGGAGCTTTAGACGTTCGTGGCGATTTGCGTAATTGCGCCCACCGTGAAAACAGGAGGTGGCGATGGCATCGGAAATTTCCCGGACCAATGTCTTTTGCTTGATTTCACGATCCTTGCTGATGTTGGGTTTGCCGTGATACATCCCGTAGCCATAGCCACCGGACTTGAGCCAATTCTTGAATCCGGTTGCGGACATGCCACCCAAAGTCAGCGGTAGCTTTGCCACGCCGCTGATCGACTCAACACGGTTGCCGATCGTGGTGAGGTAAGCAAGGCACGCACGAACGTCGAACATAGCGTAGGAAAAGAATATTCCCGGCCACTCGTAAAGCAGCGCTAGCGATTGACCTTTGTAGCGCTCGGAAAGCGTGATCTTGCGGATAGCGGTCATTTCACTTGCCTTGGCCAAACCGGCACGCCCGGGTGTGAGCAGCAACGTGTCGCGGATTGATAGGGTGACATCGCTTTGGTTGCGGTGCTCCCGCATTGCCTTGATCTCGAGTGGGGTCATCGTCACGAGGGTGCGTCCGATCGTGGTGAGATCCTCTTTGTAGCTGTCGCGATCGGCCAGCACGGACCACTCGGCCACCAGATAATGGGCCGAAAGCAGGATGTGTGGGCTATCACTACGGGGGATTTTGCAGAGGTCCAGGATCATGCCGACGACGCGCGCAAGAGTCAGGCGCTTGCCGTCCGGTAGGTAAAAGGCCTCGTGGAAAACCCACCGATGGCCGTGCCTCACCAACGCGGCGATCTGGAGGGACAACAAGAAATTGTGCTTGTCGGGCTCGTCGTGCAGCAGATCTTTACCGTACTCGGTGTCAATGACAGCGATGATGTCGATCTTTTCCCATGTGCCACCGATGGGCTGCTCGATCATGGACGGATCGAATTTCGACTCAAGATCTGGATCGAGCGGAATTCCATCCTTTTCCACCTCTTTAAGCGGTGGGCTGGTGAAGGCGTCTTCCGTGCAGAGTTCTGCGACGTTTTCCGTAACGAATTTCTCGAAGCGCGGATCAATGACCGAATGCCACGACCTTTGACGGAAAATGATTGGATAGGCGGAGGACCTCGAAGCGGTTTCAAACCCGGTATCAAAAGTGGCGGCATCGACGCCTTTGTATACGGGGTTTGAAACCGCCCCATCTGGAGCGGGTTTGCGGGTCATTTCCCTGACGAAAACGTCGGTCGGTTCGTCAAGTTCTTGTGGAGCGGTCGTGGTCATGCGGCTTGCCTGGCAGTTTGGGTTGTGAACAACCAATTCGGGATTCGGCACCCGGCAAGCTGCAGGTCCGCGCATACAATCGGCGACACGATTCCACGCATCTGGATGTGTCCCACGGCTTGGGCCAGGAACGAAAGCGCTCCGGAACCGCAGTGACCGCATAACCCTGGCCAGACCCGTAGTAACTCCGTGCAATACCGCCGGAGTTCGAAATCATCGTCGACCTCGTGCAGATAGCGGTCCGGATCCGCAAAAATATCGCAGATACCGCTGTCCACGATTTCGGAACGCCGTAACAGGAACGGTGTCAGATCACCCGTAGCAATCTGGCGGGCGCTCAGTTCGATGTCAATGCTCATTGGGTATCCTCCTTAGTCTAAAAAACCAAATGGATCGCATTCGGGAACTCCGAGTGCATTGGGTTCCAAGGGCGAACTGTCTGCTTTGATGCTCGATGATCCGGATCGTCGAGCCTCAAGTGCGCCGTAGTACAAGAAAGCACGCGATTTTCGATAATCTTCGTTTTCGACTTGTGTCGATGTCGCAGGTGGGAAGATCATTTCGGCAATAAAGAGAGCGTCCGTGAGCTCTTTGGCGTAACTCACTCCCGATTCACCGGGCCACACATAGGGAATGTCTACTGCGCGGATCACGCGATCCAGGACTCCTGCGTCGATCAAGGTCGTCGTGGCCTCGACGTGATTAATACGGAGTACAGCGGCTGGATCACTTTCCATCGAAGACTTCGACAAAATCTCACAGTGCTTCAGATATTGGATTGCCGATCGCAATATCTTGCTGAGTCGTGGCTGCCTAAAAATCCCTGGTGCATGACCCCTCGCGTCGGCAATCGTTTTCGCGTCGAAGTAATAGGGATTACCGACGAAGGTTTGGCCACTTTTCGAAATTCCCCGAGTGGCCATCATTTCCCCTCCAGGGTCTCAACTAACCGATCTACGTCGTCCGACCGCCACAAAGGCGTCCGTCCCATGTACACAGGTGCAGGGATCGTTCCTGCTTGTACCCCCCTCAGCCAAGTGGAGCGACTGACCGGGATGACTTCCAGAATTTGCCGTAGCCGCATCAATCGGGGTTGCTTACCCGGAATGTGTTTGGAAATCGATCCAACTTTTGATAGTCTTTGAGGCATGATGAAACTCCTTGGAGTGTGTTGAACGTGAGTCGTCATCATCAGCCATCTGGAAGCGAACTCTGTTCTACGTTTCCATCATCTTTTCTCTGTTATGTGGAACAAACATGCCACGCGTTAAATCAGTGTTTATGACATCGCCTACCCGGTCGATGAGACTTCGAGGATGGGTACATTTGATTGATAACCACTTTCGGAGTGGCAGTCGACTGCACATCAAGGGTCCGCTCAGCAACCGCAAGCGTACAAATATTCTGTTTGAAGCGATTGGGCATTTGCCTAAGGCGCAACAGGACAATATCGCGAACCTCGTACCCGGCAGCAGTCATATAAAGTGGAGCGAATGGCTTGCAGGCCGACACAGGCCGACCAAGGAGTACATTGATCTGATTGAGAGCATGATTCCCGGATCAGGCCGCATACTCGACGTTGTCACGCCGCCGTTGCCATGCGATCCACCGATTGTTCAGTTTCTTTACGCCGTCGATCAGTGGGTGCAGCCGCAACCGCCCGAGTCAGCATTGTTCAGTGTGTTGCAGTCTGTGCACGCGTCATGGCGGCCGGTTAAGCGCGAACCCCCGAAGGTAGCGGGAAAGAAAGCCCGTAAAGATCCCTATTGGTCGATGAATGCATTACCGCATATCCGCGTTATACCTTCGGTATTTCTGGAGTCGTACCGTGTGCTGGAACCGTCCAGCATCGTGTCCTACATGTTGCGATTGGCCGGGATTATCGATTTCGATCATGATGAAAAACTATTTACCCGTTGGGTGTTTGATCTTGTCTCCGCATCCTTGGTGACAGCTACGCTGTTGCGGAATCAAGGGGTCCGTAATGTCGGGTTGGGCGGCTTGTCTGAAGATGCCACGACGTGTGCCCTTTGGCACTTTCTCGAATATCAAGAAATGGCCGACATGCTTGGCAAAGAAGTCGTTAAGCACGTCAAGGAATCCGCTCGGATTATGTGTGAGGAGGTGTCACTAAAGTCGGTGACGGTGTTGAGCGCAACGCCGAACACCATACCTACCTTGCAATCTGGAAAAGCCATGTTAGAAAGTGAACTCCGCAAATATGGCATCACGGTTGATGACATTCTGCAACTGAAGGTTTCAGCGGATAACTAGGACACACCCACAGGCCCCCCCGGATCCCCATCCCCCGGGGATCCCCATTCCCCCGGGGATCCCATTGCCACGGATTCCCCATTTGCCACCCCGATCACCGACGTCAGTAGCGGCGAGTTCGTTGGGACAGAACTTGGCGGCGAATCAACAACAGAGGTGTCACGCATGAGTACGACTATTTGATGTGCCTGCGCGCCGTTGAGCGCTTCCGGAAGAATCCTTTTGCTCCGGACGATCGTCTCGGGGCGCAACGACTGATTCAGTTTCTGGAGACTCGGAGGGACACCCTGCGCAAGGTCAATCCGAGCGGATTGAACGTTGGCGTGCAGTTTGGCGAACCTATGATTGATTGATATTCGGCTAGGCAACACGATCATGACATTCATCGTGTCGTGCAATGAATGCTTGTTTTTGACTAGGCATCAATCAAGTGCAGTGACATACTGTATGCAATGGTTGATCGTATTGAGCAATCCGGGACTGAAAGGAGCAATACCATGGCTTTAACGAATGCGGAACGTGAACATACACAGTATGTTTATCAGGCACTCAAAGAGTACCGCGAGATGCAACCGCTCGACACGTATGAATACAAGCATGACTACGCGCTTGCGTATGAAGATGCGCAGCAGAATGTGCCATATAGAATAGACGACTTACCGAAATTAAACACCACGACCGCGACAGCTGATGATGTTGTCAATCTTGAGCGTGTGCAGAAAAAAGGTTGGTCTGTCTGGATGGCCATTGTGAATGAAGAAGTTGTGACCGTGAATGCTTCCTACTCAAAGAAAAACGCGCCCGACGCTATCGCTGAAGCGTACAACCAAAAACACGCAAAGACGGAATCGAAATACTTCGGTACAGATGGCGAGCTTAATCAGCTTGGTTTTGACGAAATTGTCCGTATGAACGATGAATGGGCGGACGAAAAAGCGAAGGCCGCTGTGGGTCAAGGCCCGGAGAAGACAGTAGTGGATTTCAGGCGTCCGGACGATGCGGCAAAGTTTCTTAACTGGTACTTCAATGGCGAAACGCAGCATGCCGTTAGCGGAAGCGGAAAGTCGGAGAGCAAATACATCACAGTTCCGATGAACGGTAAGAATGTCAAAGTCCGCGTGTCGGATCACCAGCTTCCAATTGAGTATGCTGATGCGCAGCAAGAACGTGGTGAGGATGATGGACTGGAATTGTCGTTGTACGACGTCGACCCATCGGATGTTCGTGCAGATGGTCGAATCAAATCAGTAGGCATCGACGAAGAAGAGGCAATGACGCGAATTGTCGACTTAATTCGATCTGTCGAATTGAATGAAAGGAACAAGAACATGGCTTTGACGAATGAAGAACGTGAAGAATGGAAGGTGAAGATTGATTGGGAGAAAATGGTGATTAGGAATGATCCTTGGTCTAAGGCTTATTTGTTGTTTGATGACGCGCCGGATGATTTTTCGTCGTTCGCGGACGCGCCGGATAATGTTCGCGACGATGACGTCCTGGCGCGGTTTGCTGTGGAGAAAAGTTCGGACAACTTTTATAACTGCTCCGAACGCATGCGTAATGACGATGCGTTTGCCCGTTTTGCGTTAGAAAAGTTTTGCAGCACTTTCGGTCACTGCTCCGACCGACTCAGCACTTTCAGTCACTGCTCCGACCGACTTCGAAATGACGTCGATTTCGCCAAGATGGCGATCGAAAAGGGCACGTACAACTTCAGATACTGCTCCATCAGCCTGCGCGATGACGATGCGTTTGCCCGTTTTGCGTTAGAAAAGTCTGGCCGCACTTTCAATCTCTGCTCCGACCGACTTCGAAATGACGTCGATTTCGCCAAGATGGCGATCGAAAAGGACCCTTACAACTTCAGACACTGCTCCATCAGCCTGCGCGATGACGATGCGTTTGCCCGTTTTGCGTTAGAGAAGTCAGATTTAGATTTAGAGGGTGGCGACCCTGAGGATTTCCCTCTTGAGGCAGAACTTCAAAACTTCGCTCATTGCTCCGAACGATTGCAAGCCGACCCCATCATTCAGGCTTATAAAACCCTAGTAGAAGTCGAGCGAAAAGGACAACAACCCGACCTCACTGCATTCCCTCAACCGATTCAAGATGCCTGGCACGTTCAAACACACATGCTTTCCTCTGGCAACAACGACGCCGAAGCACGCTCAATATTTGTGGTGTTTGCGAAGTCGGCGATGGAAGCCGAAGCCCGCCGAGCACAACGGTCGCCATCTGAGCCAGACCCTGCCCCTCTCGGCACAGGCCTTAGCCCCGAGGATTTGCTTCCGGAACTTGCCGACCTTAGCATCGATCCCTACGCGAATCACCCGGCGCATGCTATCAAGCCTGCGAGCAACGACGACGGTCCCGGTCATGACTTGCATCGTGGTCCGCGATGATTTGAACCGGTACATGACACATTAAAAGGAGCATGAGCATGACAAAGACAAATGAAGATCGTGCACGTCGTGTGACCGATGCTGATGATGAAGGCGATCAGGAAGCGTGGCTTGAGAGTCTTGACGCAAGGCTCGGCAACGAGCCTGGTGAAAAGGATTCCGGGGACACCAAGGACACCGAGGAATAACCATGCATGGCGGAAAACGCGAGGGTGCTGGACGTCCCCCAACGCCCCCGCAACTTGCCAAGATCCCCGTAGGTTATCGGTTGCCTCGCTGGCTTGTTGAGTGGTTGCGTGATCAAAATGTACCGGCGGCGCAGTTAATCGAAGATGCTTTGGTGCGGCGGCACAAAATTAAGGCGCCTATCGCATCGTGAGAGCAAGAGTCAATTCCCTTGACGACGTCCGCACTGAGCCAGGTTTTCCAGGCCGAACTCTGGACAATCTGGAATCGACTGAACACGCCGGAAGGATCACGTGAGTGGGAAGAGAAAACGCGCGAGTACGATGAATCGATTCGCTCGCCGCTCCCGGTGGGGATTGCGATCGGGCTTGTCCCGTTTGGGCACCACCGGCTTTGGTGTGTCCTGATTACCGGTGATGTGACGTCCGTTCGAATCTTGATGGAGGGAGGCCCGGCATCGGGACCACTATCCTTGACGATGTTTTGATTCAAGCTCCCGCTTTTCACGGATTTCCCGAATCTCCGCCATAAATTTATCAAGGGGCCCCGTGAGGACGTCATCCAACGCGGCACGCAGCTTGTCTGGTTCTCGCAGCAGGTTTTCAAAAGACGGGTCCAGCGCATCGTTACTAACTTGTAGCATGTTCATAAGTTCTCTTTCCATATCGTTAAGAATTCCGGCGTCTACCAACGTTGCGGATGAATAAAGTTCGCGGCACGCCCTGCCGTCCAGACACTTTGCTTTAGTTCGTCCGGCCGCCAGCATCGATAGCCATGGGAAGTTTTCGACACACCAAAGCGCTTTCTCGGCACGTTCCCTTGCGCAAACGTGGCAAAGAGTCACCCACCACATTTCGTCCTGCCTTAAAAGGCCTGGCCGACCGCACTTTTCGCAAGTCGTCTCGGATTGCTCTTCGGCCTTGAAAATGATGCGATCCAATGCTGGTGTTGTTGTCGTCAGGTACGCCCGCAGCGTTCCGTACTTTTGTTCAATGGCCTCCACGGTTGGGCGTTCGTCTTCCGGCATGACGCGACACTCACCTTCGACCTTGTCCAGGGTGTCACGCACCAGCGCATACCAGCCGTTGTCAATGCTAACGGGTGCGGATCCAAGAAGCCGGGGATGGGCAGCACGCAAGGCGCACAGATAGGTCGGGTTTAGCATGTTGGAAAGCTCATAAAGGCATCGCGCAGGACACGGGCATCAACGAGTGCATGGTGACGTCGCGACACATTGTAAAAAAGCGCTTCGACGTGCCGATCGAACTCCAAGGCTTCGGCGCCACTCTCCCACGTCAAATACCGCCAAGCAATCGACAGATCCTCCGCTCGGTGACCAAGCAACAGTTTCAGCAGATATTCGTCGTCCCTGGCATCAACGTTGATCTCAACATCGCCAAGTATTTGAAGCCATGCCGCCACAAAGTCCGCAGCAGCTTCCGTGCCGAATGTCGTGCTCGAGTTGCGATCCAACAACGGCAAAACGACGTCATGAACGAACGGCGTGCATTCGTCGAGGGTCCAGCCGTCCGCAAGCTCCACGTAACACTCGCGTCCGTCCTCCGTTACCAGACCGGCCGAAATCAAAACTCCATCGCCGAAGGACGATGTAAATTCGGTATCAGCAAATACACGCATCACACCTCCTCCTTTTCCAAGAGCACGATCGCCGCGAAACATTCGTCATTCATTTCCTCGATCTCGTCCGCCGTCATCGCACGGTTGATGCGGCAATCGCGACCAAGGTGTTTGTACCAGGTCACGCGTACGTCGCGCCACCAGAACGACCCACGTGTCGGTGGTTCCCATTGATACGACCTGGCGTCAAACGCCGGAGTGGAAATCGCGCCACCGTTCTCAAACGGATCGTCCAGTCCGCGCCCAACCGCCGCACCCCGGATGGCATCCAGCGCCTTGACGATGGTGCCCGGACACGCAACCCATTTTTCATCCGACGCATGATTCGCCATTTTTGGGGGACGCCCGGGGGCGGAAGCCCGGGCGTCCAACACCTCAACGTCATCCCGACCGATTGGTAAGCCGTCACGAGCAAGCTCAAGCAACCTTACGGATTCGTGCAGGTCCTGCAAACGGGGCCAGGAAATCGGGGGAATGTTTTTGAAGCGCCGACGATATACACGTTTTGCCGCATCATCATCCGCCGCGTTGGTCACAATTGCGATTCGACCGAAACCGTCCTGATCAACTCCAAGCACCAGGTAAGTATCCGGCCCTTTTTCTACCTTTCGCTTTGTCATCCCGCCACCTCCAAACGTTCGGGCGGTACCAACAGATTCGACAGCCAAAGATAGTAGTACCGCTCCTCAATGCTGAGAAGCTGACCATTCGGTTCCCTGGCTTGTTCCAGCACGTCACGGTGGTGAATCTCCAGGTACTCGTGAAGGCTTTCCAAGGCAGGAGCGGGAATGCCAGGCAAACAGACAAGCCTTGGTTTTTCCGCTAAACCGATTGTGCGCGGGACTGTGACCAGAAATGAGATCCATGCAGCGGCCCGCAGATAAATGGCCATGCGTTTGCGGCGTTCTTCGTTCGTCATCGTCATCTCCTTTAAGCGCAGCAGAAGCCAATGGACCTGCGGGGTTGTTCGTTTGTTTCGCTGACCAGGTCCGCAACCGTGATGGAGCGGCGGCTGCCGATGGCGGCTTTTCCCAAAGCCCTGCGCAACAGCAAACGGAGTTCCCGTGGGCTGCGCGTTCCAAGGGTGTCAAGGACGGCGGACGACAATTCGGGTTCGAAGAACGAACCGAATGGCTCCATTAGCATCTGAGCATAAATCCGCTCGGCGATCTTCAGCACCTGGTCCGGCGTCGGTGCCGGAACGTGAAATGTTGTGAACCGCGAAAGAATGGGTTTTGGAATGCGCTCCAGATCGTTGGCGGTGGCAACCCACATAATCATCGATGCGTCGATGGGAAGGCTTACGTACTCGTCCTCAAACGCCTTGGCGGTCGCAGGCTCAAGCAGCTGATAAATTGGACCGAGCGGATCGTACCGTTGATCGCCACCCACCTTGTCGACCTCGTCCAGCATAACAATAGGGTTGCCAGTCCCGTTATGCAACGTCTCGAAAATCTTTCCGTACTTTGAGCCATGCCACAATGCTGCCGAACCTGACAAAACAAATGCTCCAGTCATGGCCGAGAATGATACGCTTGCGAACGTTGTGTTAATAGTCTTCGACAATTCGGTTGCGAACTGAGTTTTGCCAATCCCTGGCGGTCCAGCAAGGAGCACCGGTGAGAAATGCGCAGGTCCATCATGCAATCGCGCCAGCGCGATCTGTTCGGCAATGTAGAAAACAACGGGACCGAAATTCGGAAAAGCATCGGCCAGCGCAAGCACCTCCGACACCTCAGGAGCCGGTGCTAGCGGGCGCACTCCACCAACTTCGAGCATGCGATCGTAAAGATTCCCAATTCGCCGAGAGTGCTCCGCACTACCGCTCTCCGATGCACACCGTTTCGCTTTTTTGACGTCCTCATCCAAGTACAGCCGGTGTTGTAGCTGGCTCAACGGTGGCTTGGTCAACGTGTCTTCCGCCGGCACCCGCTTGGCCGCAAGATCACCATCGGGAATGTTGCACCCGTCGAGTGCTTCGTAGATGTCCAAAACGTCAACACCGTGCGGGTGGAACGGACGATGCCAACGAATGAAGTCTGGATCGTCCTCATCTTCAGTGTCGATTCCATTCTTGAGGGACTCCTTAGCCAAGAACGACATCAGGTGGTCGTACATGCCCCAAGAAAAAGTCATGTGCATGCCTTTCAGGACTTTTGCCATGTTTTTCTGCTTCGTGTCCTGGTCAGCCACCGGTGCCTTGATCGCCAGAAAGGGTGATGCGCGCACCATCCTGGCAAGCCCCTTGTCGCCGCCGACCCTCCAAATCAGATCTACAAGGATCGCTTGAGCATCAGACTCAACCACAAGTTCCGGCCACCGGCTTTCATCAATAAAATGCACGGTGTACTCGGGACGCTTTGGCGCAGTCGAAGACGAGCGCAAGGAGCGCAGTGTAAAACTCTGAATTTTCTCCGCAGGCATGCGCCAGTGCATCGCCAGAGCACTTCTAGCTGGTCCGACGTCGTGTGAAATTGGCGGCCGATCGAGGTCCAGCCGTGCCATTCCGTCGCGCAAGAAAAGTTGCGATGACAGGTTGGGATCGTCGGAATCGACGTCATCATCGACGGCTGAATCCCAATCTACAGTGATTGCTTCCCGCTGCTCGATACTTTGCTTTTTTGCTTTACCCACGGCGCACCCTATTGAAAAGGTTTTCTGGTGCGCGGAGCCAGGCTCGAACTGGCACAAATATCACGGCTTATGAGGCCGCTGCTCTACCGTTTGAGCTATCCGCGCAGGAAGCGCGGATGAAATGAATCAGCCGCGCGAGAGGGGCGCGCAGCGTATAGTGAAAGCGGCAGAGATGTGTGTCATTGACAACATGCGCGCATCATACGCTAGCTATGGGCTCATGTCAAGAGCCACGTTAGCTTGGTGACCCATAACCCGTACTGTCTACACTCGCCTTGGTCTTCACCGCCTTCGATTTAGGCTTTGCTTGTTGCCTTTGACGTGCCACGGTTGGCCCATGTTGATGGGGTTTCCCGGCCATTGCATCCCTGGTTTCTTGCACCACTGCGTCGATCACATCATTATGGGTCTCCGAAAAATCCTGCTCAATGCGCCGAAGCGCTAAGCGGGCATCCCGAATTTGTCGGCGCCCAAGGATCAGTTCGTTACTTTCGGCACGGGCATCCCATTTCTCGGTATTCAAATCCCTCCGCGTCCCTAAATGTTTCGTCGGGGTGATGTCGAGACCGCGCCTCTTGTAGCTGCGATGGTCAAGCCGAGTCGGTGATCCTGCGAGGCGAAGAGCGGCATTGCAGCCAGAGGCCCATCTCTCACGCCAGCTTTCGGCAAGGTGGTGTTCGTTCCAGCCACGAACCTTCGGGCCGAAGCCGTCTGGCGTAACGCTCCGAAGGGACAGCAAGATGTGACAGTGGGGATTGCCGGGTTTGTTGTGAATATCCAAGGAAGCAATCATTCCGGCATTGACGAATGTCCGCCGAATGAAATGGTGGAGAAGTGAAACCTGTTGATCAAAACTCAGCTCGTGCGGTAGTGCAACCTCAATCTCGCGCACGAGCTGAGCATCTTTGCGGCATTCCGCTGACTCGATTGCTTCAGCCAGAATTCGTCGGTCTTGCCACGATCCAGGCGCATTCGAAGGCAGCAACACGGTGCTGTATGCCACTTCGGTCTTCCTCGAGTATGTGTGTTTCCTTCCTGTCCTTGAGCTGGTCATGGAGCAACCACCACGGTAGGCCATGAGCTTGACAACATCGGCGCCGGTGCTACGTCCATGCAGTTTTACGTCCATGTGGAACAGTCCATCTGCCTGCTTAACCATGATGATGCGTCTCCATCAAGTCTTCCGGGGTCCAGGGGCGAAGCCCTTGGCGAACCACGTCCATCGGACGTATAGGTGCGCTTCGGACAATTCGTACACATGAAAAGCGCACATGTCAAAAGCGTAACAGTTTATGATATGGCCGCCTTTTTGGTTGCAGTTCGAGAAGCTGGCAAATACTATTAAAGGCATCCCCAAACAACACTGAGGTGCCGTAAATGGAAACCCAAAAGGAAAATGGCCAACAATGTCCAGGACCAACCAAGTCCTCGCGTACCCGTGTCGAATCATTGCGTGAAAAGCGCGAACGTTTGCGCGAAGAAATGCGTAGGGCCTCAGCACAACTTGCTGATGCCGAAGCCAAAGCCGATAGGCTCGCAAGAATCGAAGCCCGCCAGCGAGAACGCCAGGAACGGGAGCAACTCGGCACCCTGTGCAAGCAAGCCGGTCTTGATCGGTATCGCCTTCCGTCGGATGGCAATTTCCCGGATGCCCATCCTGCCCTGGATGCCCATTTGCTCGGTGGTGCCATTTTCTGGCTGTCGAAGCGGATGACGGTCATGTCGTCGGAAGATCTTGCTGTGATGCGCGAGGAAGGGGTAACGAGGGCAGAGGAAATGCATGGGAAACGGGATGCCCTGATGAAACGGGATGCCACGGAACCGGCAACGGCGAGAGGGGAGATGGAACGCCCCCTCGCCTTCGATCTGCCGGAGTGAAGATCTGCTCCGTCAGGCGGCACGCTTGCCGGAGTACCTGTTGATTTCCAAATCAGCGCGCTGGAACATATCGTTCCACCACAGGAAGCTGTGAAGCGCGTTATGGAGCATTTTTTCGTTGGTGTCTGGACAATCTCTGAAAGCATCACAGCTGAGCCTTGCAAAATTCGCGACAGCCTTGTGTATTTGCCCTGCGATTTCGATATCTCCGACAAGCATGGCCTGACGAATCGCACTGAGTAGGACCTTACGGCTACCTTTGGATGCGTTTGGGAGATCGGGATATACCTTCCTCAGGCGTTTGATAAGAAGCTGGTCTTCCTGGCTTGAACTGATTGTTTCTGCAATGCGGTCAGCTTTCATTCGGATTTGAAACGCATCAATGGGCTTGATGTTGGTGGCGAGGTACATAACAGTCTCCTGTGGTTGAATACGCGTTCGACATTACCATCGACGCGATAGCAAATACAAGAAAATGTGCAACAAAATGTCACCCGAATATAGTTAAGCATCAATATAGACAAAACATGACAAATGCGATCATGTCAAGACTGTGCCAATCCAGTCTTATGTTTGCCTTGTGCTGGTGCTGTGAGTCCTCCCGAGTAAACTTACAGCCATCTATCGCCTAAACAACAAAACCTCGTGAAAATCTACCTCGCCGGCCCCGACGTTTTCCGCCCCGATGCTCTTGAGTGGGCCGAGCAAGCCAGGGAGCTTTGCCGCCGCTACGGGTTCGATCCACTGACGCCGATGGATCCTCCGGCAACGGAGAACCCGAGTGAAATCTTTCAGGCCAACATCACACTCATCCGCAAGGCACAGATTGTGGTCGCCAATCTTGAAGCGTTCCGTGGTTCCGAACCGGATTCGGGGACATGCTTCGAGCTTGGATACGCCGGTGGCTTGGGGAAGAAACTCTTCGGCTACGTCTCGTCCGGCGAGACCGTTGTCGACCGGGTTCGGCGTATCGAAGGGCCGGAATCCCCATTGTCGTCAACCGGGCATCCCATTGACAGGCATGGCCATCAAATCGAGGATTTCCAGCTGACGCATAACCTGATGCTGGCGATGTCGGTGCAGATTGTGATCGGGGGACTGGAAGATTGCCTCAAGGCGATCCGGCCACGATCCGTGTCCTGAATTCCATATTTCGTCCATGCCCGCTGCACCACCAGTCGAATTCGATCGCATCGCCGGCCTGGTGGAACGCGTCACCTTCCACAACGAACAAAACGGCTTCTGCGTCCTCCGCCTCAAGGTCAAAGGTGAGCGCGAGTTCGTCACCGTGATTGGCCACACCCCGGCCGTCACGCCCGGCGAATACGCCAGCGCTTCCGGCCAGTGGGTCACCGACCGCGAACACGGCCGCCAGTTCAAGGCGCAGTTCGTCTCCATTTCGCCGCCGACCACCCTGACCGGTATCGAGCGCTATCTCGGCTCCGGCATGGTCAAGGGTATCGGGCCGGTGTATGCCGGGAAACTGGTCACTGCCTTCGGTGCCGCTGTCTTCGACGTGATCGAGCAATCCCCCGGTCGCCTGCGCGAAATACCCGGAATCGGCGAGGTACGCGCCCGGAAAATCACCTCGGGTTGGGCCGACCAGAAGGTCATCCGCAGCATCATGGTGTTTCTGCACGCCCATGGCGTCTCCACCTCCAAAGCGGTCCGGATTTTCAAGACCTACGGTCCGGGGGCGATCGACATCGTCAAGGAAAATCCTTACCGCTTGGCCGCCGACATCCGGGGCATTGGGTTCCTGTCGGCGGACACCATTGCCCAAAAGATCGGTATCGCTAAGGACTCGCCTTTGCGCGCCCGCGCCGGCATTTCTTACGCCCTGACGGAAGCATCGTCCCAAGGCCACTGCGGTCTGCCGTACTCGGAACTGGTTCCGCTTGCCATCAAGCTGCTCGAGATCACGGCCGAGATCATCGAGACCGCCATCGCGCTGGAGATTGAAGAACAGATACTCTATCCGGATACCGTGGACGGGCAACCCTGCGTGTTTCTCGCCCCCTTGTACTTTGCCGAACAATCCATCGCCGCGCAGATCCGCCGTCTACAAGCGACGGTCACCACGCTGCCGAGCTTTGATGCCGACAAGGCGATCCCGTGGGTTGAAGGGAAACTCGCGATCAGCCTTGCCCAAAGCCAGAAGGACGCCATTCGCCTGGCGCTCACCTCCAAGCTGCTGGTGATCACCGGCGGCCCCGGCGTCGGCAAGACCACCCTGGTCAAGTCGATCCTGACCATCATGGCGGCCAAGGGTGTGAAACCCCTGCTGTGCGCTCCCACAGGGCGGGCCGCCAAGCGGTTGTCGGAGTCCACCTGCTTGGAAGCCAAGACCATTCACCGTCTGCTGGAAGTCAATCCGCTGAATGGCCAGTTCAAACGCAACGAGGACAACCCGCTCGAGTGCGATCTGTTGATCGCCGACGAGTGTTCGATGATCGACGTCCCCTTGGCGAACCAGTTGCTCAAGGCGGTGGCCACCAGCTCCGCCATGATCTTTGTCGGGGATGTGGATCAGTTGCCATCTGTCGGACCCGGCCAGTTTCTGGCGGACCTCATCGATTCCGGTGCCGTGCCGGTGATCCGATTGACGGAAGTGTTCCGCCAGGCCGCCAGCTCGCGCATCATCCGCGCCGCCCACCAGATCAACCATGGAAATTTTCCTACCTTTCCGGACAAGGGCGAGGAATCGGATTTCTACCTGGTGCCGGCGGAGGAACCCGAAGCGATTGCGCAAACGGTGGTGGATCTGGTGCAAACGCGCCTGCCGAGAAAATTTGACGTCGATCCGGTGCGGGACATTCAGGTGCTCTGCCCAATGAACCGGGGCATCACCGGCGCTCGGGGCATTAACCAGGCATTGCAGGAAGCGCTCAATCCGCCCGGGGAGGGGAGCGTCGACAAGTTTGGGTACCGATTCAGCGTCGGCGACAAGGTGATGCAGATCGAGAACAACTACGACCGCGACGTGTTCAACGGCGACATCGGGTTTATGTCCGCCATCAATCGGGACGACGAAGAGCTGGCGGTGGAGTTCGATGGCAAGGAGGTCATCTATCCGTTCGGCGAACTCGATGAGCTGGTGCTCTGCTACGCCACAACGATCCACAAGTCGCAAGGATCGGAATACCCCGTGGTGGTGATCCCGATCTCAACGCAGCACTACATGATGCTCAAGCGCAACCTGATTTACACCGGCATCACCCGTGGCAAGCGGCTCGTTGTCTTGGTCGGCCAGAAGAGGGCGCTGGCCATGGCGGTCAAGGGAAAGCAGGTGGAGCGGAGGTGGTCGAAGCTGAGGGAGAGGCTCGAGTAAATGCGGGGGCGCGAAGGTTTTCAGAGCTGATGTTGGAGTAATTATCAGGCACCCACTCCGCAGGAGGCTGCGACCCGCAACCGACAAGCGCCAGCAACAATGTCATACCAAAGGTTGGTAATACCTTCATGGTCGCATCTACCGATGATCTGCCCACTCGATGTTTTACCATCCGTTCCAGCACTGAAACTACTGGATAATTCAAGATTCCATCCAGATGCACATCATTGCGCTTTAAGGTAAAGACGCAACTGTTCATCGACAGCAGACTTGCTCCGCTGGTTCGAATTAGAGGACGGTGAATAGTCTGGCTCTTCTGCCGGCTACTCACTCACGACCGGGAGCGTCCTGGCAAGACGGAAGCCGAGGCCGAGGTAGTTGAGCCGGAAGCCGGAGGAGTACCTGTAGCGGTAGGCCGCCCCCGTGAACTGCGGGAAGGTGCTCCACGAACCGCCACGCTGGACACGCACGGAACAATCTCCACTCGTCCACGCGCTGCCATCGCTCGGCGCACCGCTGTAGCTGCCATTCCAGCAATCCTCCGTCCATTCCCAAACATTCCCGCTCATGTCGTACAAGCCCCAAGCATTGGCCTGCTTGCCGGCGACCGTATGGGTCTTGGAACCGCTATTGCTGATATACCAAGCCACGCTATCGAGGTTTCCACTGCCGCAGTTTTCGTCACGCCCACCGGCACGGCAGGCGTATTCCCATTCCGCCTCGCTCGGCAGACGGTAGGTCTTGCCGGTTTTCTGGCTGAGCTGCTTCACGAACTCCTGCGCATCACTCCAATTTACCTCCTCCACCGGGCAGTCGTCGCCGCAATCCTTGAAATGGCTCGGGTTGCTGCCCATGACGTCGCGCCATTGCTTCTGCGTCACTTCGGTCTTGCCGAGGGCGAAGGCTTTGGCGATACGCACGGTGTGAACAGGTTTTTTTTCACTTTCCGTACCGCCCATCTCGAAGCTGCCGGCGGGGATGACGACCATTTCGGGACAGTCAGCGCAGTCCTTAAACACCTTGCCAGGGCGCAACTCAGACTCTTGCTTCTTCACCGCGACCAGCCTGGTCTTAGCGTCGGCCTGGTAGCGCCCATTTGGGTAGCGGTCGAGGTAGCTTTGCACCGTAGCGCTATCGGTGGCGATGCTGGCACGTTTCCAGCTCTCGGCTTCTTCGAGTTGCGCAGTTGCAACCCTCTCCTGGTCCCTGCGTGTAGCTTCCTGCTTCTCACGCTCGATGGCGGCTTTGGCTTCCTGATCCTTCCGGATGGCTTCCTGACGCACCTTGTCGGCTTCGTCCCTTAGTGCTTTCTCTTTCGCCAGTTGCGCCAGCACCGTGTACGAACCGCTCGGGTAGGTGCCAAGATAGCTGGAGTAGGCGGCGACGCTGTTTTCTCGCTTCGCGCTCTCCCACTGCTCCTGTTCCGCCCTGAGCCTTGCCTGTTTTTCCAGTTCGGTCATCCGCTTACGATCGGCTTCGTCTCGCGCTTGGGCAACTTTCCGTTCGGCGTCTTCCCGTGCTTTGTCGGCCTTGTCCTTGTCGTCCAACTTTTTCAGTTCGAGCTTGGCCAAGGCGAGGTATTTTCCTTTCGGGTATTGCTTGGCATAGGCTTCGTAGTATTCCCGCGCTCCGTTGG
>CAMDMZ010000064.1 GCA_945902805.1 Propionivibrio dicarboxylicus | reverse complement strand
ATGGTGCCGTTGGCGTTGCGGTCCCAGACCAGTAGGGCATCGTCGCGCCCGGCCCAGCCGGTCTTGGTGAGGACGCCATCGCTGTCGTGGTCGAAGTGGATGTTGGCGGCGAGGCCAACGGTTTCGAGACCGTCGCCGTCAAGGTCGAGGATGAGGGGATCGCGGGGTTGGGTCCAGGTTTTGGCATCCGAGAAGAGCTTGGCGATGGTGGGGGGGATGGTTTCCATAGGAGACCACTCGCTCAAGGCGGTCAACTGATAGCTACTCGGCGTGGGATCGCCATTGAACGGTCGCCAGCCGTTATCCCATCCCAATTTCACCGCACTTGCCGAAAGCTGTATTGCTAGCCCAAGGCCCCTCGATTGAGGAGATGGAATACTCGCCAGCAAGTTGCCGAAGCTTGCAAGCACTCCGAGCATTTCACTGACCTTTTTATCGTCATCGGTCCCTTCAAGCGCAGCAAGGTACTTATCGTATTCCCCCATCAGGGCAATTAAGGCCACTTGTGGCGCCGTAGCGTTGACGGCGAAACTCAACGAATTGGCTTTCACTAGATCAGCGATCGAGCCAACAATCCCAAGTACACCGGAAAATCCGTTTGCGGCCACTTCGGCGTACCCGGTTTGCGGCATCAGCGGTAGTCCATCCAATCCGCCTTGAACAGAGTTTCGTATATCAAGTCCCCCAGCCGCAATTCCTCCGACAATGATGATTGGTCTTTCCATGTCATTTCCCCCCAGTTAGTTGTTTCGAGACGTTGTGATGACGTCAGGCTCATGTCCAATATCGACAATCCCAAAGTCGTTTTCCAATGCCGCTCTAAGCTTTACGAACTCGGCCGGGACCACCGCTTTCGACGGCAAGCCGTGCGAGACTTCATAAGCAAAATCAAAGGTTGAGGCGATGATCACTTCGTCCGCAGCAAGATCAAAGGGACGCAGCACTACCTGAATACAGGGGGCGCGAAATCCCCTAACACGGGAGTACACCAAACGATAATCTTTTGAGTGATGTACAACTCGACGTACCCGACCGAAACCTTTGAAAGCCAGCGTAATTGTTTTGAGGTTCTTGTTAAGCTCTATGCGTCGCGGCTCTCTAGCTATCGCTAAGAGGAGGGTTAACGGAAACAGCACCGTGAGAAGCAAAAATGGTATGGCTCCAAGCCACCCGTGGGTTATTGCGATTTCGGCCCCAAAGAAGAGAGGGACCAGCATGCCAATCCAAAACAGAGGGTGATTTCCGAGTACATGAATTCGCACCGTTATGATTTCGTCCGTAACGCTGGGAAGTTCACCATGGTCGGCGCTCACGTCAGATGCCCCAGAACAATAGGGGGCAGACCACGTTTCCCACTCACGCCGCCATCCTCCACATCTCGTTCGCGCTTCCATCGCCGTCTCGCCAGCACCGACTTTTTTGCCAACCCGCCGTCGGCGGTAGCATCGCCACCCACTGATCGAAGTCCGTTAGCCCCTGCCGGTGTGCGCTGCTGAGGAAGCTTCCCGCATAGCGATCCAGATCGAGCACATCGGCCAGGCTGGCGGACTGGGCGGCCGCCTGTTGCAGCTCGCGCACCTTGCCGGCACCGCCCAGGGTGGGCAGGGTCTTGAGTGCTGCCGGGACGTCGATCTTGCTGGCGAAACGGGTGTCGAAGCGACCTTCCCGTCGACTTCTTGCGTAAAGGCTCATGTATGCCGAAACCGACATTCGCTCATCAACCATCAAATCTCCTCCTTCACCAAACTGATCTGCACCGCATGCTGCCCCATATTCACCACCTCATCCACTTGTAATCCCTTGGGCACTTGGTGCGTAATGAAGATCATCATTACCTTACCCTTGAGCCGGTTGATGGTCTGGGCGAAGTGTTCGGCGGTTTGGTGATCGAGGTTGGAAATCGCTTCGTCGAAGATCAGCACCTTGGGGCGTTTCAATAAAGCGCGGGCGATTGCGATGCGCTGGCGCTGCCCGCCGGATAGCCCGGTGCCGCGTTCGCCGATTTCGGTCTGGTAGCCTTGGGGCAGAGCTTCGATCACTTCGTGAATCTCGGCCGCTCGAGCGGCGGCGATGACGTCTTCGAACCCGGCATGCGGGTGAGCCATGATTAGGTTGTCGTAGATGGTGCCGGAGAACAGCACTGTCTCTTGCGGTACCACGCCGAAGTAGGCTCTGAGTTCGTTGGCGGCCAGTTGCCGGATATCGCGTCCGTCGATGGTGATTTGGCCTTCCTGTGGGAAGTAGAAGCCCTGCATCAGTTTGGCCAACGTGCTCTTGCCGCAGCCGGAGGGGCCCATCAGTACGGTGAGCTTGCCAGTGTGGATAGAGAGACTCAGGTTGCGGTAGAGCCAAGGGTATCGCTCGGAGTAGCGGAAACCCATGTCCTTGATCTTGATGTGACCCGCCCCGCCGGCCGTTCGCTGCGGGGTGAGGGTGATAGGCTCCTGCGGCATGTCGAGGATGTCGCCCAGCCGCTTGACGGCAATCAATGCCTGTTGGAATTCCTGCCACAGGCCGACGAGCCGCATCACCGGCTGACTCATGCGGCTGGAGAACATCTGGAAGGCGACCAGCATGCCGACGGTGAGACCGACGTTCTGCATCACGTACCAGGCACCGACGATGAGAATGGACAGCGTCATCAACTGTTCCAATCCGGAGGCGATGACTTGGTAGGTATTGCCCACCTGCCGGGTGGCGAAGCCCGCCGAGAGGTACTGGGCGAGATAGGTGCCGTAGCGTTTGTCTACCACCGGCTCCAGTTGCAGGGATTTCACGGTGGGCATGCCCGCCAAGTATTCGGTCAGAAAGGCCTGGTTGCGCGCGCCGAGCAGAAATTGCCGGTCGAGCCGTTCGCGGAACACAGGCACCATGACGAGGCTGGCCGTGACGACGAGCGCGAGGATGCCCAGCGCAATGAGAGTGAGTTGCCAGCTATAGGCAAACATCACGGCGAGAAAGATCAGCAGGAAGGGAAGATCGAGCACTAGGCTCACTGCGGCACCGGAGACGAACTCGCGCAGGGTTTCGACCCCGTGCAGACGGGCGACCAGGGTGCCGGTCGGGCGAGCCTCAAAATAAGGCAGCGGCAGGCGCAGCAGATGGCGCATGACCTTTTCGCCGAGCACGGCGTCGATGCGGCTACCGGTGTGTAGCACCAGATATTGACGCATCCAGCTCATGCCAGTGGTAAACACCATAAACACCACCAAGGCCACACCGAGCACGATGAGCGTGCTCTCACTTTGATGGGCGATCACCTTGTCGATAATCACCTGAGTGAATAGTGGCGTGGCCAGTCCCACGAGTTGGATGGCGAGGCTGGCGAGCAGGATGTCGCGCCACAGGCTTTTGTGGCGCAGCAGTTCGGGCACGAACCAGGAGAAGCCGAAGGCTTTCTGTTGCTCCGCCAGGCTCTCGGCCTGGCTGGTCGATTCGGTGAGTGGCGGCTCGGCTTGGGCCACCAGGAGGGCGATGGGCACGCATTGGGCGCGGGCTACATCGGCAGAGACCGGTTCGGGGCTGGCTTGGCCCGGTCGCACCCAGGCCAGAGTGTGATCGCTGTGCTTGACGATCAGGGCAGGGGTGAGCGCAGTCGACGTATTCGCCGGACTGGGTGTGTCTGGCGGCTGGGTGATGGCGTTGCCGGACGCGTTCGACGTGGTAAGAAAAACCACCGCTGGCACCGGTAACGACTGCCAATCGTCCTGCGGCCAGGCAACCAAGCCCGCCTTGAGGCCAAGTGCCTCAAGCGCCTCGATCAGCGAAGGCAAATCAAACGGTGGCGAGAAACGCTTCATCACCAGCTCGACGTCGAACGGCTGCCGATAAAACCCAGCCAGGCTACCCAGCAGCCACAGCGCGTGTTGCGTCTCTAGATATCCTTCCGAATCGGCAACATTTTCCTGAAACTCCCCATGCATGCGTTGCTCGCTATTTTCATTGGCTGTCATACGCGTTATGTAATTTCAATTGCTGACTGTCAATACGACACTAACAACGATCGGCAACTATCCACATTGAAGTCAGGTCAGAGAAGCAGGCTCCCGCTAACTGCACAAAAGAGACCGCATGACTATAGTGGTTAAAATGCCGTACGAATAGCTGTCAGAACTGACAGGATCGCTGCAAACCCTTGCTAGTGTTGGACTTAGCGCAAGCGATTTGTAGTGATGAGACGCATGCCTTCGGGCACGCAGTGAACATCTCGATTACCTAGCATGACGAGTGTCTGCTTGACGACCATCTGCAATTCCGGGATGGCACCCTCCGCTGCGCGTGAATTCGAGTTTGTCGAGAGTCCAGTCGTTATCCACCAGTCCGCGATTGAAGTTCGCGCCATTCGTTTCGGTAGTTTCGATGGTATCCAGCAAGGAGATTTCCCCGAGCGATACAATGTCGAGTCGGTAGTTCGGCCTCTTGTCACTCCGGCCTGCGACCGGGTTGTCTGCATCTATGGCTTGCGTTCAAGCTTCTGCAGTGACGCACCGTGTCCCGAAAGCTCGTCAACGACGCCCAAGCGCTTGCCGGATATCTTGTCGAGGCTTACGCCGCAGTTCGTACTCAGAAAGAACTCAATCGGTTTTTTGGCGCAGAGGAGGTAAGGTATCCGGCGCTGCCCGTGGACCGCGACCAGATGGGGAAGTGACCGAGACACCCCGGGAATCCGTAGATACGCCACTCGGTTTGATGGGGTGTTTCGATTCCAACAACCCCAACTGCATTGCAAGGACGGCGGCTTGCGTTTTGTTCTCCGCGCCTAGCTTTTGTATGGCGTTGCTCATATGAAAATTGGCCGTGCGTTCCGATAAACCCAGTGCTTTGGCCATATCACCCGAGGTCTTTCCGCTGGCGGCCAGATGTAGCATTTCAATTTCACGTTCTGTTAACTGGATAATCAGCTCATTTTGTTGCCGCGCGAGGAGCGTTCGAAACAACATGCCGTGCGCCACAAGGGCCAGCCACTGCATCATTGCGAGCTTTTCAACCAACTCCTCAGCGGTAATTGCGCCTTCACCTCGAGACAGCGTGAGGGCACCAAACCGTCCGCTTGTATCCCGAATCGGTTGGGTCCAGCCATGATTGAAGCCCACATCTTTGGCATCACGTGCAAGAGTGTCAGAGGCTTCATGCTCAAACAAGGACGGCGACCAGACCAAAAACGAAGCGTTCGCCTTGGCATGTTGAACTGTCGGGTCGATCAAAAAGTATTCGTTGCGACGATAATGATTTTGCCACGACTTCGGATAGTTGTTCAACATGACGATCTGCAACTGTTCTCCCTGCGCAGGAATACCCACCAGATAGCCGCAGTGTTCGAACCCAATCTGTTGCGCCTGGACAACCAAACCACGAAAAAATTCCTCATGCACATTGCCAACATAAAGCAAACGTGGCGAAACGCGGTGTGCAGGTTTATGTGTAAGTTCGGTCACGGAATGTCTGAAGTAGTACTCGGAGGCCGTAAATATCTATGCAATTGCATGCCTTATAACGACAAGACCAGCCTGCGTCAACTCTCGTCGCGCTCCCAATTGGTAGCGGATCACTCGGGAGCGTAATCAATGATTGCCACACAAAAATTCGCAAACCGAGACTGGCACTACGATTACGAAAGACTTCCGTATGTCTTTAGCAATAGCGATTGTCAGCGGGTCGCCGACCACCTGCAACAACGATATTCTGTGTTGACTAAAGAATGGAATCCGGAAATCGATTCTGAGTGGACTTGTAGACTATGTCTGGCTGCGAAACTGGCGATGAGCGCCACGCTCCACGTCAATTCAGCCAGCTACGCGGAATCTCGTAACCTACGCGCCGCACTTCCTTACCTGCACTACTACTCGGTCTTTTCCCTGGTGGTTGCGCCAGCGGTGTGTATCTCACAATGACCGATATTTTCGCTAGTTGATCATTTTCGAAAAACAGGCGAGTATCGTTCGGCAGATTCCAATCTGCCACGGTTTTTACGATGAATGCTGTACGTCTCGCACTGAAGGATCATCTGTCTAACGCATTCGAGATGGCTGTTCGCAATGTTGAGTACTTCGATATACGCCGCATTCCCATGGGGATAATCGGTATCGTCACTTTCCCGCTGTATTACTACGTCTGGACCGACTTGTTTCCACAGCCATACGAAAACTTGCCCATGAGACTTTTCGGCTCCGCGCTTTTCGTCCCTCTTGTTTTCACTCAATACTGGACACACAGCCAGAGACGTTACTTGCCGCATCTTTGGTATTTTGCGCTGCTGTATTCGCTGCCATTTTTCTTCACTTTCATGCTCCTGAAGAACAATGGCACTGAGGTCTGGGTTGCCTCGGCGCTCGTGGCTCTTTTCACCATGATCTTGCTTCTTGACTGGGTTTCCCTAATTGTTCACTTTATTGTCGGTACCCTTTTTGCCTGGATTGCCTATGTCCTGACGACGGACACGGTCCAGATAGCCTTTGTAAGTGTCACCTATCTGCCTATTTTCTTTTTCGCAGTAGTCGTGGGCGCGGCCTCGAACTATGCTTCGCTAATGGTTCGAGTAGAACAAGAACGCGCAATGATCTCAACAGCCAGTAGCATTGCCCACGAACTACGAACACCCCTGGTGAGCATTTCGACTACCGCAACCGGCCTACGCGAGTTTCTGCCAAGCTTGCTGAAAGGCTACGAACTCGCGAAATCCCAGAAACTCGATGTCCCCCCGATTCGCAATATTCAACTCGACTCCATCAGAAACGCACTGGGACGCATCGAAACCGAAGCAGCACACTCGCAAGCAATTATCGATATGTTGCTGGTGAATGCGCGTCAAACCCGACGGGAAACCAGCGATCTGATCGAATGCTCAATCCGCTTGTGTGTTGAAACTGCCATCGCACGCTACCCCCTAACGGAAGCTGAAAAGTCCCGTATTTCACTTGCGCTGGATGCCGATTTCCGGTTTCTTGGCAATGAATTGTTGATGGTTCACATCCTGTTCAACCTCATCAAGAATGCGTTGAGACATATCGCTAAAGTCGGCAAGGGAAACATCACGATTCGGTCCTACCGATCCGGTGCTGGAAATCGTCTGGTGTTCAGGGACACCGGCATGGGTATCCGCCAAGAGTTGCTCCCGCATATTTTTAGTCGCTTTTATACTTCGTCAGACGATAGCGACAGCATTCTGGGAGGAGGTATTGGTCTCGCTTTTTGTCGCGATGCCATGACCTCCTTTGGTGGCACTATTGAGTGCCGTTCCACCTTGAACGAATTCACTGAGTTTGACCTTTACTTCCCCGCAATATGAGACCGTACGCAATACCACCCTTTTTTTTCCCGACGACCGCTGCTTTTGTTGACGACAGCAAGTCCTTTCTCGAAAGCATCGCACTTGGACTCAACTCGCGCCTTGCGTTTCGGCAATTCAGCTCGCCGTTTTCGGCTTTAATCGCGCTGAACGGAACCACGGCAATGCCCCCTATGGTTGAGGACTTCTTTTCCCTGTACCGGCACCGTGGCGAGTACAACTATGCTCATCATGTTGTTGACGTCAATTTGGACAAGATTCACAGGGAGGTCCATAACGAGCAACGGTTCGAGCAGATATCTGTGGTCGTCGTTGACTACGATATGCCGGATATGAACGGCCTCGATTTGTGCAGAAACATCAAGAATCCTGCGGTCAAAAAGATTTTGCTGACCGGGAAAGCTGATGAGCAGATTGCAGTACAGGCTTTCAATGAAGGCATTATTGACCGGTTTATCCGGAAGCAGTACCCCGATGCGATGTCACGCTTGAACAGCGCAATCACCGAACTTCAGGCGAGCTATTTGCAACAGATTGAAGATACGCTGCTCAAGGTCTTAAGGGTTGGCTCGCATAAGTTCCTTTTCGATCCGGTTTTCGCTCAACGCTTCAACGAAATTCGGACCGAGTTGAAGATTGTCGAACACTACCTCTCCTGCATGCCGGACGGGGTCTTGATGCTTGATATGTCGGGAACAGCGCATTTACTGATCGTGCAGACGGAAGAAATCATGCGCGGCCATTTTGAAATTGCCGACGAGCAAGCTGCTCCCGAGGGCTTGCTGAGGCATTTGAGCAGCCGTCGCTCCATTCCCTATTTCTGGAAGACATCTGGAAATTACTCACCTGAGTACGATGACTGGGAGTCATATATCTATCCGGCCTCTGAATTTAGAGGGGAGGACGATAGCTGGTACATGTACACAGTGGTCAAGAGCCCTCCTGCCTTCAATCTGAAGCACGTTTTCAGCTACAGCGACTACCTTGACCAATTGGACAGCGAGAGTAGGCAAGGAATTCCAGGACGATGACTTTGGTCAGCCTCCATCTTTTGAGACCGGCGTCCCAAGGCAGCCAACGACGGAGGCCTTTCCCGTCGCTGGCTTAGCCCTATAGCCTATGCCGCTACGGAAGCCTGCACTGCAATCTGTTTCGCAGGGACCATCATGGAATTACCGGCACCCGGTCGTCCCTTGCTTCGATTCAGCCGTCGTGTAGATGACCAATTAGCCAGGTCCACTTCCTCCCGGATATCTCGACAAACACGAATCAGCCGCTCGATATCGGCATCAGACAATCCGGCATGAATCGAAAAGCGAATCAAGGAACGATTTTTTGGCGTAGCCGGGGCAACAAAGGGAGAGCCGAAGATTCCTCGTGACTCCAGTGCATTTCGCAAAACGATAGTCTGCTGTTCTGGCCCGGCCTCAAGGGAGACGATTTGCGACTCACTTCCATTGAGGTTATATCCTAGTGCCTCAAGTTCCTGTCGCACAGTATTTGCATTCTGGTGAAGTCGATGCCGCCGCCAACCTTCCTGCTGAATTAACGTCAGGGTCGCGCTCAACCCGGCAACATCGTGAGGCAGTAATGTGGAACTGAATATTGCCGGAAATGACTCTGACTTGAAGTACTCATTGAATCGCTTTGAGCATGCGATATATCCCGCGCGACCGGCAAACGCCTTTGCAAGACTAGCGGTTCTGAAATGAACTCGGTCGGACAGACCCATCTCGACCACCAACCCCTCTCCATTGGGGCCATGTGTTCCTAATGAATGGGATTCATCGACGACAAATACGCACCCCTGAGCATCGCAAATATCGGCGATTTCCTTCAGCGGCGCAATGTTTCCGCTGGTGCTGTAGACCGAATCGACGACGACAATTCCCGGGCCATTACGCAGTACCTGCCGTTCAAGGTTCTCTACATCATTGTGGTGGAATGGGACTGCCTTGGCTCCTGCAGAACGAATCCCCTCCCAAAGCGACATATGCGCCATCATGTCGGCATAGACTGGAGTCTGGTCGTTGGCAATACATTGAATTAATCCGGTATTGGCCGTATAGCCCGATTGACAGAGCACACCCGATTCTGCGTGCATGAAATTAGCGAGTCTTTGCTCCAGTTCCAGTTGAGGGCAAGGTCCATGGAGGAAAATCCCCGACATCAAGACCCCATTGCCGTCATGCTGCAAGCTTTCGGTCATGGCACTCAGAATTGACGGATGGCGTGCAATGGACAAATAGTCGTTGCTCGTCAGCATCAGTGCCGTGGAATCTGGAATCATCCCGTGCATTACATGTCCGCCATCCCAGGTTTCCTGAACACGCTCGCGGTAGTACTTTTCGACCCGCAGCGTGACGTAGTCGGGCAGTATTGCATTGCGATAGTTTTGGACGGGGCGCAGGGTGGTGACGTTACTTTTCATGATATGACTTCCTTTCGGTTGGTGAAGAACAGAGTGGTACAGCCGGTCCATTTTGTCCCATTCCAACCGATAGATTGCCGTCCCAATCCGTCAAGCCATCGACTTCGAGTCCTGCTTGATATATCTATGACGCATCTTCGCGACACTGTAGATAACCGTCGACATATATCGCCGTCCTCCCTCCTCGCCTCCGTCAATAATGACAGAAACCTTACTGAGCTTATGTGGTCAAAACAGGTGCGCCTGATGCTGCGTCTGCTCACGATGCCTTTGCTGAGGTAAGCGGCACTGCCTTCAGAAATCTGCTGACCGGATAGAGCAGGGCGCCGGTCACGTCGTACCTGAAGTTATTATCGAGGCCCATCAGAACGAATTCGTGGCCGATAAGGCGGTTCAGCGCGTGTTGAAGCTGCAAGGTGGGGGTGCGATTGCCGATTAATGGCTAGATGGTGCGATCTGGCGTCGGTGAATATGTGGTGGACCGTAGCAATGACAACCTGTTAGTTCTGACAGGTTGATTATTCCGTCGCATACCAGCAGAATGATGGCATGACAATCACGCCAAATTCAACTGGGTAAAACCGGGAAGTTAGTTCGTAGGCGTTCCTTAGCTTATCCGACTGTCCGAAAAACCGTGACCGCCGCAGCACAAGCACGGTTCGCCCGACGAAACACACTCGATGGGGCTGCCACGTCTCGTCGGGCGTTTGCCAAACTCAAAGAGGAACAGCTCGCTGTCGGCAGATATGGCCCGCGCATGTTCCAACAGTTCCGCGACCGCAGATGCAGAAGTGTTGCGGGCGTTGATCCAGTAGCCACAAGACCATGTTATACGGTGCGATGACATAACCTACAATTGTGACAGTGATATGAGTGATCCATCGGAGTTGAACGAACTTCAGTATGAGCACGGAACAGGCGGAAGCGCGGCCCAGGCGCGCTTTTTACGCACCACGCGACACGCCGTGTTCTGGTCACTTGCGGCTGCAGCGGTATTGTTGGTCGTGTTCCATGCGCTTCTCGTCATATCCGAAGCAAGGCTCCGTCATGAGCCCCGATCAATACCCGGGTTAAGTCTTGCTTTCAGGGAAGCTGATCCTTCAATGCGGCATTTTGTGTCGACCAAGTTGTCGTCGGAATGCATAGACGGCGACGAGTATTTGGAACCGGTACCTGACGAGATCTGCCGGGGCAGTTACCTGCTTGCAGCAGGAGAGCACGACGAATTCGTTAGTCTTTTCAAGGAGAATATTGATATCTGGAACGACAACAATCGTTTGGGAAGACTGGAGCTCGTACTTCGAACCCAAATGCTTGATGCAATCAGTCGTCGAGATTGGGCGACTTGTGCCAAGTTCAGCAAGACATCACTCCGTATCATGGATCACGTCGATAGACCGCCAGCAGGCACTGGCCCAACTGACAACATGACGCTACTTATTTCGAGTGCTTGTGAACGCCCCGCAGAGATTTTCCTGCAACAGAAAGCGTACATTAGGCTACTCGGCCATTTGGCAGAAGGTACCCATATATCGTCGCTGACCTTGGAAGGGCTTGTTGACGTACCAGCGGGTACGCAACTTGATGCCTGGCACCGATATTTGAAGGCAATGAACGCACTTCGCCAGAAGCAGTTCGATGAGGCGAGTAAATTGTTCGATGATGCTGCTCGACGGGCGGATGGAACTCTTCGAGACTTGTCTTTGCTAGGGAAAGCTCGTACGATTTTCTGGCGTCATAAATTGAGGATAAGTCAGCTCGATCTAGCTCCAGAGTCACGCGAAAAGACAGTTCGGGCGCTTCGGCTTGTCTCGATGATGGTGAAGCGTGCGAGTTTCAAAAGTGACATTCAAGACTATGTGGACCAGGTGGCCAGACAATGACTACTGGAATGCGAACCATCGGGATAACCGAGTTCTTCCGTAACACATGGAAAGGAGTCGTGATTGTTATCGGCATACTGACCTGGTCGCTCATGAGCGCCGCTCCGCAGATGGGGTTCATGACGAAGCTAAGTATTATGCCATTTCTATTGCGAGTTTATTGGCCGGAACTGTTGCTTGGCTTGATCGCTATAGTGGTTACCATCGCGGCGTCGCTTCAAAAACGCACTATTTTCGACACCTTTGCTTACCTCACCAATTCGCTGCGACCGAAGAGTATTCGGGAGCTAGGTTATTTTGACACGATCACACGCTTATTGGCGATTGGGTTCGCCGTGATCATCCTTGGAGCAGCAGCAAAAGCGGTGCTATCGAAATTCGACCAGATGGTGAGATCAGAGCACGAGTTCGCATCGACCTCACTGTTGAGTTGGTTTCGAAATGATCTGCTCAAGCTGGCAGTAACTCACATCAACACCGGGGATTACGACGTGGCGCTCAAGATTCTCGCAGCGCAAGAGAATGAGTTTCGTAGTACCGAAGAGGGTGATATTGCGAAGAGTGCTCACAACTGGATTCAAACCATTTCGAAAGAGTCCGCGGCCGGCCTCCAGTGGGTTTCGGAGCGAATCGCAGTAGCTGGTGTCTCTCGAGCAGACATACTGATGCAAGGCGCGCTGCTGGATGCCTTGCCGAAATCCTCTGTAAATGAATCGCGTGTTGATGTCGTGGATGGGACGACCCAAATTGATGCCTATCGTGATCGACTTCAATATGTAAGGAGAACTTGTCTAGAAAGCGGAGCGCACGCTTTATCTGCTCGCGATGTTGGCATGGCGGCAAGCGCTTTGGGTTTTGCCCGGTCTCCCGAGCTGCTGTTCGGCACAACGGAGCACGAGGCACGACGCGCCGCACTCTGTGAAATCGTTCAAGCCATGACCGAGGGTGAACTACTGAAAGCTAGCCAGGCGGCGTTTTCAATTTCTGGGGCGTCGAATAGGCACGACTGGCGAATCAACCTCGATGACGCTCCATACCATACGAGCGGATGGATCGTTATGCATGGACTTGCCCAGGGAATTGATCTCCCCGCCAGCAAGCTCTTTGGGTCGCGTCCCCTGACGCGGCTGCTTGGAAGTCGCCCGAAAGCGTTAGAGATCCGAAGTCAGTCGTTCCCAGGCACCGAAACACGATTTCTCACGGTTTTTGGAAACATAGTCAATAGGACGATCGACTGGCGGCCCTACATCCCCATCAGCTATATAGAGCGCCAAGACCTTAGCAATGGAGAGTATTCGCAGATTGTTTCTAGCCAAGGCGGTTCGGCGCTCATAGTTTGTTCCGGCACAATAGATGGAAAAAGTGCATATGGCTTGGAATTTTCGTATGTGGACAATGGTAGGGTCACCGCAAGCGACAGTCGTCGATGCGGTCAGAATCGGCTTGGACAGTTGCAAGATGGCATAGGCGAAAATCTATTAACCGTCACGATTGCCTTTCTGCAGATGCTTGATTCTGGCAAGCTCCAGCTCGCGCCAGGTCTTGATCCAGCAAAAACTCGATCTCTGTTATGCAGGATTCTCGTTCGAGACGGCGGCCGTGAACCCGAGGGGCTTCGGGACTTCGCCTTCCGATATTGCCCGATCCAAGCGATCACCAAGAAGTGGCCGGCAGCTCGGACAGAAAAGCGGGGCAGCCGACAGTAGCGTTTTCGTACACCTGGTTACGGGTTTCCGAAACGTTTGTCTGAAGTGTCAATTACATAGGTCTGGCAGCAATTGCCGCCGCCAAGGCGACGATCAAGGAACGCGCCAAGGAACGCTATCTCCGGGAGAAAGCCGAGTACGACGCCATGATGGGGGCGCGTGCCGTGAAAGAAGTCCAGACGGGCAAGAAACCCGGAGGACGGAAACCGAAAGCGCCCGATGCGGCGGCGGATGCGGAGGATCTGGTCAATCTGACCGGTTGATTGTCAAACATTATTGGTGCGTACTTCACGTTCCCGCGAACATGGAGCGCCACGCGGGGATGCGCGATGAAATGCACAATGTTGAAGGATCCATACAGCGTGAAAAAACTACTAAATTTCGAAACGCAATTCGCGTACGCGCATAACACCGTAGGTGTTGACACGGACACGCAAGCAGCGCTTCGTGGAAAGACGTGGTTGCCAGGCGGCAACTGCTCCCAAACAGATGTCGGAACCGGCCGTGCAGACTGGTCGTACTCCCCACCGGGTGATGTGCTGAATTCAAACGTTTGCTTTCATAGGCTATTATGCTCGCCCGCCAACCCCTCATAGCGTTGCTAATATTTCTGGTTGCAACAGCCTATGTGCTTTATAGGTTTGTGCTACCTAGTGTGGCAGCAGACGCTACCTATTTACAAAATAGCATCGCACCCGAACTACTTGGGCTATGTCTTGATGGCGTGTTGTTTGTCGGACTCTTTGAGTTGCTTAGTTCTTGGCGTGAACACCGATCAAAGGAAAATCTACGGCGCATTCTTAACGACACCCTTTCCACGGTTGCCCGTGATCTCAACGAAGGAGCCGTCGCCTCTGTGGAAGCGCACATCTGGTCACTCAGAATGGACTCGTCAAAAAGTCATCATGGAGAACGCTCAAAGATTGGGCTACAAACTCTTGAACCGTTCTTCGAGCAAATCAACACACCACAGATGAAGGTTGGCCTAAATGCCTTCTACACGCTCCTCGACTTTCTTGCGTCTCCAGCCGGGGAACCATTTCGTTCTATCGTTTATTTGTGGGCGATGACTGGCTTTGACGTTGCCAAACAGGTGAGGCTCGAAGGCTTTTACTCTATGGCGGCGCTTGAGTCGCCATCAACTCTTGCCAAGTGGTCGGAGTTGCTTCGAACGTTCAAAGCCTGTACTTGCAAACCGCACGCATTTCCGTCGGCAGAGCTTAGGGCGCTCGGAAAATACCTTGAAGCAACTGAAATCTAACATGGTGCTCGGCGTCGCTCTCTTCGGTCGCTGGACGCTACGCGATGTAGCCGCGCAGCCCGCATGACCTTGAACGCGTTAGCGATCAAAGAGAGTCCATCTTGACCTGGGAAGCAATAGCAGGGTTTTCAAGCGCAGTAATCGCGATATGCGCTCTTGGCCTAACTATCTGGCAAGCGCGCATTGCCCGCCAATACAACAAGCTGTCCGTCCGACCCCACCTCACAACGTGGATTCACTTCAATAAGACAAACCACGTCTATGTCGTCGACCTTCTAAACAATGGCATTGGACCCGCTTTTATCAAGGACTTCAAACTCCTCATCGATGGTCACGCAATTGTCGGTGACGGATACGAGCCGATCGAAAAGGCGCTGAAGGTTCTGTTCCCTCAATACCAATACACGTCGCGGCAGGCATTTGTCGGCCCAGATTACAGTATGGCCGCCAACGAAAGGAGACAACTTGTGGCCATTCGAACCGCCGGAAATGTGGCCGTACATCCGGTGGTGTAGGAGACGGGACCGCGAGGCTTCTTCCTATTCTGATTGGGCTTCGCAATCGCTGCACCCTCGCCCCGCCAACTTCTTGCGAGCCCCGGCGGCCACTTCCAATTCCTCCATCTGTGGCCAGGTCTAATTCCCCCAGTGGAGGATGACAGGACGGGTGAGTTTTACTCGTTGGTGGAGCCTTTCGCAAGGCGTGAAGCGGCCTCTTTGACGCCGGAGAGGTCGAGTTCGCGGTCGATCAGGTGGTTGAGGGCGTGTTCGAAGGTGCCTGGCAGCAACTGCCGTTCAAGATCGACGGCTATGAAGCGTGGGCTGGTGTCGATCTGCTTGTAGCGGGCCATCCAAGACTCCTTCATTCAATTGGAATTAAAGTCTTGTTATTCCAGTTGGTTCACAGCAGAATGCACTGATGAACAGACTTTTTCTACAGCTTCGTTAGCCTTCAATGATCATTCCATACAAAGCGGTTGGATTCGGCCCATCAATTAGAGCAGGAAATCTAAGTGTTACCTGGGCGGAGCTTGTCTGGGGCGCTGTCACCTACGGGAAAAGCTCAAGTTGCTATCACCTCAAGCATCCGGGGCACTCTAGAGCTGAGAAAAAGTATAGAACGTACTTGCTTTACACATGCCTTACGCAGAAAGACTCAAATCTGTTCAAGAGTGGCCTATATGCGGAAATGGATCAGACTGAGAAAGGAGCTGCTTCATACTTCCTTGGGATGACACTAACTAAGCTTTTTGCTGGCCGGTTGCTTGGCACCCCACTCCTATGGCACGTTTCGACGTCAAGTCAGGCTATTTCGTTTATCCCTGGGAAGTCGCGACCTGACTTGATCGGATGTAGCTCAAGGCTCAACGAATGGATTGTTGCGGAGGCCAAAGGTAGGTCTGATGGGTTTGACTCATCGGCCCTATCAAAGGCGAAAGCTCAGTCTCAAATGATCACGACTATTAACGGCAAAGCACCAAAGTTTCGATTTGGTTCTGAGTCATATTTCTCACCACACCTTTGCATCGAATTGGAAGATCCCCCCGCGATAAAGAAAGCGGCTCCCGTGGAGTTCAAAATAGCTGAGGCGGTGGGGGAGTACTACTCGATTCTCCCCATACTTAAGGAGCGAGGCTCCAAAGAGCTTATCGATGGAATTACCTATCTCACCATGCACGATGAAGATGTTGGTGTAACTATTGGGTTGCCAGCAGATTTCGTCCTACCAACACCTGAGTCGGAATTACCGGCTTCACAGTCAGCCCAGCAGCATGATTCTCGATCCACTCAACTTGAGTACCTAGGAAGGGATAGGTACTTCATACGCCTAGACAGTCGCTGGTCGGAGTTGCAGATGAAAAAGGAGCCCCAGACTCGTGACGGTTAACAATTTAGTCAAGCCGACGCTGCTTCGCAGTGTAGCTGAATTCAAACGTGTGCGCCGGGCATGGCGCATTACTTCGTCGGTGAAAGTCCGATGGCCAGGTCTGCAGAGCCGAAGGCAAGGAGAAGGGCAAGGGCGTCGCCGCGAGGCGGGGTCTGGAGGAAGCCCAATCCGAAGCTGCGGAGCGATGAACAACAACAGGATACCTTTGCGTTTCTTCGAAACCATGGGACTATCCAGCCTTGCGCCACGGTAGTAATTTAAACTATAGAATCGCCGGATACGTGACCCGTACGTCCGGTGGTGTGGGAGGGAGGGGCCGCGAGGCTTCGTCCTATCCCGATTAGCCCTCTTACCCTATGGATACTGAATTTGCACTGCCATTCTTTGCTGAAACAAAATGGGTGGTTGGAATTTTTGTGCTTTCGCTCGGCATATTCCATTGGCTACTCGTGCACCACTTCAGCCTCAGCAAAGCCGCCTGGAAGAAAGTCGACTATGTCTGGCTGGGCGTTGGCGCTCTTGGCATAGTGGGAGCCGTGGAGATTCCACGAAACGTTGTGTCCGACAATCTTCTTTCGCTAGCAGAAAGCCGAATGGCTAGCGCGCTGCGACAGCTCCATTCCGCGGCGCAATTTGGCACCAGCGATGCAGTTTGTAGAACCTTTGTTCGCTCACCGGTTTCACCGTCTGAACTAGAATTGTCAAATTCACAGAAGGAGTACGATGCCGCCTGCTCCTGGTTCAAGCAGGTTCTTCCGATGCTTCCGATGAAACTGGAAGAACTAGCTGAACCTCTGGCAATGAATCGGCTTCCTACGGTTCCGACTGTTTCAGACCAAGCCCTCACGTGGTCTTTTCTCCAGTTTCGTCGTGAAGTCCTAATTGTGAATCAGCACCTTGCAACCATCCTTCAGTTGCGTGATAACAAGAAACGTAGCCTCTTAGAGGAAGTGCTGCGTTTACTCGGGCCGATATTGCTCGCGGTAGCCATCGCTTTACGTATTACCAAGGTAACCGGCGAACTTAAGTATGAGAGCTAATTCAAACATTGAACGTCCGCTATCCTAATTGGGCCACTTCCGCTTAGGGGCGCTATGAAAACCTCTGCATTATGTGAAGCTTTCCATAAGGCCGAGGGGCTGTCGCTGGGCAGTCGGTCCGTATGACTGCTCAACTCAGTATCCCTGTGATCGGCTCGCGTTCCACTTACTCGTCGTGGCGGCCGGGTATATTAGCGAAACGCAATGTTTGAGCGGGCATCACATGATGATTTCGTACGTAACGGATGAAGCAGGTGGCTTAGCCTCAGTTCGGCATCGCCTATCCGCATCCGCGCTGACATCAAAGAATAGCCTGCTGGCCGCCGACGATCGACTGAGCCTGTCATGGCGACGCGACTTCATTCGCAGTTATCTCGAACGCGACGTGCCGATGTTCGCTCCCCGTATGCCGGCGGAGACCATTGGCCGTTTGTGGACCATGCTCGCCCACCAGCAAGGCAGTATCCTCAATCAGGCACGCTTGGCGAGTGCGCTCGGAGTCTCCAATCCGACGGTTGACCGGTACATTGATCTCTTGGTGGACCTGCAGCTACTGCGACGTTTGCACCCGTGAAATGGGAACATTGGCAAACGGCTGGTCAAGTCGCCCAAGGTGTACCTGCGCGATAGTGGCATCCTACACGGCCTGCTTGAAATCGAAACCCTGCACGATCTGCTCGGGCATACGGTCTGTGGTCTCAGTTACGAAGGGCATTGCCTCGAAAATCTTGTGCTGGCCGCCGCACCACGCCGAACGGTGTATTTCTATCGCACGCAAGCGGGCGCAGAAATCGATCTCGTGCTGGAAAAAGGCGGAAAGCTCGACATCGCCATTGAAGTCAAGCGCTCATCAGCCCCCAGTCCGGGCAGAGGCTTTGCACTGGCTTGCGATGACCTGGGCATCGCCCGGCGCTACGTGGTCTTCCCGGCAATGAACGCTTTGGTCTGCGCCACGATGCGCAGGCCATCAGCCTCGCGGGGATGACTGCCCTGTTACAGGATTAGTGGGCGCCGCAGGCGGGCTGTGCCCGGTCCGATCTTTCATCCGACAACTTCGCGTGGCGCGAGCCTGATGAAATGCAATGGAGAGCACTATGAATCGTTGGTGCGAGAACCGGCACTGCAATATATAGTGCGGCGATGGGACCTGTGCATGAGAAATTTTCTCCACACTTCCTAGTAGTCAGTCACTATGAATCGAACTGATCCTTGGCATGTAAGCTGCAGAGCAAGGGGTATTGCCCACCCTGAGGAGAATGCGATGCCGGCGATCAAGTATCGAGTCATGCTAATGGTCATGTCTGGGACTTGCAGGCACCCCCAATGATGAAAGAGAATTCGACTGCGGTGCGCGGTTGCCAGAGGTTGTTCATTTTTTTGGGAGCTTTGACTCCGCACGCTAATGTGACCCAAGCACACCACTCGTACCCCATTTTGTCGCCATTGAGCACGCACGGTAAACAGGCCACGTACCTTCACCGATACGTAGGCATATTGGTTTGCTTGGCAATGAAGTAGCGCACCGCCGTTGTTTGTTGAGTTGAACCTGCATCCCTTTCAATTCCCCCATGCT